>JBLMXQ010000019.1:0-55356 GCA_050257855.1 Betaproteobacteria bacterium | reverse complement strand
GAGATCTCGGCGATTGCGGCCGGAGGCGGCGTGGTCGGGATCTGGCCGAACGGCGAGTCGAATCGGACGCTCGACGACATGGTGCGGAACATCGACTACGTCCGCCGGCTCGCCGGTATCGATCACGTCGGCATCGGCAGCGATCTTCGCGGCATGGCGAGCTACACGGAAGGCTTCGGCGAGGAGGCCAATTTCCAGGCGATTGCCGACGCTCTCCTCGCGCACGGCTACACGGATGAAGAGGTCGGGAAAGTGATGGGCGGCAACTTCTTCCGCGTGTGGCAGCAGGTGACTGCGGCAGCGCACCACTGATCCGATTTCCATCGCCCTTCGCATCCCGCCCGAAAACGATTTCGTCCTGACCCCGCCGCACGAGCGGTTACACACCTGTTCTTCATTACTGGATTGAAATCGGACATTACCGAACGAGCGAAGCGATCGCGCTCCGGACGATTCTGAACGCGTCGCCTCGAAGATTGATTCAGGAAACCGGGCGCCGATCCGCGCGAGCGACGACATGCGCCGGATTATCCGAGGCGAATCGCGTACTGCACGTGCTGGTGCGGAATTTGCTCAACCGTTCGCGCGCCCCCCCGATCGCGGCTTCGCGCAGCTCCCTCGCCGAAGCCGTTCCGCGCAAAAAGTTCTGCGCACCATTTTTGGCTTCATCAGGTGACGTACGACTGTTGTCAGTCGGCGTCGCCAGGGGTGAGGAATGCTCCGTACAGGTCGGGTATGGGTGATTTGTGTTCTCGGAATCCTGCTGATCGCCGCGCTGCCGCCGACAGCTGCGGCGCAGACGACCGTCGATCCGAACAAAGTTCAGTTCACGGCGTCGTCGGCACAGAACTCGTTGCTGTCGGATGGGACGCCCGTCCTTACGTACTATCAGCTCGATCTGTACCTCGTTGGTGCCTCTGCACCGTTTCAGACCGTCAACCTGGGCAAGCCGACGCCCGATTCGACGAACACGATCACGGTCGACCTCTCGACAGTGTTTACCGGCTGGCCGATTCCAGGCACGGACTATGTTTCCGACGTCGAAGCCGTCGGACCGGGCGGTGACGGCATCAGCAATCCTTCGAATACGTTTACGTTCTCGACGCAGTGCAGCTCAACAGTCACGCCGACCGCGGCCTCGGCGGGAGCGGGCGGTGGAACGGCCAGCCTCAGCGTCACCGCGGGTAGCGGCTGCATGTGGACGGCAGTCAGCAACGCGACCTGGATCACGGTCTCGAGCGGCGCGAGCGGCACGGGCAACGGGACCGTCGGCTACACGGTGGCCGCGAACACGTCGTCCGGTTCGCGGACCGGGACACTGACGGTCGCCGGGCAGACGGTCACGGTGACGCAGGCCGGCGCGTGCAGCTTCACGGTCTCGCCGACCTCGCAGGCGGAAGCGGCCGCCGGCGGCTCGGCGAGCGCGACGGTGACGACGACGAGCACCTGCGGTTGGACGGCGGCGAGCAACGCGACCTGGATCACGGTCACGAGCGGCGCGAGCGGCACGGGCAACGGGGCCGTGGGCTACACGGTGGCCGCGAACACGTCCTCGAGCTCGCGGACCGGGACGCTGACGGTAGCCGGGCAGACGGTGACGGTGAGCCAGTCTGGTGGCGGATGCAGCTACAGCGTGTCGCCGACTTCGATATCCGAGTCGACTGCCGGCGGCACAGGCAACGTCAGCGTCACGACGGCCAGCGGCTGCAGCTGGACCGCATCGAGCAATACGAGCTGGATCCTGGTGACGAGTGGAGGCACTGGCACGGGCAGCGCCGGCTATTCGATCACGCCGAATTCCGGCGCGGCCAGGACCGGCACGTTCACCGTCGCCGGTCAGACGGTCACGGTGACGCAGGCCGCAGCGTGCGCCTACACCGTGTCGCCTACCTCACAATCCGAACCCGCAGGCGGTGGGGCGTCCAGCGCGAGCGTCACGACATCGAGCAGCTGCAGCTGGTCGGCGACGAGCAACGCGAGCTGGATCACGATCACCAGTGGGGCGAGCGGGACGGGCGGCGGATCCGTCAGCTACACAGTCGCCGCGAACACATCGTCCAATTCCCGGACCGGATCGCTCACGCTTGCCGGCCAGACCCTCACCGTCGCACAGCCCGGCAACTGTGCGTTCACCATTTCGCCCACGTCAGCAACGCTGCCGCTCAGCGGCGGCACGGGCAGCGTCACCGTGACCACGACCGGCACCTGCAGCTGGACCGCCACGAGCAACACGAGCTGGCTCAAAGTAACGGCCGGTGCGACGGGCAACGGGACCGGCACGGTCAGTTACTCCGCGCAGGCGAACACAAGTTCGCAGAGCGGCACGCTGACTATTGCCGGGCTGAAATTCTCGGTGTCCGAGAAGAAGGTGCCCGTGGCCCCCGGCCGGGTCAGAATCGTCAAGTAGTTCGACCTTCCGTCAGCGCGCTGAGAGGCCGCGGCCAGCTTCCTGGTTGCGGCTGCCTCGGCTTTCGGCCTCTCGCCGCCGAGTCCCCGTGTCGTTAGCCACCCATGGCGCAGACAAAAGTCCAAAACGCGTAAGTCTTTGAGCGTGTCGATGGCCCCGAGCCGGGGTCTTTTCGCACGTTTCGGCAAGATCTCGTGGCACGGGGTTGGCGTGCACGGGGACGAACCAAGTTACCAATTTCGGAGTTGACATGGACAGCGCGTCCGCTGACCGGCCGGCGCCGGCCGCGCCGGGCGATCAGGAAGAGAGTCTCACGCCGCCGCTCGAGGTCCGCGATTCCGCGGCACCTCTCCCCGAGTCGCCGGAGGCGGAATCGCTCGATGGTTTCCTCGCCGAGGAACCGGAACACACGGCTCCGGCTGATGATGCGGCTCCGGGAGCGTCGGCACTCAACCGTGTCCAGACGAAGTGGCTGATGGCCGGAGTGGCGGCGGCGCTCGTCGTCTCTACTGTGGCCGCAGCCAGGTTGCGGATCGCCGCGTCGCCCGATCTACCCGAAGCTTCGGGCACGCTGACGATCGACAGCAAGCCGTCCGGCGCCGCCGTGGCCATCGACGGCCGCGACCGCGGCCGGACGCCGCTGACGCTGTCGCTGCAGCCGGGCGCACACCAGATGACGCTGGTGAACGGCGCGGAACAGCGCAGCGTGCCGCTGAGCATCGTGGCTGGCCGGCAGATGTCGGAGTATTTCGAGTTCGCGCCGGGCAGCCCGGCGGTCACGACCGGCACGCTGTCGGTGACCGCCGACGTGGCGGGCAGCGTCAGCATCGACGGCCACGCGCGCGGGTCGACGCCGCTCGAGGTGACGGACCTCGCGGCCGGCGAGCACCTCGTCTCGATCACCTCGAAAGCAGGAACGATCGACCGGACCGTGACCGTCCAGCCGGGCGCCACGTCGGCGGCCGCTTTCTCGTTCGCGAAGCCCCCAGGACCGGTCGCGGGCTGGGTCTTCGTGTCCGCGCCATTCGACGTGCAGGTGTTCGAAGGCGCCGATCGGGTCGCGAGCAGCGGCACGAAGGTGATGCTCGCCGCCGGCGGGCACGACGTGAAGCTCGTCAACGACGCGCTCGGGTACAGCGAGACGCGGCACATCGACGTCACGGCCGGAAAGATCTCTGCAATCCGCGTCGACGCCCCGCAATCCACGCTCAGTGCGAACGCGCAGCCCTGGGCGAACGTCTCGATCGACGGCACCGACGTCGGCCAGACGCCGCTGGCGAACGTGCCGATCACGATCGGCACGCATGAGGTAGTGTTCAGGCACCCGCAGTTCGGCGAGCAACGGCGGACCGTGACGGTCACGGCGAAAGGTCCCAACCGAATCTCGGCCGACCTTACGAAGAAGTAGCAGGGGCACGATGACTCTTCTTGTCATTGCACTCGCGGCGACGCTCGCGGCCGGCGCCGGCGAGCCCCCGTCGGGAGACCGCTTGAGCGCCGCGAAAGAGCTGTACGCGGCGGCCGCTTACGAAGATGCCCTCGCCATGCTGACGCGCCTGTCGGCGGACGGCGCGGCGGGGGACAGCCCGCTTCAGATCGACGAGTACCGGTCCTTGTGCCTGTACGCGCTCGGCCGCACCGCCGAGGCGGAGTCGGCAGTGAGAGACATCCTGCAGCGGAATCCGCTCTTCGATCCCGGGCAGGACCTGTCCCCGCGCGTCGAGAGCATGTTCACCGACGTCCGGAAACAGCTGCTGCCCGGCCTCGCGAGGGAGAAGTACCGCGCCGCGAGGGCGGCGATGGACGCCAAGGAGTTCGCGGCCGCCGAGTCGGATCTGACCGACGTGCGGCGCATCATCTCGGAGGCCGATCGGCTCGGGATCAAGGATGATGCGATGGCGGATCTGGCGGTGCTGGCCGAGGGCTTTCGCGACCTCGTCCAGGCAACCCTCGCGAAGCAGGCGGCGGCCGCGGCGGCGGCCAGAGCGCCGGCGCCCGCGCCAGCGGCTGCCAGCCCGACCGAAGCTCCGCGGCAGCCCGCGACGCCGGCGATCTACGATGCGAGCGACGCCGACGTCGTGCCGCCCGTCCCGATCGTGCAGACGCTTCCGCCGGTTCCGCCGGCGCTCGTCCAGGCCCTGCGCAGCGGGCAGGGCATCCTCGTGGTGACGATTGCGCCGGACGGCCACGTGACCGAAGCCATCATCCGGCGATCGCTGAACGCTGCCTACGATGAGATGGTAGCCGCCGCGGCCAGGCTGTGGCGCTACAAACCCGCCATGAAGGACGGCGTACCGGTGCCGTACGTCAAGGCAATCACGCTGACGTTCAGCGAGTCCCAGTAGACCCGCGACCTCGGCGGGTCAGTCGCCGGTCGTGAAGCTCGCCGCCTCGCCGACGAGTTCGGTTGCAGACGCTCTCGAGGAGAGCAGCAGCCGCCACGGGTGTACCGAGTACTTACGGCTCAGGTTGACGAGCAGGTCCAGCCTGCCGTCCCGGTCGAGATCGCCGGCCCACTCGATGTCGAAGTGCGGGTCGTCCGCGAAACCGTCCGCTGAGTACAGGACCTGCGTACGCCGGCCGTCGGTCAGAATCACCTTCGCATCGAAGAAATCTGCTCGCGTCGTTTCGAGGCGCACTTCGTATCGCCGTTCTCCGAGCACGGCTCTCAGCGGACGATCCACGGCGAGCCCGCCGATCGCGATGCTGCGGATCCGGCCCGGCCGCACCTCCGGAATGCATCTGACTGCGAAGTCCACGTCCGGAACGCTCCGCACGCTGATGATCTCCGGCGCGCCGGCCTCGTCCCGACGGCGGACGATGAAACGCACCGGCTGCAGCGTCCCGCCGTCCGCATTCCATCCGAGCCAGCCGTCGCCTGCCCAGCTGCCGGCCTCGTCTTCCCGCCACCGTCCCGCGTGGTCGTTCCCAGAGTAGGTGCCGGTCCGGAGTGGCGCGAGCTGCCTGTCACATGGACGCGGCAGCGGAGCAGCCATCATCGCGAGGACGAGCAGGAGAGCGGCGCGCATCCCGCGATTATAGGTCCCCCTTTCGGCGCCCGGCGGCAGCCGCTCAGCGGCTGCCCGGAGCCAGGACGACCGTCACGTGGACACCCGTGCGACCGGGCGCGAGCAGCGGCGACACCCGGACGCTGGCGCCGGATGCTTCGTAGATCGGCTTGCGCCCCTGGATCAGCGCGTCGACGCCGATGCCGATGCCGATGCCCAGCCCCGTCATCAGGAGCGCCGGCCCGACGCACCTGGCCGACATTGCGGCGTAACTGCACTCGTCCGAGAAGGTCGCTGCCGCGACGCCCAGGCCTCCGCCGGCCGCGGCGCCGATGAGCGCGCCCGTGAGCAGAGAATCGGGCTGCCGCTGGCGAATCCCCTGGACAGTGGCTTCGGTGAATTCGCGCCGCCCGCCATCGTCCGACAAGACGAGGGTGGAATCGGACAGACTGAGCACCTTGCCGTGCGTTTCGCGGCCGGTCTCGTCGGTCACATAGATCGAATCACCGGTCTGGATCTTCAGGCGCAGCTCGCCGAAATTCCGAGCGAGGGTCTGCGCGGCCAGGAAGGACGGCGCCAGCAGTATCGCCGCCAGCGCCGACAGCATCGTGCGACGAGGAGAGCTCCGCATTGCCTTCTCCCGGGGACAGGGCCCCTGCGCACGCCGTTATCGTCCCCAGATGAATCCCAGGCGTGCGTCGACGATGTGCCGGTTGCGCCAGTTCGCGGTCAATCCCGCGTGGTCGCGCGCTTCGACCCGCATGCCGAAATTCCCGCGCAACCAGAGGTCGGCGCCCGCTCCGACGTTGATGAAGGGTCGCGGCGTGCCGCGGAAGGCGCTGCTCGAGTAACCGGCCAGGACGAACGGCTCGACGGCCTGCCGCCTGCGCCCGGGCAAGCGGTAGGAGACGGAGAATGAGATCAAGCCAATGCCGTAATCGCTGCCGACCCAGCCAGCCTCTGCACCTGCACCAAGGCCGTTCGATCCGATGAGTTCGACACCGCCGCCGGCGCGTACCTTCGCGCCGCTGTCGGAGACCGCGCTGGCGCCACCAAAGACATACGGTTCGACGCGGGGGGCCGCGAGGGCACTCGAGGACGCGCTCCCGAACGAGATTTCCAGCGCGCCGACGGAAGCTGCGACGAAATTGCGCGGCATTTCGAGTTGGAATGCTGCAAGAGAGCCGCCACGCACGACGGCAGCGCATTCGGTGTCATTGCAGCGCACAGGCGCACGGATACCGGCTTTCCGGTCAGCGACAATGGATTTCTGAGGACGACAGAGGGGAGAATACACCCTCATTCTGAGGGCCACGCGTGTTCGCTGGCTTTCAACCCGCTGGAAAGCGGACTTCGTGACGCCTCGCGCCGGCGCGGGATTGATCGGCTGAGCCACGACCATGAGCCTCTTCGTGGTGCTGGCCGTGCGGACCGAGATCCGGTGTCGACGCGAAGGCCGGCATGCCGACGCGACCGTGACGTCGAAGTGACTGCTTTCCGCGGGAGAGAACGGCCGCCGCAGCACCGGATTCGTGTTCCGGTACGAGTTCGTCGACGAGAGCGGCATAGAATGGAGCCCGCTCGTCCGGCCGGTTCTGAACTGTCGTGCCGACCCGGTTGCGGCGGGCGGCGCCCGATGCGCGGCGGCGCAACGCCTCCCGCGATCGTCGACCGTGGGTTCGATTACGTGGTGGCGGCGCTCGGCACCCTTCTTCCCGCTCGGGTGATCGGGCTCGCGCTGTATGCGGTTTTCGGAGGTCACATGAAGCGCACGGTTCATCGAACGGTTGCCATTCTTGCCGTGGCGCTCGCCGCGACGAGCGCCCGCGCCCAGACCGGAGCCCAGGAGACCGACACGCCGGGTGTCACCAGCGAGATCGCATATGCGCGGCAGTACAATGGCGCGCTTCACGTCGGCATCCTGTTCAGAAACACCACCGCAAAGGCCACCGAGCCGGCGGCGGTGACGTTCAACGAGTTCACGCTCGTCGAGGGGGGCAGGAAGCACTTCCCCCTGAAGGGACCGGACGGCCGGTACATTGCCGGACCGGTCTCCGACTGGAACAGCGGCGGACGCCTGTGGCTCGCCGTGCCGGCGAACGGGCAGGTGCTGGTGTGGGCGGTGTTCACTCCGGTGAGTGCGACGAAAATCGACGTGTCGCTTCCGACCTCGCAGCCCTTTGACGCGGTGCCGGTGACCGCCGCTCCGCCCGCGGCGCGCGACGCGGGCAGCGCGCTCGGCGGACTGCGCCTGTCGCTGGTGAGCGCGATGCGGACGGAAGGTCAGCTCAAGGTGCGGCTGAAGATTGCGAATTCCGGCAAGGCGGCAGACGAGGGCGGCATCGAATACGCGGACGCGTACGTCCTCGATCCAGCCAGCAAGAAGAAGTACACCGTAGTGAAAGATGCCGACGGCAATTACCTGGCGCAGCCGGTGAGCGACAAGAACAACGGCGGGCGCTTCTGGCTGTCGAACGTGAGCCCGGGCCGCCAGACGTTCATGGCGCTCACGTTCACGGCACCGCCAGACGCCGTCAAGTCCGTCGACATCGTCATTCCGGAATTCGAACCGCTCGAGAATGTGGCGCTCGCCGGCCAGGGCGGGGCGGCGGACGAAGGCCAGACCGTGGAGGGGCGCACGATCGGCCTGCGGCAGGCTCTCCAGGACCTGCACGCGGCCGTGACGCCGCGGCAGGTGAAGGTGAGCCTTGCCGCCGATGTGCTGTTCGACTTCGACAAGGCCGATCTGAAGAAGGAGGCGGAGCCAGCGCTGGCGAAGATTGCGACGGTCGTCGAGGCGTACCCCGGCGCGGGCGTCACGATCGACGGGTTCACCGACGCCAAGGGCGGCGACGCGTACAACTTGAAGCTGTCGGAGCAGCGGGCGGCGGCGGTCGCGACCTGGCTGACGCGGCACGCGAAAGTCGCGGCGTCGCAGCTGCGTACGAAGGGCTGGGGGAAGGCGAAGCCGATCGCGCCGAATACGAAGCCCGACGGCACGGACAATCCGGTCGGCCGCGCGAAGAATCGCCGGGTGGAAATCACGATCGTGCACTCGTAGCCCGGTCGAAACGAACCTCGAGGAGGTGCACGATGGAGCACGACCTGCAGCAGACAATCTCGCTTCTGACCCGTACTCCCGCCGCACTCGACGCGCTCCTGCGCGATCTGCCCGAAACGTGGACGCGCCGCAACGAAGGGGGAACGACCTGGAGCGCGGTCGACGTCGTCGGCCATCTGATTCACGGCGAACGCACTGACTGGATCCCGCGGGCGAAGATGGTGCTGCAGTCGGGCGAGACCCGGACGTTCGAGCCCTTCGATCGTCTGGGACACGCACGGGAGAGCCAGGGCAAGTCGATGGGACAGCTGCTCGATGACTTCGCCCGTCTGCGGACGGAGAACCTCGCTGAACTGCGTGCGTTGAATCTTCGGCGCGAGGACCTCGCGCGCCGCGGGCGACACCCCGCCCTGGGAGCAGTCACGCTGTCACAGCTGCTGGCGACGTGGGCGGCTCATGACCTGACGCACCTGCATCAGATCTCGAGGATCATGGCTCACCAGTACCGCGAGGCCGTGGGGCCATGGAGCGAATACCTCGGCGTCATGCGGTGCGCCGGCCACAGCAGCTGAGGCACCAGCGTCGTCCGGAAGAGCCCGCAAGCACGAAGTTTGCGCTGATTCTGACCGGCGGCCGACCCCGGGGCGGTACAGGCGTGATTTCGGCGGCTGCGCGAAGGCTGCCACGCAAAAACGTCAGTGCCGGTCCTGATCCGTTATTGGTGCGGCAGGTTGCGGCAGGAGGGTAGAGCAGATGGTTCGCCATATTGCAGCGGTCCTCGTGGCGCTGTTCATCGGCCCGTCGTGGCTCACTGCGCAGACGACGATGACGGTCACCGTTCCGTCGGCGGATGTCTATTTGTCTCCGAGCACCGGAAGTCCTGTGATCGGCAGCGCGCCGAAAGGCACGGTGCTCGCCGTGACGCGCGAGCTCGGGAGCTGGGTCAAGGTTGCGTGGCCGGATGCTCGGAACGGCGTCGGATACGTGCACGTGAGCAAGGGGACGATAGCGGGCGGCTCACCGACGGGCGATCGGGCAGTTGCCTCCGTTTCTCCTTCGGCGCAGCCGGCGACGCGACGTGTCCCGACGACAGTGCCCGGTGCCGCGAGCGCGGCGTCGGGCGAGCAGCCTGTATTGCTCAATCCGATGTATGTCGCACCGCCAAGCCACGCGGTCGGCGTAGGCGGCCTGCTCGCCGGACCGAACGCCGGCTTTGGCGCGAGCGCGCGGGCGTGGCGGCACGATCGACTCGGCATCCAGTTCGACGTGTCGCGCTACGCGCTGACGGGCGTGGCGGCGGCGGGACGGGTGACGTCGATCGAGTTCGAGCCGAGCGTGCTCTATTCGATGCCGGATCACGTTACCGACTACTGGTGGCTGCGTCCGTACATCGGCTCCGGCTTGAGCGTGCAGCGCCAGACCTTCACGAGCGGAACCGCGGGCACCGTCGCCCCTGTCTCAGACAGCCGCGCCGGGTTCCACGTGTTCGGCGGCGGCGAAGTGGCGTTTGCGAGCATGCCGCGATTCGCCGTCGGCGTGGACGTCAGCTACCGCTGGTTGAGCACGCCGTTCGCCGGCTTCGAGACCGACCGCCTGGGCATCGCCGTGTCCGGACGGTGGTACGTCCGGTAGACGCTCCCGGGATCTGTGCGGCGGCCGGGCATCGGGCTCGACAGCGGAGCGCGGCCGTGCACGACGCAGGTGGCAAGATCTACATAGGCGACTGTCTGAGATGCCGACAGTCGACCGATGAGCCGGCCGCCGCCACAGCCGTCAGCGTCTGAAGCGGTAGTATAAGAATGCGGCTGGTTCGAGGAACCAGTAGGTCTGTGTGGCGCTTGCATCTCCTTGTCGCCAGAAGCGCGTTGACAGCGCCGCGCCCACTCCCCAGTTCTCTGCAACGTCGGCCTGCACGCCGCCCCCGAACCCGCCGCCCCAGTTCGTGCCGCTCGTCGACGCCAGGGCCGAGCCCGAGGCGAACTCCTGCCTGAAGTTGTAGAGGCCGATTTCGACGAACCCGTACGGTCGGAGGCCCGGGCGGTTCGCGGTGAACTCGAGGCCCGCGTCGACATGGCCGACGCGGTCGTGGCAATCGAAGCCGTGGACGCTGCAGTCGGCGCTGCCGCCCTGCGACAACCGGAAGCGATCGAGGCCGGCGTCGACGCGGAAGCCCCAGCTGCCGAGGATCGGCCAGATTCCGAAACCGTCGAGCGCGACGCTCGAATCAGCTCTTTCGCCCAGCGTGCTCGCCGGTGCGGCAACGCCCAGGCTGCCACCTGCGATCGGTCGACCGCTCTGCGCAAACGCCAACGACGGAGCGATAGCGAACACGACGATGCCCAGGATTCTCAGTCTCATCACAGCGCCTCCATTCACGCGTCGCGCGTCGCGAAACGTTCGTGGGCGACGGGGATCAGGTCCGAAGGTCTGCCGTGGTTCGCACCCGATCTCAGCCGCTCTCGACTAATGCAAGCGGAGAACCAGGCGCGTGGAGATTACGCGTAAAGATTAGATGAAGCTCTCGGCGAGTGGCATTCGCGCTACAACGCGACGGGCTTCCGTACGACCGCGAGGAGCTCGGCGTGCAGGTGGCCGTTCGAGGCGAGCACGTTGCCGGCGTACGGATCGAACGGGTCGCCGTTGAACGCGGTCACGGTCCCGCCGGCTTCGGACACGATCAAGGCGCCCGCCGCGAGGTCCCACGCTTTCAGGTTCCTGTCCCAGAAACCGTCCAGACGGCCGCACGCGACGTAGCAGAGATCCAGTGCCGCGGAGCCGAGCCGTCTGACCCCGCGCGCACGGGCCGCACACTCGCCCAGCACCTGCTCCATGAACGGGTCGCGAGCCCGTGCCCCGTGCGGGAATCCCGTGCCGAGCATCGCGTCCGCAATCCGCGGTGCGCGCGACACGGCGAGCGGCCGGCCATTCAGCAGAGCGCCGCCTCCGCGCTCGGCCGTGAACAGCTCGTCGCGTCCGGCGTCGTACACCGCGGCGACCTCGATCACGCCGTCCACCTCGAGCGCGAGCGACGCGCAGAAGAACGGCACGCCGTGCGCGTAGTTCGCGGTCCCGTCGAGCGGATCGAACAGCCATCGGTAGCGCCCCCCGGCTGCGCCGGCCGATTCCGCCATCTCCTCGGCCAGCACGCCGTGTCCGGGGAAGCGCTCCGCCACGAGGGCACGGAACATCCTCTCGGCTTCGAAGTCGACATCGGTGACGATGTCCGCGGGCCCTTTCGACCGGACGTTCACTACGCGGCCGACCTGCTTCAGATGAATCGCGCCGGCCTTCTGAACGGCTTCGACCGCGGCCGCGAGAAACGGGGTGTTAGGCGACATCGACGAGGATCTTGCCGTGGCCGCGTGCGCGCGAAGCCGCCAGCGCCGTCGCGATCTCGCTGAACGGGTACTTCGCCGTGATCATCGGCAGCGGATCGACGCGCCCGCTGGCGATCAGCCGCAGCACATGAGGGTAGGTGCCGTGTCCGGCATTTCCCTTGGCGAAGACGAGCGTCGCACGCTTGACCTGAAGCGGCTCGGGGTAGATCGACACGTGGGCGGCATCGCGGCCGATCACCAGAATTGTACCGTTGAGCGAGACGGAGCGTTCCATCTGGGGCAGCGTCTTCTCGAAGGCGCCCGCCGCTTCAATCTGGAGATCGGCGCCGAAGCCGTCTGTCTCGGCCATCACCATCTCATCGACGGCTGCGCCGCGCGGGTCGTGGGCCGAGTCGGCCCCCATCGCCAGGGCAAGCGCGCGGCGCTCTTCCGAGACTTCGAACACGATCACGCGGGCCGCGCCAGACGCCCGCAGCATCGCGACGCTCGCGAGGCCGATCGGTCCGGCGCCGTGAACGGACGCGAAGGCGCCCGGCCGGACGCCGCCCGCCGCGTGGACGAGGGCGTTGTAGACGACGGTGAACGGCTCGACCATCGCGCCGCAGTCGTACAGCCCGGCGTCGCTCGTCAGGCGCCGTCGCAGCGGGGCCAGCGACCAGCAGTTGCGCGCCGGCACGCGAACGTATTCCGCGAAGCCGCCGTTCAGGCTGAAGCCGATCTCGTCCAGGTTCTCGCAGTGGTTCGGCTGACCGATGCGGCAGGGATAGCAGTGGCCGCAGCGTACCATGTCTTCGATCGTGACCGGCTCGCCGACGCGCACATGATGGACGTGGGCGCCGGCCTGGACGACATCGCCGGCCAGCTCGTGTCCGAGCACCACGGGAAAGCGCGTGAGGCCCGGGTAGCGGATGTAGCCGTCCGGGTCGGTCTCGAAGAAGTGCAGGTCGGAGCCGCAGAAGCCGACCCGTCTGAGCCTGATGATCACGTCGTCCTCGCCCGGATCGGGCACGGCGAGGTCCTGGAACGCGGCGCGCGGGTGCCGCCACACGCTGCTGCCAATCAAGGCCTTCCGGGAGGCGATCTCGGCCGGCGAGGCCGGGTAGTCCGGACGGGGATCCCAGGTCGCGTCGAGAACGAAAGCTCTCATGCGTGGGTCCGCGCCGGCGATGCCGCGGCGCTCAGGAGCGCATCGGGCTGCGAGAAGACCTTCACGATCGCGTCGCCATACTGCTCGATGAGCCGCGGCGGCTGACAGTAGATCGGGTTGAGCTCGGAGCAGATCACGAGCGAATTGTCGATGAGCTCCTGCGTCCGCGGATACGCCGCCGCGTCGTACCGGAGATCGGCGTGCGCGATCGACCAGGGATACCCGCGTCCGTAGCCCTCTCGCCGCTGGAAGATCGGATGCGCCGGCAGCGGCGCCTGCAGCCATCTCACGACGTCCACGCCCTCGGCGGCCAGCGCCGCCTGCACGAGGTCGCGGAACGCGGCGCCGCCCACAGCTAGCCCGAGATCGGACGGGCGGAGTCGAATCCGGTACTTGTGATAGATCGCCTCGCAATCCGGAGGGATGTACGGCGGCTCGACGCCCGGCACGCCCGTCAGCCGCCGCGTGAGCGCCTCGCCGTTGGCGCGCGCCTGCGCGTTGTTCGCGTCGAGCCGCCGAAGCTGGGATCGGCCGAGCGCCGACGGCATCTCCTGCGTGCGGTAGTTCCAGGCGATCAGGTGCTGGAATTCCATGGTGCGGTCCGAGGGGGGAAGCGTCTCCCCGACCATGCGCACCATGTTCGCGCGCGCGCGGAACGTCTCGTCGTTCGTCACGAACAGGCCGCCCTCGCCCACGGCGAAGTTCTTCGTGCCGTTCAGGCTGAAGGCCGCCATGTCGCCCAGCGATCCGGTGCGCCGCCCCTTGTAGCGGGCGCCCGGCGCCTGGCACGCGTCCTCGATCACCACGAGGCCGTGGCGCCGCGCGAGCGCGTTCACCGCGTCCATGTCGGCGGGCACGCCGTGGATGTGCACCGGCACGATCGCCTTCGTCCTCGACGTGATTCGCCGCTCGACGTCGGACGGATCGATGTTGAACGTGCGCGGATCGATGTCGGCGAAGATCGGCACGGCGCTCTGATGGAGCACGGCGGCCGGCGTGGCCAGGAACGAGAACGCGGACGTGATGACTTCGTCACCGGGGCCGACGCCCGCGGCGGCGAGCGCCATGTGCAGCGCGGCCGTGCCGCCGTTGCACGCCAGGGCGTGCCGCACGCCCAGGAAAGCCGCGAATTCGCGCTCGAGGGCCGTCATCTCCGGCGCGAAGAGGCCGTCGTCGGTCGAGAGCGCCCACAGCGGGCCCTCCTCGAGCACACGCATCACGGCGCGTCTGTCCTCGTCGGTCACGATCGGCCACCGGACCTTCAGCGACTGGTCGACAACCGGTCGCCCTCCCAGGATTGCCAGCGTCTCGCTCATTCGCCTCTCTCGTCCTATTCCCACGCCCGCATGCGCTCGTCCACGAGACGGCGCAGCTTGCGGCCGGTGCGGAGCTGTCCCGGCGCGGCGAAACGGAACCCGAACTCGAAGAGCTTCAGCTCGTAGTTGCGCCACGAATCGGGAATCCGCTCGCGCACGCGGCCCCTGATCGTCTCGGCCACGGCGTCGGCCGCCGCCGGATCGCGCAGCTCGAGCCGGAACTCGATCATGTCATGGTTGCCGGTGCGCACGACGCCGACCTGCCAGTCGCTGGTGATCGCCGGCAGCTCGTCGAGGAGCTGCTCGAAGAACCACGGGCTGAGATTGCCCATCCCGCAATTGATCATCTCGTCGGATCGCCCGCGGATCTTCGCGAGGCGCCGGGCCGCCTTGAGCATACAGGTGCACGGCTCGTCGAGAAACTTCGTGATGTCGGTCGACCGGTATCGGATGAGCGGCATCACCTCGCGCGACAGCGTCGTGTACACCAGCTCGCCGTACCCGTCGTCACCGACGTCCACGATTTCGCAGAAGAGATTGAAGTCGTCGATGTGATAGCCGCGCTTCGCCGGGCACTCGCTGCCGATCTGCCCGAACGTCTCGGTCTGACCGTATCCCATGTACACGTTCGTGTTCCACTCGGTCTCGACGTAGCGGCGCGTCGCCTCGCTCATGTTCTCGCCGCCGGTGTAGATGAACTTGACCGGCCAGGTCCCCCGGACGCGTGCGATCTCGGTGAGCACGACCAGCCACGAGGGCTCGACGAACAGCACGTTGAATGCGTAGCTCTTGACCCGATCGTAGAATTCGGCCGGCGGGATCTTCGCCGCCGTCACATGGAAACAGCCGAGCCGATCGAGCGCCGCGCGCAGCGTGAACGGCGCATTCCAGAACGAATAGTCGAACGCGTCGACGACCCGGTCGTCGGGCCGGAGGCCGAGGTTGTACAGCCCGACCGCCCCGTCGCGCCCGATGTCGGCGGTTTCGCGGCGTGAGAAGTACACGCGTTTGCTCGTCGTCGCGGTCGTGCCGGTCGTCTCGAAGCCCACTTCGGCACGCGCACAGAGAAAGTCTTCGATCGGGTTCTCGCGGAGATCGCGTGAAGTCGTAAAGAAGTCGCCAAGATCCTCGGGGCCCGCGATCTTCTGGACGTCGATATTCAATTCCTTGAATCGACGCTGGTAGAACGGTGACCGCCTCGCCACGTATTTCAGGATCCGTCTGAACTTTTCCCGCTGAATCCGGGGCACGACCGAGGAGGGGATGTTCGTCGCCAGACGCGCCCGGAGGGGAATATTCCCACCGATGACGACGTCGTCGACCAGTTCGGCGATTCTGGAAAGCATGCTTGGTCTTTACGGAGCGATGCATCTCTGCATTCCGGCGTGACGGTAACGCTATAATCACCTCCGGAACCCGCGTTACGGATTTCCCCGGCGACGGCCGGGTCAACCAGAACCTATTGCTGGGTCGCAGGGATATTACACCAATGGCACCGTCCGCAGAGCAGATCGGCTCCTCCGTCCACGCCGGTTCGGACAAGATCGGCGTGCTCCTCGGTGGACTCGGCGCGATCAGCACGACGCTCATCGCGGGCGTGGAGGCCATCAAAAAGGGCCTGGCCCCGCCGGTCGGATCGCTCGCGCTTCTCGGGACGCTGAACACCGGGACCGAGGAGGCGCCGCAGCACGTCCGGATTCGAGAGCACCTCGATCTGCCCGGCCCCGACGAGCTCGACCGTCTCGTGTTCGGCGGGTGGGACATCGTCGACACCGATGCATACTCGGCGGCGCGCGTCGCGGGCGCGCTCGAAACGGACCTGCTCGATTCGCTGGCGCACGAGCTCTCGACGATCCGCCCGTGGCCCGGGATCTTCGATCCGCGCTTCAACCGGCGGCGGGACGTCACGTTCGTGAAGAGCGGACGCGATTTCCTCGATCTCGCGCAACAGGTCAGGAACGACATCGAACAGTTCCAGCGCGCTCACGCGATCGAGCGGGTAGTCCTGCTGTGGTGCGGAAGCACCGAGGTGTACCTCGAACCGGCGCCGGCGCACGAGACGCTCGCGCAGTTCGAGGCGGCCATGCGGCAGAGCGACCACGCCGTCATCGCGCCGAGCATGATCTACGCGTACGCGGCCCTGTCGATGGGCATCCCCTTCGTCAACGCGACGCCGAGCCGCACGGTGGACATCCCGGCTCTCGGCGAGCTCGCGCGACGCGAGGGGGCGCCGCTCGCCGGCAAGGATCTCAAGACCGGGCAGACGCTGCTCAAGACGATTCTCGCGCCGGGCCTGCGCGACCGCATGCTCGGACTGCGCGGGTGGTACTCGACCAACATTCTCGGCAACGGAGACGGCGCGACGCTCGACGATCCAGAGGCCTTCCGTACGAAGCAGGAATCGAAGCTCTCGGTGCTGACCTCGATCCTGCACCCGGAGCTGTACCCGGAGCTCTACGGGCGCCTGCACCATCAGGTCCGGATCAATTACTATCCGCCGCGCGGCGACAACAAGGAGAGCTGGGACGCCATCGACATCTTCGGCTGGCTCGGATACCCGATGTCGATCAAGATCGATTTCCTGTGCCGCGACAGCATCCTCGCGGCGCCGCTCCTGCTGGACCTGGCGCTCTTCATGGACCTGGCCAAGCGCGCCCGCCTGTCGGGCCCGCAGGAATGGCTGTCGTTCTATTTCAAGAGCCCGATGTGCGCGAACGGCCATTCGCCCGAGCACGAGCTGTCGCTGCAGCTCACCGCCTTGAAGCAGGCGCTGCGCGGCCTCGCGTCGACCCGGGTGGCCGCGCTGTGACCGGCTCGCGGTCCTAGCGTCCGGCGCGCGCACCGAATCATGGATGCCACCACCCTTACGGGCCGGACTGCACTCGTCACGGGCAGCTCGCGCGGCATCGGTCGCGCGATCGCGCTGCGGCTTGGCCAGCTCGGAGCCGATGTCGCGGTCAACTACGTCACGCGCGATCGCGACGCGGCCGACGTCGTCGGTCGCCTGCAGGCGATGGGGCGCCGCGCGTACGCGGAGCGGGCCGACGTCAGCAGGCCCGACGAGCTCGGCCGGCTGTTCGATCGCGCGGCCGACGAGTGGGGCGGGCTCGACATCTACGTCAACAACGCCATCGACGTCGCCGCCTTCGGACCGGTCACCCGACTGCGGCCCGACGCCTGGCGGCACACGATCGACAGCCATGTCACCACGTTCCTGATTGGCTCGCAGCGCGCGGCCAGGCTGATGAAAGGCCGTTCGGGCACGATCGTGGCGCTGTCGAGTCTCGGCGCCCGCGCCTATGTGCCCGGCTACGCGCCGATTGGCGTGGGCAAGGCGGCGATCGAGGCGCTGACGCGCTACCTGGCGGTCGAGCTCGGCCCTGACGGCATTCGCGTCAACACCGTCTCGGCCGGCCCGATCGACACCGATTCGCTCCGGCGCTTCTCCACGTTCGACCAGATGAAGGACGCCTCGACCCGGCTCGCCCCCGGCCGTCGCATGGGGATGCCGGAAGACGTCGCCGACGTCGTTGCGTTTCTCTGCAGCGACGCGGCGAGGTGGATCTACGGACAGACGCTCGTCGTTGACGGCGGCTTCTCGCTGCTCAGCGCGCACTGACATTCTTGAGGGAACTGGGATGCCGATGGCTGACACGTCACAGATTCAGGAGATTCGAGACCGCGTCGACCGCGTGCTGGCGACCCGGCACGCCGAGTTGTTCGAGAAAGTCCGCCTGTCGGTGGCCGACGTCCTGGCGGTCGATGCCGCGAAGGTGACGCCGGGTGCGTCGCTCATCGACGAACTGGGCGCCGAGTCGCTCGACTTTCTCGATCTGGTGTTCCGGCTCGAAACGGAATACGGGGTCAAGATCCCGCGCGACGGCATCATGCTGGCGGCGCGCGAGGGCATGAACGACGGCTTCGACGAGAGCGGCGTGCTGTCGAGCGCTGCGCTCGATCGTCTGCGGCTGCTCATGCCGGAGGTCGCGCCGGAACGGATCGCGCCCGGGCTGCGGACGCATCAGATTCCGAATCTCTTCACCGCGGAGACGTTCGTGCGGCTGGTCGCATGGCGCCTGGCGGACGCGGGTCAGCCGACCTAGCCCGGGGGGTGGCGACAGCTAGACGGTGGAGGGGGCCGGCCTGAACGCGGCGCCGTGGCCCGGGATGATGCGCTCGCCCCGCGCAAGGAGCGCCGCCCGTGTGGCGGCGAACGCCGCGCGCGAATACGGCACCATCGTGCGCACTTTCGCCTCCGGATCTTCGGCCAGCACCGCATCGCCGGCGACGATCACCGGCAGCGCGCCCACGACGCGGATCGACACGTGGAACGGCGTGTGGCCCGGTGTGGGCAGGACCTCGAGGCCGGACGGCAGCTCTGCCGTCTCGATCCATCGGAAGCGCGCCTCCGAGCCGAGCCGTTCCCGTCTCCAGACCAGGCGCGCGAGCCGCGCCACGTTGCGGATGGTCCGCGGCTTCAGGTCGTAGGACGGCAACTCCGGGTAGAATTCGATCGCGACCCGCTCGGGCGCGCGCGAGCTGAAGATGGCCGCGTAGAACGCGTCCGTCCAGCGCCACTCTTCACGCGACAGGAAGATGGACGCGCGTGTGAACAGCGCGTTGTTGCCGCAGTGATCGACGTGCAGGTGCGTGTTGATGACGATGTCGATGTCCGCGGGAGTGAGATGTCTGGCGCGGAGCGCTCTCAGCAGCACGGCTTCTTCGACCGACAGGCCGGTGTCGACGAGCACGCGGTGCGTGCCGCCGGTGAGCAGCGTACACGACGACGAGTAGTTGCTCCCCTGGACCAGCGGTTCGACGACCCACGCGTTCGACATGGAGGCGATCGTACCATGCGCTTCGTATTGATAGACCGGATCGATCGCCTCGAACCCGGACGGCGGGCGGAAGGGCACAAGCAGGTATCGCCGGACGAGGACTACTTTCGCGATCACTTCCCGGGCTACCCGATCGTGCCCGGCGTGATCGTTCTCGAATCCCTCGCACAGCTCGGGGGGCGGCTGGTCGAAGCGACGGTCCGCGACGCCAGCGGTCGGCGCGTGCTGCCCGTGCTCGCCAGAGTGGACCACGCGAAGTTCCTGCAGCCCGTCCGGCCTGGAGACCGTCTGGACCTGGAGGTCGGACTGGCCGCGCTCAGCGAGGATGCCGCCCGCGTCACGGGAACGGCGCGCGTCGCGGGCCGGAGGGCCGCGTCGGCCGAGATCATGTACGCCGTGCTCGACACCGCGCAGGGAGCGCGCCTCGACGAAACGCAGGCGGCCGCGCTCCACGACTGGTCGGATCGCATCTGGCAGGAATTGAGAGGGGACAGGTAGTGCCCGGAGCCGATCTTCGCCGCGTTGCCGTCACCGGCATGGGCGTCGTCACGCCGCTCGGATGCACGGCCGCCGACATGTGGGACGGCCTCGTCGCCGGCCGATCCGGGGTCGCGCCGATCCGCCGGATCGACGCCAGTACGTTCCCGACGACATTCGGGGCGGAGGTGCTCGACCTGGCGGAGGAGAGGCTTCCGGCGGACCCCGGGCTGCGGGCGCTGCTCGATCGCAAGAATCTGTTCGGTTGGGTCGCCGCGGCCGACGCCCTCGCGGACTCGGGGCTGCTCGGCGCGGTCCCGCCGCCGCGTATCGGCGTGTCGATCGGCACGGAATCGCGCCGGCCGGATTTTCTCGCGCAGCTCGCCATCGGCCGGTTGTATCCCGCCGCCGGGGATCACCTGCGCTACTCGCCGTTCGTGCTCGCGAGCGCGCTGGCGTCGCACTACGACCTCGGCGGACCGCAGTTGACCGTCTCGACCGCCTGCACGTCCGGCACGCAGGCGCTCGGCATCGCCTTCCAGAAGGTCCGTTGGGGTGAAGCCGACGCCATGCTCGCCGGCGGCTGTGACTCGCTCATCGATCCGCTCATGCTCGCGGGCTTCAGTCTGCTCGGCGCGCTGTCCAGGCGGAACGACGACCCCGCCCACGCGTCGCGGCCGTTCGATCTGCACCGGGACGGCTTCGTGCTCGGCGAGGGCGCGGGCATGCTCGTCTTCGAAGACCTCGACCGTGCGAGGGCCCGCGGCGCACGGATTTACGGGGAGGTGCTCGGATACGCGTCGACGTCGAATGCCTATCGCCTCACCGATTCGCCGCCCGACGGCCAGGGGGCCTACCTGGCGATGAAGAATGCGATCGAGGACGCCGGGCTTCGACCCGAGGACATCGACTACATCAACGCTCACGGGACGTCCACGCAGCAGAACGATCGGAGCGAGACGGCGGCCATCAAGCGCTGCTTCGGCGAAGCCGCGGCGCGTGTGCCGCTCAGCTCCACGAAGTCCATGATGGGGCACCTGGTCAACGGCGGCGGCGCCGTCGAGCTCATCGTCTGCCTCCTCACGATCCGGCACGGCGTCATCACCCCGACGATCAACTACGAGGTGCCCGATCCCGAGTGCGACCTGGACTGCGTCCCGAACGTCGCCCGGCCGCAGCGGGTCGAGCGGGCACTGTCGAACTCGTTCGGGTTCGGCGGGATCAACGCGACGGTCGTCGTCGGCGCGGCCACGGCGTCATGAAGCGGCGCGTCGTCGTCACCGGCCTCGGCGTCGTGACACCGTTCGGGTGCGACCCGCGCGCGTTGTGGGACGCGCTGGCGTCGGGGCGCTCCGGCGTGCGCGCCGTGGAGTCGGTCGACGGGAGCCCCGGCGTGTCGACAATCGGGGCGCCGGTGGCGGACTTCGAGGCCCGCTCGCATATCGACCCGAAATCGCTCCGGCTCATGTCCCCGGCGGTCGCGTTCGGAGTGGCCGCCGCGCAGCTCGCGGCGGGCGATTCGGGGTGCGCGTTCGAGGCGATCGATCCCGGCCGCTTCGGCGTCTTCGTGGGATCGCGCGGCCACAGCTCGGACCGACAGGATCTGTTGCCGGCCGTACGTGCGGCGTCGAGGTCAGGCTCGTTCCGCCTGGACTCGTTCGGAACGGACGGCCTGCCGCTCGTCCATCCGATGTGGCTGCTCAAAGGGCTCGCGAACAACGTGCTCTACTTCGTGTCGCTGAAGTACAACGCCCAGGGGATGAACAACAATATCTCGATGGGCGGGGTCGGCGGCACGATGGCGATCGGCGAGGCGTTCCATACGATCCAGCGCGGGTACGTCGACGTCGCGATCGCGGGCGGATACGATTCGGCGCTCGACGCCGATCGGGTCGAGATGTTTGCGGCGTCGGGCCTGGTCACGAAGGCCACCGACCCGTCCCTGGCGAGCCGGCCGTTCGACCGCCGTCGGGACGGCTTCGTGATGAGCGAAGGAGCCGGCTTTGTGGTGCTCGAAACGCTCGATGCGGCCCGGAGGCGCGGCGCGCGCGTGTACGGCGAGGTGCTCGGCTATGGCACGGCGACGGCGCCGGCCTCGGCTGCGGCGCTCGGACCTTCGGCCCGCGGGTTTGCCGGAGCGCTCTGCGCCGCGCTCGGCGACGCGGGCATCGGGAGGCCCGACGCGATCTTCACGTGCGGTCTCGCCACGGTCTCGAGCGACGTCGAGGAGACACGGGGAATCCGGGCGGCGTTCGGGGCCGATGCCGGAACGATTCCGGCGCCCGCCCTGAAATCGATGCTCGGCAACACGTTCGCAGCCTCCGGCGTGATCGAAGCGGCCGCGGCGCTGCTCGCCCTCGAGCACTCTCTGCTGCCGCCGACCGTCAACCTGACCGAGCCTGACACCGCCTGCGATCTCGACTACGTCGCCGGTACATCCGCGCGTCCGGCGTCGCTTCGCACGATGGCCCTGCTCAACGCCAACCTGGGCGGCGGCCACGCCGCGCTGATCCTCGGGCGGGCCGAGTGAGCGCCGCAGCCGGGGGCACGGCGCTCGTCACCGGCGGATCCGGAGAGATCGGCTCGGCCATCTGTCTGGCGCTCGCGCGCGAGCATTTGTTCGTCGCGGTGCACTGCCACCAGCACCGCGAGAAGGCGGAGCGGCTGGTAGACGGGATCGCGGCGGCCGGCGGCCGCGCTGCCGTATACGAAGCGGACCTTCGCTCGCCCGACGGGACCGACGCGCTCGTCGATCGAGTGGCCGGCGAGCGCGGCGGCATCAGCGTGCTGGTGAACAACGCCGGCATCATTCGCGACCGGCTGCTCTTCTCGCTCGACGAGGAGGACCTCGAGGCGGTGATCGACCTGAACCTGAAAGCCGCGTTCCGCGTCACGCGCGCGGCGGCACGGCACATGATGCGGCAGCGGCACGGCGTGATCGTGAACATCTCCTCGGCCGCCGCGAGCAAGCCGGGACGCGGCCAGTCCAACTACGCCGCTGCCAAGGCCGGTCTCGAGGGGTTCACGAAGGCCCTCGCGGTCGAGCTCGCGCCGAAAGGCATCCGCGTCAACGCCGTGGCGCCCGGCGTGATCGACAGCGAGATGACGCGCGCGATCCGCGAAGCGGCCGCCGACCAGATTCTCGCCCGGATTCCCCTCCGTCGCTTCGGAACGCCGGCTGACGTCGCGGGCGTGGTCGCGTTTCTGGCCTCTCCCGCCGCGGCGTACATCACCGGCGAAGTGATTCACGTCGACGGAGGGCTGCGGTAGCCGCGCGTGCCATGCATCGCCGAGTGTTCGTCACCGGCGTGGGCGTCGTGTCGGGCCTGGGGGCGGGCGTCGACGCGTTCTGGAGAGGCCTGACGACCGGCGCCACGGGGCTCTCCCGGGCGCCCGCGCCCCTGGCGGCCGTTGGCGCGAAGGTGATCGGCGCCGTCAGGGACTTCTCCGGCGCCGCGTATCTGCAGAACGAGCGCCACGCGCGCGTGCTCAACCGCACCTTCGAACTGCTCGTCGGCGCGGGCGCGCTGGCAGCCGCGGATGGGGCCCTGGCGGCGACTCCCGTTCCGCCGCCGCGCCTCGCGGTCGTGGTCGGCATGGGGTCGATCGATCAGTACACCAGCGATCTGCTCGACGCCGCACGGCAGGCGACGACCGAGGCGGGGCTCGACGTGGCACGATTCGCCGAGACGGCGCGGGGCATGTATCCGCTGCGGCGTCTTCGCCTGCTGCCCAACGTCGGCCCGGCGCTGCTTTCGATCGAGCACAAGGCGATGGGGCCGAGCCTGACGCTCGTCAGCGGCCACGCGGCGGGGCTGCAGGCGATCGCGCAGGCGTTCACGCTCATTCGTGAAGGGCGGGCGGACGCCGCATTGTGCGGCGGCGCCGATTCGCATCTGACGCCGCTCGGCCTGCAGCAGTTCGGGCTACTGCGTCCGATTTCGCCGTCCGCCGATCCGGACTCCGCGTGCCGGCCGTTCGATCGCGCCCGCGACGGCGTGACGCCAGGGGAGGGCGCGGCCATCATGCTGCTCGAAGCCGAGGACTCCGCGCGCGCGCGCGGCGTGACCTCGTACGCCGAGCTGGTCTCGTGCGCGTTCGCCGGACCGACCGAAGGGGGCTGCGCCGAATCGATGCGACAGGCCATGCTCGGGTTTCCCGGCCGGACACCCGAGGTCGTCGTCGCGCACGGCGACGGAGGCGTGCAGTCGGATCGGCTCGAGGCGGCGGCGATGGATCTGGTGTCGCCGCGCTGCATCACGTCGCTGCAGGCCGTGGTCGGGCACACGATGAGCGCGTGCGGCGCGCTGAACACGGCCGCCGCGTGCCTGATCCTCGCCGACGAACGTGTGCCGCCGATTCGCTCGCTGCAGGCGCCGGAGGTTGCGCTGCCGTTCGCGATGCACCAGATCGCGGCGCGATTCGGATCGGTCCTCGTCAACGCCATCGAACCCGACAACGCCGCCGCGTCGGCGCTTCTGGTGCGCGTATGACCGTCCGGTCCGACTCCACCCGGGTCGTCGTGACCGCCGCACAGGTGTTGAGCCCGCTCGGCGTGTCGTGGGCCGCGACGCTGGCCGCGCTGCGCGCCGGGCAGAGCGGCATCGGTCCGATCACGAGGTTCGACGCCTCGCGATTTCCCGTCAGTGTGGCCGGAGAGGTGCCCGGATGGCAGCCGCGGCCCGACGGCCGCACGCGCATCCAGGCGATGTTCGACGAAGTGTCGCAATGTGCCGTGGCGCCCCTGCGGGCGGCGAATCCCCGCCGCGCGGGCGTGGCGCTGGGTCTCGGCAAGGAGCCGGTCTCGTTCGACGACATCGCGAGCATCGAGCACCCGGATCCGCGGCGCGAGCTCGCGCGCGACTATGCCGGACAGGCGGCACGGCTCGCGGCGCGACTGGGCTGCCGCGGCCCGCAATTCTCTCTCTACACGGCGTGCGCGTCGGGCAACGATGCCATCGGCGTCGCGTTCGACGTGCTCCGGCGCGGCGAGGCCGACCTGATGGTGTGCGGCGCCGCCGATTCGCAGATCGCGCCGGTGCCGCTCATGGAATTCCTGCTGATCAACGCGCTGGCGCTGCCCAACGGCCACGCGCAGCCCCGGCCCTTCGAGCGGCGCCGGAACGGATTCGTGCTCGGCGAGGGCGCCGGACTGTTCGTGCTCGAAACGCTGGCGCACGCCCGCCGCCGCGGGGCCGCGGTCCTCGGCGAGATCGCCGGCTACGGGGCGTCGATGGACGCGCACTCCCTCACGCGGGGCCATCCCCAGCGCGAGGGGGCGATCGCCGCCATGCAGTCGGCGCTCGCCTCGGCGGGGCTCGCCGCCGGACAGATCGATTACATCAACGCTCACGGCACCGGAACCGTTCTGAACGACGAAGCCGAGACCGACGCCATACGCCGTGTATTCGGCAACCGCGCGCGGCGCATCCCGGTGAGCGCGACGAAGTCGATGACCGGGCACCTCATCGCCGCAGCGGGCGCCGTCGAGCTGGCGTTTTCGCTGATGGCGCTCGAGGGCCAGTTCATCCCCCCGACGATCAACTACGAGGAGCCGGACCCGGCGTGCGACCTCGATTACGTGCCCGGCCGTTCCCGCGACGCACGGCTGCGCGTCGTCATGTCGAATGCGTTCGGGTTCGGCGGCCAGAACGCCGTCCTCATCGTTTCGCGGTTCGACGGATGAGCAACGGAATCATTACAGGTCGGCAGGCGCGGTTCGTGCTAGCATCTCGCCAGCCGGATGCCGCGCCCCTTTCGCGTTCTGCTCGTCTACCCGCGCCGGGACGTTGATTCCCCCGTCCGGACGCAGTTCAGCCAGGAGCGCATTCACGGTCTGCTGCTCTGGCCCCTTCGCGCGCGCACCTACGGTCTGGCGTTCAACGGCCTCGAGACGCTCGCCGCGCTCACGCCGGACTGGGTCGAGCTCACCGTCGCGAACGAAAACCTCGACACCATCGATTTCGACGGCGACTACGACCTGGTCGGCATCACCGTCATGGTGACCAACGCCACGCGCGCCTGCCAGATCGCCGATGGCTTCCGCGCCCGCGGCGTGAAGGTCGTGATGGGCGGCTATTACCCCTACATGGTGCCCGCGCACGCGCTCAATCACGCCGACGCGATCTGCGCCTCGGAAGCGGAATACGTCTGGAACGACATCCTCACGGACGCGCGGGACGGGAGGCTCCAGCGGATCTACGAGCAGTCGCAGAAGACCGACATGTCCGCCCTGGCGCATCTGCCGCGGCCGGATCGATGGCGGTGGCTGCGGCACGTCTCTCTGACGCTGCAGGCGAGCCGCGGCTGTCCGTTCGACTGCGAGTTCTGCTCGATCGTCCACATGCTCGGCCACACGATGCGGTACAAGCGCCCGGAGGCGATCGTCGCCGAGCTGGAGCGGATCTATCAGCACGACCTCATGGGGCGGTTCGTCGGCCGGGCGATCTTCTTCGTGGACGACAACATCTTCGGGAACCCGAAGCACTTCAAGGAGATCTGCCGCGCCATCATCGCGCTCAACAGGAGGTACCCGAAGTTCAAGCCGTTCTTCGGATCGCAGCTGACGATCAACGTCTCGAAGGACAGGGAAGCGCTCGACCTGATGCAGGAGGCCGGCTTCTACAACATCTTCGTCGGGCTCGAAAGCACCAACGTGGACGTCCTGCGGTCGTTCAAGAAGTTCCACAACGTCGCCTTCGACTACGACGAAGCGGTGGCGCGGCTCCGCGAGCACGGCATGGAGATGATCGCGAGCTTCATCTTCGGCACCGACGCCGACACGCCCGAGTGCTTCGAGCTCGCATACGAATTCTTCGATCGCAACAACATCCTGTACCCGTATTTCAACATCCTCACCCCGATCGGCGACCAGTGGAAGCGGTTCATGCTCGAGGGGCGGCTCCTGACGGTGAAGCCGCGGCTCTATGACGCCCAGCACACCGTGTTCGTGCCTATGAAGATGCGTCCGATCGAGCTGCAGCAGAACTTCATCGACCTCGTGAGCCGCGTCTTCTCGTACGAGCAGATCCGAAAACGGCTGCTCGGAGCGGCGGCGCAGCAGGGCGGCCGCGGGCAGCGCATGCGCCTGCCCAAAACGGCCCAGATGGCGCTCTACTACAAGATTGCCGGGACGCTGTACCTGACGGGCGACCAGGACGGCCTCAGGTTCGTGACCGATCTCAAGCCGCACATCCTGAGCGGGGAGATCTCGATGATCTCGGTGCTGATTCAGCTCGATCAGCACGACTATGCCGTGAAGAACCGCCACACGCTGGGCGAGCATCGCTACCAGCTCGACGTGCCGGCCTGGGAAGCGCGGCAGCCGGGGCAGGGGGCCGCCAGCGCGGTCGCGGCGGAGATCGTCGCCAGCCTGCGCTAGCACCGGCTTCGTGAACAGAAGGACCGCGTCGCTCCTCGCCCTTGCGGCGATCGTCGTCATCGTCGTCTCGCCAGTACGCCATACCCTCGGCCGGGGGATTGCGCTCCTCGCCACCGGACAGCTCGCGCAGTTTCAGCAATTCCTCCTGACGCTCGGCGCCTGGGCTCCGGCCGCATCGATCGGTCTGATGATCGTGGAGGCGCTGGCGATCCCGGTGCCGGTCACCATCATCATGGTGGCCAACGGGCTGGTGTTCGGCGTCTGGGGCGGCCTGCTGGTGTCGGCGGCGGGCGGGCTCGCGGGCGCGATCGCCGCGTACGTCATCGGACGATCGGTCGGGCGCGCGCTGCTGGAGCGGTTCGTGTCCGCGTCCAGCCTCGCGGCGGCCGATCGTCTGATGGCGAGATACGGACGATGGGCGATCGTGATCGAACGGTGGATTCCCGGCATTCCGGGCGATCCCGTCAGCTATGTCGCCGGCATCACGCGGCTGCCCGCGCCGGCGTTCGTCGGTCTGACGCTGGCAGGTCTGCTCCCCGCAAACCTCGTGGCGGCCTATCTGGGCTCCCGAATCGGCGGGGACGTGCCGCTCCGGTACTGGCTTCCGGGGCTGGCGCTGGCGGTCGCAGCCTGGGTCGCCTGGCGCATGCGAAACCGCATTACTGCCCGAGCGTCTTGAGACGCTCCTCGGCTTTGCGCTTCAAGTCCGTGTCTTCGGGAATCCAGTCCGGATCGGTCGGCGCGTTGACGACCTGCTGCAGGGCCCGCAACGCTTCGTCGCGGCGGCCGTCCGCGACCAGGACGTCCGCCAGAAAAGACAGCGCGACACGGCTCTGGCTGTCGTAGGCGAGCGCGCGGCGCAGGTGCTCCTCGGCTTTGGCGCGGCTGCCGCCGAACAGGCGCGGCACCTCGAAGTACCACTGGCCGAGCGCCGCGTCGGCCGATCCCTCCTGCCAGGACGGATCGATCGCGATGACGCGCTCGAGCTCGTCCTTGATCCGTCCCCGGTACTTCAGCCCCTGGATGAGACCGTAGGATTCGGCGAGCGCCCCCATGTTCGCCGCTGTCCAGAAGTGGCCCTCGGGCCGGTTCGGGTCGAGGCGAATCGCCGCTTCACCCGCGGCGACGCCGCGCTCCAGCTCGGCGCGACGGTCGTCGACGGCGTCGTGGCCGCCGAGCCAGTAGTACACGCGCGCGAGCTTCCACGCGGCGTCGTAGCTCACGGTCGCCCGGGCGGCCCACAGCTCCGCGGCGCGCCGGGCGCTCGCGAGATCGTCGCGGTGCCGGTAGAGGATATCCGCCTCTTCCAGTCCAGCGGCCGCGCCGGCATCTGCGTGTGCGAGGACGGACGGCTGGGCCCCACACCGATGCGCCGGGATCCAGGCGAGGCCGAGCGCGAGCGGGATCGTCAACAACCGCCGCGCCGTCGCGCGTCGCTTCATCCCCATAATTGTCGCATATCGGCGTCCTGCGTCCCGCGTGGGCAATGTGATGACAGCCGCGGCCCGATCTCGCGCTAATATGATGCCTCCTTCGCCCCACACTCCGCGGGCTGGATTCGGGCACGCTCCCGGTCCCCCTGGGCCGGGTCCCTCTCAGGAGGCGGTCTCTGTGCGCATGACCTCGTTCCGCATGGCTCTCGCTCTCGCGCTGCTTACGGCTTCGGCGTTCGTGACGGCGCAGACGCCGGACGTCTACAGCGCCATGCATTGGCGCTCGATCGGTCCGACCCGCGCCGGGCGCGCCCGCGCGCTCGCCGGTGTCCCCAGTCAGCCGAACGTCTTCTACATCGGCTTCGACAACGGGGGCGTGTGGCGCTCCACCGACTATGGCTCGGTGTGGGTACCGCTCTTCGACCACCAGCCGACCGGCTCGATCGGCGCGATTGCCGTCGCCCCCTCGGACCCGAACATCATCTACGTGGGCAGCGGCGCGGGGATCATCCGGCCAGACCTGGCGACGGGCGATGGGATGTACAAGTCGACCGACGCCGGCGCGACGTGGACCCATCTCGGGCTGCGCGACAGCCAGATGATCGCCGACATCGAGGTGGACCCGACGAATCCGAATCGCCTCTTCGCCGCGGCGCTCGGCCACCCGTACGGCCCGAACGCCGAGCGCGGCATCTTCCGCTCGACCGATGGCGGCAAGACGTTCGACAAGGTGCTCTACCACGACGAGTACACCTCGGGCAACGACGTGCTGATCGATCCGTCGAACCCGCAGATCGTCTACGCCACGCTGTGGCAGCAGCAGCAGGCGTTCCGGGAAGGCGCCGAGTTCGGCGGTGCCGGCAACGGCATCTTCAAGTCGACCGACGGCGGCACCACCTGGCAGCCGCTCACGGCGGGGCTGCCGAGCGTGATCGAGGCCAACCTCGCGCTCGCGCCCGGCAACCCGCACCTGCTCTACGCGATGGTTGCCGGCACGCCGCAGCGCTCGGCGGGCACGGGCGCCGGCCGCGACGGCGGCACCACCGGCATCGTCGGGTTCTACAAGTCGACCGACGCCGGCGAGCACTGGACCGCGGTGGACGTGCCCGCGGGACCGGTGGGCGCGGCCACGCCTCACGTCGACGCCCGGCCCCTGGTGCGCATCGGCGGCGGCGACCTTCCCACGATCGCGGTCGATCCCAGGAACGAGAACGTCGTCTACAGCGCCTCGACCGTGATGTGGCGCAGCGAGGACGGCGGCGTGCACTGGACGGCCGTCCGCGGCGCGTACGGCGGCGACGACTACCAGAAGATCTGGATCAACCCGAACAACCCGAACATCATCCTCGTGGTTTCGGACCAGGGCGCGGTGGTGTCGGCCAACCGCGGCGAGTCGTGGAGCAACTGGTACACGCAGTCGACCGCGGCTATGTACCACGTCACCACCGACAACGCCTTCCCGTACCGCGTGTGCGGCGGCCAGCAGGACTCGGGCTCCGCCTGCGTGCAGAGCCGATCGAACGACGGGATGATCACGTTCCACGACTGGCATCCGGTCAACATCCAGGAGTACGGCGTCGCCGCACCCGACCCGAAGGATCCGGACATGGTGTACGGCAGCGCGCGCACCGACGTCACGCTGTACAACCGGAAGACCGGCCAGACCACGAGCGTCGGCCCGGACATGGGCCCGAGAGGCGGCCCCTTCAACCGCGATGTGCGCACGATGCCGATCCTGTGGTCACCGGTCGATCCGGACTTGCTCTTCTACACGTCGAACGTCGTGTGGAAGACGCACGACCGCGGCCACACGTGGACCCGCATCAGCCCGGACCTGACGCGGCAGACGTGGCAGGTGCCGGCCAGCGCGGGGAAGTACGCGTCGAGCGTCGAGCCGGGCCCCCAGGGCACGATCACGGCGCTCTCGGCGTCGCCGCTGGACGTGGGGATCCTCTGGGCGGGGACCGACGACGGCAACATCCAGGTGACGACGGACGGCGGCGGCAACTGGTCGAACGTGACGCCGCCCGCGATCAAGCCGTGGACACGCATCTTCAACATCGAGGCGGGCCATTTCGACAAGGGCACCGCGTACGCCGCGGCGAACACGATGCGCATCGACGACATGAACCCGCACTTCTGGCGCACGCACGACGGCGGGCACACCTGGACCGAGATCGACACCGGTCTCGCGCCGGGAGCGGTCGCGAACTCGATCAGGGAAGACCCGCGCCAGAAGGGGCTCCTGTACGCCGCTACCGAGACGCAGGTGTGGGTGTCGTTCGACGACGGCGACCACTGGCACTCGCTCCGCCTCGACATGCCGGCCGTGTCGGTTCGAGACCTCCAGGTGAAGGACGACAGCACGTGCCTGTGCTCGGACCTGGTGGCCGGCACCCACGGCCGCGGTTTCTGGGTCCTGGACGACGTGACGCCGCTGCGTCAGGCGGCCGCGGCACAGGCGGCAACCGAGGCGTATCTGTTCGAGCCGGCGACCGCCGTACGCGTGCGCTTCGGCATGAACGACCCGACCGAGTGGCCCATCGAACTGCCGCACGGCGAGAGCGCGCCCCCCGGCGGCATCATCGACTACTACCTGGCCGCCGACGCGAAAGGCCCGGTCCTCCTGGACGTTCTCGACGCGAACGGGAAGGTGATCCGCTCTTATTCGAGCCAGGATCCCGTGCTCACACCCGATCCCGCGCTCGATCCGAAGAAGTACGACGAGATCTGCCAACAGGATCCGACGGCGCCGAACTGCCGCGTGCCCCTCTACTGGCCGGCGCCGCAGATGGTCGTCTCCACCCGCAAGGGCATGCACCGCTTCAGCTGGGACCTGCGCTTCGACCCGATCGGCGACGAGCCGCGGGCGGCGGGCGGAGCGACCGGCGCGGTTCCCGGGCACACGTATCCGCCGGCGGAGACGCCATGGGCGCCTCCTGGCAAGTACACCGTGCGGCTCACGGTGAACGGGAAGACCTACACGCAGCCGCTGACCCTGGCGCTCGATCCGCGAGTGACGACGCCTGCCGCCGACCTGACCCGCCTGGCGGAGCTGTCGCGGCAGATGTACGACGGCGCGATCGCCGCGCACGCGGCCTATGAGCAGGCGCGCGGGTTGGTCCGGGCGCTCGACACCGCCGGAGGGCAGGACGCGGCGGCCTTCAAGGCGCAGGTCGAGGCGGTGGCACCCGCGCCGCGTCCGCGCCCGTCCGGGTTCTTCCGGAGAGCGGCTCCATCCGGGCCGCCGACGCTGAACGGCGCGAGCGACGAGATGATGGCCGCGGCCATGTCGATGCAGGAGGCGGAGGTCGCGCCCACGGCGCGTGAGGTCGCGGCGTGCGACGAGGCGCGGACGCGGTCAGAGGACGTGATGGCGCGGTGGCGGCAGCTCGCCACCACGGGACTGGCCGAGCTCAACGCAAAGCGCACGGCCGCGGGACTGGCGCCTGTCCGGATCCCTTGATCTCGGAGACATCCATGAAGAGTCCTGTCGGCATTCACATGGGTCCGGGTCCACCACGTGCGGGCTACTACCTCGCGCCGGATTGCCGCATGAGGTCCTCCAGCCTTCTCCTGCTGGAGAAAGTCCTCGCCCGTGATCCCAGGCTGCGTCGATGGGCGATGCACGCCGGCTGGCCTTGGTCCCTTGGTCGATGATGCGATCGCTCCGCGCCTGCCGCCTGCGAAGAAGCCGATCAATCTTGGCGTGCGCCGAGCTTTGCGTATTCCAGCTTCGCGGCCGAGAGGATCGGCGCGTCCGGATCGGCGTTCTTCCAGATCGTGAGGAATTCCTGATAGGCCCGACGGCTCCGCTCGATGTCGCCAGTCGCTGCGGCGGCCCGCGCAACGCCGAGCCAGCTCAGAGAATAGAGATGCCCCTTCGCACCGAAGCCGGCGTCGAACCCGGGCGGCTGCTGGGCCAGCCACTGGAACTCGTCCAGCGATTCGGCGCAGCTCCCCGACGCCAGCAGGGCGGTGGCGCGAAGGTACACGACGTCATGGTGCAGCAACCCTCGATAGGGTACGGCCGCCTTGAGCAGCTCGACCGCCGCAGCGGGATTCGCGCGGGCGAGCTCCATCTGTGCCCTGATCGACGGCAGCAGCACTGCGTGCGCGATCGTGTCGGTTGACGCGTACAGCGGTTCGGCGCGATCGAGCAGCGCCTGGGCGGCTGCGACGTGACCGGCAGTCGCTTCGATCCGTGCCGCCCGCGCAAGCGCGTCCCGCTGGTCGAGCATCTTCAGCGCGGCCCGCGCCTGTTCGATCGCCTCACGGGTGCGGCCGACCGCCGCCTCGAACTCCGCGAGGTCGAGCAGCGCCGTCCCGCGCAGCTCGTTTGACAGCTCGCCGCCCTGAAGTTCGATCGCCCTGCGGTTCAGCGTCTCGGCGTCGCGAACGCGTCCGTGGTATTGGGCGGAGACGATCTCGGGCAGCAACGCGCGGCCCGGGTCGCTCTCCGCGAGCGCCTGCAAGGCAGCGTTCATTCCGGCTGTATCACGGCCGGCAAATGCTATCCGGAACTGCGCCGAAGGGAGCGCCCAGTAGACTTGTTTCCGCGCGATGGCCTCCGCCACCGTGTCTCTCGCCTCCTTGAGGCGGCCGGCCTCGATGAAAGCACTCGTCAGATTGTAATACCCGATCGCGACGTTCGCGAGGTTGTACGACCCGGCCGCGACGTTACCCGTCTGATGGAGCGCGATGGCGCGACGATAGCCCTCGATCGCGCGCGGGAGATCGCCGAAGTGCAGGCGGTAAGTGTTGGCGAGATTGTTGAACGGGCCGGAGAACCGCGGGTAGGTCTCCTGCAGCAGCTTCCACGCATCCATCTCCGCCGTGAGGTCGCCGGTGACACGCGCGGCATGGAACGCCGTGATCAGGAGCCGCTCGCGCTCGCTGGCCCGGTGTCGGAGATGGAACGCTTTGGCGGTCTCTTCAGACGCGAGCGACGCGGCTCCGAGGTTGCGGTATGCCGTTGCGAGCCGCATGTGTGCCATCGCGAAGTCCGGGTCCAGCTCGATCGCCTGCTTGACGAGCGGAATGATGGCTCTCTCGCCCCGTCCGGCTCCGGCGAGCGTGAATGCTCTGAGGGCGTCGAGCGACGAGGTCGTCGCCTCCTCGAGCGGCACGTCGAATCTTCTGATTGAGGCGAGCGACTCGCCGAGCCTGGCCCGCAGCGCCGACGCGCTCTGTCCCAGCGCTTTCAGCACCGAGTCTCTGTTCGGCGCCTCCGCCTCGACGCGCGCGATCGAATCGCCGGTGGTGCACATGACGGCGTTCAGCGTCAGGAGGTACCGGCTGCCAATCGCGGCAATCGAACCGGAGACCATCGCTTTCAGGTTCTGGCGCAGACACAGCTCCTGCGCGACGACGGCGTCGACCCGATCGGTCGGATGCCTGCCCATCAGCCGCAGGGCCTGGGCAACCCGGCCTTGGGGGAACACGTTCAGAAATGGCGACTCGTCGAGCTTAACGGCCAGCGCCTGCCGGAGGGTGTCGTCGAAGATCGGATCGCCGGTCGCGTTCGCGAAACCAGCAATCAGGATGGTGTCGCGGACGGTCAGCGCCGGGGTCTGGCGGGCGTGCAGGAACAGAGCCGTGACGGCGGCCAGCGCCAGTCCGACGGCAGCGGCGGTCGACGCGCGACGAACGCGCACCGCATGATTCCCGGAACCGTGATGCGCCCGCGGGCGGCCGAGGCTTCGATCGTCGCGCTGCAGATCGGCCCGCATCTCGGCCGCCGTCTGATAACGCACGGCGCGGTCCTTCTCCAACGCGCGGTTGATGATGGCCTCGAGCTGCGGCGACACCTTCGGGTTCAGCCGCGTCGGCGTCACCGGGGCCCGGTTCAGGATCGCGTCGAACACGACCGCAGCGGTGTCGCCCTTGAACGGCGGGGTTCCGGTCGCCATTTCGTAGAGGACGACGCCGAGCGAGAACAAATCCGTGCGGGTGTCGAGCGGCTCTCCGCGGGCCTGCTCGGGCGACATGTAGGCGAGCGTGCCGATCGCCAGGCCTGGTCCAGTGGCCCGGTCATCATCGGTAATGTCCGTGCCATGCGTGCTGGAATTACGTGTCGGGGTCGGCGCTTTCGCCACACCGAAGTCGAGCACCTTCGCGTCGCCACGGGCCGTCACGAAGATGTTCGCCGGCTTCAGATCGCGGTGAACGATCCCCTTCGCGTGCGCCGCCTCGAGCGCGTCGGCGAGCTGCGCGCCGAGCCGGACGCTGGTCGACTCGTCCAGCGGACCCGATGCGATCGCCTCCTCGAGGGTCTGTCCCTCCAGCTTCTCCATGACGAGGAAGGGCTGCCCCGTCGCGTCGACCTGGCCGATATCGTGAACCGTGCAGATGTGAGGATGGTCGAGAGCGGAAGCGGCGCGCGCCTCACGGCGGAACCGGTCGATGGCGGCGGCGTCGCCGGCCAGGTCCGCCGAAAGGAACTTGATGGCGACGCGGCGGCGGAGGCGGACGTCTTCGGCTTCGTAGACCTCGCCCATACCGCCGGAGGCGAGGGCGCCAATGATCTCATACGGTCCGAGCCGCGCGCCGGCGTTCAGCATCATCGTGCGCGCACCCGATGCGTGGACGGTGGCGGGAACAGCTGAATTATACGCCTGGACGTCAGGTCTTTGTGTTCGCTCGTCGGAGCTCACCCGCGCTGAAACGGGACCGTAGGACTCCCCGGTCGATTGCGATTGGACGGCGCCATTGCACATCTCGTGGCGTCACCAGGGGGAAGCATCGTCACGGAGGGCGCCTCGACCTCCAGCATGACGCCCGGCGACGTTGCGGCTGCGATCGGCCGGTTGCATAGTGTGGCGCGGCCGCTTCGAGCCGACGGAACGACGTGGCGACAACCGTTTGCCCGCCGGTTCCACAGCAGCTTCACCACCTCGCCTCGATCGCAGGCGGCCCATGCGGGCGACTGTTGACCCGTGCCCGGATCGGCGCAAGACTCCGACACCAGACATGGCCGGGAGTGCAGCGCACCCGTTCCCGCCGGACGCGCTCGACGCGAACCGCCGCGGCGAGCTGTCGGACGACCAGCGGAGCGGCTTCGGCGCGCTGGCCGGCTACCGGCGGCGGAGCGCCCTCAGCAGCGCGGCACTGCTCGTCGCCGGAGCGCTGCTGGTCGTTTTCTTCGCCTCGCCGACCGCCTCTCCTGTGCTGCGGATGCTCGTTCCGGTGACCTGCCTGGCGATTACGGCTGTCCTCGTGGTGCGCTCCGTCACCGGCGGCGACGCGCTCACGCGTGATCTGAGGCAGGGGCGCGTCGAGTCGGTCGAAGGCGCCGTCGGCAAGCGCCGCCTCTCGGTATCAGGGCGGAGCGTGACGACGTATCTGCTCGACGTGGGCGACGCCACGTTCAAGGTGGCGCCCTTCACCTATGATGCGGCGCCGGACGCGGGCCGCGTGCGAGCGTACTTCCTCCCGCGCAGCCGGAACGTGGTGAACCTGGAGCGGTTGCCGGACCGGCCGGTCGATGAGCGGGAGGTGACGGCGCAGGGCATCCTGGACTCGCTCCGTGCGACCATTCTGTCGCCCGGACCTCAGGCCAACGAGGCGCGCGCGAAGCTGGCGGGCATCGGTAACGCGCTGAAGGGTGCCTTCGCCGAGTCGGCCGCGCCGCCTCAGGCCCGCGATCCGAGGCCGCTCGAAGAGGCGATCCTCGGCACGTGGAGCAACCAGGTGATGAAGGTGACCTTTTCGTCAGGTGGCAGGGTGACCGCGCACATGCTCGGCGCGATAAGAGACGGGCACTGGTCGGTCGAGGGTGGACGTCTGCGCGCCGATATCACCGACCATCAGGAAACCGCCGATGCCTGGGTCGTGGGCAGTCAGCTCACGATCGCAGTGGAAGGACGCGGGCTGACGCTCACGCGCGCATCTGGCGCGTGAACCACGGCGCAGCTCCCGGACTCCCGTCAGCACGTGCAGCGCATCGCCCGTGAGGACCGGCCGGAGTTCGAATGACGCGCGCGCCCGCCGACGACCGTCGTGCGGCCGCGCGTCCCGCTTCTTCGAACGTCCAATCACACGCACTCGGTCGGGCACGAGACTCCGCTCGGTCACGGACCGGCGCCTCAGATGTAGTGCCCGACGGTCATCAGAACGAGGGCGATTGCCTGGAGCAGGATGACGACCTTGCTCCCGACCTTCACTCGCCGGCGTGCCGCCGTTGCCTGCTGAACCAGCGAACTCCTGGCTGGACCGTCAGGCATGGCGGTCGCCTGGCGCAGGATGTCCACGGTCTGTCTGGCGCTTCGGCCGACGACGCTGGCGCCGACGATCAACGCGAGCACGCCGGCCACGCCTCCGGTCCCGAACGCGATACCCGCATGGGTTGCAATCACGCCGGAGTCGAACCCGCCGGAGAACCGCCAGATCAGGTACACACCGGTGAGCACGGTCGTGCCGGCGAGGATCGCCATGTAGGTATGCAGGCCGCGCCGGTCGATGGCGGCCATCACCTGGCCGCCCGACGGGCCCGCGTGGTCGGCGGCCGGACCGAGCAGCAGCGACACGAACACGGTCGAGCCGATCCAGGTGGCAGCGAACAGAACGTGCAGGACGCGAAGCGCGAGGAAGATCAGGGTGTTCAGCATGGCGCACTCTCCTTCGTCATCAACATCACACCAGAACTGTAGATGTTCTGGAGAGACGCCGTTGCTAAGAGTTGGCTAGGCGGATCTGAAAACTTCGCTACGCGGCAGGGGCGATTCCTAAAAGGATCTTAAATGAGGGATAATCACCGGAAACCCCTGGACATCGCTCGAACGCAGTGCGCAATACGAATGACGAGCGCGTGCGGCGCGCTCTTGAGATCGGCAGAACCATCCTGGTCGGCACGGCCGATGCCCGCAACGTCCCGACGTGCTGTCGAGCGGTCGCGCTCGCATCGCAGGACGATCTCGCGACCGCGACCGTGTACATCCCGCTCGCCGACAGCCAGCAGACGCTTCAGGACGTCGCCACGACCAGGCGCATCGCCGTCGTCGCGTCGCATCCGGTCGACCACTGTTCGATTCAGCTGAAGGGCACGACAACGGACGTCCGGCTGGCCAGAGACGACGAGGCGCCGTTCGTGAAGAGCCGCCTCGAAGGCCTGGCGGACGTCCTGCACCACGTCGGCGTGCCGCGGCGGCTCGTGCGCGGCGCCCCGTACTGGCCGGCGTTCGCGGTGACGATGCGCGTCGAGCAGATCTTCGAGCAGACGCCCGGCCCCAATGCCGGAAGCCGGCTGAGATGAGCGTCCGCCTGCCCGACCTCTCGCGCTGCTTCCAGGGCATCACGCCGAGCGTCATCGCGACCGCTGACGGCCGCGGCATCCCGAACGTCACGTTTCTGAGTCAGGTCCACTACGTGGACGACCGCCATGTCGCCCTCTCGTGCCAGTTCTTCAACAAGACGCGGCGCAATCTGGACGAGAATCCGGCCGCGTGCGTCGAGGTCTTTGACCCGCTCACGCTCCAGACGTATCGGCTGCGCCTGCGATTCCTCCGATCCGAGAAGAGCGGCCCGCTGTTCGACGCCATGGCGATGCGAATCGACGCCATCGCCTCTCACACCGGGATGACCGGCGTGTTCCGGCTCATCGCCGCCGACGTGTTCGAGGTGCTGGAGATCGAGGCGGTCGCCGGCAACTTCGCCGCCCGCCCCGTCGACCCGGCAGACGCGGGGCCGTCGCTGCACGGGGCGCGAACGGAAATGCGCGGTCTGCAGTGGGTGTCGGAGCGCATCAACCGCGCGACCAGTCTCGAGTCGTTGCTCGACGCCGTTCTCGAGGCGCTCGAGGAGTACTTCAACTTCTCGCACACGTCGGTGCTGTTGTACGACGAGGCCGCCCGGCGGCTCACGACCATTACGAGCCGCGGCTACGGCCAGAGCGGCGCGGGCGCCGAAGTGGCGCTGGGCGAAGGAGTCATCGGCACGGTTGCGCGCGAGCGCCGATTGCTGCGGCTGACCAGCCTCGAAGGCGACCTGCGGTACGCCCGCGCGATTCGACGCGAGGCCGCCGCCGGAGAAGCGGCCATCAGGGACGAAATCCCGCTGCCGGGACTGCCGGACGCGCAGAGCATGCTCGCGATTCCACTGGCGGTCGGCGACCGGCTCATCGGCGTGTTGGCCGCCGAGGATCGGGACCCGATGCGCTTCAGCGAATGGCACGAAGCGTACCTGGAAATCATCGCCAACCAGATCGCCCTCGGGCTCGATCGGATGATCGAGCGGTGTGACGAGTCGGTCGAGCCGGCGCTGCCCGCCAGGCAGCCGGCGACCCCGCCGAAGCCCCCGCCCCACGCGCGCCGGCGCCGCCTCACTTACTATCGCAACGACGACGCGATTTTCGTGGATGACGAATACCTGATCCGTAACATTCCGGCGCGGATCCTGTGGAAGGTGCTCGGCGAATCGACGCGGACCGGCAGGACCGAATTCTCGAACCGCGAACTGCGGGTCGACCAGTCGCTCGGGCTGCCCCCGGTCAAGGACAACCTCGAGAGCCGGCTCATCCTGTTGCGGCATCGGCTGCAGGAGAAATGCCCCGATCTGCAGATTGTGTCGACCGGCCGCGGCCGGTTCGCGCTGCATGCCGACGCCGCCCTCGAACTCATCGAACGTTGAAGCCCGGGCCGCCCCCCGGGACCGGGCACCGGAGGAAGCCGCGGATGCCGTGGCAGCCTCTGAGACGACCTCGGTGCGATTCCTGTGTCACGTCCTGCCCTGGTGTGGTACAGATACCCGTTCGTTGGCGGGTTCCCGCCACAGGAGGGCTGGCATGGCGCATCGAACGCGGTGGACGTTGGGAACGACAGCGGTGACCCTCGCGGTCCTCGTCGGTGTGTTGGCGTTTTCGGTGAAGGGCAGGGCCGCCAACGGAGACGACGAGACCGAATCGCGAATCAAGCGGGGATTCGAGATTGCGCCGGTGCCGCTGAACCTGAGGGGAAAGAACCGGGCGCTCGTCGGCATGGGGAGCTACCTGGTCAACGCGGTGGGTGACTGCAATGGCTGCCACGCGGGGCCGAGCGGTGAGTACGCGCCCGGCGGGGATCCGTTTCAGGGGCAGGCGCCTGTCGTGAATCAGGCGGCCTATCTCGCCGGCGGCACCCAGTTGTTCGGTCCGTTCTTCATCCCACGCAACCTGACGCCCGACAAGACGGGGCTTCCAGAAGGCGGTGCCTCGTACGAGGAGTTCCTCGGCATCATCCGCACGGGCATCGATCCGGACCAGGCGCATCCGCAGTTCGGGCCCTTCCTCCAGGTGATGCCCTGGCCGACGTTCCACAACATGACCGACCATGACATTCGCGCCATCTACGAATACTTGAGCGCGATTCCCTGTCTCGAAGGCGATCCCGGGCTGCCCAATCCGCGGCCGATCGGCACCCGCTGTCAGTAAGGCAGCACTCGAACGGGCCCGAGCAGAAGATGTCCTCTCTTCTGCTCGGGCTCCCGCCGCGCTACCTGATCGTTCCCGGCCTGAAGAGCGAAGACAGGTCGTTCGCCGTCGCCGCCGCGCCCAGCCACGGGAAGCCCGACGAGGGGTCGACGTCGAAGATTTCCTGCAGCGTACGCAGGGTGGACGAGTGGGACAGTTCGACGCTGCTCGCGAACGGTCTGCCGCCCACGTTCGGGTGCGCGTCCCGTGAGATGACGATGAACGGCAGCGTGAACGCGGAAGTGTCGCCGCCTTCGCTCTCGTCCCACCACAGCACGATCGCGCCGCCATGCCTGTAGGCGTCCGACGCCATGATCAGGGGCACGATCCGCGCCAGGAAGTTGTCCGCCTGCGCGATCCTGGCGCCGTCGTCGGTGCTGGGGAACTGCCCGTACCCGGTGTCGAGCGTGTTGTGCATGTCGTTGTCCTGGTTCGGCGTGATCCAGTTGTAGTCGGCCACGTCGCCACTCTGGAGATCGAGCGCCAGCTGCTGCAGCGGGGCATACTGCAGGCGCAGCGGATTGGAGGTGGTCGTATTGCACCCGCCGTTGGTGTCGGTGAAGAACACCATCGGGTTGTGCTTGGACGCGTAGTTGAATTGTGCCGTGTAGTTGGAGGCGTTGAGCCCCGGAGCCGTGAACAGGCCGCTCACGCTGAACAGCGGAACGGTCCACGCGCTCTTCGGCAGAGCGACGTTCGTGGCGTCCACATCGGTGTCCTCCTGGTACGACCGCCACGTCCTGCCCGCTTTCGTCAGGAAGGCGCTCAGGTGTTGATCGGTACTCTGGACCGTGTCGGGGGAGCAGTCCGCATGATAGGGATTGTGGTCGTTGAACACGCCGAGGTTGTCGCCCGCCTCGGCCCAGATGTAGTTGGGCTCCGACGGGTGGACGCCAGGGGCCGCGTTGATGTAGTTGTCGGCGAACGCGACCTCGTGGCTGATGCCGGACGTGCCGTCGACCAGGCTGTTGATGAACGGGGCGGCCGGATTGCGGAAGACCTGTTCCGGTTTTGTCGTGGTGGACGGCTGGGTCCAGTTGTGGTTCTCCAGCGCGACGACGAAGACTTTCCGCACTCGTCCGTCGCGCGCATCGCCGCGGTCGTCCTGCCCGCGGTCGGCATGGGCGGTGAAGCTGCCCCAGACGAGCGCCAGAGCGGCGGCCAGTGCGCACGAGAACGCCTGCTGTTTCATCTGCAACATCGAGATCCCTCCGATTCGTTGTGAGCGCCGGTTGTCGACGCCGCCTGCTACAGTGGCAGGCCGGCTTGACGGACGCGTGTCGGAGGTGTGACCAACCGATGACTTCGATGTCAGGCGACGGAGCGTGCTTCGCGTCCCGATAGGTCCGACCCGCGATGGCTCCGGGATGCGGCGCCCGGGAAGGCGCTTCACTGGGGCGGAACAGCCTGCCTCACCGACGCGGTCAGCCCGTTCGCGGGGGACCCGTCAACCGCGGTGACGTAGTTCTCGGCCACCACGACGTTCCGGAACGTGAATCCCGCCTCCAGGGACCAGTAGCTGTAGTGGCCGACGAACGGGCTCGACAGGAAGTCCAGACGGTTCCGGAGAACGTCGACCGACGAAAGGTTCCCTTGTACGGCGATGCCGGCGGAGTAGTTCGACGTACCGGACGACGCGTTCGATCCCGCGTCGACGATCCGATTGTCCCGCACCGACACGCGTGACGTCGTGTAGCGTGCGTCGGCCACGCCGACCGTGATGCCTCTCACCGGGGGCTGGATGATCTCGTTTCCCAGGATGAGCACGTTCGAGACGTTCCCGAGAGCCTGAAGGCCGATTCCGTAGTTCACGTGGTTGCTGATCGTTCGAGACGCGAGTTCGCGCTCGAAGGTCACCACGTTCCCGGAGATCTGAAGGTTCGCGAAATCTCCGTTGATGCCGGCGTTGTAGGACGTAGCTATCCCCCAGGCGCTCGGCGTGTTGCGCGTGGCCTGCGCGACGGCGATGGTATTGCCCGAAACCGTCATCGAGTCCATCGTCTTCGTGGACCACAGCGAGATGCCGTAGCTCGCGTTCCGGACGTTGTTTCCGATGGCCGAGGCTCCGTGGAGGTCCACGAGGTTCATGCCGGCGGAGTAGTGGTCGATCGTATTGCCCGCGACCGATCCGGATCCGCTGTGGATTTCGATCGCCGTGCGCGCCAGATCGGATGGCGTCGACACGAACGTGTTGTCGGTCACGTGAAAATTGTCGCCGTCGATGTAGACGGAGCTGTTGTCGAAGGGCGCCTGCTCGCGCCGCTTCTGGAACACGATGTGGTTGTGTTCGACGTACACGCCCGACACGGCCGGGCCGTTCACGTCAATCGGATCCACGCCGCTGACGTACAGGTGCATGTCCTCGAAATGGAGGTTCGTGCCGGCGAAGATCTGCCACACGAGCTGAAGGCTTCCCGTGTTGGCGGCGTCGATGATCGCGGTCGTGTTGCGGTAGGCATTCTGGTCGACCGTGATGCCTGTGAAGGTCGTATCGTTCACCGCGGCTGTCGCCGGGCTCGGAGCGAAGATACAGCGATAGTTCCCGGCATCCGGCTTCACCTTCAGGGTCCCGGGGCCGCGAACGAGCAGGTTGCTGCAGATCGGTATCGCTGACGAAGCGGGATCGATGATGTAGGTACCGGCCGGGATGTCAATCGTTCCGCCGCCGGAAGCGCACACGGTCCCGAAGGCGCTCACGACGGCGGCCGTGTCGTCCGTCGATCCGTTTCCCCTGGCGCCGTGCTCCCGGAGGTTGACGGCGTTCGCGGACAGGCGCGGTGGAGCCTGTTTCCCGGCCGCCCGTCCGCCCGCGATGCCGAACGCCGACGCCGAGATCAAGAGCACCGTCGTGGCAAGGTGGTTCATCCTGTTGTGGCTCCCTCGCGCGCCCATTCTACAGGTGCGGGCTCCCTCTCCGCGCCCGCTGGCCGACGCTGCGCTCCCCTCGCCCTGCGGCCGATAAGAACGGGAAAGCGTGCGTCGAAACCACGATCAGCGCGTGATCACGGCGATTCTCGCCGGAGTGGCCATTCTCGGGCTCTCGGCCTGGGCCTACACCGACCGCGACGGCCCCACGGCGGCCGTCCACCCGACCTACGACAAGGCCACGGGGAAGCTCACGGAGCTCGCCTACGATTCCGACCATGACGGCCGGCCGGACATATGGACCGACATGGATGGCACGAGGCCGCTGCGGACGCGGATCGATCGGAACGGGGACGGCAAGATCGATCGATGGGAAGAGTACGATCGTCACGGGGCGCTCGTGAAAGTCGGGTACTCCACGAAGGACGACGGCCGTCCCGATGCGTGGGTGTCCCCGGGCGAAAATGCCTCCATCGAACGGGTCGAGATGTCGTCGACCCACGACGAGCACAGGATCGACCGGTGGGAGTACTACGATCGATCGAAGGCTGGGCCCGATGGCGGCGGCGTCCTCCTTCGCGTGGAGCAGGACACGATCGGCGACGGCAAACCCCACAAGTGGGAAACCTACCGCGACGGCGCGCTCGAGACCGTCGCGTTCGACGAGGACGGCGACGGGAAGCCGGATCGCCGCCTCACCTACCAGGGATCGGTCCTCACGTCCATCGAGTCGCACCCCGACGGCTCGGGGCGATTCACCGTCAAGAGGGAGCTCGGGAGGTAGCCCGCGTCCCGGGCCCTCTAAAGACGCGGTCTCGCCAACTCGATAAACCGTTCGCAGGACGGCATGCGTCTTCGCATTCCGAACCTCGCAGAGGCGCGAAGCTGAACCGTTGCGCCGCAAATGGGGAAGAGGCGGATGCGGTTATGTGCAGACGTGCGAAGCGGGACGCGACGAGAATTGGTGCCCTCCTGGTCGCCCTGGCGATGCCGGCTGCGACTGCCGCGCAGTCCGACCAACCGTCGCCGATCGATGAAGTCCGTCAGGAGAGCCGGCTGCATGTCGGGCCGCTGTACGCGCAGCCGACGCTGCAGCTCAAAGAGTTCGGGATCGACAACAACGTCTTCAACACTTACGGCGATCAACAGCAGTCGGACTTCACGTTCACGCTGTTTCCAAAAGCCGATCTCTCGCTGCCCGTCGGGAAGCGCGCTCTCTTTCAGGCGACCACCGCGGCGGATCTCGTCTGGTACCAGAAGTACGCGGGCGAACGATCGATCGACCCGCGGCTCGACGTGCGCGGGCGGGTCTTCGTCGGGCGGATTACCCTGTTCGGCGAGCGGGACTACGTGAACACGCGGCAGCGGCCCAACCAGGAGATCGACGTGCGGGCCCGCCACCGCGAGGAGGCGCTCACGGCCGGCGCCGATGTCGCCGTCACGCCCGAGATCTCGGTGCTGGTGGCGGGGCATCAGTTCACCACGCGGTACGACGCCGCCGCCGAGTACGACAACACGAGCCTGCAGAGAACGCTCAACCGGGTGACGGACGCCCTCGAGGTCAAGACGCGGTACCGGCTCACGCCGCTCACGAGCATCGCGGTGCGGTACGATCGGCTCCGGGACCGGTTCTTGCTGTCGCCGGGCCGCGATTCCGACAGCTTTCGAGTGATGCCCGGCGTCGAGTTCCGGCCGGAGGCGTTGATCAGCGGCAGCGCGTACGTCGGGTATCGCGAGTTCACGCCGTCCGACCCTGCGGTGCTCCCGAGTTTCAAGGGGCTGGTCGCGGAGCTCGGGCTGTCCTACACGCTGCTCGGCGCGACCACGTTCGCCGTGAGCTCGAGCCGCGACCTCACCTACTCGTACGACGAGCTGCAGCCGTTCTTCGTGGACGACTCGGTCGGCGTGTCCGTCCGCCGCGCGCTCGGCCGCCGGTTCGATGCGCTCGTGTCCGCCGACCGGCACGCGTACGCATACAGGGACCTGCTGGAGCCCGACCCGGCCCTGGCGGCGGGCGATCCGGCGATTCCTGGCGGCCGCCAGCGGATCGACGTCACGTGGAACTACACGGCCAGCGTCGGGTATCGCGTCGGCCGGGAAGGACGCGTGGCATTCGGCGCGTCCTACTGGAATCGCGAGTCGACGACAGTCCTGTTCCGCAACTACAACAACCTGCGCTTCGGCAGCACCATGACCCTCGGATTCTGACCATGCGAGCTTCCGCCTTCCTCCTCGCGCTGGCCCTGCTGTCGACGGCTCCGGCGGGCCGCCTGTCGGCCGAACCGCCGCCTGATTACGTGATTGGCCCCCAGGATGTCCTGCTCATCCAGGTGTTCGACGAGCCGGATCTGGGAGGCAAGTACACAGTCGAAGCGGACGGTACGTTCACCTTTCCGCTGATCGGGCGCGTCAAGGCCGGGTCGCTGACCTTGCGCGGCTTCGAGCGCGAGCTCAAGGGCCGTCTGGCGGACGGGTACTTCCGCAACCCGCAGGTCACCGTGTCGGTGGACGAGTACCGGAGCCAGCGCGTCTACGTGATGGGCGAAGTGCGGCAGCCCGGCCCCGTCGCGCTGACCGGCGGCATGACGCTCATCGAGGCGCTGGCGCGCGCCGGTTCGACGCTTCCGACCGCCTCCGGCGACGTGTCCATCGTGCGGGCGGCGCAGAACGGCGGCCGCAGCGGACCGGCGATTCCCGGCCGGGACGCGGCCACGGAGGTGTTCCGCGCCAGCATCAAGGATCTCGAGACCGGATCGCTGTCGCAGAACATCGAACTGCGGGACGGAGACACGATCTTCGTGCCGCGCGCCGAGCTCGTGTACGTCTTCGGCGAGGTCAGGAATCCGGGCGGCTACCCGGTTCAGAAGAACACCACGGTGCTCCAGGCGCTGTCGCTCGCGGGCGGCGTGACGGACCACGGCGCGATGAATCGCATTCACGTGATGCGCATCGTGAACGGGGTGAAGACTCAGATCAAGGTGAAGCTGACGGACGTGGTTCGTCCCGAGGACACGATCGTCGTACCGCAACGGTACTTCTGACCTCGGCTGGAGTCGAGAGACCACATGCAGACCCACGACGAACCCGTCGGGCAGCAGCCGGAGTCGCAGGGGCATCTCCGTCTTGCTGCCACCTCCGCGGCTGCGCCGGCCCCGGCACCCGTGCTCCAGAGCGAAGGACAGCCCGACGGCGGCCACCTGCTGGACTACGTGCGGATCCTCCACAAGCGTCGCTGGACGGCCGGCACGGCGTTCCTGATCGTTCTGGCCGCCGTGGCGACCTATACGTTCACCGCCACTCCCATCTACGAGGCCAAGGCCCGTCTGCTCATCGAGGCGGAGGGCCCGAACGTCATCAACATCACCGAAGTCGTCGACGAACAGCGAACGAAGGCGGACTACTACCAGACGCAGTACAACATCCTTCAGAGCCGGGAGCTCGCGCGGAAGACGATCGACGCGCTTCACCTGTGGGACAGCCCGCACTTCGGGGGGCAGCCGCACCCGAGCGTCATCTCGAGACTCTTCGGCGGGAAGCCCGCGGCCGATCAGCACGACGCGGGCGAGACGGCGGAGCAGTCACGCGTCATCGACCACTTCCTCGCGAACCTGACGGTTTCGCCGATTCGCAGCAGCCGCCTGGTCGACGTGAAGTACCGCCTCCCGGATCCCGACCTCGCGATGCGCATCGCGACCGCCATCGCGAAGAGCTATATCAATCAGAACCTCGAGTACAAGTTCCTCGCCTCGAAGGATGCCACCGACTGGTTGAGCGACCGGCTGGCGGAGCAGCGGCGCCAGGTGGAGGCCGCCGAAGCCGCCCTGCAGCGGTATCGCGAGCAGAACGACGCCATCTCGCTCGAGGATCGAGAGAACATCGTCGTCCAGAAGCTGTCCGATCTGAATGCCGCCGTCACTCAGGCGAAGACCGAGCGGTTCCAGAAGCAGGCGCTGTACAACCAGCTGCAGTCGCTCGGCGGCAGGAACGGGGCGATCGACACCTTTCCCGCGATCCTGTCGAATACCTACGTCCAGCAGCAGAAGGCCGAACTGGCGCAGCTCCAGAGCCAGCTGAGCCAGCTGTCGGAGAAGTTCGGCGACAAGCACCCGGAGATCATCAAGGTCCGGACCGCGATCCAGCTCGCGCAGGCGAAGCTGGACGCCGAGGTCGCCAAGGTGGTGCAGTCGGTCCGCAACGAGTACCTCGCGGCGGTCGCCAAGGAGGACAGCCTGAGCAAGGCCCTCGAGCAGCAGAAGACCGAAGCGATGTCGATGAACCGGAAGGCCATCGACTACAGCGTGCTCGAGCGGGACGTGCAGAGCAGCAAGCAGATCTACGAGAGCCTCCTTCAGCGCGCGAAGGAGACCGGCCTCAGCCAGGAGCTCAAGACGAGCAACATCCGCGTCGTGGACGCCGCCGAGCGGCCGCGCGCGCCCAAGTCGCCGAACAAGCTGCTGAACCTGACGCTCGCGCTGTTCGGCGGCGGGGTCCTCGCCGTTGGCCTCGCATTCTTCTTCGAGTACGTCGACAGCCGGATCAAGACCCCCGACGAAATCAGGACCCATCTCGGCCTGTCGCCGCTGGGGATGGTGCCGGCCATTCTGCCCGGAACCTGGAAGGGCGCCGCACCGCTCATCAGCACCGGCGTCCCGTCGGGTTTTGCCGAGGCAATCCGGGCAGTCCGGACCAACGTGCTGTTCTCGTCCGCCGAAGAAGGCGCCCGCACGCTGGTCATCACCAGCACCGGGCCCGGCGAAGGCAAGACGCTGATTGCCGCCAACCTGGCCATCGGGCTGGCGCAGGCCGGACAGCGGGTGTTGCTCATCGACGCCGACATGCGCTGTCCGCGCGTGCACGAAGCGTTCAATCAGAAACAGGAGCCGGGCCTCTCGAATCTGATGGTCGGCCATGCGGCGCCGAGCGTGTGCATCCGCAAGAGCAGCGTGCTCGGACTCTGGCTGTTGACCTCCGGCCGGGTGCCCCCGAATCCCGCCGAGCTGCTCGGTTCGCAGCGCTTCAGGGAATTCATCCGATCGCTCCGCGACCACTTCGATTCGGTCGTCATCGACTCGCCGCCGGCGCTCGCGGTCACGGACGCCGCCGTGCTGGCGTCGGTTGCGACCGGGGTGGTGTTCGTCGTCGGAGCCGAGATGACCAGCCGGCAGGCGGCGAAGGTCGCGCTGCAGCAGCTGGAGAACGCGCACCCGCGCTTCCTCGGCGCCGTGCTGAATCGCGTGGAGCTCGAGCGAAACGCGTATTACTACTCCGGCTACTACAAACGCGAGTACGTCCAGTACTACCAGGCGGCGCGGTAGCGCCCGCCGGGCTGTGTGCCGATGAGGAGGAACACGGCGTGGGCCTTCGTCGGAAACAGCGTGTATGCGGGCTGTCAGTGGGCCGTGTTCGTCCTGCTGGTGAAGCGGCTGACGGCCGACGAGGCGGGGGCCTTCGCGTACGCGACCGCGATCACCGGACCCATCTTCGTGCTCGCGAACGTGCGGCTCAGAAACCTTCTCGCGACCGGGATCGAGTCGCCTCGCGGTTTCACCGACTACCTGAACGCCCGCCTGCTGACGACTGTCGCCGCCGTGTCGGCGTCGCTCGGAATCGGCGCGTACGTGTCGTCACGCGTGGGATCGTTCGAGGTTCTGGCCATCATGACGCTCGGCCGGGCCTGTGACGCCATCTCCGACGCCTGCCACGGGCTGTTTCAGCGCGAGCTGGACATGCGCAGCGCGGCGATTGGCCGGTCGGCCAACGGTCTGCTCAGCGTCGGCCTCGTCGCCCTCGTGCTCGCACTCCGCTCCTCGCTCGTCATGGCCACGGCGGCGTACGCAACGGGCTCGGCCCTCGCGCTCGCCGCATGGGATCTGCCGAGGACGGCACGCCTCTGTGCGGTCGGGGAGTCGGAATCCCTCCGTCGCGCATCGGCGCGCCGCTCGCTGGCGTCAGCGTGGCGGCTGATCGTGATGGCGCTGCCGCTCGGCTTGAGCTCGGCAATCGGCAGCGTGCAGGCGAACGTTCCGCGGTACGTCATCGCGTCCTGTCTCGGCACGGCCATGCTGGCGAAATTCGCGGCGATTTCGTACATCACGCTCGCCGGCCATCTCGTCGTCAACGCGACGTCCCAGGCGGCGCTTCCGCTGCTCGCCATAGACGTCAGGAAGTCCGATGCCCGCTATCGCACGCGCCTGGGCGGCCTCGTCGCGGGAACCATCGTCCTGGGCGCCCTGGCGGTGGCCGCCACGATCGCGTTCGGCCGGGAGGCGCTGATCGTCGTCTACGGCCGGGAGTACGCGGAATACACCGGCGTGCTGCTGTGGCTCGTGGTCGCCACGGTCGTGACGTTCGCGTCGGTCTTTCTCGGCACCGGGACGACGGCGCGCCACCGGTTCGGCGCGCAGGTCGTCATCACGGCGACTTCGCTGGTCGTGGTGGCGTCGTGCACCGGACCGCTCGTCAGCCGGTACGGGCTCGTCGGAGCAGCCTGGGCGCTCGTCGCGGGAGCGGTCGTCGAGCTGTCCGCCTACGGAGTCCTGACGCTGCGGGACTTCAAGAGCCTGTCGGGGGCCGTGCCGGTCGTGGTCGCGGACGCCTTCGCGGGCGGTGTGCGGCAATGAGCACGCAATCGCGGGTGCTGCGCGTCCTGAACGTCTTCGGCCGTCTCGAACGCGGCGGCGCCGAGCTCCGGTCGGTCGAGCTCGCCGAGGCATTTCCGCCGGACCGGGTGCGCACGGATTTCCTCGTGCTGACCGGACTCGACGGCATCCTCGACGATCGCGTCAGGGCCGCTGGCGGCGACGTTCTCAAGTGCCGCCTCGACGCCCGGTTTCCGCGCGCGTTCCACCGCCTGCTCCGCGAACGCCGGTACCACGTCGTCCACTCGCACGTGCATTACTTCTCGGGCGTCATCCTGACGCTGGCGCGACTCGCAGGCGTCCGAGGCCGCGTCGCGCATCTTCACACGGCCATCGTCAACGATCGCGCCGATACCCTCGGCCGGCGGGCGCAGCTCGCGATCTGCCGTGCGCTGCTCGACCGCAGCGCGACCGACATCGTCGCGGTTGGCGAGGGTACGATGAAGGCCGCCTGGCGGGACCGCTGGCAGTCCGATCCGCGGTGTCGTGTCATCTACAGCGGCATCCGGGTCGACCGGCTGCCCTCGGCCAGGGCGCTGCGCCCGGAAAGGCCCACGATCGTCAACGTCGGGTCCATCCAGCCGCTGAAGAACCAGCTGCGGCTCATCGGCGTTCTCCGCCATCTCGTGGACACGGTTCCCGACGCCCAGCTCCTGCTGATCGGCAGGGAACTCGGCGACTACGGCGGGAAGATCCGGCAGGCGGCCGCCGAGGTGGGGCTCGCCGATCGAGTACGGTTCCTCGGCGAGGTCGAGGAACCGCTGCACTGGATTTCCGGCGCAGACGTGATGATTCTCCCGTCGCTCTGGGAAGGTCTGCCGTGCGCCGTGCTCGAGGCGTGCGCGGCCGGCACACCAGCGGTGGTCTCGGACCTGCCGGGCACCCGCGAGATTGCCCGCTACGTTCCCCAGCTGAACGTCCTGTCGCTCGAAGATGACGACGAGCGGTGGGCGGCGGCGGCCGCGGATGCTCTCGCGCGAGGGGCATGCAACGCGGGGGACGCGGCCGAGTGGCTCGCCGGAAGCCCGTTCTCGTTCGCCCGCTCGGCCGAAGCGCATTTCGAACTGTGGAGCCGCTCGCATGCGATCGCCTGAGCCGAGAGCAGCGAGGTCGTTCGTCGTCATCTACGCCTGCGCGGCCGCGATCCTCGCCGTCGTGGCGGCGGCGTCTTCGTCGCGCGGCGGCGTCGATCCCATGCCGCAGTTCGCCTGGATTGGCGCGGCGTCGCTCGTCGTGACGGCCTCGCTGATCGCGGTCGCGGGCATCTGGAGCGCGACGGGCGCGTACATGGCGGTATTCTGGTGCTTCCACTTCGGCCTGGTCGTCGCGCTGGCCAGCGGCTACCTCGCGCCGGTCGATCTCTCTCCGTGGGACGAACCCTGGGCTCTCGGTCCGTTTGCCGCCGAGGCCGCGATCCTCGCGCTCGCCGGATGCCTCGCCTTCGCATCCGGGGCGTGTCTGGTCTTCGCGCTGCGTTCTCGACTCCCGTTGCGCGATCGGTCCGACCCTCGTGGCGAGACGGCTCACGCGTACGGCTTCGTCGGCTCGACCCTGGTGTTCGGAGCGCTCGCGGTCTGGTGCGGGATCGTCCTGTCCACGGGCGGGGTGACGGGATTCTTCTCCTCGTACGAAGACTACCTGCAGACGACGGGCGATTTCGGAACGACGCTCGGGGTCGTGTGGGCCGTTCTCGGCTGCGGCATCGTGATGGCGGTCACGGGCAGGCGCGCGTGGTATCGCACGGCAGTGCTGATCGCATTCGGGTGCTTCTCGCTCGTCGGGCTCCCGCTCGGCCTCCGCAGCGAAATCATGTTCCCGACGGTCGCCGCGCTCGTCGCACTCGCGCGACGCGGACGGGCGCTGACGCCGGTGAAGGCCGTCGCGTTTGGTCTGGCCCTCCTGCTCGTCATTCCGGTCATTCGCGACGTGCGGGAATCGGGCCTGCGCGCGCTGCCCGATGCGGTTCTGGCCGCGCCCGGACTCGACGCGCTCGTCGAGATGGGCGGATCGCTGCACCCCGTCGAGGAAGTGGTCCGCTGGCACGCGGAAGGGGATCCGTACGACGAGGGCGCCACGTACTGGGCGCCCTTCGAGAGGGCCGCGAAACGGCTGGTGCCGGGCGTCAGGTCCGAAGCTGCAGACGACGATCTGCGGCTGATGAACGTTCTCGTCCTCGACCGCGTCGGCGCGATCGGGTTCTCGCCCGTTGCCGAAGCCTACAGGAATTTCGGACCGCTCGGCGTCGTGATCGTGCTCGGACTGTTCGGCATGATCGTCGGCGGTATCGACGCGGTCCACGACGTCCGTGCCGCGATTCTGCTGATCGCCGCCGTCTACGTACCGTTGCTCGTGAACGTCCGCAACTCGTTCGTCTCCGTTCCGGCTCAATGTGCCGTGGGCATCGTCATCGCGGTCGTCGTCGCCGCTGCCCGCCACGTCGTCGGATCGGTCCTCGACAGGCCGTATGCGCGTGCTCATTACATCCGAAGCGAGGTTTGAACGCACCGCCGACGGGGCGATCTGGGCGCCGGCCGCCTGCGGCAGCGCGCTCTGGAATCGATATCTCGAGGTGTTCTCGTCGGTGCTCGTCGCCGCGCGGATCGTCGACGCCGTGCAGCCGTCGGCCGGACTGGTGCCGGCGTCCGGACCACAGGTCGCGTTCTGTGCGCTGCCGCCGTACTCGGGCCTCGGTGGATTGCTGCGGAGCAGTCGAATTCTTCGTCGGGTGCTGGCACGAGCCGTCGCCGCGGGTCCGGCGATCATCGTCCGTTCGCCTTCGCCCATCGCCCAGCTCGCCGCGAGAACGGCACTGGCGCGGCGGCGCCCGTACGGCGCGGAGATCGTGGGCGATCCGGATCAGGTGTTTGCGTCCGGGGCGTTTCATCATCCGCTGCGATCGGCCGTCCGGATCGCCGCGACAGCCGGACAGGCGCACCTGTCACGCCACGCCGCCGCCGTCATGTTCGTCACGGAGCGCGTCCTCCAGCGGAAATATCCGACGCTGGGGCAGGCCTTCGCCGCATCGGATGCCGCGCTCGACGATGCCGCGTTCGAACCGGAACGGCCGCGCGAGTTCGCCGGATCCGGCCCGTTCAGGCTGGTGACCGTCGCAGCGCTGGATCAGCCGTACAAGGGCACGACGGTCCTGCTCGAGGCGGTTCGGGAGCTGCGCCGCGACGAGGTGCCCGTCCGGCTGCGCATCGTCGGCTCGGGCAGCCTGCTGCCGGTCTTCGAGGCGCAGGCTCGCGCCCTTGGAATCGATTCACACGTCGACTTCCTCGGGCAGCTCGATCGGACCGGCGTGCGCGCCGCGCTGGATGCCTCGCAGCTGTTCGTGCTGCCGTCTCTGACCGAAGGCCTGCCGCGCGCCCTTCTCGAGGCGATGGCGCGAGGCCTTCCGGCCGTGGCCACCGACGTCGGGGGGGTTCCCGAGCTGCTCCCTGCGGAGTGCCTGGTTCCGGCGAGGGATGCAGCTGCCCTCGCGCGGAAGATTCGTGAGCTGATGGCGCGCGACGATCTCCGGGCCGCCCTGGGCGAAAGGAATCGGCAGGCGGCGCGTGCGCATCACGAGCGCCTGCAGGCGCCGATCCGCAAGGCGTTCCTGCTGGCCCTGCGGAAGGCGTCCGAGAACGACGCGTGGGAGGCGGCCTGTGCGTGAGCACATCGTCGTCGACCACGATCCGTCCACCGGCCCGCGGCTGAAATACTACGGCAGGACGCCGGACGCGGCGTACTGGACGGCACGCTGGGAAGCGATGTCTGGCGTCTCGTACGAACGAGAGAGGCGCGGACACCTGCCGCATCAGCTGCGTTCGACCTTCACGCGCTGGGTTGCGGCCGGAGCGAGGACGCTCGAGGCGGGCTGCGGTCTCGGCCACTTCACCGTCGCCGTCGATGCGCTTGGTTATCGGGCCGAGGGCCTGGACTGGTCCGGGCCGACGATCGAACGGCTTCGCCGACAGTTCTCGTGGATTCCGTGGCACGTCGCCGACGTACGCCGGCTGCCGTTCCCCGACGACGCCTTCGACGCAGTGTATTCGCCTGGCGTGTGCGAGCACTTCGAGGAAGGGCCCGTCGACGCGCTCGTCGAAGCGCATCGCGTTCTTCGTCCGGGCGGCATCGCTGTCGTGTCGACGCCGTGCTTCAACCGGTGGCTCGAGCGGCACGCCTCCCGGCTTTCCGCCGGGAGCGGGCCGAAGTCGTCGGCGTTCTATCAATACGCGTTCACGCCGTCCGGCATGGCCGGGCTGCTCGCGACGCTTGGCTTCGACGTGCTGCAGATTCGTCCCTACGGCGCCCTGGCGACGTTCGAACGGTACGGTGGCTGGCGCATCCCTCACACGGTGAGCCCCGCCCTGGCGTTCGGGATGGATTACGTGCCGGTGCTTCGCGACTGTGGCAGCGCGTGCATCTGGGTCGCGCGGAAACGGTGAACATGGCAGTCACGGGAAATCGCGCCGAACGGGAGCCGGGAGCACCGGGTGGCGACGCCATGCGCCGCGGCACCAGGCGGCGGATCTGCATGGTCGTTGCGAGCGAGATGACAGTTCGGGCGTTTCTGGCTCCGCATCTGCGCGCCATGCAGCGCCTGTACGACGTCACCGTCGTGGCCAACACGACCAACGTGGCCCTGCCGGAGGAGCTCGGCGCCGAATGCACGCTGGCGCCGGTCCGTCTCGAGCGTCGCATCGCGCCGGTGCGCGATCTCGCGGCGCTCTGGTCGTTGTACCGCCTGTTCAGGAAACATCGGTTCGATGCCGTCCACTCGATGACGCCCAAGGCCGGACTGCTCGGGATGACCGCGGCCTGGCTGGCGCGAATTCCGATCCGGCTCCACACGTTCACGGGCCAGGTGTGGGCCAGTCGACGCGGCGTCTCCCGCGCGGTTCTTCGGGCGTGCGACGTCCTCGTCGCCTGCCTGGCGACGACAACGCTCGCCGACAGCCTGTCGCAGCGCGAGTTCCTCCTTCGAGAGGGTGTCCGTTCGAAGACTCCAATGGTCGTCCTCGGACGAGGATCCGTCAAAGGGGTCGACCCGACGGTGTTCAGGCCCGATGAGGTGGTGCGCGAAGCGGTGAGGACGAGTCTGAACATCGGGCCTGCCGAGATCGTGCTGTTGTACGTGGGACGGCTGACCCGGGACAAAGGCGTGCTCGACCTGGCCGATGCCTTCCGCGCGGTCGCGGACGAGCGGCCCGACGTCCGGCTCGTGATTGTCGGTCCCGACGAGGAAGGACTGCAGCCGGCTCTGGCCGCCCGGTGCGCGCAGCACGTGAACCGCGTTCGGTTCCTGGAATTCACCGATCGGCCCCAGGACTTCATGGCGGCCGCCGACGTGCTCTGCCTTCCGAGCTACCGCGAGGGCATCGGCACGGTCATCATCGAAGCGGCCGCCTGCGGTCTTCCGGCCGTCGCGTCGCGCATCTACGGCATCGTCGACGCCGTCGAAGAAGGGCAGACCGGTCTGCTGCACCCGGCGGGCGATGTCGAGGGCCTTGCCGGCGAGCTTCGGCGGATCGCGGGCGACGCACGGCTGCGGCGATCTCTCGGCGCGGCGGCCCGGGAACGGGCCGTGAGGGAGTTCGACGTCGCGCGGATGGTATCCGAGCAGCAGTCGCTCTACGCGAGCGTGCTCGATCGCCCGGCCTCTCGCGCGGGCGCCGACGGCTGGTATCGCCGGTTCGGCAAGCGGGCGATCGACGTGGTGGTGGCTGGTTCCGCACTGGTGATGCTCGCGCCGCTGTTCGTGGCGCTGGCCGCGGTGATCCGCTTCGCGCTCGGGACGCCGGTCCTGTTCAGACAACGCCGGCCTGGTCTGAACGCTGTCCCGTTCACCATGCTGAAGTTCAGGTCCATGACCGACCGATACGATGAGCGCGGGTATGCGCTTCCCGACGCCGAGCGGCTCACGACGCTGGGCCGAGTCCTTCGCGCGAGCAGTCTCGACGAGCTTCCCGAGCTGTGGAACGTGCTCAAGGGCGATATGAGCCTGGTCGGCCCGCGG
>JBLMXQ010000018.1:0-94762 GCA_050257855.1 Betaproteobacteria bacterium | reverse complement strand
ATGGCGCGACAGGATCTGGAGCGCGTGCTCACGGCCGAGGCCCTGGAGAGCAGCCGCGATCTCGGTGCGCCGAAGTTGAAGATGGCCGCCAGCGCCGAGGAGGAAATTGCCCGCATGGCGCGCGACGACGCGGCCATACGCCGGTTCCTGGTCGAGCGTGACATTCTCTCCGTCCCGGCCGATCTGCCTCACTGGACGCTGCGCCTGGCGCCGGATTACGTATCGGCGTTCGATGGCTTCGGCGAACTGGATGACTTCACCGGGCCGTCGCGCATCGATCAGGACGGCACCCGCTGGATCCAGCCGCCCGCGAGCGATCTGCCCTACTTCTTCGCCGCTTATGCGCAGGACACGCGCACCACCGGCGTCCACGAAGGCGTGCCCGGCCACTTCTTTCAATTGTCGCTGGCCAGACGACATCCAGATCCGATCCGGCGACACTACTACGACTCCGTCGCCAACGAAGGTCTCGGCTTCTGCGCCGAGGAGATGATGCTGCAAGCCGGACTGTTCGACGACAGCCCGCGGTCGCGCGGGATCATCTACAACTTCGCGCGACTCCGAGCCCTGCGCGTCGAAGCAGACGTGAAGCTCGCTCTCGGACAGTTCACGATTCCGCAGGCTGCGGACTATCTGGCGGTCGCCGTGCCGATGGACAGGAAATCGGCGGAGACCGACGCCGCGGATTACGCCGCCAGTCCAGGGCTGGGCATCGCCTACGAAATCGGCAAGCTGCAGATCGAGCGCATGCTGGCGCAGAGGCGCCTGGAGCAGGGGGCCGGATTCAGTCTTCGACGGTTTCACGACTACCTCTGGAGCAACGGCAACGTGCCGCGGTCGCTGCTGCGGTGGGAGTTGATGGGTCTCGACGACGATGTGAGAAAGGCGGACGAGCTGGCGAAGGGTTCCGGCCAGCCTGCCGGGAGATGAAGTCTCGGTGATCCTCCTGCGGATCGCTCTCGCGGCGGCGATGGTCGGCGTGCTGGCCGTGCCCGAACGGGCGCCGTTCAGCGCGTTGAAGGTCTCCGCACAATTCAGGATTGGCGAGCACGCAGACTGGGTAGCGATAGGAACGGACTCCGTCTGGGTCGCCGGGACGCATCCGTTCACGGTCCAGCGCATAGACCCGCGAACCAACGCGGTCGTCGACAAGATCGTGTTGCCCGGCGAGGCGTGCTCGGGGCTTGCGGTTGGTCTCGAAAGCGTATGGATACCGTTGTGCGGTTCCACGGACTCGCTGGCTCGCGTGGACATCGGGACCAGGCATCTCACCACTCTCGCCGTTGGCCCGGCCGGACCCGAAGGCGGCATTGCAGTCAGCGAGGACAGCGTATGGCTGGTTAGCGACGACGTCGGCACCTTGAATCGAATCGACCCGGGCACGAACGCCGTCCGCCAGAGAGTTGCGATTCCTGCTGCGTCCTACAACCCGATCTTCAGCAACGGACGAATCTGGATCACGGCCGTGAAATCCAACACGGTTACCGCCGTCGACGCTGCGACTGGCGCGTTGGTCAAGACCATCGCCGTCGGCCCCCAGCCGCGGTTCGTCGCGGCGGGAGGCGGTGCCGTCTGGACGTTGAATCAGGCAGACGGGAGTGTTACTCGAATCGACGAGGCGGCCTTGAAGGTGGTCGCGACGATCCGCGCCGGCATACCGGGGCGGGGCGGCGATATCGCCTACGGCGAAAATTCGATCTGGGCCACGGTATTCGGCACACCGCTCACTCGTATCGACGCTCGGACGAACGAAGTCACACGGCAATGGACAGGACCTGGAGGCGACTCGCTGCGGCTGGGTCACGGTTCGATCTGGATGACGGACTACCGCAGGGGCCTGTTGCTGCGCATCCGTTTGGAAGATGCAGAGCGAACGACGGCGCCGCCCGGGAACCCCTTCGCGTCTGCGATAATTCCGATATGGCCGCGGCTCGCATCCCCCTCGTAACGGCGATTCTGGCCGTCCTCGTTCTTTCGCCGTCCGCGTCCCGCGCGCCGCTCGCGGCGGCGGCGCCACCGCCGGCGCACGTGTATCAGGAACGCGATTTCCTGACCCGGATCCGGCGGCTCACGGTCGACGGACGACGGTCCGGCGAGGGGTACTGGTCGCCGGACGGCAAGCGCCTGGTCTTCCAGAGCGAGCGCGAACCGGGCAACCCCTTCTACCAGATCTACACGCTCGATCTCACGACCGGCGAAACGAAGCGGATCTCGCCCGGGCTGGGCAAGACGACATGCGCGTTCTTTCGCCCCGGCAGCGATCAGATCGAGTTCGCCTCGACGCACGCCGATCCGCGGTCGAAGCAACTCCAGGAGGAAGAGCTCGCATTTCGCGCCGCCGGCAAAGAACGGCGATATTCGTGGGACTACGACCCGGCGATGGACATCTACGCGTACTCGGAAGGGACCGGCTCGCTGACTCGGCTGACCGACGCGCGCGGCTACGACGCGGAAGGCAGCTACTCGCCCGACGGCCAGTGGATTGTCTTCTCCTCGATGCGCGACGCGTACAACCGGACGCTCACGGCGGCCGAGCAGAAGATGCTCGAGGTGAACCCGGCCTACTTTGCCGAGATCTACATCATGCGCGCCGATGGCTCGGACCAGCGGCGGCTGACCAACGCTCCCGGCTACGACGGCGGACCGTTCTTCACACCGGACGGCAGGCGAATCGTGTGGCGCCGCTTCGACACGCAGGGGCTCATCGCCGACATCTGGACAATGAACCCGGATGGAAGCGACCAGAAGCAGCTCACGGATTTCAAGTCGATGAGCTGGGCGCCTTACATGCATCCCTCCGGGAAGTACATCATCTTCGCGTCGAACAAGCTCGGGTTCGAGAACTTCGAGCTGTTCATCGTCGACGCGGCCGGCACGAAGGAGCCGGTGCGCGTGACCTACACGGACGGCTTCGACGGCCTGCCGGTCCCCTCGCCAGACGGCACGATGCTCGCCTGGACGTCAACGCGCTCCGGCAGCGGCGCCGGACAGTTGTTCCTCGCGCAATGGAATCACGAAAAGGCGCTCGAGGCGATCCGCGACGCGCCGCTCCGCAATCGGTAGGCCGGGTCCCGTGGGCCCTGGCAGGTCACCACCATGAAACACACATCCCGACTCCTAGCCGCCGCTCTCCTCGCCGGGCCGCTGATTGCCTCCGCCCAGGTGCCGGCGTCCAGGACCCGCCCGTACGTCGAGACGCTGGCCTCCACGCGCTTCGATGGCCGGCTCGCCGGCAGCGAAGGCGAACGGCTGGCCGGCGACTACCTCGCCTCGGAGCTGCAGAAGATCGGCGCGAAGCCGCTGCCCGGTCAGAGCGACTTCCGCGAGCCGTTCGACTTCACGGCGGGGATGAAGGACGGGGGATCGTCGGTGAAGGTGTCGTGGCTCGAGCCGAAGACTGAACGTGCCAACGGCATGGCAACGCAGAGCGCGGGATCGACGGGCGTCGAGAACGGCGCGAGGGCGCTGTCGTTCTCCGACAACGGCACCGTCGATGGACCGATCGTGTTTGCCGGCTACGGCATCGTCGTTCCCGACTCCCAGGACTTCGGGTACGACAGCTACGCCGGCCTCGACGTCAAGGACAAGGTCGTGCTCGTCCTCCGGTATTTCCCGGAAGACGCGGATCAGAAGACGCGCGGCATCCTGGCCCGATACTCGGATCTTCGGTACAAGGCCATGCTGGCGCGGCAGCATGGCGCGAAGGCCCTGCTCGTCGTCGCCGGGCCGCGGTCGCCCAATGCGGGCGAACTGGTGCCCATGAGCTTCGATACCGCGCTCTCCGGCTCCGGCATCGTCGCGGCGAGCATCACGATGCCGCTCGCCGACGCGATCTTCAAGCGGACCGGCCATACGCTCGAGGAAGCGCAGAAGGCGCTCGACACGGCCAACCCGCACGTGCCCGGCTTCGCGATCCCGAACACGACGGCACACATCGTGACGAACGTGGTCCGCGAGAAGCAGACCGGCCGCAACATCGTCGCGTACCTGCCGGCAACCGGGCCGCTCACGGACGTCGAGAAGCCGTGGATCGCGATCGGCGCGCACTACGATCACCTGGGGCACGGCGGTCACGGCAGCTCCCTGGCTCACAAGGACGAAGCCGGACGGATTCACTTCGGCGCCGACGACAACGCTTCGGGCACGGCGGCGGTGCTCGCCATGGCCGGAACGCTCGCAACCCAGCCGCGGCATCGGAACGTGCTCGTCACGCTGTGGTCGGGCGAGGAAGAGGGCCTGCTCGGGTCGACCGCGTTCGTCAAGAGCCCGCCGGTCCCGCTCGATCAAATCGAGGCGTATTTGAACTTCGACATGGTCGGCCGGATGCAGGACAACAAGCTGACGATCCAGGCGATGGGCACGAGCCCGGAATGGGCCAGGGTCATCGAGCAGGCGAACGTCGCCGCCGGCTTCGATCTACAGCTCCAGCAGGATCCGTATCAGCCGACCGACGTCGCCAGCTTCAACCTTGCCGGGGTCCCGTGCCTGACGTTCTTCACCGGCACGCACGTCGACTACCACCGCCCGACCGACACGGCGGACAAGATCGACTACGCTGACCTCGATCGCATCGTCGACTTCGCGACCGCGGTCACGCGGCGGGTCGAGGACCTGCCTCAGCCGCCGCAGTTCACGAAGGTCGAGCAGAAGATGCAGCCGGGCGGCGGCCGCGCCGGCGTGCGCGTGACGACCGGGACCATCCCCGACTACTCCACCGAGGCGAAAGGGCTGCTGCTGTCAGGCGTAATCGGCGGCGGGCCGGCCGAACAGGCCGGGCTGCAGAAGGGCGACATCATCATCGAGATCGCCGGCCAGACGATCGCGAACATCTACGACTACACGTACGCGCTCGAGGTGCTGAAGATCGGCCAGCCGGTCAAGGTGGTGTACATGCGGGGCGCCGAACGCCGCGAGACGATGCTCACTCCCGCCGCGCGCAAGTGAGGGACCCGGTAGGGGACGGTCTTCAGACCGTCCAGCACGGGTGCCCGGTAGGGGACGGTCTTCAGACCGTCCAGCCCGGTTGCCCGGTAGGGGACGGTCTTCAGACCGTCCAACGCGGTTCATCGGTAGGGGACGGTCTTCAGACCGTCCCCGCGGGACGGCCTGAAGGCCGTCCCCTACAGACGAAGCTCATCGCTCGCCCACGCCTGCTCCATCTCCTCCCGCCCGTACACGAGCGACCCCGCAAACGCATACTCCCTGGGCTCCCGCACGATTCCTGCGCGCACCGGATTCGCCCAGATGTAGCGCGCGATCGTCAGCGTCTTCTCGTCGTCCCGCACGACGTGCTCGTAGTAGCCCTTCTGCCAGAGCGCTTCGCCCGTCATCTGCCTGTACCGGAACCCGGTCCGCTGTTTGGCGTCGTGTGCAAACGGAATCAAGCAAGCCGAATCCGAGGTCGCCGCGAGCAGCAGGTGCAGGTGGTCGGGCATGAAGCAGTACGCAAGAACTGCGAACGCGTGCCGGATGGAGGATTGCGAAATCTGCGCAAGCATCGTGGTGACGATGACGTCAGTCGTGAACACGGTGCGGCGGTTGCAGGCGCAGAAGGTGAGGAAATATCGCTGCGAGCCGATATACGGAAACGCGGGGAGCCGATGCGGTCGGCCGGACATGCCGTATTCGACTGGCAAGTTCGCTGCCGGCCCCGATGTGGGACGGCCTGAAGGCCGTCCCCTACCGACGCCAGACAGCGGGATGTTCCCTTGCCATGTGGACGACCACATGGAAGCGGGGATGCTCGCGTTGTACAGAGTCGATCCGCGGTCGAACCGGAGGTGCTTCACCGCGGCCGAAGGCCCTCGGGGAGAGGCAAGTCGGGAACGTCGGTCAGATGACGACGGCCGGCACTTCCATCTGGCCGGCACGGAACGCTGCCACGAACGCGTCGACGACCTTCGGATCGAACTCCGTGCCCGATCCCTTGACGATGATCTCCTTGGCGTCGTAGGGCGACATGGCCTGGCGGTACGGCCGGTCGCTCGTGAGGGAATCGTACACGTCGGCCACCGAGATGATCCGGGCCTCCAGCGGGATATTTTCCCCGTGCGTCGGGTTGTAGCCCGACCCGTCGAACTTGTCGTGATGCGCCAGGATGATCGGCAGGATCCGCCGCAGGCTTCCACCGACCGGCTCGAGTATCCCGACGCCCCGTGCGACGTGTGACTGCATCTCCCTGAATTCCTCGGCCGTGAGACGCGCCGCCTTATAGAGGATCGACCGGCTGATCTCGAGCTTGCCGATGTCGTGCAGGAGCGAGGCCGCCCGGACGTCTTCGATGCGGTCCGCGTTCAGCTCGAGGGCGGCGCCAATCTTCGCGGCGTAGACCGAGACCCGATAGCTGTGGTTCTCGGTGTACTTGTCCTTGGAGACGAAGTGGCGCAGGATCAGCAGGATTCCGTGATAGGTCTCCCTCAGCTCCTGCACCTGCCGGTCCTTGATCTCCGTCAGCGTGCCGACGACGTAGCCGGTGACGATGAGCGTGCCGCCCCAGACCGTGAAGTCGAGCCACTTGTTCCAGAACTGCGCGGCGCCGCTGGTGTGTGCGAACAGCGGGTTCTGCAGGTACAACAGCAGCGCGACCATCAGAACGGAGAGCAGTGCTGTGAGCGTCGCGTGCCGGCGGCCGTAGAGGTACGCGGACAGGACTGTCGGGAGCGTGTAGAACCCGAGCACCATCCGCTGCGCTGCCACGACGTTGAGGATCAGGGCGATGACGAACAGGGACAACACGAGCCAGAGCTCTTTGTTGACCCGTTCGAGTGCCGTCCTCAACCGCGCGGAAGCGTTCGGCCCGTCCCAATTCGTTTCGATTACCAGCGGCGGGGCGACCGAGGTCTGGTCCATTGGTTCTCCTCCGGCGCGTGGCGGCCCGACGGCCGTCCTAAACAGAGGTTTTAGTACGACTTAAAAGGACAATAGACGACATAATGTATCATAGCGGGCAGCAAGTGGGCAAATCCAGGCGATTTTCGCGAAAACCCCGTGAAATCAGCCGGCCGCTGCGGCACTGACCCCAGCCGATCCGCCATCGAGGAGCGCATGCGCACATCTCTCCCTGCTCTGTTTATCGTCCTTTCTGGCCTGGCCACCATGCCTGCGGCGCCGCTCGCCCGGGCGCTGCAGGAACCGGCCGCCCGTCCGGCTGAGAAGAAGGCCGAGACCGAGAAGAAGGAAGAACCAAAGGCCGCGCCGCCGCCCGCGGTGACGCACCATCGTCTGTCGGTCGGAGGCGGCGTCATTCCCTACACCGCCACGGCGGCGACGATCGACCTCACGAACGACAAGGATGAACTGATCGGGCGCATGTTCTACGTCGCCTACACCGAGGACGGCGTGACGGACGTGACGAAGCGGCCGGTCACGTTCGTCTTCAACGGGGGGCCGGGCTCGTCGACGATGTGGCTGCACATGGGCTCATTCGGACCGATGCGAGTCCACACGACGAACGCGGCGGCAACGCCGCCCGCTCCTTACGCGGTTGCCGAGAACGCCGAGACGCTGCTCGACAAGTCCGATCTCGTGTTCATCGACGCGATGGGCACCGGTTATTCGCGCATCGTAGGCAAGGGCGAGCCGAAGGACTTCTACGGCACGGATCCGGACGTCGAATCGTTCGCGCAGTTCATCCAGCGCTACGTCGGCGCCACCGACCGCTGGAACTCGCCGAAGTTCCTGCTGGGCGAGTCGTACGGAACCACACGCGCGGCGGCGCTTCTCAACGCGCTGCAGACGAAGGGCATGGCGTTCGACGGTGCGGTCCTCCTCTCGTCCTACCTGAACGCCTACGACGACTTCAACGGGCCCCCGTTCGCTGTCGATCTGCCGTACGAGCTGTATCTTCCGACGATGGCGGCCGCGGCGTGGCACCACGACCGCGTCGAATCGAAGCCGGCCGATCTGGCCGCATTCGTCGAAGAGGCGCGGCAGTTCGCGATCGGCGATTACGCGCGCGCGCTCGCGCAGGGGAGCCATCTGAGCGCGGCCGATCGCGACGCGATCGTGGCGAAGCTCCATCGTTTCACCGGGATGCCGGAGGCGTTGATCCGGAACGCGAATCTGCGGATTTCCCCCGACCGGTTCGAGAAAGAACTGCTGCGCAGCGAGCGGCGGACCATTGGACGGCTCGACGCCCGCTTCAGAGGCATCGACCGCGACGCAGCCGGCGAATCGCCCGATTTCGATGCCGCCGACGCCGCGATCGGGACGGCATTCGTCTCCGCGCTCAACGGCTACATGCGCACCGATTTGAAGTACGTGCGCGACGATCTGTACCGACCCAACAACTACGCCGAGATCGGGCGGAACTGGGACGACCACCATCGAGTGGACGGCGGCCGTTGGGACATGCCGGACGTCGCCGAGGATCTGCGGATCGCCATGTCGAAGAACCCGTACCTGAAGATCTTCTCGGCGAACGGCTACTTCGATTTCGCGACGCCCTTCTTCGAGACCGAGTACACCCTTGCGCACATGGGTCTGGAACCGTCGCTCGAGAAGAACATCACGTTCGGGTACTACCAGTCGGGCCACATGGTGTACCTGAACGACGAGGCGCGCAGGCAGATGAAGAGCGATCTCGCGAAATTCTACGACCAGGCCCTGGCCCGGTAGGGGACGGCCCCCAGGCCACCCGGCGACGGGACGGTCCAAAGACCGTCCCCTACCGCTGTCTGGTGCCGGTAGAGGACGGCCTTCAGGCCGTCCGGCGACGGGACGGTCTAAAGACCGTCCCCTACCGCTGTCTGGTGCCGGTAGAGGCTCTTCAGGCCGTCCGGCGACGGGACGGGGAATGCGGATCGCGGATTGCCGCCGCTGTCCGCCGCGCGGCATGAGTACGACGCGATCCGCTGGCCCAGCTGGCCGCCTCACACGCGCTCAGGGCATGGCGCGCGGCTTCGCGAGCTCGTCGAGATAATCCGGTCTGCCGTTGTCGCGCTCGAGATGCGGGTAGCGCTCGCCGCCGTGATAGTCGATCCGGCAGGTGCGGTAGTAGTCGTCGTTCGTCGCCAGCAGCTCGATCGGGCCCTTCCGGTTCGGGCTGTCCTTGATGGCGTCTTCGAGGCGTTCGTGCGTGTACGTGCGGCCGTCGACGCCCATCACCTTCATGCCCGGCGCGAGACCCGCCTTGAACGCCGGGCCGTTGTAGATCACGTCGAGCACGGTGCCATCCGGCCGGAGGTCGAGGCCGATCGAGTACTCGTCGGCCGGAATCGGCCGGCGTCCCTGCGTCCTCTGCGGCTCGCCGGTGAACACCACTTTCCACCCGCCGTTCTCGATCCCCCCGGTCGGCGCCTCGGGCGCGAGCGACGTGACCTTCTCGTGGAGGAAGTCCGCCCAGCCGTACGGCACGACCTGGCCGAGCGCGTGTACGACGTCGTCGAACGTGTACGGTTTCAGCTCGGGGCCGTTGTTCGCCCCGCCGTGGAACAGGTGACAGAAGTCGTCGATTGACTTGCTGCCGTGGCTTTGATCGTGGATGACGGTGGCGACGTCGAGCCAGAGCAGATCGCCTTCGTCGTAGTAGTCGGTGCCGCGGCGCCAGTTCTGCCAGGCGCGGCCGCCGCTGCCGAGGACCGGTTCGCCGGTGGCCGTGTCGACGAGCGGACGCCACGTCCGCCCGGGACGCCCGGGGCCCAGCGCGGCCGCGATGCCGGCGAGGTAGTCGTGGTACTCCTCCTCCGTCCACAGCCCGCTGCGCGTCGCCAGCAGCGGCCCCGCGAAGTCGGTGAACCCTTCGTACACCCACAGGAGGTCGGTTCCCTCGGGCTCGTCGTAGTACGGCGTGCTCAGGTCGGCCGGCCGCCGGAACTTGCCGTTCCACGAGTGCGCGTACTCATGCGCGAGCAGCCCGCCGAGCGCTACGGCCGCGTGCGGCGTCAGGAGCGTGCGCTCGGGCAGGCGGCTGTCGTTCGACTCGTGGTGCTCGAGGCCGAAGTGCGCCACGTGATCGCTGAGCGTCAGGAGGAAGTGGTAGTCGCGGTAGTGCCGCGATCCGAACAGCTTCCCGGCCTCCGCAACGAGATTCGTCATCCCCTGCTTCACCTGGGGGCTCATCGCGAGGTCCTCTTCCGCGTCGGCCACGATGTCGATCTCGTGGTGGATCGGCTCGCCGGGCGGCGTGATGTCGACGGCGCGGAAGTACTCGCCGGCCACCACGGGCGAGTCGACGAGACGATTCAACGACACCGGCTTGAACGTCGTGGCGTCGCCCGACTGGCTGGCGATCGGCAGCGGCGTCCCGAGCTTCCATCCCGACGGCACGACGAGCTTCGCCTCGAATGTCTGCTGCTGCGCGGGGCGGTCGAGCGGATAGAGCAGGTTCTGGTTCCAGCTGATGACGACCAGCTTGTCGGTAGCGGACGCGCCGGCCGTGTAAGATCCGGCCCCCGGTTCGAGGTAGTCGAAGGAAGCTTCGACGTGGTCGGCTCCCTGCGGCACGTCCACGTGGAACGCGAACGCGTTCTTCAGATCGCGCTGCCAGTAGAGCGTGCGGCCGGCGGCGGTGATCTTCAGGCCCGTGACGTTGGCGATCGGGCCGCTCGGCGCGTGCTCGCCGGGGATCCACTTCGGGTAGTACAGCGTGAGCGGTCCGGGTCGGACCGGCAGCGTTTCGGTCGTGCGCACGATCTGTTCGCGCACGCGCGTGGCGTCGACGGTGAGCAGGACGACGTCCGGCTGCGCGAGGGCCGATTGCGCGCACAGGAGCACGACGATCGCCGCGCCGGTGCGCAGGTACATTTGATATCTGGTCATCCGGTTATCTTGTCATTTTGAGCGGCTTCGAGGGAATGGCGGGAAGCGAAGATAAGGAAAGGCTCAGGCGCGCTGCCGCCTGATGGCGGCGCCGATGGTGAGCACGAGGCGCTCCGGCGGGCAGGGCTTCGTGAGCACGGCGGCTGCGCCCGCCTCGAGCGCGCGCGCCGGCACGTCGGCGGTATCCGAGGCGGTGAGGATGATGACCGGCACGCTGGCCGTCGCCGGATTCGCACCGAGACGACGACAGACTTCCCATCCGCTTATGCGCGGCATCACCACGTCCACGATCACCGCATCCGGCGGGGACGCCGTCGCGATCGACAGCCCGTCCTCGCCGCCAGACGCGGTGATCACGGTCACCGTCTGCTCGAGCATCAGCGCATAGAGATCGCGGTGCTCCGCGGAATCGTCGATGAGCAGGACGCGCGGCCGGCCACCGGCCGTCTCCGGGAGACTTGGCGTAGGCGGCGGCGGCTCGACGGCGGTGCGATCGAGGTCGCGCCGGTGGTGGAAGTCAGGAAATTCGCCGCACCGATCGCACACGAAGCTGCCCCGGCCAAACCACCGATTTGGTATCGACCGCAGATGGCCGCCGCAGTACGGGCAGAATGGCCGGTCTGGAGCGAGGGACATCGTGCGTCGACCCGCTGACGCGCGGCGGGCGCCCGCGCGCAGAAACGTCTGGAATCGATACGAACCGCCGGGGGACTCATGGCAGGCAGCACGTACGGTGCCATGGATGATCGAGAGCGGCCGATTTCAAAATTGTCGGCAGCCCCCTTGCTCTCACAGATGTCGCGCGCAGTTCCATGCCGAAAAGCCGGCAGGACCCTACGCGAGCCGGATTGAACCGCCATGGACTATTTGCGCCGGGCGGCCGGCCTCCTCGTGATCGTTCTGTCGGTGGCGTGCCGCGAAGCCGGCGGCCAACCGACCCGGATCGCCACGCCGGATGCGCGGCTGATCGCCGATGCAGCGGCGCTCATCAACCGCACGTTCGCGGCGCCGAGCGGTCCCGGCACATCCTCGTCCGAGTATCAGAATCTGCAGCGACTGTACTCGAACGCGAACGGCTCGCCGCGGTGGGTCGACGCGGCTGGACGGCCGACCCTTGTCGCTCGTGAAGCGCTCGACCTGCTGTGCTCGGCCGAAACGGACGGGCTCGACCCGGACGACTACGACGCCTCTCGCACCGTCGAGCGCGCAGCCGCACTCGAGGGCTCGCCCTCGCCGTCCGACGTGGCCGCTTTCGACGTGGCCCTGAGCCTCGGCACGCTCCGCTACCTGCACGATCTCCATGCAGGGCGCATCGACCCCGCGACGCTCGGCATCCGCCTCGAGAGGCCGACGGATCACCCCGACTACGTTGCACTGCTCGAAGGCGCGCTCGCCCGGGGACGAATCGCTCCGGAGGCGGCGGAGCTGACGCCGCCATCCATCCAGTACCGCGCGCTGCGCGAGCTGCTGGCCCGCTATCGCGCGCTCGCCTCCAATCCGACGCTGAAACCGCCGCCGCTTCCGGCCGAGCCGCTCCGTCCGGGCGACGCGTTCAAGGGCCTGCCGGCCCTCCAGCGCCTGCTCGCCGCGTTTGGCGATCTCCCTGTGGACGCCGCGGCTTCTGCGGTGCCGGAAACGTACGAGGGCGCGCTGGTCGAGGCGGTGCGGCACTTCCAGAGACGGCACGGGCTCACGGCGGACGGCGTCGTCGGCCGCGCGACGGCGCGTGCGCTCGCCGTTCCCCCGTCCGCGCGCGTCAATCAGATCGAGCTGTCGCTCGAGCGCCTCAGATGGCTCCCGCGTCTCGCCGGCCGCCGCCTGATCGCGATCAACATCCCGATGTTCAGGCTGTGGGCGTGGGATGCGAATCCGCCTGCCGGCGCCCCCACGCTCGGGATGGGCGTGATCGTCGGCCGGGCGCTCGACACGCAGACGCCGATGCTGATCGAAGAGATGCGGTCGGTGCTCTTCAGGCCTGCGTGGAACGTGCCGTTGTCAATCACGCAGAAGGAAATCGTTCCGCGGCTCGGCCGCGACCCGGGATACCTCGCGCGGGAGGACATGGAGCTCGTCGCGGGTCCGGGCGACGGCGCGCCGGTCGTGCCCGCGACGCCGGAAAACCTGATGCAGCTGAAGCACGGCGCCCTCCGCGTGCGCCAGCGGCCAGGACCGAAGAATTCGCTCGGCCTCGTCAAGTTCGATTTCCCGAACGACGAGAGTGTCTACATGCACGGAACGCCAGCCCGTGAGCTGTTCAGCCGGGCGCGGCGCGATTTCAGCCACGGCTGCGTGAGAGTGGAGGATCCGGTCGCCCTGGCAGTGTGGGTCCTGGGCGGCCCGCCGGCATGGAGCCGCGAAGACGTCCTCGACGCCATGCACGCCGAAGGGTCGCACCGGGTAGAGCTGGCGCGCCCGCTCCAGGTCGTCCTGTTCTATATGACCGCCCTCGTCTCACCCGAGGAGGGCACGGCGTGGTTCGCAGACGACATCTACCGGCAGGATGCCCGTCTCGATGCCGCGCTCGCGGCTGAATCTCACCAGCGCCGCACGCGTCCCGTGTCCACGTGGACGAAATTCGACGCCGGATAGTATCCGACGCCGCCGCGGCGGGCAGCGAGCGCCGCTGCGTGCAGACGGGCAAGCGGGACGTCGGCAAGGCGGATGTCGATTGCCTGCCCCTTCATGTGCAGGCTGCCGGCCGCGACTCCTTCGCTGCGATGCCGGAGCATGGCGTTCGTCTTGGGAGAGCGGTAGCCCGAGATCACCTGGAACGACCGCGACGTTTCCGTCATTCCCGCGAGCTCGTGCAGCAGGTCGAGTACGCCGGGGTCGATGACATGGACGTCGCCGGTGCGGAAATCGCGCAGGAAGTGGTTGACCGTGGCCAGAGCGTCGGGGACGTAGGTGCCGCCGCTGAAGTACTCGACGGCCAGCCGCTCGTCGGTGTGCAGGTTGAAGAATCGCAGCTCCCGCGGCTCGACCGATGCCGCAAACAGGCGGCGCGGCGCGGCGATCACGGGAACGGCGGCGGCGAGCGAGGCAACGAACTGACGTCGGGACAGTCGGCTCATCAAGACATCTCCGGCGCCACCTTCGGTGGCGGTGAAATTCACGGCTGTCGGTTGTCTGCGGGAACGGATATTTTCGCATCCAGCCGCGGGGAATGTCCAGCTGCCGGTCGCGGATGAGCTTCGCGCGGAAGCCAACGCTCGTGTGCTCAGGATCGGCGGATCAGCTCGATGTGCAGAGAGCTTCCGACGTGCGCGGCGACGTCGAGCCTCGCCGACCCGCGATAGCGATCCGCGAGAGCCCGGACCGCGAGCGCGCCGGCCGCCGCGGACCATCCCCCGGGGCGCAGGGCAACCGCGTCCTCGTCGAAGAAGCGATGAGACAGCTCGATCGGCACCGGAACGGCCGACTGCGAAACCTCGATCACAACCGACGCCGAATCCGACGCTGCGACCCTGACGAGAATCGACGCGTGCGGCATGGCTTCGATGGCAGGCAGCATCGCCAGCAGCGCTGCCGACACGCCCGCCAGCAGCTCGCGATCGTTCAGGCCGCTCGACGAGGTCTCGTCGGCGATCTGCGCCCGGATGGCGAAGTCGTTCAGGCGGCTCTCGGCGCTGAACCCGTCGACGACTTCGTCGACGATGGTCGAGAGGCGACGATCGCGCCCGGGCGGCGGCGGCACGTTCGTGATCAGATCGAGGGCGTCGATCAGCCGCGCTGCCCGCCAGCTGTGCGCCTTGATCAGATCGAAAACCGACCGCGCCGTCGTCGGCATGCCCGCGGAAACCAGATCGGTGCAGATCCGGATCGTGTGCAGGTGGTGCGCGACGACCTGCCGGACGCCGGCCGCCACGTCGGCGCGATCCGGACGCGGCGCAACGCTGACCGTCAGGTTGTCGGCGGCCGAGAGGGCGTCGGCCTGCGCCTCGTCCACGTCGTGAATCAGGCACGGCACCGTCGACAGCCGCAGCAGGTGCGCCGCTGCACGCCGCCGGCGCCCGGCGATGATCGCGTATCGGCTGCCCTGCCGTCGAACCAGGAGCGGCTGAACGATGCCGTGGGTGCGAATCGATTCGAGCAGCGGGCGCAGATCGATCTCCCTGAACGGCTCACCCGGCTCGATGTCGGTGATCGGCAGCATCCGCACGGGCTGGCCCGCGGCCCGTGTCACGAGCTGCTCGACGTAGTGGCGATCGGCCCGCATGCGGTAGTTGCGGGGAAGCCCCTCCCGCTCTCCCCGCGCGGCGCCGGCCTCGTCCTGGAATGAGGGCCCCTCGACGGACACCTCGTCGTCCGAGACGATCTGTTCCGAACCCGATTCGACGATGTCCGACACCTGAGATCCTCGTGAGTGTGCGTGTGGGAGATGGCGTCAGCGAAATGCGGTGCAACAGCTTATAGCAGAGTGGGCCTCCGAACGGCAAACGACCAAAACCTTTGGGCGTCCTTGACGGGCGCTGACGGGCTACAGCCCGAGAACCGGATCGTCCGCGGGGGCGGCGGCCGAGGCAGACGCGATCAGCCCTGCTTGGGTGCGCAGGCTCAGCTCGTACTCCCGCACCCGCTGCTCGACGTCGGCCATCAGGGCCCGGCGGCGCACGAACTGTTCGCGGTACCCGCGCAGGAAGTAGTCGATCGTCTCGATCCGGATCTTGATCGACCCGAGCGGCCGGTTCTCGTCGATGTCCTTGAACGCGAAGAACGGAGTGCCGGAGCACTCGACGATCTGCTCGATCACGGCATAGACGGGCGCGTCGTGGCCGCACTTGAAGCTCGAGAGCTCCAGCGCGACGAGGTTCGGGTGGCGCGCCACGAACTTCGCCGCCCAGATCTTCAGATTCGTGCTCCCCGCCGACGTGTTCTTCCACACGTCCGAGATGTCCAGGGGGTGCGCGATCACTCCGGCGCGGACCTCGTCGCCGAAGAGCCGATCCAGCAGGTCCGGGTCGTGCGGCAGCGTGTGCTGTGACAGAATCGGATACCCGAGGCGCTGCAGGTGCTCCAGGATCTCGTGATTGATGCCGGGGTCGTGATGGTACGGCCGCGCGAGCACGACGATGCCGATGCGGCCGTCGCGCTCGAGCGCGTCGAGGACGGTCCGGGCGTGCGCGCGCAGTGACGACCAGCACGCCTCGAGCGCCCGGTACCCCGCCTCCGCCGCACGCCAGCTCTCTGCCTCGGTGATGCCGAGCAGCGGCTCCCAGCAGCGGAACATCTGGCGCGCGAACAGACGCCGATCCGACAGGTCCACGATCGGATCGAGGTACGCAAGGCCCTGCTCGCTGAAGATGTCGGTTTCCTTCGTGAAGGCGGCCTTGACGGCTTCGGGCGTCACCGACGCGGTCGGGCAGGCGTTGCTCGCCCGCACCCCGGCGAGCGGCGAGTCGAGCACGTCGACCATCGGAAAGAAGATGCAGTCGAGCGCCTTCCGCGCGTGCTTGACCCGGACGAGGTTGTCCACGTGCGCGAGCGCCACTTTCGACGGAAAGCACGGATCGATCGAGCCGCGCCCGCTGCCGTGCCGATACAGCTCCGTGCTCGTGTAGTCGGAGTAGACGATGTTGGCGGGCGCGACGCCCAGGCTCTCGAAGTACGCGCTGAAGAGCGGCGCGTAGGTGTAAAGGTTCAGGGCACGCGGGATCCCGACGCGCAGCCGCTCCCGCTCCAGGCTCCGGCCACGCCGGTCGCGCGAGGCTCGCGTCCACGCGCGGCGGCGCTCCGAGGCGGCGACCTTCGGCGGGCGCTGCGGTTTCCAGACTTCGCGCGCCGCGAGCTCCACCAGGTTCGGGTTCTCCGTCTTGATCCGGTGCAGCTCCGCCGCGATGCCGCGCATGCCGGACGCGTCGAGGGCGGCGCCCTTCTCACAGGTGGCGATCACGAACCGGCGCTCCGCGGCCGGTTCGGCGTCCGCGCCAGACGCGCGAGTTGGGCCTCCAGCGAGCCGCACGTCCACGAATGTTCGCAGGCACCTGTTCCTGCAGAACTCGCACCGCGTGGTCTCGTCGCAGGTCGTGCGGTAGGCAATCGCCCGCGCGGCCGCCGTTCCCACGAACGTCGTCCGCCGTCCCCCCTGGACCAGCCGGCGCGCTTCGAGAGCCGCGCCGATCGCGCCCGATTCGCCCCGATGCTCGTGAACGATGATCTCCGGCTCGATACCGCTTCCCCGGAACGCCGCCCGGATGAAGTCGACTTCGGCCTTGACGACCGCCAGGTTGTGCTGCGTGCCGCCCTGCAGGACGAACCTGGTCCCGAGCCGCGCCGGGTTCGCGACGGCGGCGACGTAATAGAAGATGTTCTTCGGCAGCACGGCGGCGAGGCCGGCGAGGATTTCGTCCGGCTGCCATCCCTGGCGCTGCGCGTTGACGATGTCGGCCTGCAGGAACACCGCGCAGCCGTAGCCGAACGCCGGCATGCGGTCGGCGGCGAACGCACGTTCGGCGTACCGCCCGAGATCGATCCCCAGCGCGTCGGCCGTCGACTGCAGGAACGAGCCGTTGCCGGCCGAGCACTGCGTGTTCAGCCGGAAGTCCTTCACGCGCCCGTCCTTCAGGACGATCAGCTTGATGTCCTGGCCGCCGACGTCCACGATGACGTGCGGATCGGCCACCGCCCGCCGCGCCGCGTGCGCGTGCGCGACGGTCTCGACCAGGGCGACGTCGGCGTCGAGCACGTCGCGCAGGATGTCCTTGGCGTACCCGGTCGTGCCGGCGCCGAGCACCTCGAGTCGGCCCCCGCTCGCGTCGACCTGCCGGTCGAGATCGCCGAGCAGCTCGATCGTCTCCTGGATCGGATTGCCGCGCGAGAGCCGGTACGCCTTGGCGAGCACGGCGCCCTCGTCCTCGGACAGCAGCACCGCCTTCGTCGACGTCGAGCCGCCGTCGACGCCGAGGAACGCGCGCACCGCCGTGCCGGAGCGGAACACGGGCCGCTCGAACCGCGCGGGCGTGTAGCGGCGCACGAACGCTGCGAAGTCCCCGTCGGATCCGCGGAGACCGGGGATGCCGGAAGCAGCCTTCTCGCGCACGCGATCGACCTTCAGGTACCGCTCGAGCGCCGCCGTGCCGCGATACCGCCCCACGTCGGCGTCCTCCCGGCGTCCTGCCTCTGCGGCGCCGATCGCGGCGAAGTATTGTGCGCGGTCGGGCACGGAGACGAGCTCGTCCACGCCGGCGTCCGGGACCGCGACCTTCCGCTCGGCCCAGGTCGCCGGGATGGCCGCCTGCCAGGCTTCGCGCATGCCGCGCACGAACGTGTTCGGGCCGCCGAGCAGCAGCACGCGCGGCCTCAGAGTGTTGCCGCGCGCGAGAACCGTGAGGTTCTGCAGCACGATGGCGTCGAACAGCGACGCCATCAGCTCCTCGATCGGGACGCCCTGCTTCTGCAGGCTGTTGATGTCGGTTTCGGCGAACACGCCGCACTTGCCGGCGACCGGGTGCACGCGGACGCCCGCGTAGCGCAGGCGGCCCACCTCGCCGGGCGGGATGTTCAGCTTCGCCGCGATCTTGTCGATGACCGCGCCGGTCCCGCCGGCGCACTTGTCGTTCATCGACGCGATCTTCTTGCGCTCACCCGGCTCGCCCCCTTCGGCGAAGACGACGATCTTGGCGTCCTGGCCGCCGAGCTCCACGACCGACTGGACATCCGGGTGCAGGGCTTCGACAGCCAGCGAGACGGCCACCACTTCCTGCACGAACGCGCCGCCGATGAGCGGCGCGAGCGAGCTTCCACCCGATCCGGTGACGAACACGCGGGCGTTCGACGGAGCGATCCCTGCCTCGACCTCGAGCCGGCGCAGGAAGACGAGCAGCTTTTCCGGCTGCCGCGCCTCGTGCCGCTCGTACGCCTCCCAGACGATTCCGGCGCGATCCGGCACGATCGCGACCGCCTTGATCGTGGTGGACCCGATGTCGATGCCGACGAGGAAGCGGCCGGCGCTGGCAGTCACGACGGCTGCTCGAGCGGCTTTCGCCCGACGAGCGCCCGGCCCGCGTGGCGCTCGCGATCCATCAGGTCGCTGACGTGGCGCACGAAGTTTGCGGCGCCGCCGACCACGCCCGGATAATGCGGCACTCGATAGAGGGCCCGCGAGAGCTCGCGGTGCCCGGCGACGTAGGCGCGAACGTCCTCGAGCCGCTTGCCGGTCGCGGCCAGCGAGATCTCGAACTCGCGGCGCGCGCGGGCTTTCGCGTCGGTGAGCGCCATCTGCACGCGGCTCCGTGCATGCACCTCGCCGTCGCCGGCCGTTTCGATCGGAAGGAAGATGAGGTCCTTGAACCGGCTGACGACCGCGGACTGCGCGCCGTCGGACTGCGTGGACGGCAGGCAGCCGAACGGCTTCAGGCTGAGCACCATGTGGCAGTGTCGATGGACCGTGTGGTACACGGTCTTTGCGACTTCCAGATGCCCCTCGCCGCCGCGCGCAAGCGGGTTGTAGAACGGCGCGGCCAGCCGCGCCAGCTCCGCCTGATCCGGCAGCCGGTGCACGCGGCCGCCGAGCGCGTCGGCAATCCGGTGGTACTGCCACGCCCAGAACGACTCGCCGGCCGCGAACAGCAGCCGCCGGCGCCAGTAACGGAGCTCGCTCCCGAGACGCGCGCGGAGCATTCGGCCGCCGACCTCGATCGGCAGATCGAGCCCGCGCCGCATGTCGGCAATCAGGCGCTGCTGGAAGAGGAGGTACATCACCCACGAGCCGATCGGATCGACGAGCACTTCGGCGCCCTCGGCCTCGAGGAACTCGAACATCCGGAAATTGCCGGCGCTCTCCGTGGTCTGGGCCCAGAATTCGCCCGTGATCTTGACGACCGGCTTCACGCGCAGGCGGTCGATTTCGACCGCGTCCAGCGTCGCGGCGGCCCCGGCCATGGCGTCGAACAGCACGCGGCCGAACAGGTGCTCACGGATCTTTCCCAGCGTGGTCGGCACGTCGTGCCACGCTCCGCTTCGCGGAAGGACCGGCGCGAGCCACCGGGGCGCCGCATCGAGGATCTCGTAGCTCGGGCGGTTCCTCAGAACGCCGGCGAGCCCCGCGACGGCTTCGCGCATCGCATCGTCGGTCCGGCCGGGCGTCTTCTCGTACGGACGGATGCAGTACACGACCTGGTGGAGGACGTCGCCGAGCGTGAACGCGTTCAACGCGCCCATCCCGAAGTCGACCGTGAACTTCAACCCGGGCTCTCCGGTCGTCGCCTTCACGCCCGCATCCTGCTGGAACAGCAGCACGCGGAACCCCCGGAAGCCGGCGTTCTGCAGCGCGAGCCGGTACTCGGCTTCGTACATGCCGAACCGGCACGGTCCGCAGGTGCCGGCCGTGAAGAACACGAAGCGATCGCAGATCTCCTGGCGCGACAGCCCCGACGACTCGAGGCGGCGGAGGTACTGGATGAGCGCGCCGACCGTGAAGTACGTCGGGTTGCACTGTCCGACGTTGCCGTGCTCGCGGCCGATCTGGCAGGCGGCCGCGTCGGGCGCGGGCAGCACGTCGCAGCGGTAGCCGGCGGCTTCGAAGATCGCGCGCAGCAGCTCCTCGTGCTTCCAGGTCAGGCCGCCGAACAGGATGGTCACCCGGTCGCGCTCGTCGCGGGTGAAGGGACGCTCCGCGGGGCGGCGGAAATGGCGGGGCGCGGCCGGTTCGAGGCCGGCCGCCGCCTCGAGCCGCGCGCGCTCAGCAGCGACGCGCCGCCGGATCTCGCCTTCCCGGTCGGAAGTCATGACCGGTCACTCGACGTTGCCGCGAATGCCCTGAAACCCGTGCCGCGCCTGCTTCAGCAGCAGCTCGATGACGCGCCGGTCGTTGTAGCAGTAGCCGACGATGTGGTTGAGCGTCGAGAAGCAGTGTAGCTCGCACGACGCTTTCATCGTGCCGAGCTGGCCCCTCTCGAAATGCGGCGCCCCGACGCGGCCCCAGTCGTCGTTTGCGTTGTAGGTCGGGAAGCACGGCGCCAGCGTGCCGTCGGTCCTGATGATCAGCGTGTTGAGCCCGGCGCGGCAGTTCCACGGTTCGGCGTGGCCGCCGCGCATGAACTCCTTCATCTGCGCGAGCCGTGCCGCGGAATTCGCCATCGAGTACCCCGACCGCTGGCGATCGACGAGCCAGTCGACGAGGGCATCGACGCGGGCGTAGTCGTCGGGCCGGATGTAGGTCGGGTTGTCGTTCAGGTGCCCGAAGCCCGCCTGCTCGTGCAGCGGCGGCTCGTTGATGTGATAGTCGGTCGAAATCCGGTGCGCGTGCGCGATCTCGGTCAGTTCCCGCACGTCGTCGAGGTTGTTGCGGCAGATGTTGATGTTCAGGAAGACCGTGTATCCGTAGCGGTACTGCCTGCGAACCAGGTAGTCGAAGTACGGGCGGATGGGATTGAGCGCCTTCGGCAGGCCGGGTCGCTCGTCGACGGCGTCGACTGCGAGGTTGAACGTGGCGACCCCGGCGTCCGCCAGCCGGTCGATGACGCCGGGCTTCATCAGCCGCCCGTTCGTCGGCACATAGACGAAGAAGCCGTTCTGCGCCGCGTAGTCCACGACCTTGTGCGCGAACTGCGGCCGCAGCAGGACCTCGCCGCCCATCAGCGCGAGGACGCGGCAGGTGGTCGTCCGCAGCCAGTCGATCGATTCGCGCGCCACCTCCTCCGTCATGCCTTGCGCGCGGTTGTCGTACGACCAGCAGTAGTTGCAGTCGAGGTTGCAGCGGAACTCGGTGAACAGATACGCGATCAGCGGATGGAAGTCGCCAGGCAGCAGGCGCGACTTGAGGTACGGGATCGCCCAGCCGTGCATCGCTCTATAGATCTGGCCGGCGGTCCAGTGGCGTTCGCCGTCGCCGGGCCAGTGTTCCGCCGTCAGCAGCTCCGGTCTCCTCGGGAACACCGGATTCGGAAGCTGGGCTGTGGCAGTCATGTCGGTATTGAGCAACCTTGAGCAAGTCCCAGGCCAGCGGAACGCCCGACGCCCTGCTCGATCGTCGGCCACAAAGGTCCAGCGTTCATCCGGCCTGTCGCATGACCCATGGCGTCCAGCATGCCTCTCAAGGGCCCGATGCGCCGGATTTCCGGCATGACCGGAAAGGAATCGCCGCGGTTGTTCGGCGCGGCGAACGGAAAGGAAAGCGGCAGGTCGGAGAATCGGCGGTGCTACAGGATGCGAAAGACGTGTGCTCCGCCGACGTCGAGCCGCACGTAGAGACCGCCACCGGCCTCGAGTGCGCCACGTTCCCACGGATACCGGCGGCCGTCGAGAGCGTCCTCGAAGACATACCGGTCGCGGGACGGCAGATCGGCGTTCACGCGGACGTACCCCTGAGCCACGGCGTGCCCGAGGTTCACCACGACGAGCCATGACCGGTCGCGGTGCTGCCATCTCCACGCCGCGAGGTCCCGGTACGACTCGCCGCCGCCCGGCCCGACGTCGAGCAGGCGCCAGTCGCCCTCGTGAAAGGCGGGCGAGGCGATCGCCGCGAGCAGGCGCTCATAGAAGGTTCGCAGCGGTTCGTCGACGGGTTCGTCCGCGAACCGGGACAGCTGGACCGGCGTCTGCAGGCGCCGGCCTTCGATCTGACCGTCGTGGAGAAACCGCATGCCGGGCACGGTCAGCGCAGCGACGGCGGCGGCGCGCACGCGATCGCCGAAGACCGCCGCGCTCCGCGGCTCGTCGTGGTTCTCGACGAACCTTGCGGACTTTCGCTGGTACTCGACGTCAGCGCGGAGGTGGTCGCGAACGGACGCGCCGGTCCCGTGCAGCAGGCGATCGTAGAGCGACTTGTCGTAGGTGAACCCGAACCCGAGCTGCTGCAGCCGCCGTTCGAGGTCCCAGTAGACCTCGGCGATGAGATAGAAATCCGGCACGGCGGCAGCCGCGTCGGCCCAGAAGTCGAGAACATCGGGCGCCGCGCCCACGATGTGTCCCCAGGTGCGGGCGAAGACGTCGGAGAGCACCAGCATGGCCATGTCGCACCGCGCGCCGTCGGCGCGGGCGGCCAGGCGCCGGAGCTCGTCGATCATCGCGTGCCGCGTCTCCGGCCGGAAGTAGTTCAGCTGCGCGACGTCGGTCCAGGGCGGAAAGAACGGATCGCGGCCGCACGCGACGAACCGCACGTCGCCGCCGGCGACCTCGATCGGCTGGAACGCCCGGGGGTTGCCGCGGAACAGCGCTTCCGGCGCGCACACGTATCGCTCAGGATGCGCGACGACCCAGGGATGATCGAAAGCGGTGTGGTTGCAGACGAAATCCACGATCAGGCGCATTCCGCGCGCGTGCAGCCGGCCGCGCACCTGCGCGAGGTCCTCGTTCGTGCCGAGAATCGGGTCGACGTCGTAGCCGGCGACGGAATAGGCGGAGCCGACCACGTCGGCGGCCCGCCAGTCCGGCAGTGCGCGGTCGAACCGTGCGAACAGCTGCGCGTCGCTGCGCGCAATCCGGCGGCTGATCGCACTGCGCCGCCAGATGCCCATCAGGTACACGCAGTCCACACCTATCGCGCCCAGCCGATCCCATTCGGCGTCCGGCACGGAGCCGAGCGTCAGACGGCGACCCGCGCGGCGCGACAGCCGTTCCAGCCAGGGCCACGTGTTGATTTCGTACAGCACCGGGTTCGTGCGCATCGTGCGATAGGATTCTGACATGGGTTCGACGAGCTCCGGGCGTGCCGCGCATCCAGCCCTGTCCCTCCGCCTCGCGACAGGCGCCGACGCCGGCCAGCTGGCGGCGATCTATCGTCCGCTGGTGGTCGGCACGGCGATCTCGTTCGAGACCGATCCGCCAGACGAGGACGAGATGCGGCGTCGGGTTCACGAGACGCTGCAGACGCTCCCCTGGCTCGTGGCCACTGCGAAGGACGTAGTGGCCGGCTATGCGTATGCGACGAAGCATCGCACCCGCGCTTCGTACCGCTGGTCGGTCGAGACGTCCGTCTACGTTCACGAAGCCTTCCGTCGGCGCGGCATCGCGTCTGCGCTCTACCGCGCGCTGTTCCGCATCCTCGTGGCGCAGGGTTATGTCAACGCGTACGCGGGCATCGCGCTGCCCAATCCCGCGAGCGTGGCGTCGCATGAAGCCGTCGGCTTCCGGCACGTCGGGACGTATCGCCGCATCGGCTTCAAGCTGGGAGAATGGCACGATGTCGGCTGGTGGCACCTGCAGCTCCAACCGCTCCCGTCGCCGCCGCCGGCGCCTCGGACGATCGCAGAGATGCAGGCCGATTCGGCGTTCGGTTCGTTGCTGCTGGATCGGTCGCAATCGACCCGGGGAACGTGACGTGCGATATACTCGCGCGCCATCATGGGTGTTTTCTGTCGAATCCGCCGGATCTGCGCCGCGGCGTCTGCCGCGCTGCTCGTGCTGCCCGCCGTCGCTGCCGCACAGACGACCTTTCACGTCTCGACCGAAGCGGCGCTCCAGAGCGCCATCCTCAGGGCGAGTAACGGGGACTCGATAGTCTTCGACGCGAACATCACCCTGACGGCCGGCGACCTGCCGACGGTTCAGCACAACATTACGATCAACGGCAACGGCCATACCCTGTCGGGCAACAACCAGTTCCGCGGCCTGTTCGTCGGAGCGTTCTCCGCCGCCGCCGGCACCTTCGCGCCGGTGAACGTGACGATCGCGAACCTGACAATCGCCAATGCCAGGGCAACGGGCGGCGCGGGCGGCAACGGCAACGCGGGCGGCGGCGGCGGCGCGGGTGCGGGCGGCGCACTGTTCGTCGCGGATCAGGCCGCAGTGACCGTCTCCAACGTCAATTTCGTTTCGAGCGCGGCGGCCGGCGGAGTCGGCGGCACGGGCGGCGCCGCGGCCGGCAGCGGCGGCGGCGGCGGCCTCGGCGGCAACGGCGGCTCGCCGACGAACAACGGTGGCGGCGGCGGCGGCATCGGCTCCGGCAGCAATGGCGGCGGCGACAACGCGAACGGCGGCCCCGGCATCTTCACGGGCGGCGCTCCGGGCGGGTCGTCTTTCAGCTTCACCGGCGGCGCGAACGGCGGCGGCGGCGCAGGCGGCACGACGATAACGTTCAACGAGGGAGGCGCAGGCGGCGGCATCGGCGGCAGCAGCCCGGCCACGGCCGTCAATGGAGCCGCGGGCGGCTTCGGCGGCGGCGGCGGCGGCGCCTCCACCGGCGTCGGGGCGACGGGCGGATTCGGCGGCGGTGGCGGCGGCGGCGGAACCGGCGGGGCCGGCGGATTCGGCGGCGGCGGCGGCGGATCGACGACTGCGGCCGGCAACGCCGGCGGGTTCGGCGCGGGCGCCGGCGCAGGCGCCGGGGCAAGTGGAGGCGGCGGCGGCGCGGGACTCGGCGGCGCGATCTTCGTGGCGCAAGGCGGCAGCCTGACCGTCGCCGGTTCGCTGAGTGTCAACGGGAACGCCGTCTCGGGCGGCGCCGGCGCGGCTGGCGCCGGATCGGGGTCGGCGTTCGGCAGCGGTATGTTCCTTCAGGGCTTCGGGACGATCACGTTCGCCCCGCCGGCGGCGACCACCGCCACGGTCAGCGATGCGATCGCCGATCAGACCGGCTCGGGCGGCACGGGGAAGAACGTCGGCAGCTGGCAGCTCGATAAGCAGGGTGCGGGAACGCTGGTGCTCGCCGGCACCAACTCGTATTCAGGCGGAACGCTCATCGAAGCAGGCACGCTCCGCGTCTCCTCCAACGCCGGCCTCGGCACCGGCGACGTCTCGATCGCCAACGGGGCGACGCTGGCCTTCACGAACAGCGGCACCTACACGCATCAGGCATTCCTGACGAACGACTCGATTTTCAGCGTGGCGCCCGGTCAGACCGTCACCTGGGCCGGCGCCGTCCTGGACAACGACGTCCCTTCGATGCTCGACGTGACTGGAGGGGGGACGCTTCAGCTCGCCAACACGGGCAACAACTACTCGCTCGGAACGTTCGTCCATGGCGGAAGCACTGTGCGCGTGAGCGCGGACCAGGCGCTGGGCGCGGCCGGCTCGGGCGTCACCCTGGGTGACGCCAGCTCGAGGGGCACGCTCAGCCTCAATGCGCCGGCGTTCGCCTCGGCCCGCCCGATCGTGCTCGATCCGGGCGGCGGCACGATCGATACGGTCGGGTCGACCAGCGCGACGCTGACCGGGGTGATCTCCGGCTCCGGCGCCCTGACGAAGACCGGAACGGGACGGCTCACGCTTGCAGGCGCCAACACCTACACGGGGCCGACGACGGTGAACGCGGGCGTGCTGCAGGCCGGCGCGACGAACGTGTTCGGCGTCGGGGGTCGCATGACAGTCGGCGCGGGCGCCACACTCGACCTCAACGGCTTCAATCAGGCCGTCGGGTCCATCGCCGGCGGCGGCGGCATCGCGCTCGGTTCCGGGACGTTGACGACGGGCGCGGACAACAGCAGCACCCTGTTCAGCGGCCCGATTGCCGGAAGCGGGGGCCTCGTCAAGACCGGCGGCGGAACGCTGACGCTCACCGGCGCCAACACGTATACCGGCCAGACCGTCGTCTCCGGCGGCACGCTCGCGCTGTCCGCGGCAACCGTGCACGGCGCGATCGTCGACAACGCGGCGGTGACGTTCGACCAGACGGCCGACGGAACGGTGTCGGATGGGATCAGCGGCACGGGCTCGCTGACGAAGACCGGCGGCGGCACGCTGACCCTGCTCGGGTCCAACTCCTACACGGGCGGCACCACCATCGCCCAGGGGACGCTGGTGGGCACCAGCGCCAGCCTGCAGGGCGCCATCACCAACAACGCAGCGCTCGTGCTGGACCAGACGGCCGACGGCGTCTTCAACGGCACTATCAGCGGCTCCGGCAGCGTCACGAAATCCGGCGCCGGCACGCTGACGCTCAACGGCGCGCACCCGGTCGGCGGCCCGATGAACGTGTCGGAAGGCGGGCTTGCCCTGAATGGAGCGTTCGGCGGATCGATCGGAGTCGGCCCGGGCGCCACCATCCGGGCAACAGGTTCGATAGGCGGTTCGCTGACCCTGAACGGCGGCGGCTTCGACGTCGCATCGCTGGCGTCGAGGGCGGGCACGGCGGGCGTCGGCGCCAGGCAGACGACGCCGACCGTCCTGGCCTCGGGCCCGCTCTCGATCGGCGGCGACCTGGTCGCGACCAACGGATCGACGCTCGGGTTCCAGTTCGGACAGGATGCGCCGCCGCCGATCCAGGTCGGCGGCAAAGTCCTCCTCGACGGCGCTCACGTGGCCGTTCAGGTGAACGACCTCCCCTCGACGCAGCGCGTCACCACGTTCACCGCCGCGATCGCGCAGGGTGGCGTGACGGTGAACAACACGGACGTCCTGGCGACGCTGGATCCCACGCTCGTGCCCGTGCTCAGTTCGAACGAAACCATGCTCCTGGTATCGGTCCTGAATCTGAAGATTCCCCTGGCCACCGTCGCGACGACGCCGAACGCGCAGGCCGTGGGCCAGGTGATCGATCGGATCAAGACCGGCGCGACCGGGGATCTCGGAGTGATCGTGCGCCAGCTCACCGGCCTCGGCGACGGCGCGCTGAACGATGCGCTGCAGTCCATCGCGGGCGAGATCCACGGCTCCGAACTGCAGCTCGCGGCGCTCGACAGCGAGTCGATGACCGACTCGATTCGCGACGAGATCGATCTGCTCGACCGCTCGGCGTGGTGGTCGGTCGTGGCGGGCCAGCATACGACCTTCGACGCGACCGATACGCTGCACGGCGCCGTCGCGAACACCGGCGGATTCGCGACCGCTCATCACTGGAAGCTGGGCGAGCGGTTCTTCGCCGGCGGCGGAGGCGGATACACGAACGGCAGCATCGACCTGCGCGGCGTCAACGGCTCGAGCACGCTGAACACGCCGCGCGCGTTCGGCTACGCCGGCTTCGACATGGGCAGATGGGGGCTGCGGTTCGGCGGCAGCGGCGCCCGAGCCTCGTTCGGCACGGACCGGCAGATCGCGTTCGTCGCAACCCTGCCGATCGTGCCCGGCGGACAGCCGCCGCCCGGCGGCATCAACCGTCTGGCGCGGAGCAACGACGTCGGCGTGACGGCCGACGCCTGGAGCGAAGCGAAGGCGAGCGTGCAGATCGACACCTGGACGTACAACTACCATATCGGTCTGCGGCACGTCCGGTTCAGCCGCGATGCGTTCACCGAGTCCGGCGCCGGCGCGCTGTCGCTGGCCGCGTTCGCGCAGTTCGTGAGCGAGAGCGAAGCCAACGTCAACATCAACGCGTTCCGCCACGACGGCAACATCCGCCCGTACTTCCACGTCAACTACCGCCGCGACCTGACCGGCGGCGCGATCGAAACGGTGCAGCAGTTCGTCGACCGGCCGGACACGGCGTTCTCGGCCCAGGGCATTCCGCTGCCGCAGGACACGCTGATGGGCCGTGGCGGCGTCACCATGACGATGGCCGGCCTCGAGTGGAACTTCGATTACCAGTTCCGGCGCGCAACCGGCCAGCGGAGCCACATGCTGCGGTTCCGCGTTCGATTCAAGTAGCGCCCTCCGGGGCGTGTCGGGAGAGGGGCGCCGGCTCTGCGTTTGCGTTATACTCGCGCGTCCGAGACCCCAGCCAGGAAGGAGACCCGATTCATGAACGCAGGTTCCAGCCGTCGCCTGATTTCGTGCACCGTAGTCGGACTGTTCGTCGCGGCCGCAGTGGCATCCGCGCAGGCGCCGACCGCGCTGAGAGTGAAGCTCGGTCTATGGGAAATGACGACGACCGCGCAGATGTCCGGCGCGCTTCCGTTCGACACGAGCAAGATGACACCCGAGCAGCGGGCGAAGGTCGAAGCCGCGATGAAGGGCATGATGCAGAACGCGATGGCGCCGCATACCATCAAGTCGTGCCTCACCCAGGAGAAGCTGGACAAGACGCTGTTCGAAGACAACAAGGAGTGCACTCCCACGATGGTCACGAACACGGCCACCGCGTACTCGTTCAAGGTCGTCTGCACCGGCAAGCACCCGTCGACCGGCGAGTGGCAGTTCGTGGCGCTGACGCCGGAGAGCGTCAAGGGCACCGGCCACATGACGATGGAAAACGGGACGACCGTAACCTCGAACATGACCGGGAAGTGGCTCGCCGCCGACTGCGGCAACGTGAAGTGACGCGTCACCTCCCGTGACCGCCCGGGGCCGCTGGGCCGACTCAGGCCGCGCCGATTCCTGCGACGACGAAGGTGACGTCGTCCTCGAAGCCGGCGCGGCCGCACCATGCGGTCAGTTCCCGGAGCGCCGCAGCGCTCAATCCGGCGGCGTCGCGACCGCCGGCTGACACGAGCCAGCCCTTCACGCGGTCGGCGTCGAAGAAGTCGCCCGCCTGGTTTCGCGCCTCTATCACGCCGTCCGTGTAGAAGAGAATGCGATCTCCGTGCCGGAGGCCGACCTCGATGTTCGTGTAGGCCGCGTCCGGCACGAATCCCATCATCAGCCCGTGCTCGGGCACTTCCTCGACGCTGCGGTTCGCGCGGCCGATCAGCGGCGGCGGATGGCCCGCGTTGGCGAAGGTGACGGTGGAGCGCTCCGTGTCGATGACGGCGTAGATGGCCGTCACGAACGTCCGATCGAGCTGGCGGGACAGCACGCGGTTCATCGCCGTCAGCACGTGGGCCGGATCGCCCGCTCGCTCGGCCTCGATGGAAAACGCCAGCTTGACCATCGACGCGACGAGCGCGGCCGGCACGCCGTGCCCCGACACGTCCGCGACCAGGATGCCGGTCCTGGTCGGCCCGAGCTCCACGAAATCGTAGAAGTCCCCGGCGACGGCCGTCATCGGCAGATACTGGACCGCCACGTCGAGCCCGCGGACCTTCGGCAGCGCGCGCGGCAGCAGCGACCGCTGAATCTGTCGCGCGGTCTCGAGCTCGCGCTGTACGCCGAGCAGCTCCGCCTCGCTCCGGAACGTGTTCCCGACGACGCCGTATCCCAGCGCGATCACGAACACGAGGACGCCCAGCGGTTCGAGGTCGATCGACGGCGCAACCGGGCGGCCCACGTTCTCGTTGACGACCGCCAGCAGCAGGGCGGCCGCGCCGACGGCCATGACGGAGGTCGTGAACAGACGGCTCAACCGCCGGCGATACAGCCAGACGTTCGCGAGCCCGATCACGAGCCCTGTCAGCACGATCGGTCGATTCGGCGCCATGGCCGCTTCCGGCCGCCCGACGACCGCGTCCGTGCCGATGGCGAGGACGGCGTACACCGCCTGCAGCTGCCACATGCGGCGGACCGACTGCTTCCAGCCGTCGCCGACCAGCGCTTCGAAGAACAGCCCGGTCGGAACGGTTATGACGTAAGTGATGAACGCAACGAGGTAGGCCCAGGCGCGGCTCGATCCGCCGATCGCCATGTCGACGGCCGGCTGCTGCGCGGCGAGCCGGACGCCGTACAGCACGCACCAGATCCCGAAGAGCAGCAGGAGCCGCTCGGTCGCGCGGCGCCGGATGGTCCAGGCCGCCACCGACGCGAGGCCCAGGGCCACCAGCATGCACGCGATCGCGGTCCCGACGAGTTCCGTCACCGACATGACGGAAGTATGCCGCACGGCGCGCGAGCGGACCCGATGATTCTGAATCGAGCGAAAAGGCGATAATCTTCCAGCCATGCACCCGATCTGCGTGACCTGCGGCGCGCGAGGCACGGTGCTGCACGTCGCGGACGGCGACGGCTCGCTCCTGCCCGGCGATATCGTGCAGGTGGTCATGGACCGGTTGCACGTGAGCTGACGGACGAACCGCGATGGCTGCCGAGGATCTTTCCGGGATCACCCGCCGACTCTCGAACGTACCGCTCTTCGAGGGCCTGGCCGCGGACATCCTCGCGCGGATCGTCGGCCTGGCCCACACGAAGCGGGTCGGCGCCGGCGAGTTCTTTTTCAACGAAGGGGACCAGGCCGACGAGTTCTTCGTGTTGACGAGCGGTCGGGTCAAGCTGACGCAGCTGACGCCGGAAGGCCACCAGATCGTTCTCCGCCTGATCTCATCCGGTGAAGCGTTCGGCGGCGTCGGCGCATTCGGGGAGCCGACCTACCCAATCAGCGCGGAAGCGGTCGAGGCGTCGATCGCGCTCGCATGGACATCCGCGGCGATGCGCCAGCTGCTCGAGAGCGAGAGCACGATCGCCCTCAACGCGCTCCGCTTCGTGTCGGGCCGCCTGCACGATCTCCAGCGGCGGCACCGGCAGCTCATGACCGAGCGCGTCGAGCGGCGCGTCGCGCGGACGCTGCTCCGTCTCGTGCACGAGGCCGGGCGCCGCGTCGAGGCCGGCGTCGAAATCGACTTTCCGGTCTCGCGTCAGGATATCGCGGAGATGACCGGCACCACGCTGTACACCGTGAGCCGGATCCTCAGCGGCTGGGAAGAGCGCGGCATCGTCCGGAGCGGTCGCCAGAGGATCGTCCTGACGAAGCCGCACGCGCTCGCCGTGATCGCAGAAGACCTCCCCGAACGATGAACTGATACCGTGCTCGATGGCCACGGCATGGCAGGCGTATCGAGGCTCGCGCGCTCCACCTGCACACTAACGCGTCCACTCGTGGGAGGAATGCACCCGGTCGCGGTAAGATGCCCGCGAACATTCCTTGTGCTGCGCTCAACCGTGGGCCCCCCTCGTGCTGACCGCGAAGGAAGTTCCCCACGATGTCGCCCAGAGGCAAACGCAACGGTCCGGTTTCCGCTTCGCGGCCCGGCGACCCGTCCGCGGGTACCGGCGCCCACGCGGCGACTGCCATCGATCCGCGACACGCTCCCGTGGTCGGCATCGGGGCGTCGGCGGGCGGGCTCGAGGCACTCAAGGCCTTCTTCGGGGCCATGCCCCCGAAGAGCGGTCTCGTCTTCGTCGTCGTCGTCCATCTCGATCCAACGCACGAGAGCCTCATGCCGGAGCTTCTGGCAAGGGCAACGGCTCTCAGCGTTGAAGCAGCGCGGGACCGGCAGCCGCTCGAGGCGGATCACGTCTACATCATTCCCCCGAACCGCACGCTGACCCTGGAACAGGGACTCCTCCACGTGGAGGAGGTGGTCGATCGACGCGGCCTGCGCGGCTCCATCGACCATTTCTTCCGATCGCTTGCCGAAGACCAGGGCGACCGAGCGGTCGCTATCGTGCTCTCGGGCACCGGAACGGAAGGCACTCTCGGGGCCCGCGCGGTCAAGGCGGAAGGCGGGATGGTGATGGCGCAGGCGCCGGAGACGGCGTCGCAGCCGGGAATGCCGAGCGGTGCAATCGCCGCAGGCCTCGTCGATCTGGTGCTGCCGCCCGAAAAGATGCCGGGGGCGCTGCTCGAGCACGTTCGGGGCAACGGACAGCGTCGTGTCGTGCCGGCGGCCGCCGAAACGAAGGCTCTGGACGACCTGTCCGGGATCCTCACGGTCCTGCGTGCACGGACGAAGTACGATTTTCGAGGGTACAAGAAGGGGACGATCCGGCGGCGAATCGAACGGCGCATGGGGCTGCAGCAGTTCGACAACGCGACGAAGTACGCCGACTTCGTGCGCTCGCACCCGGCGGAAGCGGATCAGCTCTTGAGGGACCTGCTGATCGGCGTCACGTCGTTCTTCAGGGATCCGGCCGCCTTCGATGCGCTCGGCCGCACGGTCGTGGCGCAACTCCTGACCGGGCGCGACCCCGACCGGTCGATCCGAGTCTGGGTACCGGGGTGTTCCACCGGGGAGGAAGCGTACTCGGTCGCCATCGTGTTCGCCGAGCAGATCGCCGCTGCGCAGTCCGCGTGCCGCGTGCAGATCTTCGCCACGGACGTGGACGAGCACGCGTTGGAAATCGCCCGTGGCGGCGCCTATCCCGAGAGCATCGCACTCGATGTGACGCCGGAGCGCCTGCATCGCTTCTTCACGCACGAGGACCATCGCTACGTGATCGCCAAGTCGATCCGCCAGAGCGTGACGTTCGCGGCACAGAACCTCATCAGCGACCCGCCGTTCTCGAAGTTGGATCTGGTGAGCTGCCGCAACGTGCTGATTTACCTGGAGCCCGAGATTCAGCAGAAGCTGGTGGCTCTATTTCACTTCGCGCTGAACCGTGGCGGGTACCTCTTTCTCGGGAGCGCGGAGGGCGTCGGCCCGCACGACGATCTGTTTGCGCCGGTGTCCAGGAGCCACCGCATCTTCCAGCGGCTGGGACCCGTCAGACACCTGCCCCTGGAATTTCCCGTGCCCCGGCTGGCCAGCGAGGGCCCCGGTCGCGAAACCCGGAAGCCGATGACCGAGCCGGCGGTCGCTGCGCTGGCGGATCAGCAGCTGCTGGAGCACTTCGCGCCTGCAGCGGTCGTCGTGCGGCGCACCGGCGAGATCGTCCGGTTCTACGGACCCATGGACCGGTACATCCGCCTCCCGACCGGCGAGGCCACGCTCGACGTCCTGGCCCTCGCCCGAGACGCGTTGAAGCCGTCCGTTCGAGCGGTACTGCACGATGCGGTCAGACACAACCGCGCGAAGGTATACCGGACCCTCGACTTCAAACGCCAGAAGGGCCGCTCGACGCTGTACATCACGGTCCGGCCAGTCCGCGTCCCGCGAACGGTCGAGAACCTCTGGTTCATGATCTTCGAGGAGCTGCCGATGCCGGTCGTGAAGACGCCGCCCTCTGGCAGATCGTCGAACCTGACTCGCAAGCTCGAGGCCGAACGTCGCGCCACGAAAAGGGATCAGCAGCACCTGATCGAGCAGCTCGAGAGCGGCAACGAGGAGCTGAAGGCCGCCAACGAAGAAATCCTCTCGATGAATGAGGAGCTGCAGTCGACCAACGAAGAGCTCGTGACGTCGCGGGAGGAATTGCAGTCGATGAACGAGGAGCTGACCACGCTGAACGGGCAGCTCCAGGAAAAAGTGCTGCAGCTCACGGCTTTGAACGACGATCTGGCGAATCTGCTCGTGAGCACCGACATCGCGACGGTTTTCGTGGACAACGACTTCCGCATCAAGCGCTTCACGACCGCCGCCACCCACCTCCTCAATCTGCTGCCGTCCGATCTCGGGCGCCCCATCGCCCACCTGGCCACGAACCTGGTCGACACGGACCTGGCGCGCGACGCGCGCGCCGTGCTCAGCGATTGTGCGCCGATTGAGAAAGAGGTGGCCGCGCAGGACGGGACACAGTATCTGGTCCGCATGCTCCCGTACCGCACGGCGGACCAGCACGTGCAGGGCGTCGTCCTGACGCTGGTGGACGTGACGACGCTCAAGCAGACGGAGCACGAGCTCCGGCGGACCCGGGACGAGCTGCGCCGGTTGAATCAGACGCTGGAGGAACGCGTCAGCGAGCGCACGAGCTGGTTGATGCTCATGCACGACGCGACCCGGGCGCTCAACGACGCCCCGAGCTGGGACGAAGCCCTCCACCTCGTGTTGAACCGCATACGCGAGAGCCAGCACTGGCAGGTTGGTTTCGTCTACCTGCCCGATCGAGACACCCCCGATGCGATCGTCCCGGCGGTCAGCAGCTTCGACGACGACCGCTTTCGATCGTTCACCGGCGCCTCCGAGCGCCAGCGCTATGGACGCGGTCAGTCCCTTCCCGGTCGCGTGTACGCGGACGGCGCACCGGTCTGGGTGAATGGCCAGGAGCGGCTTCTCGAAGCGCTCCCGTTTCGCCGCAAGAGCGCCGGCGAGGCCGGCCTGAAAGCGGCGGCCGTGTTGCCGATTCGATTCGGACGCGAGGTCATTGCGGTGCTGGAGCTGTTCTCGGATCAGCCGCACGAGCCGAACGAGCTGCTCGAGAATCTGATGAACGACCTCAGCGCCCAGATCGGCAAGGTCGTGGAGCGGGAGCGCGCGACCGCGCAGATGGCGGATCTCGTCTGGCGCGAACAACAGGGTCTGCTCCACACGCTGCACGACTCGCTCGGCCAGACGCTGACCGGCCTGGGCATGCTCAGCACCGGTCTGCGCCAGCAGCTGGCGGCCGCGAGCCCGCCTGGAGCCGACGCCGCCCGCCAGATCGCCGAGCAGGCACAACTCGCCCTCGAGCAGGTGCGGCAGCTGTCGCGTGGCCTGTTCCCGGTCGAAATCGATCCCGAGGCTCTGCTGCCGGCACTGCGCGAGCTCGCGGTCACGACCGAGGCCTTCCACAAGGTTCGCGTGCAGGTCGAAGGCGAGCTGCCCGGCGCGATCCGCGACACAGAAGTCGCGACACAGCTGTACCGTATCGCGCAGGAAGCCGTCACCAACGCGGTGAAGCACTCGCACGCACGCACGATTAGAATCGAGATCAGCGCTCTGCCCGGCCTGACGAAATTGCGCATCGCCGACGACGGTGTCGGGATCGCGAAGGACGCATCGAGCAGGGACGGCCTGGGGATGCGCATCATGCGCTACCGGGCGACGTCCATCGGCGCTCTGTTATCGGTTCAGCCCGGTTCGGAAGGCGGAACCGTGGTCGTCTGTACGCTGCGCGACAAGCCCGTGCTGGCCAATCCGGGGGCGATTCCATGAGGCCCGATTCAGCACCTGCCGCACGCATCCTCGTGGTCGACGATCACCCGATTGTGCGGCTCGGCATCCGCCAGATGATCGCCGCAGAGCCCCAACTCACGATTTGCGGCGAGGCCGACTCGGTCCAGGCGGCGCTTCAGCTCGTGAAGTCGAAGCCCGATCTGGCGATCGTGGATCTCTCGCTCAAGGATGGAAGCGGCCTCGACCTGATCCGATTGCTCCGCGAAGCCGCTCCGGACATGCGGGTGCTGGTTCTGTCCATGCACGACGAAGCGCTGTTCGCGGAACGCGCGTTGCGCGCCGGAGCCTCCGGCTACATCATGAAACAGGAGGCGGTCGACGGCCTGATTCACGCCATCCGGGAGGTGCTTGCGGGCCGGCTGTTCGTCAGCAGGCACATGTCGCAGCGCCTCCTCGAGCGGCTCGGCCGCACCGCCTCGATGACCGGTGACAGTCTCAGCAGCCTGACAGACCGCGAGCTCGAGGTCTTCGAGATGATCGGGCGGGGCCTGAGCACGGCCGCCATCGCCGACCGCCTGCGCGTCAGCACGAAGACGATCGAGACCTACCGCTCGAACATGAAAGCGAAGCTGGGCCTCAAGGACGCGACGGAGCTGATTCGATTCGCCACCACGTGGACCGAGCGGCTCTGACCTGAGGATCTGGATGGGGTTTTCCCTATCGGACGGCTCCGCCGGCCCCGATTGACCACGGCACCGACGGGCTTCATCATCGGCTCATCCTCCATCAGAGGAAACGTCCCGCGATTCAGGCAACGCCCGGTGGGGAGCCCATGCACAGATCCCGTCGGCGTCGTCGGACCTGTCGCATCGTGATGGTCGACCCGCACGACGATTCGCGGGAGCTGTACGCCGCCTATTTCAAGTGGGCCGGCGTTCACGTGACGGCTGTACCTCTGTCCGTCGACGCGCTGCGTGTGATGCGCGGCCGCGCGCCGGACGCGGTCATCACCTGCCTCCGCCTGCCGGGGATGGACGGTTTCGAGCTGTCCGATGCCATTCGCGCCATGCCGGAAACCAGCCGCACTCCCGTGATTGCGTTCAGCACCTGCCTGCCCGAGCACCTGCTCGCCCTCCGCGACCGCAGGTTCGCCGCCGTCCTGATGAAACCGTGTCTGCCTGAGACGGTTCTGAAGTCGTTGCGACGGGTTCTGCGCCGGCGGAGCCGGACGATGGAGCTTTCCGGGCCGGCCGCTTCCGTCCGCCCTGATTGACGGCACGACCCTCGGCGCGCGCTAATGGTTTACTGATGTCGGACCGGCACAGGCTGAAGGGCTGAAGTGCCTGAACACAAATCCGTGAGCGACTCCCGCCGCCCGCCGGCCGGGCCCGTCGCGCAGGACGGCGACATCGTCGTGACGAGGGACCCGAGGGCCGCCGCCCGCTACAGCGTCCGCCAGTTGCCGGGAATCGTCCAGTTCAGCGCTTCGCGGGATGAAGCCGTCCGGCTTGCGCGCAGCTTCGCTCGATTACACGCGGTCGACGTGTGGTACAGCGAGAAGGGCACCCATCGCCTCCTCGAAACGTACCGGACACAGACCGCGCCCCAGGCGCGCGTTCGCAAGGAAGACAGCTTGTAGGCCGTCCGCCCGGGTGATCCGCGATGCGCGGTCTGCGGCGCGCGTCTCCTGGAACGTGTCGGAGGTGCTCATGGGAGGACCCAGCCTCGCGTCGAGTGACGGACCGGGGCTTGTGGAGTTCCTCGTCGACGCGAAGTCTCTTTGGCGGTCGGTCGGCGACATGTACTCGCGGCTGATGAATGGACGCGTCGATTGCCCGCGGCCGCGATTGGCCAGGGCCCATGTCGATTGCCTCATTCGGCCGGAGGAGAAGGAGGCCGTATGAACGGTCACCGCGCCCGCGGCTCGTCGACCGATCATGTGGAGGGGGGGTTGCTGACTGGAGCGGCTGACGAAACCATTCGACTGGCTGCGCAGGTGCACGTGCCGGTACTGGTCACGTCCGAGGACCCCGAGCAGCGGGACCTGTGCGCCCGTCTCATACACGCCAGCGGCGGACGGTGTCGAGGTCCGTTCGTCACGTTCCCTGTCAACGGGCAGCACGACGCGACTACGACGCATTCGAGCGTTCCCCGTGTTGCCGGCGGCAGCGGCATCGACACGGACCTTCGCCACCGCTTCGATCAGGCTCGCGGAGGCACCCTGTTCATCGACGACGTCTGCGCGCTGACTGCCGCAGCACAAGCCCAGCTCCTTGCCTTCCTGGACGAGCAGGTGCCGGTGCCTTACTCGTCAGTGCCCTTCGCCGAACCCGATGTCCGCATCGTCGCCGGCGCGAGCCGTCACGTCGACACGGAGCGAGCGGCCGGTGCGTTCTCGCAGGCGCTGTTCTATCGGCTGAACGTCATCCACGTCGATCTGGGGAATGAGCGGGCCTGAACCAGCGGGTCTGCTGATCTGCTGGCCGGCGCGCACGCTGCCCACCCCCGGTGCGTCGCCGGAACGCGGGCAGGACCCCGGCGCGCTCTTGACAACGGGGCGTCCGCTATATTTAACCATCAGGATAATTAATCCGATGGTTCCGCACACCGCGTCCGCGGCCGATCGCCTGAGCACCACGTTCGCCGCCCTCGCGGACCCGACGCGCCGCGCAATCCTGTCGCGCCTGGTTGGCGGCGAGGCGTCCGTCAACGAGCTCGCGGCGCCGTTCGACATGAGCCTGCCGGCGATCTCGAAGCACCTGAAGGTGCTCGAGCGGGCGGGGCTCATCGCGCGCGGGCGGCGCGCTCAATGGCGGCCGTGCCGGCTCGACGCTGCGCCGCTCAAGGACGTGGCAGCCTGGGTCGAGGGCTATCGCAGCTTCTGGGAAAAGAGCTTCGATCGACTCGATGTCTGCCTGTCCGCGCTCCAGCACAAAGGCGAACCACCTGGCCGCGCGCGGCGGAGAGGCGCCCGCAGCGGCAAAGGCCCCCTCACCCGGCGCCGCTAGCGGCGCTCTGACGTCCTTCGGCGATTGCCATCGAGGCGCAGCGATCGAACGCGACGTGCGGCTCTCATCGGACGGTGGCCGCGATCTCCGTGTCCGCGTAGCCCGCGCGCTCCAGCCGCTGTTGCGCTTCCTCGGCGCCGCTCCGCGTCGCGAACGGACCGCAGATCACCTGCTGCCAGATCCCGCGCACCCGGCGGCGGGCGGGCAGGCCGAGGGCCGCGAGGTCGGCTGCGACCGACTGCGCCCGCGACTCGGTCTTGAAGGATGCCACGACGATCTCGAAGGCGCCGCCCGCCTCGGCCGTGATGGCGGCGTATCCCGGGTGTGCCGGCGGCGCGCCGGCTGCCGGCGGTTCAGGACTCCCGGCCGCGGGCGACGCTGCAGCGGGCGGCTTTGAAGCGGTGTGTGTCGCGGGTGGTATTCCAGCGGGCGACTTTGCAGCGGCGGGCGCTGCGGGCGGCGTTTCGAGGGCCCGTGCCGCAGAAGGCGCCACGGAGGTCGGTGCTGGAGGCGCAGCCGCCGGCTGCCTCGCGGGCGAAGGAGTGGCCGCGGCCCGGAACCCGATCCAGATGGCCGCAGCCACCACGACGAGAGCAGCCGCCGCGAGCACGAGCCAGCCCGACCGGCGCGCCGGCGTCGCCTCGACGGCCGGACCGAACATCCCGGCTGTGTCGTCAGCGGCCACCGCGACGGCCTGCGGCGCGGGCGCCGGGCCGGCGTCTCGAGCCGCGTGCACATCCGGAGTCTCGGGCAGGCCCGCCTGCTCCGCGCCGATCGCGCGCGCTGCGGCCTGAACCAGCGGAACGTCGACGACGCGCACCCGCGCGGCGAAGGCCTGTTCGAGCGCGCGATCGCAGATCAGGTTGACCTGACGCGGCAGGCCGCCCGTGATTCGTGAGATCGCCTCGATCGCGGCCGGCTCGAACGCAACCGACGCCTTCTCTCCCTCCCACTCGGTGAGCGCGCGGGCCAGCTCGGTCGCGCCGGGCACCTGCGACGCCGCGACGCCGTCGCGGGCCCGCGCCAGCCGGTGCTCGATGTACTGCTGCACTTCGTCCCTGGTCAGCCGCTCGAGGCGAAACCGCCGCGACACGCGCTGCTGGATCTGCCGCAGCTCCGGACGCGAGAGCAGCGGCTCGACGTCGTTCTGGCCGACCAGGATGATCTGTAGGAGCGTCCCGCGCTCGTCGTCGATGTTCGAGAGCAGCCGGATCTGTTCCAGCACGGCAGGCTGCAGATGCTGCGCCTCGTCGATGATCACGACCGCATGCGCCTGGATCGCCGCGAGCGAACGCAGGAACCCCTGCAGCGCGTGAACGAGCTCGTGACGGCTTGCGCTGGCGGCCTGCGGCGAATCCGGTGAGATGAGGCCGAAGTCCCGCAGGAGCTGCTTCAGGAGGTCGTCGGGTCCGAGCAGCGGATCGTTGACCACCGATACGAACACCTTGCGCGGGAGCCGCTGCAGCACCGTGCGGCACAGGAGCGTCTTGCCGGTGCCGATCTCGCCCGTGACGACCACGATTGGCTCGCGACGGTCGATCGCGTAGGCGATCTGCGTCAGCGCGGCCGAGTGCGACGCGCTCGCGAAGAGAAACCGCGGGTCCGGAGCAAGGCTGAAGGGGGGCTCTTTCAGCCCGAAGAAAGGCTCGTACGCGGTCTGCCTCTCCGCGTGATCCGTCGCGCTCATCGCACAGATTCTACGCGCGGGTATGGCGAAAACCCATAGTCACTTTGGAAATGATGAGGTGCGTCTCCCCGAACCCCCATGCGGCGCGTCGCGCCGGCCTGGCAATGGTACTACCACTCCACCCCGTTCGGTCCCGGCCCACTCGGCATCGACGCGCGCCTCGGAGCGGCCCTCAGCCGACCACGACGCGTCCCGTCATCCTCGGATGGAGCGAGCAGAAGTACTCGTAGGTACCCGGGGACTCGAACAGGTGCGAGAACTGCTGGTCGGTGTCGAGGACCGGCGACTTGAAGCGCTGCTCGGTGCTCACGACGTTGTGCGGTACGTCGTCGCGGTTTGTCCACGTGATTGTCGATCCGACCGGCACGGCCGCCGCCGCCGGGGCAAAACTGAAGTTGCCGATCACGACCTCGTGCGCTCCAGCCGCGGTGGTCCCGCCCTCGAGCGGCACGTCGGTAATCGCGATCGGATGGTTGACGGCGTGGAAGGACACCCGTGACAGGCCGAGCACCTTCAGCAGGCGGTCCTCCGGCACCTTCATCGGGCCGGGCGAGGGCGCGGTTCCGGGCGCCGGCTGCGGGAACGCCGTCGACATTGCCGTGTGAAAGGTCACGTGGCCCTCGACCTTCTGCATCACCTGGTGAATGTGGCCGTTGAGCACCGAAACCGAACCGAACCGCTTCAGGGACGCCAGCGCACGCGCGCTGTCGTCGGTGCCCCAGCCCCATTCCGGATACACGGACCACAGCGGAATGTGCGCGAACACGACGATCGGGGTGCTGCTCTTCAGGCGCTTGACGTCCTTCTCGAGCCATTCGAGCTGCTCGCTGCCGAGCGTTCCAAGACCGCCCGCCTTCAGGTTCACGACGTTCACCAGCCCGATGAAATGCACGCCGTCCTGGTCGAAGCTGTGCCATCCGGCTCCCTGCGTGCCTTTGCCGAATCGCTGCAGAAAGCTCATGCCATCGTCTTCGAGCACGTCGTGCTCGCCCGGCACGTAGAACACCGGCACCGACAGCTCCGACAGCACCTGCTGCAGCGTGTCGAATTCGGCCGGCTTCGATAGATGCGTCAGGTCGCCGGTATGGAGGACGAAGGACGGCGGCTCCGGAGCAGCTTCGATCTTCGCGACCGCGGCACGCAAGGTTCGCGTGACGTCGGCGTTCGCCGGCTTGTCGAAGCCGATGTGACTGTCGCTGATCTGGACGAAGCGCAGCCCGCCCGCGCCTGCCAGGTGCGACATGCTGTGGCCGCCGCCGGCCTGGTCGAGCGGGGCGCCCTTCAGGATGCCGGCCGACATCGTCCACACGGCTCCGGTCCCGACCCAGGCCATGCATTTCAAGAAGTTGCGTCGATCGAGGTCTTCAACATCATCAGTTCGTGCCACGCGCGTGCCTCCTGTTCATTTGAGAAGCTCAGTGCATATACAGACCGCAACGCGGCCGGATATATTCCTGAGGAGGGGAGGCGCGGGCGTCGACGGCCGGGAATAAACCAACGGGCCGTCGAGTCTAAAGGGACAGGCTGATGCCCCAGCGGGTGTTCGACGACGTCGTCTTGCCGCACCTTGACGCGGCTTTCAACTACGCGAGGTGGCTGACACGAAACGACGCCGATGCGGAAGACGTCGTGCAGGACGCGTGCGTCCGGGCCGTGCGCTATTTCCAGTCGCTGCGGCATGATGACGCGCGGGCCTGGCTGCTCACGATCGTGCGGAACGTGTGGTACAGCCGGATTTCGCGGCGGTCCGAAGCGGCGGAGACGACAGGGTGGGACAGCACCCTCGACGACCGCCCCGACGGCACCCCCGACCCCGAGGTGCTGCTGCTGCAACAGCGCACCGCCGCTCGTGTCCATGCGGCCATCGCGCAGCTTCCGGCGGATTTCCGGGAAGTGATCGTGCTGCGCGAGATCGAGGGGTTGTCCTATAAGGAGATCGCGGCCGTGGTGCAGGTCCCAGTCGGCACCGTCATGTCGCGCCTGGCGCGCGCCAGGGAGCGTCTGTCGGCGATGCTGACCGCCCAGGCGCCGCCAATCGGGAGGATCTCGTGATCTGCGACGACGTCGAGCGCGATATCGATCTCTACGTCGACCGCGAGCTCCAGCCCGATGTCTCCGCAGCCATACGTGACCATCTGGGCACGTGCGAGGCATGCCGCAAACGCGTGGCGGAGCGCGAAGCACTCGGCCATCTCATCCGCACCGCGCCGTACTATCCGGCGTCGGATCGCCTGAGGGCGAGCGTGTCCTCGCGCGCCAATCGAGCCAGGTCGACGCGCCGCGTCCTTGCGTGGGCAGCGGCGGCCGTGCTGGCCGTGTCGGTCGGCGCGCTCTCGCTGGTCCAATGGTCGCGGACCAGGCTCGGCGACCAGATGGCCGACGCGACAGCCGAGGAGGTCGTGAGCGGCCACGTCCGCTCGCTGATGGCGGAGCACCTGTTCGACGTCCGCTCGACCGACCAGCACACGGTCAAGCCCTGGTTCCTGGGCAGGCTGGATTTCTCGCCGCCGGTGACCGACCTTGCGGCGATCGGCTTCCCGCTCGTCGGCGGACGCCTCGACTACGTGGCCGGACGGCCGGCCGCTGCGCTCGTCTACCAGCGGCAGAAGCACACGATCAACCTGTTCGTCTGGCCCGCGGCCGCCGGCGACACCGCCGCCGCTACGCGATCGATTCACGGGTTTCACGCGCATCACTGGGTCCGGGGCGGCATGTCGTTCTGGGCGGTGTCCGATCTGAACGATGCCGAGCTGACGGATTTCGTCCGCGCGCTGCAACGAGCATCCTGATGTTCCCGGCGCCATAATCACCCTCTCAGTGACGCCGCCCATCGGCGGCGAATCCGGAGGCTGGACCCTCCATATGGAATGGACGTCGCATCTGCGGTCTGCGGCCCGAAGCGTACTCAGGGCGCCTGCCTTCAGCTTCGCGGTGACGGCCACGCTCGCGGCCGGCATCGCCGGCAACGCCGCCGTGTTCACGCTGACGGATGCGACGCTGCTTGAACCGCTGCCCTACGAGCACCCGAATGAGCTGGTGCTCCTCGACGCGGTGCGCAAAGCCGAAGGCAGCACCAACGGGTTCACGCTCGCCCGCTACGAGTTGCTGCGCGACCATGCCCGGTCGTTCGCCGCCGTGGCGGTCGCGACCAGCGACGCCCTCAACCTGACCGGCGCCGGCGCGCCGCAGCAGGTGCCGGTCGCACGGGTGTCCGGCAACTTCTTCGGGACGCTGGGCATCCGGCCGCAGCTCGGGCGGCTGTTCGACGACGGCGATGCGCGTCCGGAGAGTGCGATGGTCGTCGTCCTCAGCGACCGGTGCTGGCGCACGACGTTCGGCGGTGACGCCGGAGTGGTAGGCCGCACGGTGCGCCTGGGTCTGACCCCGTTCACCGTCGTCGGCGTGCTGCCACCGCAGGTGGCGTTTCCGTTCCTCGGTCCCGCGGACGTGTGGATTCCGAGGTATTTCGAGCTGAGCCTCTTTCCCCCGCAGCGCCTGCGCCTGGGGGTCGGATACCTGACGGCCGTCGCGCGGCTGGCGCCTGGCAGCTCCGTCCGGTCGGCGTCGGCGGAAATGCGCGTGCTCGATCGGCATTATGCCGAGTCCAATCCGACCGCGCCGGATGCCGCGGGGATCGAGACCACCGTCACGGGTCTGCAGGAGTCGACGGTGGCGAATCTGCGCGCGCGCCTGCTCCTCCTGGCGGCCGCCGTGGGGCTCGCCCTCCTGATTGCCTGCGCCAACGCCGCCAACCTGCTGCTGGCGCGTGCGCTGGCGCGAAGCCGCGAAATGGCCGTGCGCGTCGTGCTGGGCGCCCGGCGCGGCACGATCGTCGCCCAGTTGCTGGCGGAAAGCGTGATGCTCGCCGCGGCCGCCGGCGTGCTCGGACTGGGCCTCGGACTGGCGGCGGTGGAGGCGGCAAGGAGAATCGCCCCCGCGCAGCTCGCCGGAGTGTCGGCGTCGCTCGATGGACGCGTGCTGTTCTTCACCCTCGTCGTGTCGCTGCTCACGGGGGTCGGGTTTGGCCTGGCGCCGGCGCTCAGAGCGTCGCGACCCGACCTGGAGGGGTGGCTGCGCGCCGACGGGGCGCGGAACACGGCGTCGGCCGGACATGCGGCTGTCCGCAACGGGCTGGTGATCGCGCAGGTCGCGCTGTCCCTCCTGCTCCTCGTCGGCGCCGGCCTGCTCATCCGCAGCTTCTCACGCCTGCTCCGGGCCGACCCCGGCTTCGAGCCTGGCCACGTGCTGACGATGAACGTCTCGCTGCCGACCTCGCGATACTCGACACCGGCGCAGCAGGTGGCGTTCTTCGACGAGCTCCTGCGCAGGACCGCGCTGGTCCCGGGCGTGCGGGCGGCAGCGGTGTCGAGCGCGCTTCCCCCGACGAGGACACGCATGACGCCGGTCCTGCCGGAGGGTCAGCCGGACGTTCCGCTGCCGAAACGGCCGGTCATCACGATCGAGATGGTCAGTCCGCGATGGTTCGAAACGCTCGCGGCACCGATCCGGGCAGGTCGCGCCTTCACGGACGCGGATGACGCGACGGCGCCGAAGGTCGTCATCGTGAACGACGCGTTCGCCCGCCGATTCTGGCCGGGCCAGAACGCGATCGGGAAGCACGTCCAGGTCGGCCGGCAGACCGCGTCGGAGGTCGTCGGCGTCGCGGGCAGCGTGCGAAACAACGGACCCGGCGCCGATCCGCAGCCGCAAATCTACATTCCGTTTGCGCAGCTCCCGTGGAGCGACATGAACCTGCTGGTGCGGACGGCGGTCGAGCCTCGCTCCCTCGCGACTGCCGTGCGGCAGCAGGTGCTCGCCGTGGATGCCGAGCAGCCGGTCTCCGCGATCGCGACCGCCGGGGAGCTGCTGGACGGCGCGCGCTCGGACCTGCGGTTCACGACCGTGCTGCTCGGCAGCTTCTCGGCCCTTGCGCTGGCGCTCGCTCTTGTCGGACTGTATGGCGTCCTGGCCTATTCGGTGACCCAGCGCCGCCGCGAGCTGGCCATCCGAGTCGCGCTCGGCGCGCCTTCTTTAATGCCGGTCGTCTTCGGTCAGGGATTCGTGCTGGTCGGCATCGGCCTGGCCGTGGGCGTGGCGGCATCGCTGGCGGCATCGCGGCTCATGGCTGGTTTGCTGTACAAAGTCAGTGTCGTGGACCCCGTGTCGTTCGGTTTCGCCATCGGCCTGTTCGTCCTCACCGCTGCGTTTGCGACGTACTGGCCGGCCCGCCGGGCGGCCCGCACAGCGGTGTGGGAAGCGCTGCGCTGACAACGCGATGTCGTTCGAACCCCGAACCGCGTTCTGGTGCGCCGTCTTCGGAGCGGTCGTCCTCGTCGCCGAGGGATGTGCGGGGCGCGTGCACCCGAAGGGGCCGGCTGCCGGCGTGCCGCGAGCGGGCGAGTCGCTGTTCACCGCGACCGCTTACTGCACAGGCCGCGTCACGGCGACCGGCACAACGCCGAGGGAGGGAATCGTCGCCGCCGATCCGGACGTCCTGCCGATGGGTTCGAGGATCAGGCTCACCGGGCTCGGACGATACAGCGGCATCTACGTCGTGCGCGACACGGGCTCGGCCATCCGGGGGCGCCGGATCGACGTGTACATTCGAAACTGCCGTGAAGCGATCAGGTTCGGCCGCCGATCGGCCCGCGTCTCGGTCCTTCGCTGAATATCGATGAACGCATTTCGAATCGCGCTCGCGAACCTCCAGTTTCCGGCGACCCCCGCGGAGTCGGTCGCGCTGGCCGAACAGGCCATCGCGCAGGCGTCCGCCGAAGGTGCCGACCTGATCTGCTTTCCGGAATGCTTCGTTCCCGGCTACCGAGGCATGGGGAAGCAGGTGCCGCGTCCGGATTCGGCATTCCTCGACCGCGCCTGGTCCGCCGTCGCCGGCGCTGCTGCGAAAGGCAATCTCGCGGTCGTTCTCGGGACCGAACGCCTCGTCGACGACACGTTGATGATCTCGGCGCTGGTCATCAACCGGGACGGAACGATCGCCGGCTTCCAGGACAAGGTCCAGCTCGACCCCTCCGAGGATGGCACGTATTCGCCCGGCGCCGGACGGCGCGTGTTCCAGGCGGGCCCGGTGACGTTCGGCATAGCCATCTGCCATGAGGGCTGGCGTTATCCGGAAACGGTCCGCTGGGCGGCCCGCCGCGGCGCACACATCGTGTTCCACCCTCATTTCCACGAGGCCGAGCCGGGCGGGTACCGGCCCTCGAGTTTCGCTGATCCCGCAAACTCGTTCCACGAGAAAGCGGCTCTGTGCCGGGCGGCCGAGAACACCTGCTTCTTCGCCACGGTGAACTGCGCGAGCGCGGGGTCGCCGACGACATCGGCCGTGGTGCGGCCCGACGGGACGCTCCTCGCGTACCAGCCGTACGGCAAGCGAGGGCTGCTCGTCGCGGACATCGATATCGCAGAAGCCACCGGCCTTCTCGCGAGACGCTGCAAGTCCGGCTGGTAGGATCATTCGCGGGAGGCTCCGTGCGCACGCACCCGGTTGTGTCGGCTGCCATGATCGCAGGTCTGTTGGCTGCGCCGTCAGTGACTCACCCGCCAGAGGCTCGCGATCGCGCCGCGCTCAGGGCGCTCGAGCGTGAATGGCTCATCGGCGAGCACGATCGCCAGACGCTGGATCGAGTTCTCGCAGAGGATTTCATGCATCCCGTCGCCGCCGGCGTCTTCCTCACCAAGGGACAGCACATCAAATGGGCAGTCGCGCATCCGCTGCCCGCCGATCGTCGCCAGCGCTTCGAGCAATTGAAGATTCGCCTGTACGGCGACACCGGCGTCGTCACCGGCGTCGTGCTCTCGGTGGATGCCGTCGGACACGAAGACCGCACCGTCTTCACCGACGTCTTCGTCCGCCGGCACGGTCGGTGGCAGGCCGTCAACGCGCAGGAGACGCCCGTCGAGACGAGCGGGCGTGGCCGGAATCAGAGGTAGACCCGCGTCGAAGGAGCGATCCCAATCGTTCTGCCGTCCTGCCTCATCGCGGACGGCGTCTTCCGGCTACGGGCGCCGAACGGTTCGAAATCGAGGCGCCGGCTTGCTACCATTGGCGGTATGGCACTCGACGAACGCGCCCTGTTCAACGAAAAGGCGGAAATGCGCCCGGGACGCTATCAGTGTCCGCGGTGCCGGCGCACCAACGAGTACAGCGTCAGGTGGGTGCGGCGCTCGAAGAAGGACCGGCTGCCCCCCGGCGCGAGCGACGAGGACCGAGCGAAATACGCGAAGCTCCGCGATTACCTCCTGCGCCTCGACGACGAGGTGACCTGCAAGACGTGCGGGAAGAAGTTCGAGATTCCGTCGCAGCACTCGCTGATGTTCGTCGATCAGCTCGAGGGCCTGCCCGACGAGGAGGAGCTCGAACGCGAGATCCGGAGCCAGTCGGGAGAACCTGATTCCCCGTCCACCGCCAAGCCGACCCTGCCCGCGCGGTTCACGCGCAAGCCGACCGGCTGGAAGTGAACCGGCCCGGCGACGCGGCGCCGCGCCTCCGAGCCGGTCCAGTTACATCCGGTGCAGGACGCTTTCGCGATCGGAAAAGCGACCCCGCGGCCACGGTCGCCACATCGAGCTTCTTGAACTGAAATTCCTCCACACAGGCGCGTCGCGGCCATGGCGCGTTCCATGCACTTCGCGTGTGCTCGTGTTCAACAATGGAGGAACCATGCACAAGACGATCGGATTCGCGCTCTCACTGCTGCTCGCCCTGCCTGGAACCGGTTTGACCGGTGACAAGATTCTCGAGTTCCATACCATGACGCCCGTGGTGCGGCCCTTCAACGGAACGACGAACCCGGTGCGGGGCGTCAACGGCGGCGGCATTCCCTGGATGCTGACGAAGGGCATGGGCCAGCTGGGCTTCGACGGCCGCGTGCAGGTGCGCGTGCAGGGGCTGGTCCTCGCAGAAGGCACCGGTGCGGGCACGAACCCGATCCCGCAGTTCAAGGCGATCGTCAGTTGCCTCACCCCGACGACCGACCAGACGGGCAACCTCGTCGTGGCCACCGTGAACCGCTCCACGAACACCTTTCCCGCAAGCCCGGACGGGGACGCCATCATCGACGACGTCGTGAGCCTGCCGTCCCCGTGCATTGCGCCGATCGTGTTCGTCACGAGCCCGACGGGCTCCTGGTTCGCGGCGACCGGCTCCTAGAATCTCCGGGCGCGCGTCACGGGCCCGTCCCTCGCTGCTGACACGATGTTCGTCGGCGGCGGGCGTCGCGGGCGGCTAGAACCCCGGCGGGCGTTCTCCGGCCACGCCGAACGCCCGTTCGAGCGCGAGTCCGGCGCGCGCGACGGTCCCCTCCTCGAAGAGTCGGCCGAGCAGCGTCACGCCGTGGGGCACGCGCCGGGGCGGCGAGAACTTCGGGAGCGGATGTTTCGGGTCGGGCGCCCAGTCGCTCCGCGCCTCCGAAACGTGGACGAAGCCTGCGCGCAGCGTGAGCGACGGATGGCCCGTGAAATTCGACAGCGTGAGCATCTCGTCGCGGAGCGACGGCACGAGGAGCAGGTCCACCTCGGAGAACACGCGCGCCATCTCGTTCGCCACGCGGCGCCGCAGACGATCGGCCTGCACGAAGTCCACCGCTGACAGAAAGCGCGCCTGCCGGAACAGGTTCGGCCACGCATCGGGGACCTGCGCTCTCAGTTCCCCGAGGCCGCCCGACAGCGTGAGATCCTCGAACGAGGCCGCCGCTTCGCTGAAGAGCACGTGCTGCAGCGAATCGTACGGCCAGTCGGGCAGGCTCACCTCCGTGGCCGCCATTCCCAGTTTCGTGACGGTCGCGAGGGCCGCTCGGTCGACGTCGGTCGCCGGGGGCGTGTTCATCCACGCCGGGAAGTACCCGACGCGGAGGCCGGTCACCGGCGCCGTCGCGTCGAACTCGAGATGGCTCGGCACGCTCGACACGTCGCCCGGGTCGGGCCCGGCGATCGCCTGCAGGACCAGCATCGCGTCCTCGACGCTCCGCGTCATCGGCCCGAGCTTGTCGAGCGACCAGCAGAGCGTCATCGCGCCGGTGCGCGCGACGCGCCCGAAGGTCGGCCGGAGGCCTGTGACGCCGCATCGCATCGAGGGCGCGACGATGCTGCCGCCGGTTTCGCTGCCGACCGAGAAGGCGACCAGCCCGGCCGCGGTCGCGGCGCCCGGCCCCGCGCTCGATCCCGACGCACCTTCCTCGAGCAGCCACGGATTCATCGTCTGCCCGCCGAACCAGATGTCGTTGAGCGCCAGCGCCCCCAGACTCAGTTTGGCGACGAGCACGGCCCCGGCCTCGTACAAACGGTGCACGACGGCGGAATCGGCGGCCGGCACGCGATTCCTGAACGGCTCGGCGCCATACGTGGTCGGGATGCCCGCGGTGTCGAGCAGGTCCTTCACACCGAATGGAATCCCGTGCAGCGGCCCGCGGTAGCGTCCCGCCGCGATCTCCGCGTCGGCTTTCCTCGCCTGCGCGACCGCAGATTCCTTCGTGAGCGTGATGATGCACCGAAGCTGCCGATCGAACTGCTCGATCCGCTGGAGGTAGATGTTCGTGAGCCGCTCGGAGGTGAGCTGTCTCTTCTCGATCCAGCGCGACAGCCGCGTCACGGGAGAAAAGGCGATGTCGGCGTCGCTCGAAGGCAGCGGCACCGCATCGTCCCCGGTGCGTACGAACGCGTCGCGTGTCGGCCCGGCCGTGCCCCCGGGGAGAATGCCGACCGGGTTCCAGCGGGTGGCGGGGGCGACGTCGGGGGCGAGGGCGACCTTCCGCGGTCCGGTGCGCCGCTCGAGCAGTGGCGCCATCGCCCGCCGCCAGCTCCCGGCCGCCTCGTCGCGCTCGCCGGCGCTCAACGTCACCTGCACGAGTTTTTCTGCTTCGGCGAACGTGGCCGGCGAGACCTCGGGGCCTGACGCGGGCGCCGTCGCGAAGGCGGGCGGCGCGCCCGGTGTCGGCGGCGCAGCACTGCCGGCGGCCGACTGCTGCGCCGGCGGCTGTCCGCGCCGGCAGGCGGCTGCCGCCCCGAGCATTCCCAGGGGAGCGGTGAGCAGGAATTGCCGACGTGTGTTCATGGCGAGTCCTCAGCGGCGACTGCTCGGGGCACGGTCGTCCGACGGGCCAAGCATACCCGCAATGGCGGGGGCGTCCGTGATATTACTGGGATCGCCGCCTGCTGCTTCCGAAAGAGATCGCGAGCATGACCCGACTCGTCGCATGCGGCGTCCTGGCCGCCTCCGTCATCAGCCTGCACGGCATATTCGCGCAGCAGCCGGTCTTTCGCGGCCGCGGGGACGCGGTGCGGGTCTTCGTCACCGTCACCGATCGCGACGGGCGGCTCGTCACCTCGCTGACGCGCGGCGACTTCGAGGTGCGCGACGACAGGAAGCCGCAGCGGCTCGCCCAGTTCGACAACTCCCCGCAGCCCATCAAGCTCGTCGTCATGCTGGACGTGTCGGGCAGCATGGCCGGCAATCTTCCGCTGCTGCGCGCGGCGTCCGAGCAGCTCTTCGCGCGGCTTCGTCCTGACGACGAGGTGCGTGTGGGATCGTTCGGCGAACAGGTCACGATCAGTCCCTCGTTCACGCACGATCCCGGTGGGCTTCTGGCGGCGCTGCCCGATACGATCGCGCCCGACGCCCCCACTCCGCTCTGGCGGGCGCTGGAGGAGGCGATGGACACGTTCGGCGATCGGGACGACCAGCGCCGCGTGATTCTGGTGCTGAGCGACGGCAAGGACAGCGGACCAATCGACTTCCGCCATCGCGCCTCGAGCCAGGCAGAGGTGATCGACCGCGCGCGGAACGAGGACGTGATGGTCTACGCCGTCGGCATGCACAGCCGTCCGCAGCGGCCGCCGGGCGGGGCCATCGGGCCCGGCAGTCTCCAGGCCGCGCTGCTCGCCGATCTTCCCGATCCCGGGCTCGCGCGCGTCGCCGAGGAGACCGGCGGAGGCTATGCGGAGATCCGGTACGGCGACGATCTGGGCGCGGCGTTCACGAGCGTGGCCGATGAACTGCACAGCCAGTACCTGCTCGGCTTCACCCCGCCGAAGCGCGACGGCAAGGTGCACCGCATCGACGTGCGCGTTGCGGGCAAGGGTCTGAAGGCGCGCGGCCGCAGGAGCTACGTCGCACCGAAAGGCTGACAGCAGGTCGCAACACTGCATGGCTTTCATTGCCGGAATGCCGTCAGGGTTGTGCCGATTATTCGGCAATGACCACGGCACGACGACGCGCGAAACATCGATATATCCGCACGACTGGCAGATGAATGTCTTGCTCGACGGCGGCTTAAGATCTCGACTCCGCTGACGAGGCGCGGCGAACTCCATCATTCAATCTGGCTCGTGAGTTGCTCTGACGAGTTCACGATGAACGCTGCCGACGCGGTCAGAAGACTCCTCCACAAGCTCGCGTTCGTGATGCCGGGCGGCGCGACCGTCCGGCCGTGGCTGCACCGGCGTCGGGGCGTTCAGATCGGCCGGAACGTGTGGATTGCCCAGCTGGTCTACATCGACGAGCTGCACCCGGAACACGTCAGGATCGGGGACAACTGCACGATCGGATTGCGCAGCTCGATCATCACGCATTTCTACTGGGGACCCCGGAGGCCGACGAGCAAGGGCGACGTCGTCATCGAGAACGACGTGTTCGTCGGACCGCACTGCATCATCCTGCCGAACGTGCGAATCGGCGAAGGCGCCGTCATCCGGGCGGGCACGGTCGTGAGCCGCAACGTGCCGGCGCACACGGTCTGGGGCGCTCCCGCGGCCGGGGCGCTGGGTGTCGCATCCGTGCCGCTCACCGCCGAGCATCCGTACGAGGAGTTCGTGCGAGGCCTCAGGCTGACGCGGTCGGGCGCCGGCGCCGAATCCCGCAACGCCTCGATGTGAGGCACCCGTGGAGACACCGATGACGGCGTTTTCGCGTGATGTCCTCGCCATCGATGCCGCGCGCACCGCCGCGCAGATCCAGGAGGCCATTCGCCACCAGGTGCTGACGGTGCTCCACCGGCGCGGCGTCGTGATCGGCCTCTCTGGCGGCATCGACAGCTCAGTCGTGACCTGCCTGTGCGCACGCGCGCTCGGCGGCGAACGCGTCCTCGTCCTGCTCATGCCGGAGCGCGACTCCTCAGCCGACGCCCTTCGCCTTGGACGGCTTCTCACGTCGCAGTTCGGCCTGCCGACGATCGTGGAAGACGTCGAGCCGCTCCTGGCCGCCGCCGGCTGCTACACGCGTCAGGCCGAAGCCATCCGTGAGGTGTTTCCGGACTACGGCGACGGGTACCGGTGCAAGATCACCCTGCCGTCGATCCTCGATCGCGATCGCCTCAACGTGTCCGAGCTCACGATCGAGGCGCCCTCAGGCGAGCTGAGCACCTGTCGACTGCCAGCAGCCGCCTATCTCCAACTGGTCGCCGCCACGAATTTCAAGCAGCGCGTCCGGAAGCTCCTGGAGTACTACCACTCCGACCGTCTGAACTACGCGGTCGCCGGAACGCCCAACCGCCTGGAGTACGACCAGGGATTCTTCGTCAAGCAGGGAGACGGCGCTGCCGATCTGAAGCCGATCGCGCACCTGTTCAAGACCCAGGTATATGCACTTGCCGGGTACCTCGGAGTGCCGGACGAAATCCGGGAACGGCGGCCGACCACCGACACGTTCTCTCTGCCGCAGACACAGGAGGAGTTCTTCTTCGCCCTGCCCTATGAACAGATGGACCTGTGTCTGTACGGCCGCAACCATCGCGTCCCGGCGGCTGATGTCGCTGGTGCCGCCGGGCTCACGGAAGTGCAGGTCGAACGCGTGTATCGCGATATCGATCAGAAGCGCCGGGCCACGCGTTACCTTCATGTCCGTCCGCTGCTCGTCGAACCGGTCGCAGAGGTCGACGGCTGATGTGCGGTATCGCAGGGATCGTCAACCTCGGATCGTCTGGGCCGCCGCCCGACATCGAGGCTCTCGATCGGATGGCTGCGTCGCTACGGCATCGCGGTCCCGACGGGTCCGGCGTGTATCGCGACGCGGCCGCCGGCCTGAGCCACGCGCGCCTGGCCATCATCGATCTCGAGAGGGGCCAGCAGCCGCTGTCAAACGAAGACGGCACGTTGTGGATTGTGTTCAACGGCGAAATCTTCAACTACGTGGAGCTGCGCCGCGAGCTCGAAGAGGCGGGCCACCGCTTCAGATCGCACAGCGACACCGAAGTCATCGTGCACGCGTACGAGCAGTGGCGCGAGGCCGCGTTCTCCAGGTTCAACGGCCAGTGGTCGGCGGCGCTCTGGGACGCGTCGCGCCGCACCCTCGTCCTGGCGAGAGATCCATTCGGCGTGCGGCCGCTGTACGTCGCGCGGCGAGGCGGCCGGCTCTACTTCGCCAGCGAGATCAGGGCGATTCTCGTCGGCGACCCCGAGCTTCCCCGCCGGTTCGATCCCGTCGGCCTCGACCAGACGTTCACCTTCTGGACAACCATCGCGCCGCGGACGGTGTTCGAAGGAATCGAGGAGGTCGAGCCCGGGTGCGTGCGCACCTACTCGAACGGCCGCGTCGCCGAGACCTCGTGCTGCCGGCCGGACTTTCCGGAGGGAACGGACGGCGCATTCGCAGGATCCATGGACGATGCCGTCGTCGCGGTAAGGGCCGCCCTCGCCGAGGCGACACGGCTGCGCATGCTGCGCTCCGACGTGCCCGTGGGCAGCTATCTCTCGGGCGGACTCGACAGCTCGTTGATTGCGGCGCTCGCCCTTCGCGCGAGAGGCAGACGATTCTGCACGTTCTCGCTGGGGTTCGATGACGCCGATTACGACGAAACACCGTACCAGCGCGCCATGGCCAGGTACCTCGGCAGCGATCACCGCGAGGTGCGGGTGTCGAAGAGCGACATCGCGCGCGTATTTCCCGAGGTCATCGCACACACGGAGCGGCCCGTGCTGCGGACGGCGCCGGCGCCCCTGTTCCTGCTGTCGCGCCACGTGCAGAAGGCCGGAATCAAGGTCGTCCTGACCGGGGAAGGCGCGGACGAGCTGTTCGGGGGCTACGACCTGTTCCGCGAAGCGAAGGTCCGCCGGTTCTGGGCGCGCGAGCCAGCGTCAGTGCGCCGACCCGCGCTCCTTCAGCGCTTGTACCCGTATCTCGGTCGTTCTCCCGCTGGAAACGGGGCGATCAGCCGTCAGTTCTTCGGCCAGCGCCTGGACGCCTGGGCACGACCCGGCTTCGGCCACGACCTGCGGTGGCGCTCCACGGGCTCGCTCAAAAGACTCTTCAGCAGGGACCTGTCCAGCAGGCTGTCGGGCGCTGACGTCGTCGCCGATCTGCTCGGCGATCTCCCGGGTGCATTCTCGCGGTGGACATACCTGGCACAGGACCAGTACCTCGAGATCCGCACGCTCCTGTCCGGATACCTTCTCGCGTCGCAGGGCGACCGGATGCTGATGGCTCATTCGATCGAGGGGCGGTTCCCATTCCTCGATCGCAACGTGGCGCGGCTCGCCGATTCGCTGCCGGCGGCGGCGAAGCTGCGGGTGCTCGACGAAAAGCACGTGTTGAAGCGTGCTTCGTCCGGACTCGTTCCATCTCTCATCCGCGAACGGAAGAAGCAGCCTTATCGAGCGCCTGACGCGCTAGCGCTGGTCCAGCCGGAAGCGCGCGAATGGATCGAGCACGTCGCGGACCTCCGGAGCCTCGGCGAAGCCGGCGTGTTCGATGCGGCCGCGGGTCGCCGTCTGATCGAGAAGTGCCTGGCGGCCACGCCGTCCACTCAGTTCTCGAACGCGGACAACATGGGGTTGGTCGGGCTGCTGTCGACCCAGCTCCTCTACGACCAGTACATCCGGCAGCGTCCCGCGACGCCGCCGGCGCTGCCGTACACGCGACGCGTGGACCAGTTGAGTCAACTCGCGGACGTCAAATCGTGAGCGCTGACGCGATGCTGGTCCATCAGCTGCTCGAACGGTCGGCGCGGGACACTCCGGAGGCTCCCGCCCTCCTCACGACCAAGGGCCTCGCCACGTACGACCAGCTCACGAGGCTGAGCGGCCGCTACGCGCACGCGTGCCTTCGACACGGCGTCCAACCGCGCGATCGCGTGGTGCTCGCGCTCGAGAACTCGATCGATTTCGTTGCCGCGTATTTCGGCGTGATGCGGGCGGGCGCCGTCGCCGTTCCCCTGCCGGCTGGTCCCCGGAACGATCGGCTCGCGGCGGCGATCGTCGACTGCGCACCGTCGCTGGGCATTACCGACCGTGCGACGCTGAGAGCTGTCGCGCCGGACTCCGACGCCGCGAACGTCCGCTGGCTGGTCTCGACGTCGGCGAACGGCAGGGTCGAGTCCGGCGGCGGGTACACGCCGTCGGAGACGGTTGAGGCGGCGCTCGCGGCCGCGCCTGCGACGCCGCCGCCAACCATCGACATCGCCGACGACTCGCTCGCGGCCGTCGTCTACACGTCGGGCAGCACCGGGAGCGCCCGCGGCGTGATGCTGACCCACCGGAACATCGTCGCGAACACGCGGTCGATCGTCGCGTGTCTCGGTCTCACCGCTTCGGATCGGGTCATGTGCGTGCTGCCGCTGTACTACGTTTACGGCCTCTCGCTGCTGCACACGCACGTGATGGTCGGCGGCTCCGTCGTGCTCGACAATCGCTTCGCGTATCCGAACGTCGTCCTTCAGGCGATGCGTGAACGCCACGTCACCGGATTCGCGGGAGTGCCGTCCACGTTCGCGATCCTCCTGCATCGGTCCGATCTGAAGACGATGACCTTTCCCGATCTGAGGTACGTCACCCAGGCGGGCGGCGCCATGCCGCCATCGCATATTTGCGCGTGGCTGGCGGAGGGCCCGCCGGTGCCGTTCCACGTCATGTACGGCGCCACCGAGGCTTCGGCGCGAATCACCTGTCTGCCGCCTGGCGATCTGCCGCGCAAGATCGGGTCGATCGGCCGGCCGATCCACGGCGTCGGCGTCGACGTGGTCACGGAGGACGGTCGGCCCGCGCGGCCGGGCGAGGTCGGCGAGCTGGTCGCACGCGGAGAGAACATCTCGCCCGGCTATTGGGGCCACCCCGACGAGACGCGCCGCGCGTTCGGGCAGGGCGGTTATCGGACAGGCGACCTCGGATACGCGGACGAGGAAGGCTACCTGTTCCTGGTCGGCAGACGACAGGACATCCTGAAGGTCGGCGCGCACCGCATCGGCGTCCGGGAGATCGAAGACGTGCTCTGCCAGCACCCGGCGATTCATCAGGCGGCGGTCGTCGGCGCCCCGCACGAACTGCTGGGCGAGGTTCCGGTGGCGTTCGTGACGATGCGCGACGGCCCCGCCGGCGTCGGCGAGCAGGCAATCCGGGCATACTGCGCGGCAAAGCTGCCCCCGCACAAGGTGCCGGTGAAGATAGAGTTCCTGCGCGAACTGCCGTCGCACGCAGCCGGCAAGATCGACAAGGTCACACTGAAGGCGTGCGCGCGGTCGATGGCTCACGCTGGAGAGGGTCATGCTTCGGACGACGACGGATATGGACACCACCGAGACGACGGTCCGGAACTTCATCGTCAGTAACTTCCTGTTCGGGGACGAGTCCACGCCGATCGCCCGCGGCGACTCGCTGCTCGAGTCGGGGATCGTGGACTCGATGGGCGTCCTCGAGCTCATCGCGTTCCTGGAGCAGACGTTTCACATAAAGATCGAGAATCACGAGCTCGTGCCCGACAATCTCGATTCGATCGCGAACGTGACCGCCTACCTGCAAAAGAAGCTGCGGCTGGGATGAACGGCATCTCGGGCGATGCCGTGAACGCGTGCTGCGTCAGTGGACGCGGTATACTTGACGTGGTTCTGCTTTCCTGAGCTCTGCGGCCATTCCGGCCTCCAGCCCTCACCAAGGCACCTGCAACGAGGGCTCGTGAACGATTCGGCTGAAATCCGGGTGCTGCGCGAATTGATAGCCGCGCTGGACAGTCGCCTGCCGCATGTGGAACGCGCCGGCGAGGCGGCCATCGCGCGTGACGCCGCTGCACTCAAGGCGAAGGCAGTCGAGCGTCTGGCCGAGCTCGAGCAGGCGTCGGACGCCGATCGGCCCGCGCAGGCAGGTCGGCGATGTGACGACGATAGTGTCCGGTCGCGCTCCTGACGAGTGGCGCGGGCGCGGCTTTCATCGAGGGAGCACAAATGTCAGAACGAAACGGCGATCGGGCACGGTTCCAGAAGAACCGGAAACGAAAGCTGCGGCACCGCCAGCGGGTGCGCGCGCTGGCGGGCGGGTTTGTCACGGGACAAGGACCAGCCGGCGGCCATCAAGATCTCGCCGCTGCCAGGCATTTTCAACATCGGCGAGTGGAATCGGTTCGGTCTTGATGCGGAGCTTGCCTCCGCTGGCTAGGGCCCACACCTGGGGGAAAGCCTCGAAGATCGCCTCGTGCGGAACACTCCCTCCGCCGCTCCCGTACAGCTCGAGCCCCGAACTGCGCAAGGCTGCAGCAGAGAGTGCGATCGTCGGCCCTGCCATCTCTCCGATCTCCACCAACCGGGTTCTGGAAGCTGCGATCTTCACGTCATGACGAGTGAGGGCCGCCAGCAGGACTTCCGTGGGATGACCCCACACAAAGTCGAGAACAACGTCGAACCGCCTGGGGCCGGCCTCGCGGATGAAGGCGGCGGTCAGCTCTTGATCCGACAGATCGAGCGCGATGGTCGCGTCGGCGCCCAGATCGCGCAATGTCGTCAAGACGCGACGATTGCGTCCGGCAGCCACCACCCGTTCAGCGCCAAGGTGCTTGGCAATCTGGACGGCGAGTTGGCCCGCGACCCCGGTCGCCCCAAGAATCAGGACCATCTCGCCCGGCTGGAGTCGGGCGCGCCAGGTCAGCGAAAGCCAAGCCGATAGCGCAGGATTCGGCAGAGCGGCGGCGGTGACATCATCGACCTGCTCAGGAACTGGCAAACACCAGACTCGGGAGACAACGGTGCGCTCGGCCATCATCCCGTAAGGCGGTCGGGCTCCGCCGCAATACACCCGAGCCCCGTCCTCAAGGAGGCCGACCCCGTCGACGCCGCACACGCACGGGAGGTCAGGGAGGCGGTCGTAATGCGAACCACTCGCCATCATCTTGTCGACGTTCTTCAGCGACGCGGCTTTGACCCGCACCAGCACTTCGCCCTCAGTCGCTTGGGGATCGGCGAAGTCCTCATAACGAGGGGATTGTCCAAAGGCATGTAGAACGGCCGCTTTCATGCGGACCTCTTGAGTGCTGCCAGCACGGGAAAGCGAGTGGGATCGCGATGCGATTGTACGCGGATTCTCGGGCCGCCCGGGTTTCGCGTTGTGCGGTCGACGCGCGATCGCATCTGGGACGACCTGCCGTGGGCCTCGCATCGCGTCACGCTGGTGCACCCGCAGCGACGAGTCGTCTGTCGGCATTGTGGCATTCGGACCGAGCGCATCGAGTTCGCGTATGGGCGCGGAAAGCGCTGGCTGTCGCCGCGGCGGTGGATCACGGTCCGCGGATCCAATCGCCGCGAAATGGGCCACCGCAGACGAATGAGGGGCGGGGATATGCGGGGTATTCGTGGCGGCGTCCTGCGCCGGCGAATCAGGATACCTTCGCCGGAAGCCAGCGGTCCTGCGCCACCACGGCCGCCAGGCGATCGGCAACGATGCGGGCGAGCGCCACGTCCCAGTCGCTCGCGCGCCGCGATCGTTCGCTCACGACCTCGACCGTCGACCACACGTGCCCGTCGTGGACAACGGGCACGATCATCAACGAGGACACGTCGCCCGGCCAGCAAAGGGCGCTCAATTGCTCCACCCGCGCCGGGTCGTTGTGAACGAGGGCGACGCGGCCGGGCGTCAGGGGCGGATTCTCCCCACCGCCGGGAGCTGAACCGGTCGGCTGCATCCCGCTCGCGGCGACGAGGCGCGCCCCGACCCGCCCGGGCGCCACCAGCGCCGCGCCGTCGGCGCCGAGCGTCGTGCGCAGCCGATCGAGGAGCTCCGTGACCATCGCGGGCCCGGCGAGGGGGTTCAGCGCCGGGTCGGTGAGACTCTCGAGCGCCGCCAGCTGCTGCCGCGCATCGTCCGCCGCTTGCTGCAGCGCCGCCTGCGCCCGCGTGGCCGCCTCGCGGTAGTCGTCCCACTCGAGGCGTCGGGCCAGGTCCTTCACGGCGAGGGTGAATCCGCGTGCGTCGGCATCGAGAAGGGGCTTGAGCTCGAGCTCGACCTGCATGCGCGACCCGTCCGCGCGGCGGTGCACGGCCGATCGCCGAACCGACCCTGTCTCCGCCGCGGCGCGCAGCAGGGCGGGCCAGTCGTCTTCGAACGACAACGACACCACCGACGCCCCGGCGATGTCGCCGGCAGCGTGACCGTAAAGCCGCTCCGCGCTGCTGCGCCACTCCGTGATCGCGCCGCGATCGTTCAGCACGACGACCGCCGTTTCGGTGCCGGTGTCCTCGAGGTGCCGCAGCGCTGCGTCGAGCAGCCGCCCGTGCCGGTCCCGGACCCTCAGATCGGCGACCATCGCTTCGGCCGCCTCGAGCCGCAGCTCGGCTTCGAGAAGGCGGGACCTGATCGCCGAGACGATGAGGGCGACCAAGACGCCTTCAACCCCGAACAGCACTCGCGTGCGCGCGTCGACGGGCACCGGACCTCCGATTCCGCCGGCCAGGATCGCGGCAAGCGTTGCCACCAGCCCCGGCGCGAAGCCGCCGTGCGCGGCGCTCGCCGCGATCGCAACCGAAAAAAGCGTGAACGGTACAGGGTGACCTGTCGCGCCGGTGACATACCCGGCGACTGCCGCCGTGGACACGAGCAGCAGCGCGACCGCGTGAGCGGCGCGCTCGCGGCTCTCCTGCGGCGATCGGACGTCGAACATCCGGCCCGCGATCCGCCGGTACGAACGAATCCTGTCCAGCATGGCCGAGACGCTACAAGATTCCTGCCAGTCCGAAACCGCCAATCGTGCCGCCGCGTCAAAGGTCGGCATGGGGGAAATCACCGCCGTGACCGGCAGGTCCGACAAGTCCCGCCTGGCAAGAATTGGGTGCTGCCTGCCGTTGTTGCTGCTCGCCTCGGCAATACCCTCGCACACCCGTCCTGCTCTTGCCTCGCCGGCGCCTTCGGCCGGAACCGTGCCCTTCATCCTCGACGACAATCGCATGTTTGCCGAGCTGGCGTTCGTCCGGCCGGACGGGACTCTGCGCAAGGCATTGGCATTCGTGGACCTGGGAACGCCTGTCCTCGTACTCAACGAGAGACTGCGGAAGGAGCTGCAGATTGACAGGGGCAATCCGGCGATATTCCGCGTCGGACGGCTGGAAATTCGAGTCGAATCGTCCGCCGTCGAGGCCAGCACCGGTTCTTTCTCGACCGGTCCCGACGGAAGAGCGACCGTTCCGGTCGAGGCCGTGTTGCCGGGCGCGATCATGAAGGATTTTCAGGTGACGTTCGATTACGCGAGGCGAAGCCTGACGATGGCGCGCCCGGACACGCTCGAGCCGGCAGGCGTTGCCGTTCCGTGTCGGGTGAACGAGAAGACAGGGCTCATATCCGTAACGGCCGTCATTGCGGGGCATCCTTACGCGATGGCGGTTGATTCGGGGTCGGCGTACTCGTGGGTTCGCGACGAGGTCGCCAGGCAATGGGCGAACGCTCATCCGGACTGGAAGCGGGGGACGGGAGCAGTCGGGGAAGCCAACATGCAGACCAGAGCCGGTGGGGCGGAAGCCGGCGCCACGATCCTGCGTGTGCCCGAGATCGGCCTCACCTCACTGCGTCTGAAGCAGATTGGAGTGCTCGGGATTGCCCCTGAAACGCCTCCGTTTCCTCCGGCACCGGGCGAGAGCAAGGTTCATGGAGACTTCTTCGACTGGTATTCGAAGAAGGCTCCCGAGCCTGTCATCGGCTGGCTGGGCGGCAATGTGCTGAAGGGATTTCGGGTCACGATTGATTTCCCCCGGCGCATGACCTACTGGGAGCGGGAGAGCGACATCGATCCACACGACCTCGATCAGGTGGGCGTGACACTGGAAACGCACGACAATGAGGCAGGGTACTTCATCGCCGGGATTGCCGAGAAAGCCGGGAAGCAAACCGTCGAAGGGGTTCGCGCAGGGGACAAGCTGGTTCAGGTCGACGGCCTTCGCGTGAACGGCGCGACGCGCGGCGCGGTGTTTGCCGCGCTGCATGGGAAGCCTGGCACGGTTCACGTTCTCATCCTGGAAAGAAGCGGCAGGCAGGTGACGGTGCGAGCGAAGACGACCGCTTTTTGAGCCATCGATCCCGGGCAGACGGATGAGTTGGCGTTTCTCATCAGCTTGCCGTCGCGCCGTCTCCACGACCACAATGTGGGCTTGCGCTGTAGGGCGAAGGAGGTCGGAATGGCAAAAGCGAAGAAGGCAGTTCCGGAAGGGCACCACACGGTGACGCCGCAGCTCACGCTCGACAACGCGGCGGCGGCCATCGACTGGTACAAGAAGGCTCTCGGCGCCGAGGAAGTGGCCCGCGCCGTCGGACCCGACGGGAAGATCATGCACGCGGAAATCCGCATCGGCAACTCGCTCATCATGTTGAACGACGCGATGGGCGGAGGGAAGGGCCCAAGAGCAATCGGCGGCTCGCCGGCGGCACTCTGGGTCTACGTGGAGGACTGCGACACGCTGTTCAACCGCGCTATTGCGGCGGGCGCGGAGGTGCGGCCCGGACCCATGGGACAGATGACGGATCAGTTCTGGGGCGATCGCTCCGGCACCTTCACCGACCCGCACGGGTACCAGTGGACGATCGCGACGCACAAGGAGGATTTCACGCCGGAGGAAATGAAGCGGCGCACGGAGGAGTTCATGAAGAACTTCGCGGCCCCGCAGCCCACCCACCACTAGTCCACCACTGGTCCGCAGACGGACCGACTACTACAGCCTGCGCGATGACCCGCGATTCCGTCGCCTGCTCGAGAAGTTCACAATGGCCGACGGCAGCTGCCGTCGGCGTCTTGTACGACGCATCAGGCCACAGACGAAGGGTTTCAATGGAAGCAATGCAGAAGCGCAGACCTGGAAAGAGCAATCTGGAAGTGTCAGCGCTGGGGCTCGGCTGCATGGGCATGAGCTTCGGCTACGGTCCGGCGGCTTCGTTCCGTTCAGTCCGCTCGGCAAGGGCTTCCTCACGGGCAAGATCGACGAGAACACGACGTTCGACCGCTCCGACTTCCGCAACGTCGTCCCGCGATTCACTCCCGAGAATCGGAAGGCGAATCTGGCCCTGGTCGATCTGCTGGGCAGGATCGCGGAGCGGAAGAAGGCGACACCTGCCCAGATCGCGCTCGCGTGGCTGCTCGCCCGGAAGGCGTGGATTGTTCCAATCCCGGGCACGACAAAGCTCCACCGGCTCGAGGAGAACGTCGGAGCTGCCGCCATCGAGCTGACGTCCGACGATCTCCGTGAGATCGATGACGCAACCTCACAGGTTAGGGTTCGCGGAGCCCGGTACCCCGAACACCTGGAGCAGATGACCGGTCGCTAGTCGGCACGCGCACCAACATGGACATCAAGAGAAGCGGCTCACAACCGTCCGGCAAGGGTCCCGCGGAGTACTTCACCGGCACGGTGCGGATCGACCCTCTGTTCGAAGCCGCCGATCCGGCACGCGTCGTCGGCGCGAGCGTCACGTTCGAGCCGGGCGCTCGGACAGCATGGCACACGCACCCGCTCGGCCAGACGCTGGTGGTGACCGCAGGTTGCGGCCGCGCCCAGCGCTGGGGAGGTCCGATCGAGGAAATCCGGCCGGGTGACGTGATCTCGTTCGCGCCCGGCGAGAAACACTGGCATGGCGCCGCGCCAACGACCGCCATGTCGCACATCGCCATCCAGGAACGGCTCGACGGCAGGACCGTCGCCTGGATGGAGGGAGTCAGCGACGAACAGTATGGGCGATGACATCGAAGGCGAAGCGTCGTCATCAGCCGGGACAAATTCACAGAACAGGTCGGTTACCTTACGTTCGCGTCGGATGATCGGTCTTGTACAGCATTTGCTCCACGGAGTCGGCGGGGCGGCTCAGTCTCCTCAGGAAGATCGCCACGATCACGCCCAACGTCAGCGCCAGGATGCCCAGAAAGAGCAGCGTGCCGGCACCGATGCGGTCCGCCTCGTAGGCGAAACCGAGTCCGGCGGCAACGAGCACCCAGATGACCGTGACTATCAAAGGATTGCGATACCCTGACATGACGTCCTCCATTTCTTCTCACTCAGATTACGCCCGGCGCACAGACCGAGGGTGTTCACAACGGCACAGGGCCCGCCGGGCGCCGCATCGCAACAGATCCTGGCGGCGCGGCGGAGCCGGTGACGCCGATGAGCGCCCTCGTTGACCGCGCGGCGTGAGCCGGCTCGACCGTTCGCGCCGCTGACGCGCGCCCGCCATTGGCGCCGACACGTCGCGGTGTTCAGGCGGAGACCGTGTGGCCGGATGCGGAGCGGGACGCTGGATGCGAGAGAATCGTGATCATGCCTGAGCCTCACTCCGACGCCCTGGTCTTGTTCGGCGCCACGGGCGACCTCGCCTACGAGCAGATCTTCCCTGCCCTGCAGGCGATGACCCGCCGCGGCCATCTGGACATCCCGGTCATCGGCGTCGCCAAGCCGGACTGGACGATCGAACAACTGCGCGCGCGTGCACGCCAGAGCATCGCCGCGCATGGCGGCGTCGACGCTGACGCCTTTGGTCGTCTGGCCGCGCGCCTGGCGTACGTGGCCGGTGACTACGAGGCGCCCGATACGTTCGGCAAATTGCGGCAGGCGCTCGGCTCGGCCGAACGGCCGCTGTTCTATCTGGCGATTCCGCCGAGTCTGTTCGGTACTGTCGCGTCCGGCCTGGCGCGGTCGGGTCCCGTCGCGCAGGCTCGTGTGGTCGTGGAAAAACCGTTCGGTCGTGACCTCGCGTCCGCGAGGGCCCTCAACGCGACCCTCCACGAATCGTTTCCCGAGCCGGTCGTCTACCGCATCGATCATTTCCTCGGCAAGGAGGCGGTGCAGAACCTCCTGTACTTCCGGTTCGCGAACGCGTTTCTGGAGCCGATCTGGAATGCCGCGCACGTCGAAAGCATGCAGATCACGATGGCGGAGACGTTCGGCGTCCGCGGCCGGGGCGCCTTCTACGAGGGGGTCGGCGCCGTCCGGGATGTCTTCCAGAATCATCTGCTGCAGGTCCTCTCGCTGCTCGCGATGGACCGCCCGGCGGCGGGCGACGGCCCCGCCATCGACGCCGCCAAGGTGGCGGTCCTGAAGGCGGTTCGTCCGCTTCGCCCGGTCGATGTGGTGCGCGGGCAGTATCGCGGCTACCGAACCGAAGCAGGGGTCGCACCGAATTCGCGGGTCGAAACCTACGTCGCCGCCCGGCTCGCGATCGAAAATCCCCGATGGGCCGGGGTGCCCTTCGGGATCCGCACCGGCAAGCGCCTGGCCTCCACCGTCACCGAGGTGCATGTCAGATTCAAGCAGCCGGCGCACGCCCTCTTCGACGCGAAGGCGGCCGGCCATTCCAACGAGATCGCCTTTCGATTGAGTCCGGATGTGTCCATCTCGTTGACCGCCCGGCTCAAGGTGCCTGGCGAGGCGATGATCGGCGAAGACGTCCGCCTGGTCGAACACCGCCATCCAGGCGACGAGATGGAACCCTACGAGCGCCTGCTCGGCGACGCGATGCGCGGGGACCGCATGCTCTTCGGGAGCGAAGCTGAGGTCGAGGCTGCGTGGCGCGTCGTGGATCCGATCCTGGAAGGCGGCGAGCCGCCGTACGATTACGACCGTGGAAGCTGGGGCCCCGCCGAGGCCGAACGGATCGCGGCGCAGATCGGCGGCTGGATCGCGTCCGGCGGCGCCACCGAGAGCGTACACCCGGGAGACTGAGATCTCGGACAGAGCCTGTGGCGGCGCGGCGAAGCGCCGAGATGTTGGTCGCGCTGGCGATTCCACGGCACGATCAGGTCACTCCTGATGGAGCGCTTCGATCGGGTTGGCGCGCGCCGCGCGCCAGGCGGGAATCGCGCTCGCGGCCACGCTGATGAGGAGGAGCGCGGCCGGCGCCAGGATGAACGTCAGCGGATCGTGCGGGTCGACGCCGAACAGCATGTCGCGCATCCAGGTGCCGATCGCCAGCGACAGGGCCACGCCAGCGCCGATTCCGAGCACCGCCATCCGCGCGCTGTCACGAACGACGAGCGCGGCCAGCCCGCGCGCGGACGCTCCGAGGGCGATGCGAATGCCCAGTTCACGTGTCCGCGCGGCGACCCGGTGCGCGACCGCCGCGTAGACGCCAATCGCCGCGAGACACAGACCGCAGACGGCGAAGAGACCGAAGCCGTCGACCGCCGCGCGCTGCTCCCAGAGCGTCGCGGCCACGTACTCCCGCATGTCGTCGATCGCGATCGCCGGCACGTCCGGGTCAATCGTCGCGGCAGCCTCCCGCAGGCGCGGCGTCAGCGCGGCCGCGGTGGTCGTGGTCTGGAGCACCAGCGTCGCGCGCGTATCCGGGTTCTGCAGAAACGGCATATAGAGCACCGGCTCCGCGCGGTCGCTCAGGAGCGACCGATGGCGCGTGTCGGACATGACGCCGACCACCTGCAGCGGCGGCGGCACGGCGCCGCTGTACGGGGGCGCCTCGAGGTACCGGCCCACGGCGTTCTCGCCCGGCCAGAGCCGCTCGGCCAGCGCGCGGTTGACGACCGCGACGGCCTGCGCCCCCTCTCGGTCGCGCGCGTCGAAACCGCGGCCGCGCGCCAGGGCCATGCCCATCGTGCGAAAGAAGTCCGGCCCCACCATCGTCACGTCCGCGCGGATGCCCAGCTCCTCTTCGTGGCGCTGCAACTCGGCCTGCGGCGGAGCCTCGCCCACGTGAAAGACCGAGCGACGGCCGCCGAAGGCGACCGGCGGCACCGCCGTGGCCCAGCTGGCGGCCGTCACGTCCGGCTGCTCGCGCAGCGATGCCGCCAGCGCGGCGAAGAACGCCGCCGCGCGCGGTGGCGTGTAGCCGTGCAGGTCGAGCGCATACGATGCCGTCACGATGCCTGACGTCGCGTAGCCGGGCGTGACCGCGCGGATCTTCGCCATCGTCCGCACGGACAATCCCGCGCCGATGACGAGCGCGACCGACAGCCCGACCTGGAGGACGACGAGCGAGGCCCGCAGGCTCCCGCGGGATCCCGCGACTCCGCGTGCGCCCGAGCGGAGCGCATCGGCCAGCCCGTTCCGCCCGGCCAGCCGCAGGGGCACGACGGTGAAGACGATCGACACCAGCGCCGAAAGCGCGAGCGCGAACAGGCCGACGCGCGCGTCGACGCCGAAGGCCTCGGGGTGGATGCCGTACGCCGACACGGACAATGTGCTGAGCCAGGCCACGGCGCCCGGCGCAAGCCACAACCCTGCCGCGCCTCCCGCCGTCGCGAGCAGGATCCCTTCGGTCAGGAGCTGGACGGCCAGTCGTGTCCCGCTCGCGCCGAGCGCCCGCCGGGTCGCCATCTCGCGGCGCCGATCCTCCGCGCGCGAGAGGAGCAGGTTGGCCGCGTTGCCACAAGCGATGACGAAGAGCAGGCCCGCGGCCGCGCCAAGCATGCCCAGGAGACCCGTCATCTGGGCGCGGTCGTCGGACGCCAGCCCGAGGCCCGGCCTGAGCGTGAGCCGGCCGGCGCCGTGGTCGCCGGGGTAGGCTCGCGCGAGTGCCTCGCCGATCGCCGCCACCCGCGTCGAGGCCGCCGCGCGCGACACGCCCTCGCGCAGACGGCCGAGAATCTCGACCCATCTCGAGTTGCGATTCGCCAGCACGCCGGCCGACATGCGCGGCATCGCGATCGGCTGCGACGAGATCGGCAGCCACACGGCGTCGAACTGGCCCGGGAAGGTCCCGTCGAACCCCGGTGCCAGGACGCCGACGACCGTGAACGCGTGGCCGTTCACGTCGATTCCGCGGCCGACGACGTCCGGGTCGCCGCCGAGCAGACCCTTCCAGCACGCGTAGCTGACGTCGACCACCTGCGCGTGCTCGTCGGCGGCCGAGAGCGTGCGGCCCAGCCAGGCGCCGACGCCGAGCACCGCGAAGTAGTTGCCGGTGACGAGCGCGCCCGAGACGCGTTGGGGCCTGCCGGCACCGACGTCGAGCGCCGATCGCCGGAAGCCGGCGAGGTCCACGTCCTTCGCGCGATCGTGCAGGTCGAGGTAGTCGGGGTACGAGAAGATGTCGATGATGCCCTGCGCCCCGGTACGCTCGACCGAGACGAGTCGTGCCGGGTCCGCCACTCCGGGAGTCGGGCGCAGGAGGAGCAGGTTCACCATGCTGAAGATCGCGGTCGTCGCGCCGACGCCAATCGCGAGCGTGGCGACGATCGCCGCGGTCAGCGCCGGCGTCCGGCGCAGACCCCGCAGAGCGAAGCGCACGTCCTGGAGCCGCTCGTCCCACCAGATCGGTATCCAGACGGCTCGCGCCGCCTCTTTCGTCAGCATGATGTTGCCGAACGCCCGCCTCGCGGCGGCCGCCGCGTCACCGGGCGTCATGCCGCGCGCGATGTTCTCCTCGATCTCCCGATCGATGTGATCGCGGATGTCCTCGTCGAGATCGCCGAGGGCCGAGCGTCCTCGCCGGATCACGCCGGCCTCAGGACCCGCGCGATGGCGCGGGCGAGCGTCTCCCACTTCGACGTTTCGATGGCCAGCTGCCTGCGACCCCTCGCGGTCAGGCTGTAGTACTTCGCGCGCCGGTTGTTCTCCGACGTGCCGTGCGCGAAGGAGATCCAGCCGCGCTTGAGGAGGCGATGGAGCGCCGGATAGAGCGATCCCTGCTCCACCTGCAGCACCTCGTCCGAGTTCTGCCTGATCGCCTGCATGATCGTGTGGCCGTGCGCGGGACCGGGGCGCAGCGTCTGCAGAATCAGGAGATCGAGCGTGCCCTGCAGCAGTTCGAGGCGATCCGGCTCTTCGGTAGACATTCTAGGCGAACGGAAGTCTACGGCTGGCTCACCTAGGATGTCAAGGCGTGGAAGTGTTCCGTCTCGACGAGGGCGAGGTGCCGGCAGGGGCCGGCCTTCAGACCGCCTCGCGTTGGCGGAATTTGGTAGCGCGGGAATTCGGTAGGGGCGGACCTTCAGGTCCGCCCCTACCGGGGCGCCAGCCCGGGTCCAGACTGCCTCACGACGGCAAACCCCGACATGTTGACGATCGAGCTTCATCCGGGGGACGATTAGGTTCAATATCAACGCGGAGACATTTGACCGCGACGACCACCACCTGATCCGTCGAATCTGCGGCCGTCCGGCCGACGTCGAGCGCGCGGACCGCTCCGCCCCCGATCTCACGGGTCGATGACACGGGCTGCGCGATCGACGAGGCCGAGGCCAGCCAGCTGCAACCACACACCGTAGAGGTCAACGTCAACATGGACAACGAAACAAAATGCCCGGCCGCGGGCGGCACGCACAGGGGCACGTATAACCGGGACTGGTGGCCCAATCAGTTGAACCTGGGGATGCTCCGGCACGCCTCGCCCGCCGCCGACCCCATGGGCGCGACGTTCGACTACGCGAAGGAGTTCAAGACCGTCGACCTCGCGGCCCTGAAGAAGGACATCGTCAAGGTGATGACGACGTCGCAGGACTGGTGGCCGGCCGACTTCGGCCACTACGGGCCGCTCTTCATTCGCATGGCGTGGCACAGCGCGGGCACGTACCGCATCAGCGACGGCCGCGGCGGCGCAGGGGCCGGCATGCAGCGCTTTGCGCCCATCAACAGCTGGCCCGACAACGCGAACCTCGACAAGGCGCGCCGGCTGCTCTGGCCGATCAAACAGAAGTACGGCCAGAAGATCTCGTGGGCCGACCTGATGATCTTCGCCGGCAACTGCGCTTTGGAGTCGATGGGCTTCAAGACGTTCGGCTTCGCCGGCGGGCGCGCCGATGTGTGGGAGCCCGAGGACATCTACTGGGGACCCGAGAACACGTGGCTCGACGACAAGCGGTACAGCGGCGAGCGAAACCTCGAGAATCCGCTTGCGGCCGTGCAGATGGGCCTCATCTACGTGAATCCCGAGGGGCCGAACGGCAAGCCCGATCCACTGGCCGCGGCCAGGGACATTCGAGAAACGTTCCGCCGCATGGCGATGAACGACGAGGAGACGGTGGCCCTCATCGCCGGCGGCCACACCTTCGGCAAGACCCACGGCGCGGGCGATGCGAAGAACGTCGGGCCGGAACCCGAGGCCGCCCCCATCGAGGAGCAGGGCCTCGGCTGGAAGAGCAGTTATCGCACCGGCAAGGGCGGCGACGCGATCACCAGCGGCATCGAAGTCACCTGGACCACCACGCCGACCAGGTGGAGCAACACCTTCTTCGCGAACCTGTTCGGCTACGAATGGGAGCTGACGAAGAGCCCGGCCGGTGCGCATCAGTGGATTGCGAAGGGCGGCGCAGGCGCCGGCACGATTCCGGACGCCCACGACCGATCCAAGCGTCACGCGCCGACCATGCTGACGACCGATCTCTCTCTGCGGTTCGACCCCGCGTACGAGAAGATCTCGCGGCGCTTCCACGAGCACCCGGACGAGTTCGCCACCGCCTTCGCCAAGGCGTGGTTCAAGCTGACGCACCGCGACATGGGACCGATCTCCCGGTACCTCGGCAAGCTGGTGCCGAAGGAGCCGCAGCTCTGGCAGGACCCCGTCCCGAAGGCGACGAACAAACTGAGCCCGAAGGACATCGACGCGCTGAAGAAGAAGATCCTCGCGTCGACCCTGTCCGTCTCCCAGCTGGTCTCGACCGCGTGGGCGTCAGCGGCCACGTTCCGCGGGACCGACAAGCGCGGCGGAGCCAACGGGGCGCGCATCCGCCTCGCGCCGCAGAAGGATTGGGCGGTCAACAACCCGCCCGAGCTGACGAAGGTGCTGGCGGCCCTGGAGAAGATCCGCAGGGACTTCAAGAAGCCGGTCTCGATGGCCGACCTCATCGTGCTGGGCGGCTGCGCCGCGGTCGAACAGGCCGCGAAGAAGGCCGGTCACGCGGTGAAGGTTCCCTTCACGCCGGGACGCGCGGACGCATCGCAGGAGCAGACCGACGTGGAGTCCTTCGCCGTGCTCGAGCCGAAGGCCGACGGGTTCCGCAACTACTCCGCGCACGGACCCAAGTGCCCGGCAGAGCACCTGCTGATCGATCGGGCCGCGCTCCTGACCTTGAGCGCTCCCGAGATGACGGTGCTCGTGGGCGGCCTGCGCGTCCTGAACGCGAACCACAAGCAGTCGCCTCTCGGCGTCTTCACCAAGCGCCCCGCGACGCTGACCAACGATTTCTTCATCAACCTGCTCGACATGAGCACGACGTGGAAGCCAACGTCCGAAGCCGCGGAGATCTTCGAGGGCCGCGATCGGAAGACGGGCAAGGTCAAATGGACCGGCAGCCGCGTCGACCTCGTCTTCGGCTCGAACTCCCAGCTGCGTGCAATCGCGGAAGTCTACGCCTGCGAGGACTCACAGCGGAAGTTCGTGCGCGACTTCGTGGCGGCGTGGGACAAAGTCATGAATCTGGATCGGTTCGATCGCGCCTGATCCCGACGTCTACGTGGAGCGCGGAGGCACGACGCCCCGCGCCGCCCACGCGCGCGCGCGGAGGACTAGCGGACGATCGGGTCCGTCGCCGAGCAGGCGTCGGCGCAATCGCAGCCGGAGCTGTTCGCGGTCGCCTGCCGGCAGGGTCGCCACGTGTGCACCCGCTGGACCTTGCTTCTCGAGAAACGGCGACCAGTAGTCGTCGAACGAAGAGAACCGAGTCTCGATCGTGAGCGCCTCGTCCGACACGTCCCGCAGTCGGTGGCCGCGCCAGAGCGCCGCGAGCTCGCCGCTGCGGGAGAGCGGCATGTGCCGTTCGTCCCTTGCGTCCACGTCGGGGCCCAGCGCAGTCGCCTCGTCCCAGAACACGCGCAGCAGCTCCATGCCCTGCCCGTAATCCCACACGGCGGCGGCAACCGTGCCGCCGGGCCGTGTCACGCGCGTCATCTCGTCGAGCGCTTTCCGGGGATCGGGAACGAAATTCAGGATCAAGAGCGAGAGCGTCCGATCGAAGCTTCCATCCGCGAATCGAAGGTGCTGCGCATCCCCCACCTCGAACCGGATTCGGTCCGGCGGGTGTCGCGATTGCGCGAAGGCGACATACGGCGCGGCGGGATCGACGCCGATGATGCGGCTGGCCGGAGCCACCGCGGTCACAGCCGCGGTGAGTGCACCGGTACCTGAACCGACGTCGAGGACAGCATCGCCGTTCCTGACGCCGGCGAACCGCACCAGAAGCGGTGCGAGAATGCGGCTCCATCTGCCCATGAAGCGCTCGTAGGCATCGCCGGCTGAGAACATCGGCTCGTTTGTTGAAGTATCGGTCACGGATCACTCCGCCCTGAGCGCTTCTGCCGGATCCACACTGGCGGCGCGACGGGCGGGAATCCCCGCCGCGATCCGCCCGCCACGATCACGTCGCGCGCGGTTTCGCGAACTCCAATGAACCGCCGCCGTACCCGCCTCGACGCAGGGGATCGGCCGCGGCTCAGGTAGCGGACTGCTCGTACCAGCTGAGCACACGCCGCGCCCGCAGCGTGTTCCACCGGCTGGGCCGACCGTCGCCGTCCTCGAGCGCAAAGTGGACCTTGCCGGGATGCGTGTTCTCCAGCAGCCAGGCGCCATCGGGCTGCCGCTTGGATCGGAGCAAATCGATCGCTTCGTCGATCCGCGAGTCCGGCACCTCCCCGGCCGAGCGGAAGTATTCGAGGGCACGCAGCACGTCGTAGTGCCAGCGGGTCGGAAACGAGAATTGCAGCCAGGCTGGGTCGACCACTTCGCCGGTGCTCTTACGTCGGGCCAGCTTTCGTTCGAGGAGGTACTCCTCGCCCCGGCGCCGGGCCGCGATGGATTCTGCCGAGCCACCGGTTGCGCGCTCGTGCGCCAACAATCCTTCCAGGACGTTGATCGTGGTCGCGAACGACGAGCGGACGGAACCGTTCTCCACCTCGCAGTTCCAGCCGCCGTCCTCGAGCTGCTCACCGAGCAGGCGGGCGACCACGCCATCGACGTCTTGATCGAAGTAGGTGCCCAGTGTGACGGTCCTGCCATTGATGCACGGCTCGACCTCGCCGCTGAAGAACGGCTGCCCGGCGTGCTCCCAACGGCAGTGGTCTCTCACCATCGCCACCGCCCGGCGCACCCGGTCGCAGCGCGGGTCGACCCCGAAATCGCATAGCAGCTGGAGTGTGGGCAGCGTGGCGGTCCAGGGCTGGCCCTGGTTCTCGTCGCGCCAGTTCGAGCTTCGCGCCGGGAAGCATGCGCCTCCCGCCCACTGGCCGTCTTCGCCCTGCAGCGCCAGCAGTCTGGCACCCCAGCCCTCGGCGGCCACCCGCGTTCGCTCCGCCGCGACAACCTCGTCCGGCGCATGGACGAGATCGCGCAACGCCTGCCAGCGGATGGCTGGGTCGGAATCGAGCAGCCAGTCCAGGACCGTCATGCGGCTGAATATAGCAAACTGGTGAGATGCACCCTCTCTGGGTCGCCCAACGAGGCCACAGGTCGGCCACGCTCTGAAGCTGCGATGCCGCCAGGGACCCTTGAGGCGAATCACCCGCTACGTGCAGTGTGCTCAAAGGAACAGACACACATCGGCGATTACGGCAGACTGAAGAGCGTAGGGCCAGGGGATCGCCTCCGGTCCGGTCGCGGGCGCAAGCTCACTCGCAGTTGAAAGGGAGAGATCGCCATGCTGTACACGATTGCCGTCATTCTCCTCGTCGCCTGGCTGCTCGGCTTCTTCGGGGCGTTTACGATTGGACCGATCCTGCATCTGCTGCTGGTCGTCGCTGTCGTGTTGTTCATCGTCGGGCTGCTGAGCGGCCGCCGCGCCATCGTCTAGCGGCGGTATTGGATCGCCAGGCGGTCGCCGGGTGTCGTCCCCAGGTTCGTACGCCGACCTCGCGTCCGGACGATCTCTTCCGTCGGCGTCAGGCGGAGATGGCTATGAACACATTGTTCACGCGCGTCAGCTGGACCGTCATCGCGAGCGTCGCGCTGGCGGTCGCCGCGCCCGGCGCGCAGACCGTTATCACGCCGCCCGAGAACAAATACACGCCGGCGCAGGACGTGGAGCTCGGGCGAAAAGCCGCCCTGGAGGTCGAACAGCAGCTGCCGATCCTGCACGAGGCGGACGTGACCGCGCTCGTCACGTCGGTCGGACGCCGGCTCGTCGACGCGATTCCGGAGGAGCTTCGGCATGCCGAGTTCCGCTATTCGTTCCAGGTCGTCAACGTGCGCGAGATCAACGCGTTCGCGTTGCCCGGCGGACCGATGTTCGTCAATCGCGGCATGATCGAGGCAGCGACGACCGAGGGAGAAGTGGCCGGCGTGATGGCGCACGAGCTGAGTCACGTCGCGCTGCGGCACGGAACGGCTCAGGCGAGCAAAGCGACGAAGTACGAGGTCGGCACGCTCCTGGGCGAGGTAGTAGGCGCCATCATCGGCGGCCGGGTCGGCAGCGTCGTGTCGCAAGGCACGCAGTTTGGGCTCGGCACGGCGTTCCTGCGATTCGGTCGCGAGGACGAGCGCCAGGCAGATCTGCTCGGCTCGCACATCATGGCTCGCGCCGGGTACGACCCGCTCGACATGGCCAACATGTTCAAGACGATCGAAAGGCAGAGCGGCCAGGGTGGTCCCGAGTGGCTGAGCGACCATCCCGATCCGGGCAACCGTTACGAGGCGATCACCCGCGAAGCGCAGATGCTCGCGGTGCGCAACCCGGTGCACGACACGCGCGCGTTCACGCAGGCGCAGGCGCGGCTGCGCGGAATGGCCCCGGCGCCGACGACGGCAGAAGCGACCCGCAGCGCGGGGGGCCGGAGCGGCTCCGCGCCAGTGCCGGGCGGACCTCTGTCGGGCAGTCCTTCGGGCGGCATCGCGTCGCCCTCGTCGACCTATACCGCCTACACCGAGGGCAACCTGTTCCGCGTCAGCGTCCCCTCGAACTGGCTCGAGCAGCCCGGCCGCAACGCGGTCACGTTCGCGCCAGACGGCGCGTATGGCAATGCGAGTGGGCAGGGGAACTTCACGCATGGCATGGAGATCGGGGTCGCCCCTAACTCGACCCGGGATCTGCGGACCGCGACCGACGAGTTCCTCTCCACGCTGGCGCGCAGCAACCCGAATCTGAGTCGTCCGTCCTCGTACGATCGGACGGTCGTCGGCGGCCGTCAGGGTCTCCACACCGTCCTGTCGAACGGGTCAAACGCCGCCGGTCAGCAGGAGCAACTCGCGGTCTTCACGATGCTGCTCGAGGACGGGAACCTCTTCTACGCGCTCGGGGTCGCTCCGCGCGACCGCTTCTCGCACTACGAAGACACGTTCCGCAGGGTCGTCGGGTCAATCGAGATCATGCGATGACATCCGTCTCTTGCTCTCGAAATCGGCTGCGACGGTCGTGGTTGACGATGCCTACGCCAACGAAGCGAACGGTGGCGGGCCCAGGACCTTGAGCCGTGTTCGCTTGGCTGCGGCCATGAGGCGTTCGAGAAGCGCGTCGGATTGGCACCTCGTGGCACCATCAGGACCGCGCCGGGGCCGAGCGATTCCTGGGTGCCTTCGACCTGGGTCTGAATTTCACCCTCGAGTACGTAGGTCGTTTCGTCGGCTTCCGGATGGACATGTAGCGGTGTCGCCTTGCCGGTATTCACCTGTTGACATCCTCGACGTTTCGGCGGCTGGCGGCGATGAATTCGACGGCGGTCTGGGACGTTCGGCGGTTCAGGCCGAACGTGTTGATCGACACCGAGTCGGCGGGCCGCGTTGTCGAGGACGATTGGGTTGGTCGTGCCGTCGGCATCGGCGAGGTCGTCGTCAGGGGCGAAATGCTGACAATCCGTTGTGCAATGCCGATGCACGCCCAGAAGGATCTGCGCCGTGACCCATCCGTGCTGCGAACCATCGTGCGCGAGTCGAATCAGTGTGTCGGCCTGTATGCTTCGATCGCCGAGGCTGGTCGTGTACGTAACGACGATCCCGTCCGCGTCGTCGGTTCCACTTCGGACATTTAGGTCGAACTTGCGATAGAAGCGTTTGTCGGCTGAGCCCGGCTGAGCATGCCCATGAGCTGCGGCTACTCGCACCTGAGCGCCACCACCGGGTGGACGCGCGTCGCGCGGCGCGCCGGGATGTAGCAGGCGATTAACGCGACGGCGCCCAGCAGAAACACCACCGCCGAGTAGGTGAGGGGATCCTCGGGCCGGACGCCAAAGAGCATTGACGACAGAAGGCGGCTGAAAGCCAGTGCGGCCACGATGCCGATCGAGAGCCCGACAGAAACAACAGCCATGCCGCCGCCCACAATTGGCCTGAGGACATCCTGCGGCAGCGCACCGAGCGCCATACGAATGCCGATTTCGCGAGTGCGTTGCGAAACCGAGTAGGCGATAACACCGTAGAGCCCTATTGCGCCCAGAAGCAGGGCCATGGCGCCCGCAATACCCAGCATCACCAGGGTGAACGACGTGCGCGCCAGGGATCTGGCGTAGAAGAAGTCCAGCGTGTTGAAGCCGGCAGGCGGGAGCTTGGCATCGACGGACCAGACCGCCTGCCGAACCTGGTGCATGAAGCTGCCGGATCCGGCAAGAGGGCTACGAACGACGAAAGTGACGTACCGATCGGCACGGAGCGGCTGGCCGCGGAAGCGTGCCAGCAGGACGGGCCAGTAGACATTCGTGCGGGCGGGCTTGTCCAACCCGTCATCGTGCACATCGCCGACAACGCCGACGATTTCACGCCAGTCGTCGGTGGCGGAGATCCGAATGCGCCTGCCAAGCGCACCGGCGGGCGTGCCCCAGTACTCGCGGGCGAAGTTTTCCGAGATCAGTGCAACCGGAACTCTGTTGTAGGTATCGGTCCAGGTGAGATCACGGCCGGCGATGACCGGTATACCCAGAGTGCGAAAATATCCGGGCGAGACGAACAGGAGATGTCGAAGCGGGGGCAACGCGCCCTGCGCGTAGACACGGTCGGCTGCGAACACGTTATCCAGACGGTTGTCTCCGTCCATGGGGACGGCGCTCGCGAAAGCGGCCGAGGGCACGCCGGGAATCGCCGCCAGCTTGTCCACGATCTCTTGTTCCATCCGAGGGACGTTGGCGGCGTCCGGCACGTCGGAATGCGCAATGGAAATGCGAAATGTCTGAAGTTCGGAGGGACCTGCGAATCCGGGGTCGACGCGCGTCAAGATGCCAAAAGTACGAATCATCAGACCTGAACAAATCAGCAGCACGAGGGCGAGGGCGACCTGCAGGGCAACCAGCAGGTCGTGAGCGCGATGACGTTCTCGGCTCTGACTGGCAGTTCGACCGTTTTCGGCAAGGCCCGCGCGGAGGCCGGCGTGCTTGACCACTGGAATCAGCCCGGAAAGCAGACTGGCAAAGATCGCGAGCAGCAGCGCAAAGAGAAGCACGGGCGGATCGATGCCGATGTCACTGATGCGCGGGAGTCCAGGCGGCGCGAACCTGACCAGAACGCGCAAAGCGGCGTAGGCCAGCCCGAGACCGAAGATGCCGCCGAGCAGGCCAAGGATCGCGTTCTCGCGGAGCAATTGAACGGCGACGCGCCGGCGGCTGGCGCCAAGCGCGGCTCGGAGGGCCAGCTCGTGCTGACGGCCCTCGGTGCGCACCAGCAGAAGATTCGCCACGTTGGCGCAGGCGATGAGCAGAACCAGTCCGATACTGCCCATCAGCACCCAGAGTACCGTGCCGAGATCGCCGACAATGTCCTGTTTCAGCGGCACAAGGCTCGGAGCGAGACGGGCCTTCTCGAGGAAATCGGAGCTGAGACCGGGCGGAACGGGAAAGCTGTCCAGGGCAATGGGAAGCATCCGCGCGACGTCCGCGTTGGCGTCGGCGAGGGTGCTCCCCGAGCTGAGACGTCCGATGCCGAAGTAGCTGAAGTCACCCAGGTAGGTCTTGTTGCGATCCAGCTGGAGCGGCAGAATCAAGCTCAGATCCTGCTGATCGAGAAAACGGAAATTACGGGGCAGCACGCCGATGATTTCGCGCGCTTCCCCGTCCACGACGATGGCCTTCCCGATCACGGCAGGATCCGCGCCGAATCTTCGTTGCCAGTAGCCATACGTCACGATAGCGGTGAGCGGCGCCCCGGGAGAATCGTCCGCCCGGGAGAAGATGCGGCCGAGCAGGGGCGGCACGCCTAACGTCGACAGAACGCCATCCGTCACATCGAGGGCATGCACGCGTTCCGGCTCCGCGAAGCCGGTGACGTTCACGTCGCGGTCGGCGTCGGTCTCCGCATATAAACCGATGTCCTGAAAGGTGCGGCTCTGGTCACGAAAGACGAAATAATCCTCTGGCGCCATGCCGCGCAATGACGGGTTCAGCGCGAGTGGGCTGAGCTCCACGCTTACGAGTTGTTCCGGATCGGGATAAGGGAGAGGCTTCAGCAGGACGCCATTCACGACGCTGAAGATCGCCGTGTTGGCTCCGATCCCGAGCGCGAGGGTCAAGACGGCGACGCTTGCGAAACCGGGGGATCTGCGCAGCGTACGAACGGCATACCGAAGGTCCTGTGCCAGAGTGTCAAGAAATTGCGTGCCGCGTGCCGCGCGGCATTCCTCCTTGACTCCCTCTGCTCCGCCGAAATCCAGCCTTGCCCGGCGCATCGCTTCCCCGCGCGAGAGGCCACCGCGCATCAGGTCTTCCGTGTAGGCCTCGATATGGAAATGGAGTTCCGCGTTCATCTCGCTCTCGATCCGAGAGCGCTGCAGCGTGGCTCGCAGCCACAGGCGAAGACGGCTCCAAAGCCTCATACTTCCTCCGGCCTTGTTCCCAGAATCCCTGCAATCACTTCCGCCATGCGGTTCCAGTTGTCGGTCTCCTGTTGAAGTCTGCGCTTCCCTGCGGCCGTAAGGCGGTAGTACCTGGCTCTGCGATTGTTGTCTGACGCCCCCCACTCACTTGCGATCCAGCCCTGGTGTTCCAGGCGATAGAGCGCCGGATACAGCGACCCCTGCTGAACCTCCAGGCGTTCCTTCGACACCTGCTTGATGCGCAGCAGGATTCCATACCCATGCAGCGGGCCGAGGGAAACAGCCTTGAGGATGAGCATGTCGAGAGTGCCCTGCAGGAGTTCGAGCTGTCGCGGCACGGATGACTTCTCCTAGGTAGCCTAGGAGTGTATGGCCGCTCTCCTAGGCCGTCAAGGGAAAAGGCGGCAAGCGGCCCGACCGGAATGATCGCGCCCGGCGCCGTTCAGCTGACACGCGGATGTGTCACGAGCGCCGTTACAGAGCACCGGCCGCGTGACCCGTCGCCGGCGTCGAAACCGCCGTTCGCTCGCCTTAAGGGGCGGTAACGACGAGGGCGCTGCACCGTCGGCCGCCACTGCGCCGGTACGCGTGTGGAATGGTCGCATCGAAGTAGATCGCGTCGCCCGCCTCGAGCGCATGTTCCCCGCCGTTCATGTGGACACTCAGGATCCCGTCCATCACGTAGATGAACTCGACGCCCGGATGGTCGTGAGGCCGTAGCTTCTCGCGCGCCACCGGAAAGAACTCCGCGCGGTAGCAGTTGAAGCGCCGCTCGGTCGCCGGGTAGTCGAGCGACGCGAACCGATAGGCGGCCTCGCGCGCCCCGAGGCGCTCGGGAAGCTCCACGCGCTGGTTCTTCCTCGTCATCACGACGAGCGGCCTTTCACGCGCGCCGGCGAAGAAGTACTCCAGGCCGACACCAAAGACGAGCGCGATGCGCAGCAGCGTCGGCAGCGTGGGGAACAGCCGTCCACGCTCGATTTTCGAGAGGAGCGCCGCCGACAGCCCGGTGTGCTTTCCAAGGTCGACGAGGCCAATCTTCTTCTTCAGGCGCAGCGCGCGAATCTTGGCGCCAATCCCGTAGTCAGTCAGTCCGTCCTGCAGCGTCTTCGACAGCATCGGCTCCTCGTTTGACTGTGGTTCACATTCCGCGCCGTTCTTGTCGCGAGGCTCACACGAGTTTGCCCCGCGGCTTGGTTTCTATTTGTATGCACAATTAATTTCATTATAGTCAAATCAGGAGGTACGTGATGAAACTCATCGATGTCGTTGCGGCCGTGCTCGTCGCTGTCGGCGCGCTGAACTGGGGACTCGTCGCCGTCGCGCGGTTCGATCTCGTTGCCGCGCTGTTCGGCCTCTCCTTTGGCGAGGTCTCCGCATTGACCGCTGTCGTGTACGGGCTGGTCGGCGCGGCTGGCCTGTACCAGGCGCTCTTCTGGAAGCGCGTCCAGGGCCGCTGGATGCAGCCGGCAGGCCACCACGCGTGATTCGAGTACCACCCGGTTCCTGTTTCAAGGAGTGCACATGAAGACCATGCTCGCGTTCACCTCGCTCGCGCTCGTCGGAATCCTAGGCGCGGCCTCACCGGCTCGCGCCCAGCAGACCAGGGACATCGTCGACACGGCGGTCGCAGCCGGATCGTTTACGACGCTCGCCAGGGCGCTCGCGGCGGCCGACCTCGTCGCCACGCTCAAGGAGCCGGGCCCCTTCACCGTCTTCGCGCCGACCGACGAGGCGTTCGCCAGGCTGCCCGCGGGCACGCTCGACGATCTCCTGAAGCCGGAGAACAAGGCGCAGCTTCGGCGCGTGCTCACCTATCACGTCGTGCCGGGCATGGTGATGGCGGTCGATGTCGTGAAGCTCAGTTCCGCGAAAGCGGTCAGCGGTGACACGCTGCCCATCGAGGTCAGCGGCGGCACCGTGATGGTGGGCAAGGCGCGGGTCGTCAAGACCGACATCGCCGCGAGCAACGGCGTCATTCACGTCGTTGACACCGTCCTGCTTCCGCCGGTCGAATAGCACGATCGGAGCATGGCCGCCATGATCCTGCTCACCGGCGCCAGCGGATACAACGTCAGCCGCCTTCTTCGAGTGCTCGAGGAAGGCGGCTGCGCGGTCTCCCGCCACGGCGCGCTGAACCGTGTCGCGGCAGCCCTGCTCCGGCCTGTGCTCACCCTGTCGTTCGCGCACCGCCATCGAATCGGGCGGGCCAGCGTCGGCCGCGCGCATTCCCGGGTCGCACGCCGATGGGCGGCGGCGGTCGTTCTCGCCGCCGCGGCGACGCTGCCGCCGGCCGCCGCGCTGGCGCAGACGCCGGCGGCGGTTCGGACGGTTCCCTTCGTCGATCTGAATCGATATGCGGGCGACTGGTTCGAGATCGCGCGGTTCCCCAATCGGTTTCAGCGTCAGTGCCTCGGCGACGTGCGCGCCAGCTACGTCCGGCGCCCCGACGGACGCCTCGACGTGGTGAACCGGTGCCGGACCGCCGACGGTCAGACCGAGGCGCGCGGCGTCGCACGCATCATCGATACGCAGACCTTCGCCAGACTGAAGGTGCGGTTCGCTCCCGCATGGCTGTCGTGGCTGCCGATCGTCTGGGGAGATTACTGGATCATCGGCCTCGCGCCGGACTACTCATGGGCGGTCGTCGGCGATCCCGACCGGAACTACTTGTGGATTCTCGCTCGGACGCCGCATCTGAACGACGAGTCCGTCGCTGCGGCGCGGACGGCCGCCCGAGACAACGGGTTCGACATCGGACGTCTCGTGCCGACGCCGCAGTCTGGCGGCGGATCCTGAGACAGAAGATGTCGGCCGCCACCTTGCGGAACGCGCGGCTCGTCTCGATTCTGTGTCGAACCGGTCGGCGGAACCTCGGCCCCGGGTTCGAGCCCGCAGCTCACGTCGAAGCAGATGCTGCGCCTCGGCGTTTTCGGAGGCAAGTACATGACCGACTGCCGCGACGGTTTCCCGCGAGCTGGTCCGCCCACGCGAACCCTCAACCCGTTCTAGGTCTGAGATGGCGAGGGACTCCTCTGTTGCGTTGACAAGTCAGGCGGGAGGAGTTCGAAACCGCCGCAGCCGTCTTCAGACACTGGGATTGCGATTCGAACTTGGATTTGGCCGGGCTGTTCGGGACGATTTTCCGCAACGGGCTCATCCGTGCCGCGTAGTCGGCCCTGAAGTTGCGACTACCGCGGCTGGCCCCGTCGCAGACTCCACAGTCCGCGCGCCGAGAGGATGACGGTGACGCCCCCGAGCCCGCCGAGCGCCCAGAGTGTCCAGACGAAGAAGAAGCCGCCGGCGGACTTGGCGATCTCGCCGTAATGTGCCCCCCTCATGTGCATGACGGGCATGGCCGCCGCGAACAAGCCGACGAGCAGCATGATGACGTGCCCCGATCGCCGTTCGGCGAGCACGAGCGTCCCGTACAGGAAGACCGCAAGGACGAGCAGCGCAATGTTCGAGGGCTCGGCCTTCGATATCCCACGGACGATGTCGTCCGTAATGTGAAGCGTCAGCAAGAGGATCGAGAGCAGAGACGTGACGACCAAGATTGCGTTTTGCTTCATTCGAACAGATCCACGCAGGCGCGGAAGACCTACATCAATCGTGAAGTCTAGCCGGGATCGATGGCGAGATGATCGACCGAGAAATTCGAGCGTACGACCGTTCCGGAATCGTGTTCCTTCCCGAGGTGTGAACGCGCGATTACGCCTCGAACCGCACCCACCGCTCGCGCGTGATCGCGAGGAGCTCCTGAAATCGTGGGTCACCGCGAAGCGACGCCAGGAGTGGGTCGTGCTTCGCAAGGAACGGATAGTTGATGAACCCGCGCCCGATGGCGACACCGAGCCAGTGCAGAGCGCAGTCCGGCATGCCGGCTAGAGCGTAACCGTGCGCGAGCAGGCGCGCGAAGATGTCGCTCTCTGCCGCAAGGCGTTCGATATCCGGTGTGACCGCCCGGTGGGCGCGCTCGGCGTCTCCGGACAGCGCGCGAGCCAGAAAAAGTGCGATGCGCGCGGGAACGGTCTCGCGCTCCTCGGGTGGAAACGATTCCACGATAGGATCGACTGCGTCGGTCCGCTTCGTCAGGATGAGCACCCAGACGTAAAAGAGCCGTGCCATGGGGTTGGCGCGATCCATCTCGAACATCTGACGGTACGGAGCCTCGACTGATTCGAAGTGCCCTTCCAGGATGTCGGCGAAGCCTGGCATGCAGTGATTCAGCGGGGTGAGCGGATCGACCGCCAGCAACCGCGCCACGTAGGCACGGCCGGCCGTAACCTTGCCGGAGATCAGGCAGCAGTTGCTCAGCAATCCCAACGTGTCCGCATTGTTCGGATCGACGGCGAGGGCTGCTTGCAGATCGCGGACCGCGTCCTGGATGGCCCCGCGCGAATAGTGAATCCAGCCGCGCAGTTGCAGGGCGGATGCTGACTGCGAATCGAGCGCGAACAGTTTCGCCGCGCACTCATCCGCTTTCTTGATCGGCCCCTCTCCGAGGTCGATGCCAGCTTCGCGGTATTGCAGGTGCGCCTGGCCGAGTGCGGCGTACAGCGAGGCATTAGGCCCGACGATCGCGAGACCCTGCTCGAGGAGTTGAATGGCGCGGTCGATGGCGTCCCGTCGCCAGCGCCAGCCTTCGTGCCGGGCGCGAAGGTAGCACTCGTACGCCAGGAGGTTCGGGATCGGCCGACGCGTCAGCCTGCGCTCTTCGTCGGTGCTCAGCCGCAGCTCGAGCGCGTTCACAATCATGCGCGCCAGGGTCGATTGGAACGCAAAAATGTCGTCGACGGAGCCGTCGTACTTGTCGGCCCACAGGTGCGCGTCGGTCGCAGCGTCGATCAGCTGGGCCGTGATCCGCAGCCGACCGCCTGCGCGGCGCACGCTGCCCTCCAGCAGATAGCGCACGCCAAGATCGCCGGCGATCGTCCTGAGATCCTTCGTCGTGCCCTTGAGGGCCATCGACGACGTGCGTGAGATGACGCGCAGCGCGCGCACCGTCGACAGGTCGGCCGTGACTTCGTCCGTCAGGCCGTCGGCGAAGTATTCGTTCTCGGGATCCGCGCTCAGATTCGCGAACGGCAGCACAGCGATCGACGTCGCCTCGGGCGGACGTTTCGCCGGCCGGCGGGCCGCGGACTGGCGCCACGCCTCGATTTCCGACTTGAACGCGTACACGCTGCCCTGCGTGCGGTGCACATGCCGATGGACGGGCAGGCCTTCGTCCTTCTCCCAGCGGCGAACGGTGCGAACGCCGCGATTGAGATACGCGGCGATTTCCTTCCAGGAATCGAGCCGATCGCCCCCGATAGCCGGCACGCGCACATTCTAGTCCTCCGTCCAGGGCGGTGGCCAAAGAGGGCCGCGTGCCGTACGGCCGCCTTTGTCGTCTTGGCGCACCCGGCCCGGCGGGCCTATCTTCGCATGCGAGCCGAGTCACCCGATGTTCAAGGAGGCCCTCATGATTGCGTCCCGCAGGTTGCGATGGCTGCCGCTGGCCCTGCTCCTGATCCCCGCTTGTGCGCGGCCGTCTTTCAATGCGTCGGCCGAAGGCCAGAAACTGCTGCGCCTCGACGCCGAGTGGTCGGCGGCCGCGGCTGGAAAAGATGTCGAGAAGGCCCTCTCGTACTTCGCCGACGATGCGGTGATGATGGAGCCGGGCGAACCGGCGCACGCAGGTAAAGCCGAGATTCGCAAGTACGTGACCCGCATGCTGCAGATGCCGGGGTTTTCGATCCGCTGGGTGTCCGAAAATCCCGTTTTCTCGCCGAACGGCGGCATGGCCTACCTGCGCGGCAGCAACGAGACGACGATGCCGGGGCCGGGCGGCGCGATCACAACAATGCACGGGCGCGGCGTGTCCATCTGGCGCCGCGATTCGGACGGCGAATGGCGATGCATCGCCGACATCGGCAATGACCCCTCGCCCACGGAACGCGGCGGGTCGGCATCGTCAACGAGGTCTTCGGGATTCGAACCACGCTGATCACTCGAAGCCGTTGGCGTCGCGCGACTCGAGAACCGGCAGCACGACGAATTCCATCTGGCTGCGCAACATGTGCGTGACGCCTGGCAGTACGTCTTTATCGATGAATGCGGCGTCACGATCGATCTGTGATAACCCACGCATGCGAGCCACCGCCCGTCAGGCGAGATGCTGGTTCGCGCTCGAGAATCGCCGCGATGACGCTCGCCTGCGTTTTGCCCTCGAACGCACGACGGCCCGTCAGCATTTCATGGAGCAGACAGCCGAACGGTGTCGTGGAGCGTGCAGATGTGCGGATGATTGAGGGCGGCCGGAGCGTCGCACTCGACGCCAACCGTGTCGAGTCGGACGTCGTTGACTCGTGGGAGCGTGCCGCCGATCCACCAGACCAGCGCCCGGATGACCCGCGATCGATGCCACCAGCAGCCCGATCGCGAACGCCGTGCCGGCGAGCCTTGTCTTCATGGGAGCGCGGTGCGTGCGTGTCCCGCTAGCTCGTGAAATATGACCACGCCAACACTCCGTACTTGACGACAGGAAACGCGAGCGCTGCCGAAAGCAGATCCCACTGCCAAATGACTGACGAGGAACCTGTACTCGAACAAGCCGGGTGACGGCCCCGCGCCTGCAATGCCGGCGATGCTCGTCGACCGCCGGCGGTAAGAGTGCGGAATATGCACGGTGATCCTGCTTGTCTCCAGTCGATCTTGGCTGTCAGCAACACCCTGTTCAGTGCATGCGGATAACCGCGGACGCGGTCTACCAGTGGATTACTCGGCAAGGAGAAACTTCGTCACCGTCTCGGCGAACTGCTGCGGTATCTGATCCATCGCGTTGTGTTCCTGCCCTTCGAACACGACGAGAGTCCGGCGGGGCAAGGTATCCATCAATGAATTGATGGCCTGCTTCAGTTGTGGCGAAGCGGTTTTGCTTCCGGTAAGGAGCAAAGTTGGCGCCTGTAAGGTCCTCATCCGCTTTGCCTCAAAGCGGTACTTATTGACCGCTCGAATCTCACGGATTTGTGCGTCAATGTCAGAGACGCGATCAGGCCACGATGCCTGACGTTTCATCGCGGCGATTTCAGCCGGGGAGAGCATCACGATTTCCCGCAGGAAGGTCACCAATGCCTGCTCACGATTGCCGGCGCGGATCATTTCTTCCATTCGGTCGGCGACGGCGGTGTGATCAAGATCCTGTAACGGTGGTTCGTAAAGAACCAGCTTTGAAATCTTGTTGGTGAGAAACGCGGCTTCGAGCGCGCACAGCCCCCCAATCGAATGGCCCAGGACGAACACGGGCCCCGGTCGAGAATTCGCGACGGCCGCGACGTCCTCGAATTCTTTCGTCAAGCTATAGTCCGGACCGGGTTCGCTTTGGCCGTGGCCGCGGCGATCCATTGCACAGACAGTGAAGTGCGACGCAAACAGCGGGAGCAGTGGCGTCCAACGCGTGCGGTCTCCGGTGCCTCCGTGAACAATCAGGAGACTCGGGCCTGCTCCCGCGCATTCGACCGCGATGCGTGCTCCGTCCCTCGAACGAATGAAGGAAACCCGAGATGGAGTCTTCGCGGACTGCGAGAACGGGATGGCGATCGGCCACGGCGAGATGGTAAGCGATATGAAGATCAGAGTCGGAACAGCCCGCTTCATGCGCCTCCGCGGTCGGTCGAGCGCCGAACGCGGAGCGACGACTCCGCAAATCGGCGCATGACGAAACGTGCATGTTATACGCGCTCGGGACGATTGGACCTTGGGCTTGGTACTGATGAGCTTGGCTGGGAGGCAGGGATTCGAAATCGGAACAGGCCTTGTTTCTAAGATGGTGATGGCGCGTAACTTCTGGTTCTAAGCGCCTCAATCACACACACCCGCGTCGTCCGATTCGTTCCCTCCTGTCCACCGGCGTCTTCATGATTTTGCCCCGGTCGTGGAGACATTCTAGAGACCGTGGTAGTCGCTCTTGCGTTTACCGCCCGCTCAGCCGATGGGTTCAACGGCCTCGAGCGGGCCGTTCTCTCCCCTCGATCAACAGCCGGAGCGCTGTCCCATCGCGCCAGAGCGCTTCGGTTCGGGTTGGGAACTGTCGCTGTGCGCCCCGCACCGATCACCGCGTGTGGGAACGCTTCGGTCGCCGACCGCGTGCGCCACGCCGGTCCCGAGCGCCTCGTCGAATCCAGGCGTGCGCTCCTGGTGACGCGTCAAATGCCGCCGCAAGATGCTCGGCAACGAAGGCAGCCTCGTCTCGACTGCCGAGTGCAAAGTGGGGTGGTGCGATTTGGGGAATCGCCTCGGAATCGAGCAAATAGCCGACGACGTGCGGATTCGCCCGCACAGCGGTTGCGAGCACGTCCCGGGCGCGCTCCGTATCGCCTTCCGCCTGAAAGGTGCGGAGCGCTTGCGCGTACGGCCACATCGCCTGCATGTCGCCATCGTAGTGACGCAAGAGTTCGTCGACCTCGGCGCTCCTCTGCCGTTCGAACAATGCGGGCAAGAGGAGATAGCGCACCCCCTGGTTATCGTCGGGGTTGAGCCGAAGCAGTTCTCTGAATCGATTGAGTGCGTCTTCGTACTGCCCGAGATCACGAAGTGCCTGCGCGAGCGCGACGCCCGCGCGCATGTAGGGCCGCGTTTCGAGATGACTCCAGAAGCTGCCCGCGAACTCGGCGAACTTCTCGGGCCCGAGCGCGCGTGCGCCAGCTTCGACGCCGCGCTGATACCAGTCCCTTGCTTCTTCCGCGGTGGCGGCTGCGTCGCCCAGGATCACACAGGCGTCCGCGCAGTCCGGCGACACGGCAAGCGCTCGCCGTGCCAGTTTGATTCGCAGGCGGCCCGTCGCCTCCATGGCGTCGTACGCGATCTCCTGCGCCTGTTCCAGCGCGTTCAACGGTCGCCTAGCCGCCTCCTCGGCGTTCCCGTCGAGGACGCCATCCGCTTGGGCCCGTTCGATTGCCGCATTCGCTTCGTCCAGGCTCTCGAAGGCTTGATTCTCGAACAGGCGCGCGAGACGGCCGCTGGTGTGCTCCGCCAGCCGCTGCATAACGGCCAGCGTCGGACCGCTGCGATGCTTTCGCTCCGTTTCGAGCAAGAACGGCAATGTCAGCTCTACCTCGATCGCGCCACCAATTGTATTCGCCACCTTGCGCCATGATCCGGAGTCCAACTCGTCTTCGGTCGTATCGGCGAGCGCCCGGAGCACCGCCTCAGATGTACGAAGCTCAGTCGTGTCGAACCGCCGCATCGTGTTAGGCGCCAGATCGGCGGCCAGCGGGTACGCGTGAGGATCGGCAACGGGGAGGCCGAGTTCCTCCCACGCGTCGACATCCGCGAATGGCAGGTCATGAAGGGGCCCGTAGGTGACACCGACTGCGCGCGCCGGCAGAAAGGCGTCGGCGCGTGAGTAGATGCGTTCGAATGCCGCGCGCGAGTCGAAGAAGGCAATGCCGAATTCTTCGCCGCCGTGACCGAGCACGCTGACATGGCGCATGCCTTTCGGGATCCGTGGCGCCTTCACGACGATCAAGTCTTCGTTCGTCAAGTGTCGCCATGGCGCCGCGCGATAGAACGTGGCCGCCGCGTCCGCAAACGCCCTCACCTGGTCGACGGTGACGCCGGCGCCCTCGAGCAGGCCTGCGGGTCGCTCGCCGCTACCGGCGGCAGCCTCGAGGCTCCGAAGCGCCTCGGCGACTGCCGGCAACGCTTCGATCTGTCGGACCGACGTCTTCAGCGCTGCGAGCCTCTCGCCGAGCGCGTCCCGCAGTTGCGCATCTCGAACCTCGATCACAGACGGCCGGCCGTCGAGGCGTTTCGATTCCTTCAGGCCGAATTCGATCAAGGCTTGCAGCGCCAACTCCGGAGTGGCAGCAGCGTCTTCGTCCGGCAACGCCATGTGCAGGAGCCCGGTACGCAGGCTGACCCACAGCACACCGGTGGGCCGGTAAGGCCGGCCGGCAGGGTCGCGCGCGTTGTCGATCCATACCGGCAGCTTCACGAACCCACCTTGCCAGACTTCGTTCGTACGCTGCGGCAGCTGCTTGAATCGACCGAGCGCGATCGGAAGGGGCGTTGGGAGCTTCATTGCGCTTTGACCAGGTTATCCGGCCAGGCTTTCAGGCCAGCCATCGATGCAGCCGTCCACAGTTCCGCATCAAACGTGGCGATCACCACGTCGGCGCCGACGGAGTCTTGCCAAGTGAGAGCGGACGCGAGCTGTACCGTGTCGTAACCGCGCAGGCCGAACTCCCAGGCCAGGGCCTCTGCCCGCTCCGAAAGTGCTTCCGTAACCGGAACCCGCGCCAGATCCGGCCAATCCGCAGCGAATGCTCGTTGGGCCTTTCGCGCCGTGTCGAGCGTCACGAGTTTCGTGCGAGCCGCCCGAGCGAGCGCCGCCGACACTTCGGCGCGGCTGACGATCGATGTCGCGGCGATTTCGGCATCGGCAATGAACGCCATCGTTTCTCGTGAGCGGCGCTCGACAACGTACCGCTTCACGAGTGCGCTGGCGTCAAGATACGCGATCACTCACGACTCTCGACAAGCAGATCCGCGACGGTCCTCTTCCCGCGCACCTTACCCGCGGCCTGCGCGGACCGCAGCCGCCGGCCGCTCCACGCGATCGCTCCAGCCCGCCTGAGCGTCTCGACCCGATCCGGCAGCGACACCGCCTCGGGAACGAGTCGCGCCACAGGCCGGCCATGCTCGGTGACGACGATCGACCTGCCGGCCTTCACCTCGCGCACGCATTCGCTCAGCGTCGTCTTCAGCTCCCGAATCCCGATTCGTTTCTCGCGCATGCGACCACATTTTACCACTTGTGGTTCCTTCAAGGCAGCGCCTCGAGGCCGTCGATCTGTCGCGGGCTCTCGACCTGGTGATCACTCGGGCGCTGCAGGGTCGCACGGCAGCGTGAATCTGAACGTGGAGAAGTCTTGGAGACGGGTTTCGAGTTCGACGAGCGGAAGTCGAAGTCGAAGAATGAGCTCGCGGGTGTGAGAGGCAGGAATTCGAGACGGACGTTGATCGACTGTAAGTTATTGTGACGGAATATGTTATGGCTGGCTGTTCGGGACGACTTCTGCAGCTGGCTCGTCCGCGCGGCGTGAGCGTGGCCGGGTCCGGAAGATCGCGGCGATCGTACTCGTTTGCTACGCGGGCGGAAGCAGCTGCATCAGCGCATCGGGCAGCGTTCGGCGCCAATGCACGGGATTGTGATCGGCGTAGACCTCACGATACTCCACGGCGTAGCCTTTGGCGGTCAACACATCCCGCAGCCGGCGATTCGACGAAAGAAGGGTGACGTTGCTTCCCGCAGACGAGCGGTCCTCCATCAGGCCGACTTCCAGGTAGAACTTCACCGCGAGCTTCGGCGACTGCTGAAACTGGCGCACGATCCACTCCGGCGCCTGGCCGTCGACCACCGAGTGGCTGTTGTTGAACTGAAAGGCGGCGCTCTGTCCGAGCACTTCACCGAAGACGTCGGGTCGGCGGAGCGCCGCGTACGCGCCAAACAATCCGCACAGGCTGTCTCCGCCGAGCGCGGTGCGCGCGGCGGTGGCCGTGAAGTGGTACTGGCGCTGTGCCCACGGCAGCAGTTCGTCGGTGAGAAACGACAGAAACGGGTCGCTGAAATTCAGGTCCACTTGGCGCGCCTGCGCGCCGTTATCGACGAAGATCGCGACCGTCGGCCCGATCCTGTGCGCCGCGAACAGGTTGTCGAGGATCGCGACGGTTGGAATGCGCCTCTGATACGTCGTGTTTCCGTCGAACAGGATGAGCACGTTCGGGCGTTGCGGCACCGCGCCAGGCGTCGTGTAGACCCAGACGTTGCGCGGATTCGCCATCGTCAGGTGCGCGCTCTGGATCGAATGCTGAGTAAACGTACCGCGGGCCACCCCGGCGTTCCGAACGAGCCACGGATTTTCAGGTGCACCGCGCATTCGGGCGACCGAGGCGATCCGCCATGGCTGCGATGGATCGTAGAGCGGGTCGTCTTTCTCGGGATACGTGTACGCGTTGAGCGGATCTGGTATCGCGTAGCTCTGAGTCGCCCGACCTGGCGCTCCCGCGCCGGAGTCCGGCGGGTTGATCCAGAACTGGTACATCACTTCTGCGTCCGTCGGCAGGGAAACCGTGAGGTACCAGATACTCGTGCCCGGCACGCGCTGCATCCGATTGCGCGGTTCCGTCGCGGGGTCGACGCCGAAAAAGCGCGCGTCCACGACAACGACCTTTGTGTCGCCCGGATCCTTCCAAAGGAAAGTCGCGCGTACGTGCGCGTCGTCGCCGGGGATCGGTTCCAGAAGGGGCGACGAATTCCTCGCGATCGTGCTCCAGAAATTGTCAACGGCGTGCGCGTCGCCCGCGACGACGCCGCGCGTCAGCGCCGCGATGCCTGGGCTCTGCTGCGCCTCAGCAGAGGCTGTGAAGACGACGCTTGCGACGACCGCGACGAGGACGTTGAACGCCCGCGGGCGGAGCTCCACTGCGCACCGAGGCAACGAGCGCTTGAGGACACCAAGCGTCGTGAAGACGATCCGCCGCATGGTGACAGCGTAACGCAATACTCAGTTCCCGGCGGAGCCGAAGGCGAGAACGGGGCGACTGATAGCCAGAGTCTCTTGCGGTGGGCAGTCACCGCGATTGCCGATCGCCGAAGCAGCGTGCCGCCTCCGGATCGCGCACGGGCTCTTCGGGATTCGAACCGTACCGATTCCTGTCAAGACACTGGAGGATCGCCAGTTAGGGATGGACCTTCACTGAAGCCGTCGCAGGCGATTTCTTGACGGCGAGTTCGAGATCAGCCGCAAGTCGTTGCGGCCATTGACGGCTTTGCTCGTGCAGTTGAATTGGCTGGGAGGCAGGGATTCGAACCCCGATACCGTGGTCCAGAGCCACGTGTCCTACCGTTGGACGACCTCCCAGTACCCGGCGCCGCGCGTGCGAGGCACGCGAACTCCCCATTCTAGCCGGTCCAAAACATGACCGGCAAGCGCAGCGCCCGGCACTGGGCGTCGTCCGCATGGACCGCGCACGATTCAGGGCAGCCAGCCGCCCCCGTCCGACTCGCCGGCCGCGCCCGTCTGACCTCCCCCGTCGCCCGGCTCCCCCGACTGCCGCTGTTGCTGCTTGCGGCGATGGCTCGCCATCCCGCCCTTGCGCCCGGCCTCCCGCGCCTCCTCGCTCGTCCACTCGTGCGCCGTCCCCTTCTGATGCGCCGCCTTGCCGCCCTTGCTCGCAATCTCGCGCTGCTTGCTGCGGTCCATCGATGCAAAGCCGCGATCTTCTTTGGCCACCATACCCTCCTGCTCCGGCCGCCACCGAGGCAGCCGTCTCCTCCCGGCACGCCGCGCCCAAACACCCGGGCTGCAACTCGAATGCCACAGTCCAGCCGTAAGTCTCAGCAGTAAAAGAACTTAGGAAGAGCTTTTCCGTGTACGAAGCCGGCGGACCGCGCAGGTGGAAAACCTCTTCCCTGTCGCCGTCAAGCGACAGGCCGTCAGGCAGTTGTGCGGTGGAAGCGTCTGGGAAGTATCAGGAACGCGGCGACGAGGTCAGCCGGACGGCCGCCGCCAGGCGCGACCGCACCTCGTCGCGCCCGACGAGCGCGGCGACTTCGAAGAGCCCGGGGCTCACCGATTTGCCAGTCAGGGCCACCCGCACGGCATGAATGAGCGACGCCGCTTTCACACCGCGCGCCGCCGCCGTCGCGCGCAGCGCCCCTTCGATCGAGGCCGGATCGAAGGCCGGCAGCGTCGCGAGCGCGGCGCCGAGCGCGGAGAGGTGCGCGTCCATGTCCGCCAGCGCGAGATGCTTCTCGACCGCCGCCGCGTCGTACTCGATGGCCGACGTGAAGAAAAACCGCCCCTGGCCTACGAAATCGCCGAGCCGTTTCGCCCGCGGCTTGAGCAGCTCGAGCACGGCAAAGAACCAGGCGTGGCGGCCATCGACGTACTCGTCGCGCCACAGTCCCGCTGCTTCGAACCAGGGCTTGAGCCGCCGCGCCAGCTCGGGCGGCGGCAGCCGCGCGATGTGCTGCTGGTTGAACCAGTCGAGCTTGTCGGGGTTGAAGACGGCGTTGCCGCCGCTGATGCCCTCGAGCGAGAAGATGCCGGCGAGCTCGTCGCGCGTGAAGACCTCCTGATCCGTCGAGCCCGGCGACCAGCCGAGCAGCGCGAGGAAGTTGACCATCGCTTCCGGCAGATAGCCCTGGCGCGCGTACTCCATGACGGAGGTCGCGCCATGGCGCTTGCTCAGCCGCTTCTTGTCGGGGCCGAGAATCAGCGGCACGTGCGCGAAGCGCGGCACCTCCGCGCCGAGCGCACGATAGAGCAGGATCTGCTTCGGCGTGTTCGAAATGTGGTCGTCGCCCCTCACCACGTCGGTCACGCCCATGTCCACATCGTCGGCGACGACGGAGAGGTGATAGGTGGGATGGCGGTCGGAGCGGAGGACGACGAAGTCTTCCACGTGCGCGCCGTCGAACGCGATCGAGCCGTGGACGAGATCCTGGACGATGATCGGCTGGGCCGGCACCTTGAACCGGATCGCGCGCGGCATCCCGGCCCGCTCGCGCGCAGCGACGTCCTCGGCGGCCAGCCTCAGGCACGCGCGATCGTAGATCCAGCCGGCGCCCCCTGCCTCGGCGGCGGCGCGCCGCAGCCTCAGCTCGTCGGGCGTGCAGTAGCAGTAGTACGCGTGCCCGGTCTCGACGAGGCGCTCGGCGGCCGCGCGATACCGATCGAGGCGGCCCGACTGGAAGTACGGCGCGTGCGGACCGCCGATGCCCGGCCCCTCGTCCCAGTCCAAGCCGAGCCAGCGCAGGCCGTCGAGAATCCCCTCGACCATCTCGCCCGACGAGCGCTCGACGTCCGTGTCCTCGATGCGGAGGATGAACACCCCGCCGTGCCGCCGCGCATACAGCCAGTTGAAGAGCGCCGTGCGGGCGCCGCCGACGTGCAGGTAGCCGGTTGGGGACGGAGCGAAGCGGACGCGGTGGGCTACCATCGGACGGACACCGAGCGCGGAACGCGCGCCGGCCAGGCCGTCAGGTTACCAGAACTCGCCCGCGGCCGGACACCCGGCGCGGCAGGAACGGTGCGGCTTCGGCGGCTCGCGCCGGACGAACGTCACCGCGACCCCGCCCGGCACGGCCGTGACGGCCAGCGGATAGCTCGCCGTTTCGTGGCCGGTGACCGTCCGCCCGGCAATGATGCCCACCGTCGACCCGAATACGACGTCGCTCAGCCAGTGCCGGTTCTCGGGCAGCCGCGACAGGGCGACGTACGACGAGAATACGTAGGCGGGCACGAACAATCTCCAGTTGGCGTGACGCTCGAGCGCGGTCGCGATCGCAAACGTATCGGCCGCGTGGCCCGAAGGGAAGGAGTTGCGGCTCGTATGATCCGGCCGCTCGCGGCGCGTCGCGTACTTCAGCGCCTGGGTAAGCCCTTCGGAGATCGCGAGCGCCCGGATCAGATCCATGCCCGTGTGCGACACGCGCGGCTCGTCCTCGAGGCGCCCGACGGCGTACACCGCCACCGCGCTCCCCAGCAGCGCCGGCAATTCGCCCATATACTTGCCGGGCTCGAAGACGTCCCGCGCCACGTCGCTCCCGGTGGCCCCGCGGTTGACGCGATCGTCGAACGGATGCGCCGCGAGCGCGAGTCCGGAGCCGACGCCCGCCCAGACGAAGTTCTCGTGCGACGGGAGCTCTTTCATGTCCTTACCGAGCTCCACGAGCATGGCCTTGAATCCCGTATGGCGCGGCGGCGGCTGCGGCGGTGCCGGCTGCGGCACGATGCCTTGCGCCGCGGCGGGACCGGCGCTCAACGACAGCGCGGCGGCAAGCACGAAGGTGCGCCACATGCCCGTCATCTCGCGGACACCGACCGCGCCTGCGCCATCTTCTCATTGATTCGTCGAACGTACAGGTTCGACGCCTGCGGGCTGAAGCCGCCGGCCCGGAACGCCTCCGCCCATTGCTCGTCGGACAGGCGCGAGGCGAGCCGCACCATCCAGTGCAGATCGGCCGGCGTCAACTGATGCGCAAGCTCCTGATGCAGTCCGTGATACGCGAATGCCACGCGCCCGTCGTGAACGCCGGTGACGAACCCCAGCCGGGCGAACAGCTCGGGATCGCCGCCCTTCGGGTTCATCCGGCCGGTCTCGCCGAGCGCCGAACCAAGATCGCGGACGACGTACCATCGGTGCTTGCGCCCGTCCGCCGACGTGACCTCGTACAACGAGTTGTTGGAATTCTTCAGATCAGTCTCGTTGAGCATCAGCATCAGCGCCAGGAGCCCTCCGTACGGCTCAGTACCGACGAACGGGTTCTGCTGCCACGACCAGTCGCCGCGCTCCTTGATCTCCGGCAGCTTCGGCCGGAACCGTGCCGGACCCTGGTGCTTCGCCGCGTCGCGGCGGCCGGTCAGCGTCCACCGCGGAAGATAATAGACGGGCGGCTGGCGATAGCCGAGGGCGGAGAGAATCCGCGAGACGGCGACCTCGACGCCGGCCTCCGTCCCTTCCTTGACGCTCCACTCCACCCCCTCCGCGTCCACGACGTGGTAGCCGGGACTGCGGCCGTGGGTCTTGCGCTTCACGAACCTGAAGGGCTTGCTGCCGTCCGGCGCGAGGCGGCGGCCCCACGGGCCCCACGTGACCTCGCGCGCGGAGATCGCCTTCGGCTCCTGCCACAGCTCGGCCAGCTGCGCCGGCGTCGGCGCCTGCGCGATCGTCCGCCGGATCGGCGGCGCGCAGGCGGCGGCGACGGCGAGCACCGTCGCGAGCAGCGTTCGGGCCAGCGGCTTCACGCCTTCACCTTCTCCTTCTCCCACGTCATCTCGATCTGCCGTCCGGGATCGAGCGCCGCGAGCGCATTGGAGAGCTTGTCGGTGTTCTTGTTCAGCGGCATCTTGAGCTCGTAGCTGACCTCGTCGTCCGCGGTGCTTCGCAGCTCGCAGCCGACGTGCTGACGCTTGAACAGTCCCTCGATGGCGGGCCTCAGCTTCGACGGGTCCTTCATCTTCATGGTGAGCAGGAAGTGTTGAAACACCTGCGGCTCCATGGACTCCAGGATCCACAACGTGACGAGGATGAAGAGCGTCGCGAAGCCGGCGAGCAG
>JBLMXQ010000017.1:0-18722 GCA_050257855.1 Betaproteobacteria bacterium | reverse complement strand
GCTTCGCGGCCTACTGGTGGCAGTGGCCCGCCGTGGGAGAGCCGCAGGCTCGCGCGCTGGCGCTGGTCGTCCTCATGGCGGGCTATCAGACGCTCGTCTTCGCGGAACGCGTCGCGCTGCCGGCGTCGGGAATGCAGCGCATTCCGAGGACCGTCGTGTTCTGGGGCGTGTGGCTCGCCGCAGTGCTCAGCCTGGTGGTGATTCTGTACGTTCCTTCCGTGGCGCAGTTGTTCAGGGTGTCGCCGCCCGGCGGACCGCGGATGCTGGCGGCCGTCGCGCTGGGCGTCGCCGCCGTGGCGTGGCGGCTCGTCGCCCGTGGAGGCATAGCCGACGATGCGCACTGAAGGCTTCAATGGCGCGCGGCGGCGAGCGCGGCCTCGGCGGCGGGGATCCCCGGATGGCCTGCTCGGGAATATTTCGACGTCGCGCGGTGCTTACCGCTATGATCGCGCGTCAGGTTGCGCGGGCTGGAGGACGCATGTCCGTCGACGTCAGATGGCTTGTCACCGTGGGCGCGCTGCTCAGCGGCGCGTGGTTCGGTCAGGAGCCACAGGGCAGCGCGGGCCGGACGCCCGCGCCACCTGCGCCGGTGATCGCCGAGCTGTTCACCTCGGAAGGATGCTCGAGCTGTCCCCCGGCGGATGACCTGCTGTCCGATCTGGTCAGGCGTCAGCCGGTGCCCGGCGTGGAGGTGCTGGCCCTCGCGGAACACGTCGACTACTGGGACCGCCTCGGCTGGCGCGACAGGTTTTCGTCGGCGGCGCTGACCGCGCGCCAGACGGACTACGACGCGCACGTGTTTCACACGAACAGCATCTACACGCCGCAGCTCGTCGTCGACGGGCAATTCCAGGCCGTCGGCAGCGACCGAGGTGCGGTCAGACGCGCACTGCTCCGGGCAGCCCGAATGCCGCAGGCCACGGTCAGGATCGGCGCGGCGCCCCTGCCCGATCGACTTGACGCGCGCGTCGACGTGCGTGTCGATGTGCCGGCGTCCCTCGCGCTCCGGGGCGGCGCGGACGTGCTCGTGGCCATCGTCGAGGACAACTTGACGACCGACGTGCGCCGCGGCGAGAACAGCGGACGTACGCTGCGGCACACGGCAGTCGTCCGCAGTCTCTCGAGGATCGGCGCGATGGCAGCGGGCAATCGCGCGTGGTCGACGACGGCATCCGTGCCGCTCGGCGTGGACTGGAAACTGGAGAGCCTGCGCGCAATCGCGTTCCTGCAGGAGCGGGACACGCGCCGGGTAGTCGGCGCTGCCGGCTCGAGCCTCGCGACGAAGACGGGCATCCGTTAGCCCCGAGCTCAATCCGTCGGGGCGAGTCGCGAGAAACGACGCGACGGCTCCGGAAGATCGATCCCCATCGCGGCGCCTGCAATCGTCAGCAACGTCCTCATCGGAGTCATCGTGCTTCGCCTGAGGATCCCCGGCGCCTCCGACGCAATGGTGATTGGCGTGTATCTGATACCGACAGGGGTTGCGCGATTCGTGACGATCAGCGCATGCCAGCCGGACGCGACGAGCGGCGCACCTGCAAGCGCGAGCGCCGCACCCGCGAGCCGTGACCGGACCACCGGCAGCGGAACGGCCGCGCTGGCGGCTCGCGCCCGCAGCAGGAGTCCGACCCGAACCACCACGACGAACAGAACGCCGTAGAGGAAGGGCCAGAGCCGGCCGCACGTGACTGTCAAGCCGGATTGCGCGATTTGCGCATCGCGTCGACGCTCGCTCGGAGCCGTACCGCGAGCTCGATCTCGCGGCCCGCGTACAACAGGCCGCGCCGAAACAACGCGTCCAGCGAAAGCGGGCCCTCGGACGCCGGCAGGATCTCGACGTCGAGCAGCCATGGTCCCACGGTCGGAACGCCGGTCGCGCCGAGCAGCCAGAAGTACAGGGCGATTGGCGTCGCGCACAGAATCGCCATGGCCACCGGCGCGTTGTGCAGCAGCCGGAACGGCGGCAGGGCACAGAACGCGCTGCACACGGAGACAATCGTCACGAGGAGGCTCAGCAGGAGCGCGGCGTCGACGACTGCGGCCAGCGCGTAACGAAAGTATGCAGCAGGGCGTTTCGGCGCGCGCAACTCGGCGAGGGCGAGCAGATCGAGCGGCGCTTCCGGAAGCTTCGACTGGAGCGCTTCCAGAACCTCTGCAGGATCACGTCCGAGCGCGCGGGCGTATGCGCGCACGGACGAGCGCGCGTAGATCCCCGCTGGCAGCTCCTCGTAGCGTTCTTCGTCAATGGCCGAGATCGTGCGCGGAGAGAGGCTGGTGATGCGCGCGACCTCGGCCGCGCTCAAGCCGGCCTGTTCGCGAGCGCGCTTGAGCGACAACGTCGTCACGTTCATGGTATCGGAGATCCCACGGCAGCGGTTTACTCAGCAGTCGTCGGTACAGTTGCAACAACTCTGCCGTTCCCGCGATAGAACCACCTCTTCTGCACCTCAGTCGCGGCCCATGGAAGATGTGGGACGAGAAACGCCTGCGGGATGAGGCTCATCGTCAACCCGAGCAGCGCTTCGCCTGGCCGGCTCCGGAAGAACGGCCGTCGCGTCCGCATGACGAGCTCGACGACGACCATGCTGAGCATGTTGCCGACGTTCGCGCTCGTGGTGATGAGCACGTACTTCAGCGTGTTGGCAAACGTGCGACGACCCTCCTCGACGCCGCGGCGGATGACGTCGAGGCCCCTCTCGAGCAGCACGAAGTCGGCCGCCTCCCGGGCGACATCGACGGCCTGCTCCACGGCCAGACTCGTGTCCGCCGCATGCATCGCCGGCGCGTCGTTCACGCCATCGCCCAGGAACCCGACGACGTGTCCCATCTTCTTGAGCGAGAGAATGATGCGTTCCTTCTGATTCGGGTCCACCTCGACGAAGAGGTCGGTCTTCTCGGCGGGCCTGCCAGAGCGCCTCGTCGCGCAGCTCGTCGAGTTGCGTGCCGGTCAGCACGCGATCCGCCCGTCAGGCAGCCCACGAACGTCATCTCGCGTTCGTCGCCGCGGCCGTACACCGGCTTCTGATCGAGCGAGCGGGTCGCAATCGCGAGCACACGGATCCCCCGGCCGATCCAGTCTTCGTACCGCCGTTCGAGAGCCGTGCGTGCCCCGGGGCACAGCGTGCCGGCATCAGTCGACCGCGTCGTCGAGCGGACTGGCGACGCCGGTCTCCAGGGCCGCGTTGCAGGCGCCGAGTTCCAGGACCTCCTGCGACGGCTGACCGCCGGCGTCGTAGGCGCCTTCCACCCGCACGACTCCTTCGGTCAGCAATCGATTCGTCGCGGGCTGGCGGAACACGACAGAACGAGGGACGCGTGACCATTCACGATCGATCAGGTCCATGACCGACCCAGCTGCTGGCCAAATCACCCGACTGCTTCGGGACTGGCAGACCGGCGACCGCGAAGCACTCGACCTGCTGATCCCGCTCGTCTACGACGAGCTCCGTCTCATTGCCGCGCGCCACATGTCGCGCGAGCGCAGGGACGGCGCGATTCAAACCACGGCGCTGGTCAACGAGGCGTACATGAAGCTCGTCGACCAGCGCGGCGTCGGCTGGCAGAATCGCGACCACTTCTTCGACATCTCCGCCTAGAGCATGTCGGGCACGAGTCAGGCCTGGTGAGCCGTGGAGCCGCCGACCACCGTCCGGACGATCGCGATGTCCTTTATCTTTCCCGGTTCGACCGTGTGCGGATCCTCCGCGAGGATGACGAAGTCTGCCAGCTTGCCCGGCGTGATCGACCCTTTGATCGCCTCCTCACGCGAGGCGTAGGCGCCGTTCATCGTATTGACCCGCAGCGCCTCGTCCACCGAGATCCGCTGGTTGGCTCCCCACGTCTGTCCGTTCCATCCCGTGCGCGTCACCATCCCCTGAATGCCCATGAGCGGCGCGAACGGTCCGGGACCGAAGTCGGAGCCTGCGGCGGCCGGCACGCCCGCATCGAGGAAGGTGCGAAAGGCCATGCACCGCTTCATGAGCTCTTCGCCGTAGAAGACGAACTTGTCGGAATTGTAGTACGCGTACGTCGTGAACATGGCCGGGACGGCGCCCACCGCCTTGATACGCCGCACGAGGTCGTCGTTGATCAGCGTGCAGTGAGTGATCTTCGGACGCGAATCGGCCCGCGGCGACAGCCGCTGCGCCCGCTCGACGGCGGTGAGGAACATGTCGATCGCAACGTCCCCGTTCGCGTGGCAGTTGACCTGGATGCCCGCCCGGTGCACGCGCTCGACCCAGGCGTCGAGAGCGTCCTGCGTCTCCGTGACGTTGCCGCTGTACGCCGGCTTGATTCCGGGGTACGGCTGGCTGAGCGCCATGGTCCGCTCGGAGAACGACCCGTCGATCGTGTGCTCGGACGTGGCGCCGAGCCGGATCCATTCGTCGCCGAAGCCGGTCATGAGGCCGCCGGCGAGCATCGCCTCCAGCACCTTGCCCCTGGCCTCGTAGCTGACCCGGTGCAGGAGCTCTCCGCGCGCCCGCACCTGCTGCAACGCGCTGAGATCGCCGCTCTCGTGGTGGACGCTCGTCAGCCCGTAACGGACGAACTGCCTGGAGATGTATGCCAGCCCATCGCGCGCGCGCTGCTCGACTTGCTCCGGGGTAAAGGTGGGCCGCCGGCCGACCGCGGAGAACACGCTCCGCGCGCGATCGGTCACGCGGCCGTTCAACTGGCCGTCCTGGTCGCGATCGAAGGTCCCCCCGGGCGGGTTCGGCGTGTTCCTGTCGATGCCTGCCAGCTCGAAGGCCTTGCTGTTGTAGTAGGAGGTATGGCCGCCGCGGTGCTGGACGGCGACCGGGTGCTCTTGCGACACCCCGTCCAGGTCGTGCACGTTCAGCTCGCGCCTGTCCTTCACCTTGGTGTCGTCGAAGAAGAATCCCTCCACCCATGTTCCCGGCGGTGTCTCGCGCGCCTTGGCTCGCAGTTTGTCGACGACGCTCGCGATCGTCACGAACTCGACGTCGAACGGATTGCCGACGAGGACGTCATAGAGCAGCACCTCGCCGCCCGCATGGTTGTGGCAGTCGATGAATCCCGGAACGACCGTCATCTGCCTGGCGTCGAAGGTCCGGGTGCCCTTGCCGACGAGGCCTTTGATGTCCTCGGTGGTTCCCACCGCGACGAACCGTCCGGCCCTGACCGCGAACGCCTCCGCCGTCGGCATGCGCGAATCGACGGTGTACACCTTCGCGTTCAGGACCACCAGGTCGGCATCCCGGACGTCTGCGGCTGCGGAGACAGGCTGTGCCGGGCTCGACGACTGTCCGCTGACGATGCCGACGAGACCGGCTCCCGTCAGCCCCATGAACCCTCTGCGGGTGTGCTCGTGCGCCATCCTGCGCCCTCCCATGCTGGTCAAGGCTCCCAGGCAGATATTGCTGTCCCGGCGGGCACATGGTTAACACAGGGGGAGGGGTTTCGCAACGTCGCGGCGACGAGTCGCCGAGGATCGATTGGCCTCAACGCTCCGGATGAAGGCTGGCGCTGACCGGCACCAGCTTGTCCGCGCTCACCGCCACAGCGGCTGTCCAGCGCTGGTACCCTTTCCGTTCAATCCAGACCGCGTGGGATCCCGCGCGTACGCTCCGGAGGAGGAGCGGGGTCTCGCCGACGGGCCGTCCGTCGACGAGTACGCGGGCGCCCGCCGGAGCGGACTCAATGGAAAGGTCGCCGGCGAACGCCGGCTGCCGGGGGTCCTTCGCGACCGGGATGCGCGGCGCGACGGTGCCGGGTCGACGTGCCGGGGCCGGCGCGTCGAGCAGGCCGTCTCTGCCCGCCGGTGTCAGTCGATCCGTCGGAAGTCGCCCCGCTGCCATCGAAAAGCTCGTGGTTCTGCTCGACAGGGCCGCAGTCGACGCGCGCGGCAATCGTTGCGGCGAGGGCTGCGCAATCGACACGGCGGGATCGTGCGACCAGTACGCCGTGAAGATGCCGCCGCCGACGGCGAGAACGGTGAACGCAATGATTGCACGACGCGTCACCTTCTCGACATGCTCCCGGGCACGCCCGGCGGCGTTCTGTACGGCACTCTGGAGCCGCGCGAGATCGCCTTCGAGAACAGCCGCCGCACGGGTCATCTCCTGGACCCGGGCTCCCGTCTCGATGGCGCTCTGCTGCAGCCCGCGGACGATCACGTCCGCATGTTTGAGAGACTGGTCCTTCCCGATCAGCTTCGCCGTCCGTCTTTCCAGCTGCGACACGAGCCCCTCGAGCAGCACGGTGTCCGAAGCCACGGATGCGATCGTGTTCTTCAGCGCCTTCAGGGCGGTCGGAGTTCCGACGGGCGGGGTGTCGACCTGACGCCGCGGCCGCGGGAGCGGCGTCGGTCGGTCGAGGTTGACTTCGCTGGAAAACAGCGAGAGCGGATCGCTCTCGTCGGGTTCGGGTTGAAACCTGAGACCGTGTTCGGTCGGAACCGTGGCGCCCGCGGGAGTGGATGCCGGGAGCATGCGAATTGATGCGTGAGCATCTCTCGTGCCCGGAGCCATGCTTCGAGGGCTCGCCGCCCAAGATCAATCCGCTCGTCGGGCGAAGTGTCGCGGTCAGCGGGACGATGACGCCTGGCGGAACGCTTCAGGCGCGCGTGATGTGGCGGGCCAAGGGTCGAGGCAGCTGGGGGAAGGACATCCGGGAGTAGCCCGGATCCGCCGGGAAACCGTCAACTGGCGCATCGCAAGCGTTTCCCGGTCGCTGGCCGGCTCCGGCAACGTTTGTGCGTCGAAGGGCGCGCGGAGGCGCGCCCGCGATCGCACGTCCGCGGGCAGTCTCGACGCGGAGAACAAACGATGACTTCACAAGCCTCTGTTGACGCGTTCCTCGCACAGCCGGCGCTCGCGCTCGTCGGCATGTCGCGATCGGGCAGGAAGTTCGGCAATCTCGCGTGCCGCGAGCTGACTGCGAAGGGCTACCGCGTCCATCCCATCCACCCTTCGGCCGAGGCGATCGACGGACACCGGTGCTATCGACGTTTCGCCGATCTTCCCGAACCGGTGGACGCCGTGCTCGTCGTCGTGCCGTCGCCGCAGGCGGCGATCACCGTGCGCGAGGCGGCGGCGGCCGGCATTCACCACGTCTGGCTCCAGCAGGGAGCCGAATCGCCCGAGGTGCTGAGAGCCTGCCGCGACGCCGGCATCGAAGCGGTCTCCGGCGAGTGCATTCTGATGTTCGCGAAGCCGAGCGGCTACCACAGGGCGCATCGCTGGATGTGGCGGCTTCTGGGCCGACTGCCCGCATGACGCGTGGCCTCTCGTCAATCCATCCGCTCGTCCGTGGCGGTCAACTGCCGCTGACCGTGACGCACGCGTCTTCCGTGTCGCGGAATTGCGCCAGCATTCCTCCGTAGTCCTGCTTCGTGGGGGCGAGGGGGAATCTGACGCCTTTTGCCGTCATCGCGTCGTAGAAGGCCTGCAGGTCCGGCACGCCGAAGCCGACCTCGAGTCTGCCGGCCGGATTCCTGTCCGACGCCGGATGCAGCGCGAGCGTGGTCTCGCCGGTCGAGAACTCCGACCAGTCCGGCGATTCGAACTTCAGCGACAATCCGACGACGTCGCGGTAGAAGGCGACGGCGCGCGTCATGTCGCCGACGAACTCGATCACATACGTCAGCTTCGGTGCCATGCGGTCTGCCTCCTCGCTGAATTCTGCTGCTGAACGACAACTGATGCAATGCGGCTGGCTCGCGCGCGTCGTCATCGCCTGCCGACCTCCTGCCCGGGCGCTGGACGCGCCTCGATTCGCCGGCGCACCGCCTCGGCGCGTTTCACCGCGGCTGAATTCGGGCCGACCGTGGGCTCGAGATGTCCCAGCGCACCGGAGAGCGCCGTTCGCGCCGCAGGCAGGTCGCCGAGACCGGCCTTCGCCGACGCCACTTCGAGCAGGGCCACCCCCAGGTAGTACGAATGCTTCTGATCCCCGAGATGGGCGCTCGACTCGGCAACGCTGCTGTCGGCGACCGCCAGCGCCTCGCCGAACCGGCCGGTGGCGTTGAGCGTCCGAGCCAGAACGATGCGGGCCGCCAGCGCGCCCGCGTGGTTCGGAGTGGCGGTTTCCAGCGTCGCCAATGCACGCCGGGCAATGGACGCCGCGCGCGCCGGATCACCGCTCGCGAGGGCGATCTGCGCGGCGCCGACGTCGACAACGCCTTTCAAGAAGGCACTCGCGTTCGGGTCGGCGTTCAGGGCGGCAGACGCTCCGGTGAGCAGGCGCGCGCCGCGATCCGCGCGGCCGGCCTCATACGCAGCGGAGATGGCGTACCTGAACGTCAGGATGAGGCGCGCCCGCGAGCCCGCGAGCCGCGCCTTGGCCATCGCCTCGTCGAGGACGCTCTGCGCGGCCGAATGGTCCCCCACCGCCGAGAGAGCATTGCCGTACGTCGCCAGCATGCTCATGGACGGGCCGTGCTCGGTATCGGCAGCCCGCGCGATGCGAATGGCCCGTTCGCTGACGTGAACGGCGGCGAGCATCTGTCCGGCGTTCTGCAGCATCGTGCTCCAGTTGTTGAGGATTTGCGCCGCGTCGAGCGTATCGCCGAGCCCTTGGGATTCGAGCAACCCGAGCGTCCTCCGGAACGCGTTGTCGGCCGCGTCGTATCGATATCCACTCGAGTACGCCGTCGAAAGAGCCGCCAGGGCATCGAGTTGCGTCCCCGGAGCGCCGACCCGCTGCTCCGCCAGCGCCACCGCCCGCTCGGCAGCCGCAATCGCCCGGACCGAATCGGCCGCCTGGTTCGCCGCGATGCTCTCGATCACCCGGCACCGCGCCTCGAAATCGGCGTAGTCAGGCGTCGAAGCCAGCACCGGCATGACGCCGTCCAGCAACGGGAAGGCTTGGCTGTAATCGCCTCGCTCGGCGACCTGCGACGCCCACTCGCAGGTGGCGTACGACCGCAGCCCCGCGTCGGCCAGGTTCCGCGATTCCTCGTACGCCTGCGTGAGCACCCGCGTTCGCGCGTCGAACTGCTGGTTCTCCTGGTAGCGGTCGGCAAGGTTGAGCAGCAGGTTCACGCGCAGCGCGGGGTCGTTCGCGAACCGCTTCGCAATCAGCACTTCGCCACGCGCCAGCAGTTCCGCGTTGGAGATGGGTTTGCCTGCCGGCCTGGCCTGCGAGAGGAGGAAGCTGCTGAAGTCGTCGGTCGCCTCGGCGCGCCGCAGCGCGGCCAGCGCCCGGTCGCGCTCGCGCGCCGACTGGCGGGCCTGCAGCACGGCGATGGTCGTGCCGGCGATCAGGGCGACGACCGCGGTCGCCGCAGCCGCCAGGCCCACGCGATGGCGCCCGACGAACTTGCGGGTGCGATAGAGGACGGACTCGGGGCGCGCCGTGACCGGCTCGTTCTCCAGGTACCGCCGCACGTCCTCGTCGAAGGCCGTGACCGTCGAGTAACGCTCGGCCGGCGACTTCCTGAGCGCCTTCCCGACAATCGTGTCGAGATCGCCGCGGCACGCGCGGCGCAATCGCTCGAGCGACGTGGCCCGCTCGGCGGCGACACGGGAGCCGTTCACGGCATCGGCCGCGAGCAATCGGATGGCGTCGCTCATCCGCGTGGGCTCGCGATCGCCCAGCGCGCGGACCTGCGCGGGGGGATCCGCACCGGGCGGAGCCGTCGGATGGGCGCCGGCGAGGAGCTCGTACAGCAGCACGCCGAGCGCGTAGACATCGACGGCGGTCGTGATCGCGCCGCCGGAGACCTGTTCGGGCGCCGCATATCTGGGAGTCAGCGCCTGAGTGGTCGGGATGGTAATGGTAATCTCGCGCTGCTTGTCCTCGAGCAGCTTGGCGATGCCGAAATCGAGGAGCTTCACGCATCCGGCGGCGTCGACGAGGATATTGGACGGCTTCAGGTCGCGGTGGACGACGAGGTTGGCGTGAGCATGCGCGACGGCCCCGGCCACCTGCCGGAACAATTCGAGTCGCGCCCGCACGCCGAGACGATGTGAATCGGCGTACGCGTCGATGCGCATGCCGTCGACGTACTCGAGAACGAGGTACGGCTGACCGGAGGCCGTCACGCCGGCGTCGAAGAGGTGCGCGATGTTCGGATGAGCGAGCCTCGCCAGCAGCGTGCCCTCGCGCGCGAACCGCTCTCTGGCCGCGGCGTCGAACACGGCGAGGTTGACGAGCTTCAGCGCGACCTGGCCGTCGAATCGTCCGTCGCTGCGCCGCGCCAGCCACACCGTGCCCATTCCACCCATTCCGAGTGGGCGTTCCAGCGTGTAGGCGCCGATGGTTCGTTCAGCCGGCATGGCCGGCATGCTGTCGGTGCCGATTGCCGGCGTCTCCAGAAAATCCGACACGCGGACCTGCTCGTGCTCGGCGAGCAGCCCTTCCAGCGCCTCTGCAACCGCCGGATCGGTCAGGCGGATGGAGGCCAGGTATTCGGCCCTCGGTCCGGATTCGAGTTCGAGCGCCCGATCGAGCATCGGGCTCAGATCCCGCCACAAACGCCGGTCGACCTGCATCACACTCCTCGCCGATGCTCGTATGCGTCTGACGAGCCCGGCACCACGTGGCCGCCCGATCCGACGCGCCGGATCAGCCGATCCATCGCTCACAGATGCTCGTGCATCGCCCGGTGCAACAGCAGTCTGGCTTTGGCCCAGTCGCGCTGGACCGTCCGCTCCGAGACCCCACGGAGACCGGCAATCTCGCCGAAAGAAAACCCGCAGAAGAACTTCAGATCCACGAGCTCGGCCAGCGCGGCGTCCAGCGCCGCCAGCTCCTCGAGCGCGCGTCCGAGGGCTTCCAGATCGACCGGTTCTTCAGCCGCCGCTGCCTGCACCTCGGTGAGGTTCGTGAAGGTGAGCTCGCCGCCCGACTTGATGGCCTGCTTGTGCCGGACGTAGTCGATGATCAGGCCCCGCATGGCGCGCGAGGCGTACGAGAGGAAATGGTTCCGGCTGGGAAAGGCCAGGGCGGCGTTCCGTCCGGCGATCCCTACGTACGCTTCGTGAAGCAGCGTCGTCGCGCTCAGCGTGAGCTGGCCGCCGCGGCGGTTGAGATGCGCCTGCGCCAGACGATGCAGCTCGTCGTACAGCGCCGCAAACAGCGCGTCCCGCGACCGTTTGTCGCCCCGGCTGGCATCCTCGAACAAGGCAGCGATGGAGTCGTCCGGGGTGCCCATCAGCCGCACATTCTACGCTCACACAAATGGCCGGCAAAGCCGGGCCCCAACGCCTAGGGCCGTGATGCGTGCCCCCCTTGCCTGCCTGCTGAGTGTGCGCCTTGGTGATCTCCGCCTTGCAGTGCCGGCGGCCCGAGACGATCGATGAGACCGCCGCGATGATCGAGGCCGCCGGCGGGACCGCGATCGCGCTGCGCGTTGGCCGCGGATCCGAACGTGCGGCACCGCACAGGCTTGCTCCTCAGCTCGTGGGAGCTGGCGCGCGAGTACGGCTTCACCGACTCCGACGGCCGGCGTCCGGACTGGGGGCGCCACACGATCGACTTCTCGGTGCTCCCGTCGGAGTGGATCGACCTGTTCCGCACGGGCACCGACCTGGAAATCCGGTGGCTGACGACGCTCGCGGCGCGGGCCAGGAAATTCAGGGCAAAGGTTCCGTTCTGACCCTCACCTCGCGGTGACCCCGACCCGGCCTCGGGACTCATCCGCGGCGACGATCGACGCCTTCCATGCGGCGTTCCCGGTATCGCCGTTTCAGCGACTTTTCCGCGTCCGATTCCGGGGCAGCGCGTGGGCAATTGCGACCGTGACAAGAACGGCGCTCAGAATGACCGCAGAAAGGAGGACAAGGGCGATCCAATGGCCAGGGGAGGAGAAGTACGCGTCATTGAACCCGGCCGGTCTCTATTGCGTAATACACAATAGCACGCTATTGTGTATCACACATGAGCCGGACCGGCCCGCCTGCCCCACCCGCTTTGACCGACTGGACGTCGCAATTGCGGCGCGGCGTGCTCGAGGTCTGCCTGCTCCGGATTCTGTGTCGTGCGCCCAGCTACGGGTACGAGATCGTGAGCCGGCTCGAATCGCTCGGGCCGCTGGCGTCGAACGAGAACACCGTCTATCCGCTGCTCCGCCGGCTCAAAGCCGACGGCCTGCTCGAAACCTTCGTGCGCGATTCCCCGGCCGGGCCGCCGCGGCAGTACTACCGGATCACCGCGGATGGACGCCGGCGGCTCGCCGCACTCGCCAGGGAATGGACCGCCATGGCCGATGCCGTGGCGGCGTGTCTCCACCAGGGAGAAGCTTCATGATCCCCGACCATCCGCTCGCCGTCCGCTACGTCGACAAGCTGAGCCAGGCGCTCGGGGGCCTCGCACCGACCGAGCGCGCGGAGATCCTGACCGAGATCCGCAATCACATTTCGGACGCGACCGCGGCGGGCACGCCCATCGAAGAGGTGCTGCGCGCGCTCGGTCCCGCCGAACAACTCGCGCGCGGGTACCGCGTCGAGCTGCTGCTCAACCCGAAGATGCCGACGCCGCGCTCAGACCGGTGGCTGAAGATCGTCGGCCTGCTGGCGCTCGGCAGTCTGCCAACACTCATCATCGTCGTCACGCTGAGTTCGGTCGGTGTGAGTCTCGCGGTGTCGGGCGTCCTGGTGTTCATCGCGGGCATCGTCAAGGCGAGCGGCGAGGCGCCGGCATGGTTGACGATGGACGTGCCGCCGTGGGTCGCAATCGTTCTCATCGGCCCGGCGTTGACCGCGCTTGGCGTGGCGGCGCTCTGGGGACTCGTGGTGTATGTCAGGTTCCTCGCGCGTCTCGTGAGGCGCGTGCTGCCGGCGCAGCAGCCGGCATAGCGGTCGAGAGCTCGACGATCGGCACCAGCCGACGACACGGACCGTATTCGTCCGCAACAGGCTCGCGGGCCGGAAAGGTTGCCGAATGGGAAACTGGCAGCACGAACTCAAGTTCGCCGCGCGGCAGCTCAGGCGGACTCCAGGATTCACCGCGACCGTGCTGCTCACGCTGGCAGTGGCAATCGGCGCGAACACGGCCATGTTCTCGCTGGTGAACGCGCTGATGCTGAAGAGCCTGCCCTATCCCCATTCTGAGGCGCTGGGAACGATCTATGCGCACGTAACCGGAGCCAAGTCGTCGGATTTCGTGATCGACATCGACGGGGAACACTGGGACCTGCTGCGGGACGGCGTCCCCGCGCTGATGTCCGCTGTTTCAGCGGGTACATCAGGTGTCAATCTGAGGGCCGGTTCGCAGGTGGCCTACGTGCACGACGGGCGGGTCTCGGCCCGGTATCTCGACGTGCTCGGGCAACAGCCCATTATCGGACGGAACTTCTCACAAGAAGAGGACCGGCCGCACGGACCGAAGACGGCGATCTTGAGCGACGGCGTCTGGCGAAACATCTTCGGGGCGAATCCCCGCGTCCTGGGGCAAATCATCGAGCTCAGGAGCGAGCCGTATACCGTCATCGGCGTGCTTCCGCAGGGAGCCGTCACGCCGCTGAACGCCGACGTGTACACGCCGCTCCAGCCGAACCGCGAAGCAGAAGGCGCCGGCGCGAATTTCGACGTCATCACGCGTCTGCGCAACGGCGCCTCCTGGGAGCAGGCCAACGCCCAGATCAATCGGGCGTGGGCAGCTCTTGCGCACGACTTCGAGAAGCACAGCCCCGGCTCGCACATCGCCTACTATTCCGTGCCGCTGCAGAAAGGCGAGACGGCTGCGCTGCGTCCCCAGGTGACGGCGTTGATGGCCGTGGCGGTGCTGATCCTGCTGGTCGCCTGCGCGAATCTGGCCGGCCTGGCGCTGCTCCGCGTGCTGCGTCGCAGCCCGGAAGTCGCCACGCGGCTCGCGCTCGGGGCATCGCCCTGGCAGATTCAGACGCAGTTCTGGGCCGAGAATCTGTTGCTGGCCTTGCTCGGCGGCGCGGTCGGGATCGGCGTCGGATTCGCTGGCCTGCGCGGGCTTCTGCTGACTCTGCCGCCCCATTTTCTGCCGGTCGAAGACGTGTCGCTCGACGCACGCGTCATGGGCGTCACCCTGATCGCCGCCCTCCTGACAAGCGTCCTGTTTGGCATGCTCCCCGCGCTCGCCATCCGCAAGGTGGACATCCGCTCGTCCATGAGCACCCACAGCCTTGCAGCGGCCCGTAACCCGCAGGTGCGCCAGGCCCTCATCGTTGGAGAAGTCGCGATCACCGTGATGCTGGTCGCTGCCTCCGGGCTGCTCATCCGCACGCTCATCCACCTGGAGACGCTTCCACGCGGGTTCAATCCGGACGGTGTCATGATCGCCAAGGCATCGCTCGACGATGCACGGTTCCGTGAATCGGCGGCGTTCCGAAAACTGTTGGACGAGAGTACCGCCGCGATGCAGCAGATCCCCGGCGTGCGCAACGCGGCCGTCGGCCTGAGCGTCCCGTACGAGCGCGCGGTCAACCTGCCGGTGATGCTCGGCGACGGCAAAGAAGCCGGACAAATGGTCGGGGCAGATGTCACGTATGTGACGCCCGGATATTTCGACACGCTCGGGATGTCGCTGCTCGCCGGCCGTGTCTTCACCGCTGCTGACGGCGCCGATTCGCAGGCCGTCGCGATCGTGAATCAGTCCTTTGCCAGAAAATTCTACGGCGGTGGAAACCCGGTCGGCCACTACCTGGACAAGACCACCCTCATCGTCGGGGAAGTGGCCGACGTGCCGGTTCCGCCGGGGTTGAATCCAGCGGGTCCACTGGCCAGTGAGCAGGCGCTGTACGTGCCTGCCGCGCAGTTCAAACCGCAGTATCTCTCGCTCGTGCACATGTTTCTTCAGCCCGACTGGATCGTTCGCACGGCCGCCCCTGTCCAGGGCCTGACCGCCGACATGCAACGTGCGCTGAGCAGCGCCGATCCCAACCTGCCGGCGTCAGGGTTCTACCGCATGGACGATCTTCTCGCGGAGACGCTCACCACGCAGCGGATCGAAGTGGTGGTGCTCGGCGCAATGGCCGCCCTGGCCCTGCTCCTGAGCGCCGTTGGCGTCTTCGCGCTGGTGGCCAACCTGGTCGCCCAGCGCGCGCGCGAGATCGGCATCCGCATGGCGCTGGGCTCCACGGTCGGCCACGCCATGATCGAGATGGGACGGGCGGGCGCCACCGCCTCGATGGTCGGCGTTCTGGCCGGCCTGCTCCTCTGCGTCGCAGCGCTGCCAGTGATACGCAGCTGGCTGTACGGCGTTGGGGTCTACGACGCGACGACGCTGGCTGGTGTAGTCATGCTGGTTCTAGTGGTGACGCTCACAGCAACGCTCCTGCCCACCCTGCGAATCGCGAGGCTCGATCCCGCGAAGAGCCTGCGGGAGGAATGATCCGTTCGCCGACCGACGAATGTCGTTCGCTGGTGCTGCCAGCCGGCCGCGCCCTTGCGTCTCGAAATCACCGAGAGTGCAGTGATGGCCGACGCCCGGAGCGGACGCGCGCAGTCTTGGCCGACCTCTCGCGTCGCCGCTGCTCGACGAACTGCGTCATCACGCCACAGATCCCTACCATCGCAAACACCAGTGTCAGCGAGGCAGAACTCCCAAGAACCCAGGCGGGCAACTGCGGATGTGCTCCCAACTCCTCCACGATCTTTCGCGTCGTCCTGAGCGGCTGGACCGGGACATCGGGGTCAATCTGGCGCCGCCGCGGCCAGAGCGGCGGTGTCGACCGCCGTCGTCGTGAATCGACTCCGGATGGCCCGGCGGGCCGGCGCGTCATACGCGCGTGGCGAGTTGGCGCGGCCATCCGAGGCCTGATCGACGAGGTCTCCCTCGAGCCCGAAGGCAACCACCTGCGAATTGTCCTGAAGGGGAATCTGGCCGGGATGCTGCGGCTGGCCCAAGAAAACAAAAGGCCGTCGGAGACCGACGACCTTTTGGACGAAATACTGTTGGTTGCGGGGGCGGGATTTGAACCCGCGACCTTTGGGTTATGAGCCCAATCTAACGGGGCAACCCAGGTCGGCTCAAACCCACTTCAGGCGATTTCCCTAAGGTTTCCGACCACCTGCTCCTACTCCGCTCCACCCCCAGCCATTACCGATTGTCAGCCAATTGTCAGCCGAACCTGCTGGTTAAATACTGCGCCGTTAGGCAGGACCCAGTCGATACTGCGCGAGAAGCCGCCACAAGCCGAACGCCAGAAGCGCAATCCCGACGATCAGCGCCGCCAGTGAATGGCTCTTTTCCCATCGTCGGCGGACGGTCCGCGTATCAGGTCGGAGCCTGAAGAGATTCAAGTCCTGTGCGCGCGCGATGGCGCGGCCAACGGGGCGGCTTGCCGCAGCAACATAACCGCCCAGCAGACAGAGCGCAAGGTTCGCGAGCGTTGGGATCGCGATCACGTCTACGGCGTCCACTGCGATGCTGGCGTTGTTGGCGGCGGCCAAGGCAAGTGAAGGACCTCTGCAACCAAGCGGCCGTCACTCCCTGCTGGGATCGAAAACCGAAGCCGATTGCGCCCTTGCCGCACTCGGTACGAAGCGTTGATCCCGTCGTAGTGGAGCAGCTCGACTTGAAACGGCGCGGTCAAATCGACGCCTCTCCGTTCTCGTCCATGGCTATCGCGTTGCACAAGACGATTGCCTTCACGAGTCGGGATTTGCCAGCTTGAGAAAGCGGTCGCGAGCTGCAGATACCATGCGTATGCGAGAAGGCCGAGAATCAGGACAAGAGTGGCGACTGACAACATCGGCGTCATCGAATCGGCAGTCTCGGCGGAAAATCAGGATGCAGCCGCACCGAGAGCATGACGAGCGTGAGGCCGCCGATGAACAGACACCCCAGCGTCAGCTCCTCCGCGAACGTCAGGTACACGGCCGTTCCGTGCGTGATGAGCGGATAGATCCTGCCGGCGGTTGGAATCCGGACGTGAGGCCTTGAGTCCGAGTACCAAAACCACGTGAAAATGCACGTTCCCCAGACAGCAAATCCCACCCATCGAAGGAACCGAGCGAGACTCAAACGACGACTTCGATTCACTGGCAGCACCCTACGCCATCAATGGGGCCGGCGTCGCCCGTTGGCGAACAACAACGAAGAACGGTGGGCTGCAAGATGGTGCCCTCGCGCCAGGCGTCAGAGTCAGGCCCAAAAACGCTCTGATTGCGTTTGTGTTGTTGGAAAAATTCGAACGACGATTACGTTCTTGTCCGTTGACTCCCGACTTGTCGGCAAGTGTTTAACCAGCCGGCAGCCTTCGTACACCACCGGTCTTCGGCACGTCACCGTTCCACCGGTTCGGGATCAAGATCAAGACGAAGAGCGAGACCAAGCGGGACCGCCGAATCGCTCCGGCCGAGGAACAGAAGCTCCTGGCTGCCGCCGACAAGTTGAACTGCGCTGAGCACGCGTTCGCCGGCGCGGCCATGCGCGATCGCATCGTCGGCGCACTCGAGACCGGGTGCCGCCTGGGCGAGATGCTGAAGATTCAGAACCGGCACGTGCTCTGGAGCACGCACCAGATCAGCATGCCGGCCGAACATGCGAAGGATGCCGAGTCGAGACGCATCCCTTTCGAACCGAAGGGTCGTCTGTCGCACATTCTGCGGCGCCGGCGTTTTCTCGGGCCGAACGCGTTCGTGTTCGGCGGGCCGGCCGGAGAATACCAGTCGACCATTCGCACCGCGTGGGAATCGCTCGTCCTTCTCGGACACGGAATCGAGCCGAGCCGCACCAAAGCACACGGGCGCGTCAATCGCGACCAGTTCGCCGAAATTGATCTGCACTGGCACGATCTCCGGCACGAAGCGGCCTGCCGATGGTTGGCGGGAGGGCTCGATCTTCGAGCGATTCAGTTGCTGCTCGGCCACGCCGACCTGAAGACGACGCAGCGATACCTGAACGTCACCGACGAGGAATTGCGGAAAACGATGGCGGCAAAGTTGTGGAATCGCCGCTGAGCTACGCAGGCCGGCGCCGATTCACCTTGCCGCGGCGATCGGGCGGACAGCCAGAACTTCATCAGCCCGCAGCGGCTCGATAGCGTCTTCAGGAACCGCAACGACAGCGATCGAGTCGCCCACCGCGTTGAAGAGCTCCAGCACGCATCCTCGGGGGCCGGACGAAGGGTGATCGACGAATTCGACCAGCGTCGCAACGTCGCCAGCTCGAAGAGCGTGCTCCGGCATCGACGTCCGAAGCGCCACACGATCATAGAGTCGAAGAGACATTGCCGCTCCTCCGCTTCGGCGGTTTCAGCGTGATGAACTGGAACCTGCCGTCGACTGCTCGCTTCATCCAGATGCAAACGACCTGCAGATTGCCTGTCGGCCCCTTCAGGATGCCTTCGACGCGATAGAAGGTGCCGTATTCGTTCGAGCCGTCCTCGGTCGCATCGACTTCGTCAGCCAGGTGTCGAATCGCTGCCCGCAACTCGGACCAGTTCTTCAATTCGAATCCGGCGCTCCGAAGGTAGCCGCTCTTGTCGTCCCAAGGTCGCTCGACCAGGAGGTACCCGGTCAGCTTCGCTTCGTCGATGATGGCGTTCGGCGGAATCCGCATCGCGTGTCGACTGCCCGCTCGCTCGAGGTCGGTACTGTGAGCGGAGTTCAGAATAACGCGTGTTCCACCGGCAGCAAACAGATGGGTCTGTACACTCAAAGGGGCGCCGAAGCGCCCCTGAGGTTCTACCGATTGTCAGCCAATTGTCAGCCGACGATCGAAAATTTGGTTGCGGGGGCGGGATTTGAACCCGCGACCTTTGGGTTATGAGCCCAACGAGCTACCGGACTGCTCCACCCCGCGGCAGAAAACTAATGTTAGCATAGGCGTCCGCATTC
>JBLMXQ010000016.1:0-30511 GCA_050257855.1 Betaproteobacteria bacterium | reverse complement strand
CTCTGTGACCTCTGGATCGTCCGCAGGTATCAGATGAGACAGCACCAGGGTCTTGACGCCGGCCGCTTGTGCCACACGGCCAACGTCTTCTGCTGATGTTTGTCCCGCGATGATACTGCGCTTGAGCGCGGTCGCATTGGGCACTCGGGCCACAAGCCGATCGATTGCGGGCAAGTAGACGGCTGAATGGACGAGAACGTCGGCCCCCTGCGCGAGCTTCACAAGATTCTCTGACCGTGCCGTGTCGCCGGAGATCACGATCGACCGATCCGCAGCATCGAACCGATATGCGAATGCCGGCACCATGGGCGGATGATCGACGAGGGTTGCCCTTACCGTCACCTGGTCATCGCGCATGACCAGACCCCCTTCGCGCAACTCGTGGACACGAACCAGGGGGACAAGCGGCACGCGGCCTTCGTCAGCGATCCGCGCGTTGATGTCGGTCTCATTCATTTCGAAGAACAGCGCGGTCATCTTCGCGAGCGGCGGTGGTCCCCACGCGTCGACCTGCGTACGAAGCCCGGCCGTCCACGCCAGCCAGAAGAGATTTCCGTAGTCAGCGTTGTGATCCGAGTGGTGGTGCGTCACGAAGATGTGGCGCAGAGTGGGCAGTGGCACATCCGCCAAGACGAGCTGACGAGCCACGCCGTTGCCGCAGTCAATGACATACGCGGCGTTGTTCCTGATGATGACCTGGGCAGACGCCGAACTCGCCTTCCGCGGGCGCGGGCCGCCACCAGTCCCCAGCAGAATGAGTCTCGTCCTGGTGGTTTGGCTTTGGGTTCTGTATGGCTGCGAGAACGCGGCCGCCAAGGTCGCGGTTCCCGTCAGAAACGCACGTCGGCTGCAGACTGGCATGTGTCGTCCCAAAGCGGAATCCTACGGACGTCTGATCATCATAACGTCGGAGTGGTTGGCGGCGCGCACTGTACTGCATTGCGCCGCAGGTCGATGGGAAAACGCAAGCGCGAACAACAGCCGACCATGTGGGTCAGGTAGGCCGAGCCTGCCGCCGGGGATCTATTTCCGGCTGCGGCTGGTGGGCTGGGTGTAAGTCTGGACGAGGCGACACCGGACCACTCCTGAGCACGGCCGGTTTGGTCAAGGGGAAGACGATCGGCGTCGATGCCACCACGCTCGAAGCCAACGCGGCGTTGCGTAGCATCGTCCGGCGCGACAGCGGCGAGAGCTACGAGGAGTTTCTGACGACGCTCGCGAAAGCCTCGGGCATCGGGACACCGACGCGGGCCGACCTGGCCCGGTGCGCGGACACGAGAACGTGCTCACACGATTGCTCGTTCATGCCGGCGCCTTCAATCTAGGCCTCTGGATGCGGACGGTCTTCGGTGTCGGCACGCCGCGCAGCTCCAGGACCGCGCAACGGCGCTCGACGCGGCGCTCCGCACGCTCTGGATCCTCATCTATTCCGCGATGACGGCACGTTGGGCAGCATCACGCGCGGCGAGATCACCGGCTACCGTCGCTGGATTCGCCATCACGGAGCGTCCGCTTGAAAGACGCGACTTGCGCCTCGGCCTGCTGGCAACGCCACCCAATACCGCCTCCACTTGTCGACTGGAGGAGACAAGCAGAAGCTTGGTGGCGATTATTGCGGTGTCGTCTTTGGGGTCGCCGTGCCCCGACGCTCATCGACCGAGCCCGACCCGATGTTCAAGGTCCTGGAATCGCCGGTCGGCGCGGAGAGAATCGAACCCCGGCCGCAAAAGGACGCTGGGGTTGAATCGCTCTTCATAGCCCTTCTCGAGCCAAGTCATCGCTTGATCGTTGTCGCCGAGAGCCGCATATACCACGGCAATCTCGGAGACATCAGCACGAGGGCTCTTCTTCAGGTCAGCCAGAAGTTGTACGGCCTCGTTTCTCCTCCCTGATACGGCGAACGCGCGGGCGAGATTGCCTGTGCACGTCGGGTTGCCTGGGGAGAGCTGAACTGCCTTCTGCAGTTCCGCGATCGCTTCATCGTGCCGGCCACGTTGCAGGTACGCCACGGCCAACTGATTGTGGGCGAGCGCGAAGTTCACGTCCATCTCGATGGTCTTGCGGCTCTGCTCGATCGATTCATCCGCGAAGTGCGCGATGAGCAGGAGCTCCGCCAGGTCGGCGTTGATAATCAGTGACACCGGATCGAGGTTTTGCGCTTTCTTCATCTCGGCGATCGCTTCGACGTTTCTTCCTGAAAAGATCAAGTGCCAGGCATACCAATGATGAGCGGTCGCATAACTCGGATTCAGTTCAATGGCTCGTCGGAATTCCGTCTCCGCAGATTTCAAATCCCAGTCGAAGACATCCAAGCAGAACGCAAGCGACGCGTGAGCCTCGCCGAGTGCGTCATCGAGCTGGAGAGCTTTGACCGCCGCCGCCTTCGCTCGCGGAACTGCTTCCCTGGGTGCAAGGATTCCGTATTCCCAATCCCCCATCAAGGCATACGTGTCGGCCAGACCACTGTACGCCTGCGCATAGTTCGGATCGCGCGCAATTGCCTGGTTGAAATATTCGACCGCCTTCTCAAAGTCGTCGCCGGTTCGTTTGTTCCAGAAGTATCGCCCCTTGAGGTATGCCTCGTAGGCCTGGGGATCAACGAGTGTTCCATGCTCCAGCGTGGCCTGTTCCTGTGGCTTCAGGTTGACCCGAATCCGCTCCGCGATCGCCTGCGCGACCTTGTTCTGCAGCGTCAGCGTGTCCCGGAGATCGCCGTCGTACGTCTCGGACCACAAGTGCCTGTCGTCGCGCGCTTCGATCAACTGCGCCGTGATCCGAATCTGCCCCTCAGAGCGGAGAACCGTGCCCTCCACCACCGCGTCAACGTTCAGCTCCCGGGCAATCTGTGGCAGCGCCTTGCGCGCACGCTTGTACGGCATCACCGAGGTCCGCGAAATCACGCGCAGCGCGCTGATCTGACCCAGCGTAGCAATCAGCTCGTCGGTCATCCCATCGGCGAAATACTCCTGCGATGCATCGCCTGAAAGATTCTCGAGAGGCAGGACGGCCAGGGAGCGGATCGGCGTCGGCTGCGGACCTCTCGACTGAAGTGTCCAGATGACGACCGCGATCGACACGAGCACCAGCACGACCACGGTGATCGTCCAGGGATACCATTGACGCGGCGACGGCGGTGCGACCCGTGTGACAGACACATCGTCTTCGCCTGCGAGATCGCCAGACTTCGCCTCAGGTCTGGCACGGGGAGCTCCTTCGACGACCGTGACGTCCGCGATGAAGCGGTAACCGCGCCGGGCGACGGTCTCCACGAAACGAGGGCTCGTCGCCGAATCACCGAGCGCATCCCGAATCCTGCTGATGGCTTTGTTCACCCCGTGGTCGAAATCGACGAACGTCTCGGCAGACCAGAGTCGGTTGCGAAGCTCTTCCCGGGTCACGATCTCGCCCGGCCGTTCGAGCAGCATCGCGAGAACCTGAAACGGCTGCTCCTGAAGCCTTCGCCGCGCGCCGTGCTTTCGCAGCTCACCCGCTCGCAGGTCGACTTCGAATACGCCGAAACGCAGGCGGACGTGAGCGGTGGCCTCTGGCATGTGAGAGCCTGATCGGCAGTCGCGAGTCTACCACCGCACTTGTCTCAAGAGCCTCGCAGAGAAGAATCTTCAGCCGTAGAGGAGGATCTCGCGTAACCGTTCTGTTTCGAGGCACTTGCCTGGGGACCCGGAACCCAGCGACGCAGGATTGTGATTCCATTGCCCTCGCTGCTCGTCCAGCGCAAATTCTATGTTCGACGAACGGAGTCTCGAGCATTTCTGGGGAGAACGTACTGATGAGCGAGCAATTACCTGTCCGCGCTGAGGTCGGCGGGCTGGCAGAACGCCTTCTTTCGCATCTCGATTCCGCCTGCAACCTGGCGCGCTGGCTGGTACGCAACGGCGACGACGCGGAGGACGTGGTGCAGGAGGCCTACCTGCGAGCGTTTCAATACGCCAGCGGGTTCCGAGGGGGCGATGCACGGGCGTGGCTGCTCGCAATTGTGCGCAACACGTCGTACAGGTGGCTTCGTAAAACGCGTGCGTACGACCCCGTCGTCCAATTCGACGAAGAAGTACATACCAGCGAAGGGGGGACGTTGAATCCTGAAGAACTGCTGCTCCAGAACGCCGACGGACGCCTCGTCGAGAAGACTTTGAGCGAGCTTCCGGTTCGGTTCCGAGAAATTCTGGTCCTGCGCGAACTCGAAGGCCTCTCCTACAAAGAGATCGCCAACATCATGGGCGTTCCGATGGGTACGGTTATGTCGACGCTGTCACGCGCACGTGACAGATTCCGGAAGCGAGCCGGCCGTCTGCTGCAGAACGAACAACTGACTGATACGGTGCACGCAGGGCACTTGCCCGTTTGAGACAAGTCCGAGCGGCGTCTTCTCACGAAGCCAAGAAAGGGGTCTTACGGTCTCAGGAAGTCTGTGCCCCAGACGAGCGCGGCGCCCAGGTGCCCGGCGAGCGCCACGAGAGCGGCCGCCCCGAAAAGAGCGCCCCGGTACACGACTAGCGATCCGGGGGATTCAACGCGGCGCGACCTTGACGCCACGGCCGCACCCATCGTCGCGACGCCTGCCGCGACGCCGGTCCATCTGTGCCACGCGAGCGAGGACGTGGCCTCGACGAACGGAGCCGATGCGAGCACCCAACCAGCTATCAGAGCAAGGACGCTAAGAAGCGCCCCGGCGCGAATGTTGGCGACGGCAACTGCTCGCCACCTTTGCCGCCGCGTCCACGTCGCAACGAGCTCGAAGCCTGCGGCCGCCAGCACCAACCCAATCGGAAAGTGAACGAGCAGCGGGTGAAGTTTTCCGATGAGCAACATTTCGTCGTTGATTCCGCCCGCGCGCCGGGCTGCGTGAGCGCTTGCTGATAGAGACTGAGCGTCGCGCGGAAACATTCCAGACCGCGGTGTGGAATAAATGCAGCGCCAGGCGAATCTACGAGAGTGCAATGAGCTCTGGTCGTCGCATCTGTCCAGTTCTTATCGTCGGCGCGGTCCTTGATGCGCTTGATCCGATTCGGTGGACGGGTCAGTTACGTCGCTCGTCGTTCATTCGCTCTTCCCCCGCAAGCTCGACGTTCTTGTTGCTCCTCAATCCGATCAAGGCTCGCGCGTAGCGCCTCACCGATCTGGGATGTGCCGAGCCGCGCGTCACGGCTCGACACGAAGGCGCCGCATCTGGAGACGGGCGCGCAATTCGCCCCGGCTGTGGACGCCGGCCTTCTCGAAGACACCCTTGAGATGCTGTTGCACCGTCAGCGGCGTGATGCCGAGCGTCTGCGCGATTTCCCTGTTCCTGGCGCCCTGCAACACATAGTGGGCGATCCTCTCTTCACTCGCGGTCAGGCCGAAGGCGGCGAACACGAGTGGGATCATCTGCTCGCTGCATTCCGGCTCGACGACCACTGCGATGTGATCGGCGCCTGCCGTGGACGGCAAGCGCGAGGCGGAGAGCGTCACCCACGCACCGGTTCTGGTCTGCACGCGGAGCCGCGGCAAATGGTCCGGCAGAGTGGCGACGGCCTGTTCGATCGCCAGAAGCCTCGCGACGACCGACACAATCGCCAACGAGCGCACACCCGACTGCGGCCAATCATCGAGCTCCGACAGGCAGGCTTCTGCGGTGGCCGTGATGCTCACCTGCTCGAGAGCCGAGGTGACGAGTAGCACGCCCGGAAGCACCGGTTCGACGGCCGCTCCGTGCCGGAGCAGCAGCGACTGCCGGAGCCCGGCCGCCAGGTGCGGGCCCAGTTGCCGGAGGAACATTCGTTCGTCGGACGAGAACGGACGCGTGCCGGCCCCGCGATGCAGGCACATGACACCCCAGGTATGACGCCGGTCCCGCAGCGCGACGCGCAGTTCGTCCCCCATCCGATTCGGCCGTAGGATTTCGCAAAATCGTCTGCTCCGTTCTGGCTTGCCGTGTGTCGCGCCGTATAGTGTGCCGACCGGATCGGGACCGCGCGCAAGCAGGGCGAACTTGTTTACGTCGTCATGCAGCAGTTCGTTCTCGAGGAAGAGTGGTGCGGCGCGCGCGGGCACTTCATCGGTGAGCGCCTGACTGAACAGCAGCGTGTCGGGGTCCGTGAGCGCCCACCAGATCGCGTCGATTCCCATGACCCGGCGCAGCAGCGAGAGCGTCTCTCTCCGTACGGTCCACGGATCCAACCCTGCGTGGGCGCGCCCCACAATCGCCCGCCGAGATCGTGCCAGAAGAGCGGTACGGTGGGTCGTCATCGTCACACCATGACCCGACGCACCATACCACACCTGTGGTATGGCCTTCTGCCGCGAGACGCGGCATCCTCACGGCGGCCACAAAGGAGTACACCTATGAGTCCCACCGAAACGAACAAGGCGCTGGTGCGCCGCTTCTACGCGGAGATCGACAAGGGCAATATAGAGATCCTGGACACGCTGGTGGCGGAGGATTACGTCGATCACAATCCGCCGCCGTTCCCCGATCTCGGATCTGGGCGCGAAGGGCTGAAGCAGGCGTTTCGCATCTTTCAGCACGCGACGCCGGGGTACCACACGATCGAAGACCAGATCGCGGAAGGTGATCGCGTCGTAACCAGGCTCACGTCGTACGGCAAGCACGACGGCGATCTTCCAGGTGCGCCCCGCACCGGCAACGATCTGAAGATGACCTCCATCACGATTCATCGGGTGGCGAATGGCAAGCTTGCGGAAAAGTGGTCGGAGAAGGACGTGATGGGATTCCTGCAGCAGATTGGCGTGATGCCGCGCATGGGCCATTAGCAGTCGGGGGTTCGCACACGTGGCCAGGCGTTGCGGAGTCAAGCCGGTGTCGGATCAACGGACCGAACTCGGCTCGCGCGCTGTTCGAATGGCACGCCGATCTACGCACGCACCTCGCATAAATCCTCGTAACTCTTGGCTCTGCCGTCTCTCCTGGCGGGATGGCGTTGCGCGTCGGCTTGACTCAATCGCGATGATCAAGGCGCAACCAACGCGACAGTGTGACGGCTGCGCTCGGCCGCACTCGAACGGCTGAGTGGTTACTGAACATTGCCTTGGCCATCATTTCTCCTTGCCTCCAATTCGTTCGTCTGCCCACCCGCCCCCTGGTCGGCAGCGTCGTCCATCGAGAAGCCGCTTTACACTGTTGCGGCGAACTCTTCTCCGAGACGATGACAACCTCTCTCAAGTCGAGCCGTTCGAACAGCGTCAGGTACGCGAGCACCAAATCACGCGAGTGTGGTCGTCGATCCACTGCCATCGCCTTACCCGACCACGCGCACAATTGATCGGGGACAACGCCGTCAAGCACATCGACCGCGAGCACAAGGAAGCTGAACTCAGCGCCGTCTCCGTGGATGTTGACTTGGATGAGGATCTCGGCCAGGTTCGCGTTTCGCGCATCGTCGCGGCGTATGCGGCCGGGCGTATTCTCAACGCGCAGACGGCGCGCAGCCAGCTCATCGGCGGTCTCGTGTTCGGGATTGGCATGGCGCTTCATGAGGAGACTCGATTCGATCCGATACCCGGTCGAATCGTCAACGCCAGCCTCGCGGATTACCTTGTGCCGGTCCACGCGGTAGTTGAGAAATGACGTCGGGTCCTCGGGTTCGACACGTTTACAGACTTTCCGAGTGCCGCTCCTCATCGCAACGAAGCGGCGTCGCGCGCAGCTCGCACCTGAGGGAGGTGGGTTTCCGCCCATCGACAGATTGAGCGAAGCGGCCGAAGCAGGGTCCGGCCGAGCGGGGTCAGCCGGTACTCGACTCGCGGCGGTACAGTGGCGAACACTCGCCGCCGAACGATGCCGTCACGCTCGAGCGCTCGAAGTGTGTGCGTGAGCATCTTCTGCGAGATGCCACCGATCATCCGCTTCAGTTCGCCGTGCCGACGGACGCCTTGGCTGAGCGCGTAGATGACGAGCATGCTCCATCGATCGGCGAGCAGCGCCAAGACTTGGCGGGAGTCGCAGTTCGGATTGAAGACGTCGGGCTGGATGTCGGACATGTGGATCTCATCGGGCACCGCGGCGCACGTTAGGCACCGGAAAGTACCTACTTGCCGCGTCGATTGCGAGTATGCGATCGGTTGATTGACGCGACGGCTCGGTCCGCCAGTTCGCAATGATAGTCAGGAGGGGTCGTGCGATCTACCGTCAAGGTCCATCGCTTTCAGGCCAGTCTCTTTCCGGTCAATGCCTACCTCGTCGAGACCGCAACAAGTGTCGTGGCGATCGACGCAACGCTTGGCGTCTCTGACGGTCGCGCCATGCGGGCACGCGCGGACGCCCTGGGCAAACCGCTCGTGGGCGTCATCGTGACGCACACGCATCCGGATCACTACGGCGGCGTCGCGTCGTTGCTCGGCGGCGACGACGTCCCCGTCTACGCCGTTGAGGGTGTCGATCGGGTAATTCGGCGCGACGATGCGGCGAAGGAGAGGATTCTTCGCCCGATGTTCGGCGCCGAGTGGGCCGAGAAGCGGACCTTCCCTACGCGTGTCGTGCGCGATGGAGATCAGGTCCCCCTTGACGGTGCGACGTTTCGCGTGCTTGACGTCGGCCCCAGCGAATCGCCGCATGACAGCTGGTGGCTGCTCGACGCCGACGGGCCGCCGCAGGCGTTCATCGGCGATCTCGTGTACAACCACATGCACGCGTACCTCGCCGACGGCTTCGCGCAGCAGTGGCTCTCCAACCTGGAGCGTCCGGCGCGCGTCCTGCCCCGCGACGCGCAGCTGCTCATGGGCCACGGCGAGCCATCTTTCGATCACACGCTCTTCGCGTGGCAGGCCGGTTACATCCGCAGGTTTCTGACGCTTCTGCAGATGGCACTGGACGAGCAGCGCGTCCAGGGCGAGGCCCTTGCGGATCTGATGTGCGCAAGGATGCAGGAGTATCTTCCCGGAGACGACTTGCTGTTCCTGCTCCGTCTGAGCGTTGAACCGATGCGCGAGCGCCTCATCGCCGCGCAGGCGGGTTCGGGACCGGGACAGCAGGGACGTTGACGGCGTCCGAGCCGCGGGAGACATGGCGAAACCGTTGGAAGGCCAAACTGCGAACGTCGTGTCGATGGTGCGGCTGATTCAGCCGCTCCACGTCCCCACGCGGGAACGACATGGGGCCGCGTGATTCAGCTCGTGCGCGCGAAGTGATTCGCACCAGCGGGCTCCGAGTACACACTGCCAGGTCGCAGCGCCTTGAGCGTCCGTTCATCGAAGCGGTCGCCATAACCGAATTGCCACGTACCCGACACAACGGTCGCCATGCGATCGTCACGGTGGGAGTGCGCGGGGATGATCGTGTGCGGCGGCACTGACAACACGATCGTGTAGAACACCGCCCGTGATGGATCGCCCGCGAGAATCTGTGTCGTGACACCGGGCAGTCCCGAACCGGTCGAAAGGACCGCAGAAACAGGTCGCTCCCTCCTGTGCCCGTCCGGACTTCCTCGTACGTGCTCGTCGCAAGCTCATGCGTCATGTCCGCCTCCCTTGCCAGCCTGGCCGCGCGTGACGGTCGCGGGTCGCCTGCTCCCGGTCGCGCCAGCCGCATCCACGGCCGACCCACTGAGAGCTATAGTGGTGCGTCGCGCGACGGATTACCTGCCTGAAACCACGGGATTGTCCTGGATTCGCGATTGATTCGGCGGCGGGGCCGGGCGGGCGACGGACGGGCGGTGCGATGCCTGAAGACTTCGGCGAGGCGTTTGGCCGGCGGCTCGCGCGGCGTATCGCGTCGTGCTCGCTTCGCGCACACTGCAGCACACCGATGCGACGGTCACCGAGGTTCGCTCCGAGCAGCCGACGCACGAGCGGTCGGATCCGTTGCCGCCGGTCGACGCCTCCGGCGTCGCGATTCAGTTGCGCGATTTCCCAGTCCATGAGTGGTGGGAAGACAACCGCAGGGCGCCGGTTACCGCGCTTCGGGCAGGTCAGATCACGCTCTACGATGTTCGACGCGATCCGCGGTTCAGAATCAACAACCCGTTCCACTCCATCCATATCGCGCTTCCGCGAACGCTGATGGAGAGCGTCGCTCGTGAGTGCAGCAACCGACCGCTCGTCGATCTGCAGTATGCGCCCGGCAAAGGCCTCGATGATCCGGTGCTGCAGCCGCTGCTGCTGTCATCGCGTCCCGCGCTGGCACGTCCGGAAGAAGCGAGCCGTCTCTTCGTGGAGCATGTAACGCGCGCGGTCGCCACGCATGTGGCAGTGGTTTACGGACACGTCCGCGAGAAGCGGCCACACTCGGGTGGCGGCCTGTCCCCCTGGCAGCGGCGCCGCGCGATCGACTTGATTGACGCGAACCTCGATGGCACAGTGACGATCGCCGAGCTCGCGCGGTGCTGCGGACTGTCCGACAGCTACTTCAGTAGCGCGTTCAAGCACAGCGTCGGCGTGACGCCGCATCGGTGGCTGATCCAGCGGCGCGTGGAGAAGGCGCGAGATCTCTTACGGACTATGTGCTCACGGGTTATGAGCACGCGTGAGGAGGGACGCGGATGAATGCATGGAGTCGGCGTTCGCCCTGGGGTCTCGTGGCGGGAACGCTGTCGGCGCTCGTGCTGGCGATCTCGGTGTTGGCGCCGATGGGCGGGAACGAGCTGGCGTATGCCGCCGCGCATCGCGGTCAGCTGATCCTCGGCGCCACCATCTTGCTCACGTGGGCGGTGCTCTGTATTCCATTCGTCGCGACGCTCGGCGAAGCGTGCCGGCCGCTGGCGCCGGCGCTGGCGTTGAGCGCCACGATCGCGTCATCCCTCGGGATCGCCTTGCTTGGCTTCGGCGTGTTCATGCACATTGGCGCGCTGCTGGCGATCGTGGCGGAGACGACCACGGCAACCGGCGGCGCAGACGCCCATCAGGCTGCTATCTGGTCTCGTCTCGGATATTTTCTCACCGATCCCGGGTTGATGACCTGGGGCTTGGGCCAACTGCTCTTCGGGTGGTTGACGTGGGCTGCGCCGCGTCGGTGGCTCGGCGGGGTGAACATGATCGGCGGCATCGCCGGCCTGTTGACGCTGGCGGTGTATCAGAGCGGCGCGCTGGCACTCGTCCAGCTCGCCAGTTTCACCGTCGTGGCCTTCTCGACGCGCTCGTCGTCCGATCCGATCGCACGGGTGGGACGCTGGCGGTTCCGGTGACGCGTGCACGAACGGTTCCCAGTGCAATACCGGCTATGTCTGTTACTACGGCAACTGCTTGCCTCACTTCTGACGCAGTCGCCGAATGCCCGCAGGAAATGACTGCGCAGGCCGGTCAGCTGCTCCTCGCGGGCGCCGACCGGCGTCGTCTCACAGCGGTTTGGCTGCTCGGGGCATTGCTGTGCGCGGGCTGCGGGTCGCCGACCGCGCCGAGTCCACGGCTCTCGACCCCGACCTTCGTCATCAACGCCGAACCGGGCGTGCCTCAGTTCGACGTTGATGTCGTGGACGAGCTCGTGTCGGATGTCGTGCTTCCGTACCTTGCTTCGACTTTCGGCTGGCACCCGGCGCAACAGATTGTCATCACGCTTCAATTGCGCGCCACGGCATCGGCGGCGGGATCGGCTGAAGGCGTGGCCCATCCCAACTCGATTACGGTCGACGTCGGCAGCATAGGCTGGTGCTGCAGCGCACACAATGACGCGTACAGGCGGAAGACGATCGCGCACGAACTGTTTCATGTCGTGCAGTACTCGTGGGGGTGGCTGCCCTTGCACGCTCGGGCCGCCTGGCTCGTCGAGGGCACCGCGGAATATGTTGCGTACCGAGCGGCTGTCATCGATCGCGGAGATTCGTCCGCCGACGATGTCCGTGCGTGTAAACAGCGAGGTGTCCTGGTCAGCCAGCCGCCGATTCCCACGCTAGCCAACCTGGATGAACCGCAACAAACGTACGGCCTGATCGCGCGGACTTCATTCGTTTACGCGGATGCATATCTGGCCGTCGAGCGCGCGGTGAGCCGGGCGGGCATCACGTCCTTGATGACGTTCGGCCAGATGTCCTCTCCCCTGGCGGACTCGTTCCAGGCCGCTTTCGGCCAGGCGCTGGCGGATTTTTACGCCGAGTTCGAACGGTACCGTGCAGGCTGGCAGCTCGCGCCGATCCCGCCCGAGGGGTGTTACTAGCGGCCTTCCCTGCCGATCGGATGGATTCCATTCGCGGGACCAGACGCGCCCGAATCAACGATTCACCTCACGCGCGCCACGGATCGCCTCCTGCTGTCGAGTGCTCGTTCAGTTCGCCGGCCGTTCGACCTGCCGATCGCCGACAGCCGCGCCCCTTTTTCCTGGACGAGCCCGAGCGAGCGCGCGTCGCCATGCACGTCCGGACGTCGCGAGCGCCTGGGAACCGCCGCCGTACCATGCGACGAACGACGAGAACATGACCGACGGTCCTCATCCAGCAATCCGGACGACGCGACTCCTCCTGAGGCCGTTCGACGATGACGAGTTCTCAGCCTTCCCTGCATTGGCCGGGTCGCGTCGCCGACACGATGATCTCCGTGCCATCCCCATTTCAGGCGAGGATGCGAAAAGGGACATCGCTCGTTATCTTCCGGGTGGGCCAACGGTTCGGCCGTCAATCTTGCCATCGCCTTACCCGACCACGCGCATCAATTGATCGGGGACATCGCCGTCAAGCACATCGACCGTAAGCACAAGGAAGCTGAACTCAGCTTTTGAGATTGAATCGGATTTGCGCCGATCACATGGTGCGCAACCCCGGCTCGGGACGCGTCCTGCGGAAGATCGGGATGATGCAGGAAGGACGGCTGAGACAGCGAGTGCACAAATGGGGCGTCCACGAAGATGTGCTGCTTTGGACGGCGCGGCGCCAGCACCGTCGAATGTGCGCAGAGAGGGCCCGAATCAGCGATCGCGGCCGCGGAGCGGCCCGAAGAACGCGCGCAGATCGGCCGCGAGCAGTTCGGGCTGTTCGTGCGCCGCGAAGTGCCCGCCGCGCGGCATCTCAGTCCACCGCTGCACGTTGTACAGACGCTCGGCCCAGCACCGCGGAGGGCGCAGCAGGTCGCGCGGGAAGAGCGCCACGGCCGTCGGGAGGTCGACCCGGGCCTCGGGACGATCGGTCGCGGCCCCCTCGGCGTAGTACCGGATCGAGGAATGTATCGTCTCCGTCGCCCAGTAGAGCGTGATGGTCGACAAGAGCCAGTCCTTCGTGAAGCAGGTCTCGACCCGGCCGCCGCAGTCGCTCCATGCCCTGAACTTTTCGACCAGCCACGCGGCGAGGCCGACCGGCGAATCGTGCAGCGCATAGGCGAGCGTCTGCGGCTTCGTGCGCTGCAGATGGGAGTACGCGCCCTCGCGCTCGCGCCACTCGGCGCGCGACCGCAGATAGGCCTCCTCTTCCGGCCGCAGGGGGTCGCCGGGAGCGACGTCGGGATCGCGCACGGCGAGCAGGTGAATGCCGACCAGGCGGTCCGGATAATGACGCCCCAGCGCCGTCGTGATCCCCGAACCGATGTCGCCGCCGTGCGCCGCGAAGCGGTCGTGTCCGAGCGCCGACATCAACTGCACCCACGCGGCGGCGACCGAGTCCGCCGTCACCGGACCGTTCGGACGCGACGAGAACGCGTACCCGGGGACCGACGGCACGACGACGTCGAAGGAATCGCCGGGGTCGGCCCCGTGGCGCGCTGGATCGGTCAGGAGCGGGATGAGCCGAAGCATCTCCATGAACGAGCTCGGCCAGCCGTGCGTCAACACGATCGGGAGCGGGCGGGGTCCTTTCCCGCGTACGTGCACGAAGTGGACGCGCGCGCCGGCGATCTCGATCGAGAACTGCGGCCACGCGTTCAGGCCGTCCTCCTGCGCTCGCCAGTCGAACCCGGTCCGCCAGTACTCCACCAGACCCTGGAGGTACCCGCGATCGGTCCCCGTCGCCCAGCTCTCCGGCTCGTCGAACGACTCCGGCCATCGCGTCGCGTCCAGTCTGCGGGCGAGGTCCGCGAGGACCCGGTCGTGCAGGCGGATGCGGAAGTCGGCCGCCGGCGCGCCGGGTCGGTCCTGCGGGTGTGGGTGATCAGATATGACCAATGTGATGACTCTGACAGGTTATAAACGTTGCATACGATATGTGACCTGTCAAGCGCGTTTCACTGGTGATAATATCAGCGGCCATGGCCAGGATGTCCCGCGCGGCGGCCGACGCGCCGCGATACGGCGAATTCGTCCGGATCGGCGGCGCGCCGGCGCTCGATTTCGTGAACACGGTGACCTGGCGGACCTACGGGCCGCGTCGGGAGCGGTTCGGCGGCTTCGAGGACGTCGTCGCGTGGGCCACTGACGCGCTCGGGCTCGCCGATGCGCGCGCGCTGCGCGCGTACGCGGCGCGGCATCCGCAGACGGCGGCGCGCATGCTGGAGCGTGCCGTCGCGTGCCGCGGGACGCTGCACGCCATCTTCAGCGCGCTCGCCGCAGGGGCCGCCGCGCCGGCGGTTGAGTTCGCGGCGTTCAACCGGACGCTGGGATCCGCCCTCGCGCACGCGTCGCTCGAGGACACCGCGCATCCGCGCTGGACGTGGTCGTGTCCGGACAACCCGCTGGCGAGCGTTCTCGACCAGGTGGCGTGGGCGGCGGCCCGGCTCATGGCCGGCGAGGACGTGCGGTCGCTGCGTCAGTGCGCCAATCCCGAGTGCGGCTGGGTCTTCCTGGATCGCAGCCCCAGGGGAGACCGGCGCTGGTGCGGCTCGGAGTGCCGCGGTGCCGACAAGTCGCGACGGTACTACGCGCGCCGGCGGCAGCGCGCGGCGGGCCGGCTCACACGACGCAGGCCCGGCGCGAACGCGACCGGAACAGGAAGGACCACGAGACGATGACGGTGATCGATGATGCGTTCGTGCAGAAGATGCTCGGACAGACGAAGCCGTACTGCGTTGCCATCCTGCGGGCGACCGACACGTTCGCCGAGCCGGGTGCGCAGGCGGTCGTGTGGGAGCACGGGCGCAGGGACTTCCAGCTCCGCGCCGACGGCGTCCTTCACGACGACCCATGCGTGCGCGCCGGACTGTTTACGTACGACCTCTATCAGAGCCTGAGCTTTCCGGAGGACTCCCTGTGATCCGCCTGGTCGTGTTCGATCTCGCCGGTGTGATCCTCGCGAAGGCCGGCTGGCAGCGGCCGCTCGCAAATCTCGTCTGCGGCAGCGACGTTCCGGTCGGTCGTCCCGCGCCGTTCATGCTCTTCCACGCGATGGAGGCGGCGCGCGTCACGAACGTGCGCGAAGTCGTCGTGGTCGGGGACACGCCGTTCGATCTGCAGGCCGGGTCGAATGCCGGCGTGAAGACGATCGTCGGCGTGCTGACGGGGGCGCACGACGAAGCGCGGCTGCGCGGCGAACCGCACACACACATTCTGTCCGGCGTGGGCGCGCTGCCCGACCTCATCGAACGCGAGCTGGAGCGCACCGCCACGGGACGGGAGGCGGCCCGGTGATCGCATACCAGCTCGAACCCGATCTCGATCCTGTCGAGTTCGTCGACGTGCTCGTTCGCTCCACGCTCGCCGCGCGGCGGCCGGTCGATCGGCCGGACGTGATCCGGGGAATGCTGCGGAACGCCGGCATCGTGCTCACGGCGCGGCTCGGCCCGACGCTGGTCGGCGTCGCGCGCGCGATCAGCGACTACAGTTACTGCACGTACGTCTCGGACCTCGCCGTGGACCAGGCCCACCAGCGCACCGGCATCGGCCGCGAGCTCCTCCGGCGGACCCACGAGACGGCCGGCCTGCACACGCACCTGATCCTCCTGGCGGCGCCTGGTGCCCGCACGTACTATCCGCACATCGGGATGACTCCGCACGAATCGGCGTGGATCATCCCGCGGAGATCCGACAAGCCATAGGACGACCGCCGGGGGATTCGCCAGCCAGTCTCTTCGCCGTGTTCAGGATCTCCTCGCGGATTTGCGCGAAGGCGTCACGCTGCCGGCCCTCCGCCACGCCCCGAACGATTCCGGCGGTCACGGGCGCGTCGGCGCGGGGCCGGCGCACGCGGAGTGCCGGGCCGACCGGCTCTCATGGAAGCCGCACCCGAAGTCGCGTTCCCTCGGTGAGCTCGCCGTTCACGTCGCGAACATCCCCTCCCTCGCGAACCCGATCGTGGAGCAGGACGAGTTCATCCCGCTGTCGACGCCGCCTCCGGCGCCCGAATCGGTCTGCGACTTCGCCGCGCTGTTCGAGAAGAATCTCGCCCGCGCGGAGCAACTGCTCGGCGGCCTGACTGCGGAGCACGCCGCAGGGCTCTGGCGGGTCGTCTTCCACGGGAAGGAGATCTTCAGCCGGCCGCGAACGGCGGTGATCCGGACGAACATCCTGAACCACCTCTACCACCACCGCGGGCGGCTGTCGGTGTACCTGCGCCTGCTGGATGTTGCAGTGCCGATTACCTACGGACCGACCGCCGACGAGAACCCGTTTCTCTGAGGGACGCCCGTGAGGAGCGGGGCGGCCTGGCATCGGTCAGGACAGCCAGGCCAGTCCGTTCCTCTATACCGACCCAACAGAGTCCCAACCAGCACAATGGTCGGGAACAGCACGGCCTGGATCCACCGGGGCGGGATGAGCGCCGTCTGAGTCTTTCGATGCCTCCACGCGAGGTGGGCGAGGTAAAACAGCGGCGGTCGCCGTGCGGGACCGCTGTTCATCACGTCGAATATCGCCGCGAGGTAGCGGTCCAGGTCGACGACGGGCCTTGCGAAGCCATCGAACTGGAGGGTCTCGGCCCCCCCGTTCCACCAACGGTGTGCGGAGCCCATCGGCAATCGCACGAGGCCTCCCTGTTCGATGCGAACCTCGACGCCGTCCACCATCGCGGCGAGCGTGCCGGCGATGACGGTCCCTTCCTCGTGCTCCTCGAAGTGAATGTGCAGCGGTGGGCCGTCCTGATTCGGCGGGAGCGTGCCCTTCAATTCCAGGCACATCACGCCGTCCAGATACACGCGACGCAACTGCAAGCATTCGCCCGTATGACGGTTGTTCAGCGTCAGCCAGCCCGGCAGCGTCCCGATTGGGTCGTCTGGGGTCATCCCGTCCTCGCCGGCGCGCGTCGCGCGTCCTGCTATAGTTGACACGATGTCAAGCTCAACGACCACGCAGCATATGGGGCGGATTGACACGATGTCAAGTTCGGATTCGAGGGACCGCATCCTGAATGCTGCGCTCAGGCTGATTCGCAAGCGAGGCGATGCCAGCGTCACGATGGCCCAGATCGCGAAAGCGGCCCGCCTGTCCCGCCAGGCGGTGTACCTGCACTTCGCCGACCGCGCAGCGTTGATGATCGCGGTCGCCCGTCATGTCCACGAGAGCCTCGGCGTACCGGCGGACATGCAGCGCGTGATGAACGCGCCAACGGGCATCAAGATGATCGAGGAAATGGTGTCGCTGCAGACGCGCAGAAACCCTGAGGTGTGGGCGGTCGCGCGGGCGGTCGATGCGGTCCGTCGAACGGATGCGGCGGCCGCGCGCGCCTGGCAAAGCCGTCTCGAGTCCCGATTGGCAGGATGTCGCGCCATCGTCTCGCGCCTGAAGGCTGAGGGCAGCCTGCGACCAGGACTGGACCCTTCAATCGCGGCAGATCTGCTGTGGACGATGACGTCGCTGCGGATGTGGGAAGACCTGGTCCTCGAACGGGAATGGTCGCCCGAGCAATATCAGGGATACCTCACGAACGTATTGATCGGCGCGCTCACGTCCTCGCGATCCGGTTAACCTGTTCCCAACGGGATGGGGTCGTGTGGCGAAGAACCGTTCGACCTTCTGGTCGATCCGTGACGCCGTCTCGTCGCTGTAGTCGCGACCCTGGGCGAGGTGATAGCCCAGGAACGGCTGCTCGTCCTGGGACTCGAACGCCACCCCCGCGGCCACGTGCAGGTGAATGCTGAACGTGGCTGAGCGTCGTCGCCCGCAGTTCGAACCCGAGCCTCGAGCGGTCCCCGGCGAAGTCGATCGCTTCGAGCGCGACGTTCAGGGAACGGCCCGCCGACCGCACAGGTGGCGTGCAGCCCCTTCCCCCGCAGATCTTCGACGAAGAGGCGTGGAGCGATCGCGATCAAGGAGCCCAGAGCATGGCGACGGGGCTGACCTGGAAGATCGTCGCGAGCGCCAACTGCGATCCATCGTCGCGGGGGTCCGGCTGAACGACTTCACCGGTGAGCAGATGGCGATACTCGCTTCGACGGAGCCTGTCGGGTACCAGAAGGCGCGTCGCCCCCCACACCGCTTCCGCACTGGCGTCTTGATGGTCCTCAGCGCTCAACGTGGCCATCAGCCGCGGCACCGCGACGACGAGTGTGCCGCTCCCGTGCTGTCGCGCAAATGCCACGACGTGTTCCGCAGCGGACCCATGCGCCTGAAGCGCCACGTACTCTCCTTCGAGGACCACGTCCGGATGACGGCGTCGAAACCGCAGCCCGCTGGCCATCGTGAACAGCTTGATGCGACCGTCCGGCCATTCTGCGAGCAACTGGGCAAATGCCTGGCTGCACGCCACGCCATCCTCGATCGAGGCGAGCAGCGGCCGCAGCCGCTCCATCAATTCCCTGCGGCCGGCGAAATCGACCGGGCGACGGTTGTCCGGATCGACCAGGCTGAGGTCCCACAGCTCGGTCCCCTGATGGAAATCGGCAACGCCGGGCGACCCGAGTTTGAGCACCAGCTGGGCGAGCGAGTTGATCATGCCGACGTAGGCGACGCGTCGCTGAAATGGCAGGAACGCGCGAAGAAACCTCGGTGACGTCGTGGCGGTGAGCGTCCGTTCCACGAACCGCGAGAGGGCTCGGCCATAGGCCTGGTCCTCGTCGATCCAGCTCGTGTGCACCTTCGCTTCCCGCACGGCCTTCTGCATGTAGGCACTCATGCGCGACACGAACTGCTCGGGGGCTCGGAGAGGGACGGACGCGCTCACGGGCTCGGCCGGCCATGCCCCGATCAGCGACTGATAGAAGAGGTATTCGTCGTTGCGATCCGGCGCCCAGGCCCCGCCGAGCTTCGAGCGATGCCGCCCGTTGACGCGCATCCACGCCGACACCGCCCGCCGCCAGGCCTCCGGGATCTCGGACAGGACGGTCAATCGCATCCGCGCGTCCTCGCCGCGTTTGGTGTCGTGCGTGGCCGTGGCGATCATCTCCGTCGGCCAGGCCGCAAGCCGCCGCCTGTTCGCCTCGTGGAACTCGGCCGGGGCCACGCCGAGGCGGGCCGGGTTGCCCCCGACCTCGTTGGCCGCGATCAGCGCGTGGTACCGGTAGAACGCCGTGTCCTCGACGCCTTTCGCGTGCACGGGGGCCGTGAACTGCTGGAACTTCATCGCGAACGCGACGCGCTCGGAGTCCGAGTCCGCGCTCCCATTCGCCTCGTCGACCGGCAGGAGAATCCTCTCGACGAAATCGAAGATCGAGGCCTCCATCAACGGATTACGCTGACGGGCCCTTCGAATCGCCTCCTCGACCACCGTCCGGTCGAAGGCGTCGACGCCGCGCGCGGTGATGTACGTCCGGTAGACGGGAAAACAGGCGGTCACCTCGCGCAGCACCTTTCGACAGCTGTTCAGCGTGAAATCGCGCACGCGCCGATCGCGTTCGGAGATCCGGTTGAGCGCGTGCGCGAGCACGTTCAGCTCGCTCGCCATCGCCGTCAACATGACGATGATCTTGCTCTCGTACGCCACCTGCTCGAACGCTTCCTGGCGTCCGGTCAACCGGGCGTACACCCGCCGCAGGGCCGGCGCGTGGCGACCGTCGATGAACAGCCCGCACACCAGGTTCAGGAACGTGTACCCGGTCGTGCCAGCGATCGGCCATCCTGCGCGGAGCGACTCGCCAGGCGCGAGGATCTTCTCGGCGACGACATAGAGCGCGTCGTGCGGGTCGACGCCCCGCTCGCGCGCCTCCCGCCCCGTCTGCTGGAGCCGGCGAAAATACTCGGCGGGATCGAACAGTCCATCGGAGTGGTCGATGCGCAACCCCGTGACACAGCCCGATCCGACGAAGCGCCCGATGAGCTGGTGTGTCGCGTCGAACACGGCCGGCTCCTCCATGCGGAGCCCCACCAGCTCGTTGATGTCGAAGAAGCGCCGGTAGTTGATCTCATCGAACGCCGTCCGCCAGTACGCCAGCCGGTAGGCCTGGTGCTCCAGCAGTTCGTGCAGCAGATCGAAGCTGGCCGGATTGCCCGGCGTCCCGTTCACCGTCCGGACCGACGACTCGACATGCTCGCGGATGGCGCTCGACTCGGCGACCAGGCGGGCGAGGCGCTCGCGCGCAACCTCCTTCTCGCGCTGGCGCTCGACTATCCGCGTCGGATCGCGCTCCGTGTATGGCGGCAGGTTCTGGAGCGCCGTCAGGATGCTGAGGAACTCGCGAAGAGCCGGATCGCCTGCGCGTTCGCGCTCGAGCCGCTCGATGCCGTGCCCGAGCACGCGGGGGACCTGCCGGGGATTGATCGGGAAGTCGCGATCGAAGTACCGCAGGCGCAGCGACCCGGCCTCGAACTGAAGCTGCAGCTCGCCGCGCTCGAGCGCACGCCCGTACTGATCTCCGAGGATCGGCAGCAGCACCTTGCCTTTCAGTTCGGGCTTGATCGGGTCCCAGTCGATATCGAAGTATCCGGCATACGGCGAGCTCGGACCGTTCTCGAGCACGTCACGCCACCACGGATTCGCCGACGGATCGCACGACATGTGATTCGGCACGAAGTCGACGATCTGACCGAGTTCGCGCGCCTCGAGCGCGGCGCAGAACACCGCGTAGTCGGCGTCCGAGCCGAGCTCGGCGTTGAGCCGCGTGTGGTCGCAGATGTCATATCCGTGCGTGCTCCCCGGCGTGGCCTGCAGTTGCGGGGAGCTGTAGCAGTCGGTGATGCCCAGCTCGTCGAGGTACGGCAGAAGCTCGCGTGCGTCGGCAAATTGAAACTGCCGCCCGAACTGCAGACGGTACGTGCTGACGGGCCGTCGTGGCATGCCGGACACCGCTCATTCGTGACTGCCGAGAAAACACCGCCGGCCGGTCGCCGAGCCGGAACGTCCGGCCTGCGGCGAGCGTCTGGCGCTCGCGGACGACGTCGAGGCTGTCAGTGAGGCACTTCCAGGCCAGACCGTGGTCGATCGCGGACCCGACGGAATCGACCGCTTCAACAGCCGCGTTGAAGAGATAGAACAGCGCTTCGCTGCGGACCGGTTCGCCCGCCTCGTTCATCTCCCCGATCCCCCCGCCGGCGGACGGACCCCCCAGGCATTTGACGTGGGCCGCGTTCCACCTGGCGTCGGTCGTCTCCACGCCGCTCGGGGGGAGCTCCATGATATCGCGCACGTAGGCCGAAGAAGCACGGCTCGACCCGGGCCGCCCCCCGCCAGACGCCATATGTTCGACGACTCGCGCCCTGCCGTCACGCGGGACCAGGGTTGTGAGCCCGGAGGAACTTCGTCATCATTTCACTTGCGGATCGGCTCGCGCCGAACGTGGGCCGGCCTTGTGGTGAGGTGTCCAGTGACAACGACTCGTTCCGGTGCGTGGACCCCGTCGCTCGGAGCGTGGCCCGTCCCGGAAGGCATCGCATTCCGTGTGTGGGCGCCGTGCAGCGAGCACGTGGAGCTCGTCCTCGACGGCCCGGGGGGATCGACCGTCCGCAGCCTCACACCCGCGGCGGACGGCACGTTCTCAGGCGTCTTCTGCGACGTCCGGGTCGGAGACCGCTACTGGTTTCGCCTCGACCGCGACCGCCTGCTGCCCGATCCCGCCTCGCGCTTCCAGCCCGAGGGCGTCCACGGTCCGTCGGCGGTCGTCGATCCGCACGCGTTCGAGTGGTCTGCCGCGCGCCGCGTCGATTTGGAGCTACCGGATGTCGTCCTCTACGAACTGCACGTCGGCGCCTTCAGTCCGGAGGGAACGTTCGCCGGCGTGGCGGCACTGCTGCCGCGGATCGCCGGCCTGGGCGTCACCGCCATCGAGCTGATGCCGGTGGCCGATTTTCCGGGATCGCGCAACTGGGGCTACGACGGGGTCGCGCTGTTCGCGCCAGCGCGGTCTTACGGTACGCCGGACGATCTGCGGCGCCTCGTCGATGCCGCGCACCAGCACGATCTCGCGGTCTTCGTCGACGTGGTCTACAACCACCTGGGCCCTGACGGTGCCTACCTGTCGGCGTTCAGCCCGTTCTACTTCACCGACCGACACCAGACGCCGTGGGGCGCCGCGCTGAACTTCGACGGCGAGCAGAGCGGCATGGTGCGGGCGTTCTTCATCGAGAATGCGCTCCACTGGGTGCACGAGTACCACATCGACGGTCTGCGGCTCGATGCGACCCACGCGATTGCGGATGACGGACCTCGGCATTTCCTGGCCGAATTGACCGACCGCGTGCACACATCGGCCGGAGACCGTCGTGCGCTGGTCGTGGCCGAGGACCATCGCAACCTGAACCGGATGCTCAAGCCCGAAGCAGAAGGCGGCTGGGGCATCGATGCGGTGTGGGCCGATGCCTTCCATCATCAGTGTCGGCGTCTGCTCGCCGGGGACTCCGAAGGCTATTACCGCGACTACAGCGGACGCACCGGCGATCTGGCGACCACGATCCGGCGGGGCTGGTTCTACACCGGTCAGTTCTCGCCGCATCTGGGCGAGCGGCGCGGGACGGATCCGACGGGGATACGCATCGATCGTTTCGTGTTCTGCCTCCAGAACCACGATCAGATCGGTAACCGCGCGCTCGGCGAACGCCTCAACCACCAGGTCGATCTCGCCGCGTACCGGGCCGCCTCGGCGCTCCTGCTGATGGCGCCGGAGACGCCGCTGCTCTTCATGGGCCAGGAATGGGCGGCGAGCACTCCGTTTCTGTACTTCACCGATCACCGCCCGGATCTCGGCAGGCTCGTCACGGAAGGACGACGCGCCGAGTTTCGATCCTTTGCGGCGTTCGCCGATCCGGCGGCCCGCGAGAGGATTCCTGATCCGCAGGCCTTCTCGACATTTCGGTCGAGTCGGCTCGCGTGGGGTGAACGTGTGCTGGAGCCGCACGCCTCGATCCTGCGGCTGTACCGTGCCCTGCTCGCGCTCCGACGCCGGGAGCCATCGCTCCGTGGCGGTGCTCCGTTCGACGTGGCCGCGCTCGACGAGGCGACGCTCGTCTTGCGACGCTGCGGGCCGGGGGACACGTTTCTGATCGTCGTCCGACTGAAAGGCGAAGGACCGGTCGACCTGTCCCGGGCGCGCTTCAACGATCGCGCGGGCGACGCCGACGCGTCATTCGGTCGCTGGGAGGTGATCCTGACCACCGAAGACTCCCCCTTCAGCCCGGATCCGTCGCCGCCGATCGTGGAGGCCACTCGGACGTCGTCGCGCGTCCTGTTTGCCAGGCCGGCAGCCGTCGTCCTGAAATGCGCCGGCGACCGCCGAGGCGCGCATGACCTTCCCCGCGGTCCCATTGCCGTGCAGCCCGGACCGCAGGGCGTGAACCCGCCGGGGGAGGCAGCCGGCGGCGGGTTCTCGTGAATCAGCGGGACGCTCCGGGCCCGCCTTGAACGGTGGCCTCCATGCTGGAGCTCGTCGACGTCGGTCCGCGCTGCCTAGCCGCATATCGCAACATCGCACCGGAGGCGCTGCTGGGCGATCTCGAACGTGCCGCCGCACGCTGGAAGATCATCCGCGGCAGCGAGCGGTTCTTCGAAGTCACCAAGAAGATTCACAACGGGCTGCAGGGCGCAGCGGTGGGTGTGGCGGTGCCACATCGACACATCCGCTCCCGACCCCGAGGTGTGGGCGTTCATCCGGGAGCATCTGAATGGGTTCGACGCCGCTTTGTTCACGATGGCGGAGTTCGTCCCGCCGGATTTCCCCATCGCGCGAGTCGAGATCATCACGCCCGCGATCGATCCGCTCAGTCCGAAGAACATGCCGCTCGATGCCGACACGGCTCGGCGGGTGCTCGAGTGGATCGGTATCGAGCTCGACCGTCCGCTGATCACGCAGATTTCGCGATTCGATCCTGGAAGGATCCGCTCGGCGTGATTGAGGCGTACCGGCGGTTCGGCGCGACGCCGCCTGCTCCGGCTCGTTTCTGATGCCGCCGATGGGCGCCTGATTACCGGGAGCAGCCGTCAGGACGGAACGTCGGTTCGACGCGTCGTTGTGATGGCGAGGATGTGCCACTCTTTGAACGCGCGATCGAAGGACGACCCGCGGTGGCCGGATGTGCCGAAGCCGGTTGAACGCCGTCCCGGGTCCCGGGAGGTCCATGGCCACGATCGCGTGGAGCAGACCGCTCGTCAGGCCGCCCTGCACGATCAGCTTCTTGAAACGGGTGGTCGCCGTGAACTCGGCGTCAACGTGCAGCGGGTTATAGTCGCCGGTGATCTGGCTGAAGAGGCGGACGTGTTCCGCCGTGAGCGTCGCCGAGCGCCGCGCTCTCTGGCCAACCGTTAACGACATGCGACACTTCCCTCCCCATCTCGTCGCTGAGGGACGCGTGCAACGCCTGCAGGCGCGTCATGTCCCAGTCGAACGACGCAATCTCGTCGGTGATCATCAGCAGCGGCACCGATAAGTCGTCGCGGATTGCCTGGTACTCCGCCAGCGCGGCGTCGGTGCCGCTCAGCACCGCTCGCGCGAGCAACTCGGCATCCCTCAAGGCGTCGGTGATGCCGTGCGCCGTGATCGGATCCTTGAAGTACCCGGCATCGCCGACAAGCGCCCACCCCGGCCCCCAGGCCGGGCGAAGAAAAGCCGGATGACCGGCAAATCCCCGGTACGAACCGGCAGCCGTCCTGCCCATGGCTGCTGCAACCGTCGGCGCGGTGGCCCGAACGATCTCGCGGAAGCCGGCTGCCAGATCGAACCGCAGTTCCCGCAGGAACCGCTGGCGCGGCGCCGCGGCAAACACGAGCATCTCTCCGTCGTTGGTGGGGATCACGCCCACGCTCCCGCCCTGTGTGTAGTGCCAGTGATAGCCGTCCATTCCGCGGCTGCGCGCCGGCGCGTACGTGTAGATGACGGAGCTCATGTGCGCGCCGACCCGGTAGGGCTCCGCGGCGACCCATTTCGCGACCATGGAATTGAGGCCGTCGGCACCGATCACGATGGTGGCCGCGATCGACCGCGCGACACCTCCGCTCTCGACAACCACCCCCGTGACGCGACCGCTCGCGTCGCGCCGGAGCTCCTTCGCGCACGCGCGATATGCGACCTCCGCGCCGGACGCTCGCGCCCGGTCGGCGAGCAGCGGGTCGAGCAGAGTACGGCGTGGCGCATACAACCCGTCCACGTTGTCGCGCGGCTTGATGCGAATCTCGACCGCCTCGGCTCCGTAGTGAAACGTCGTCGTTTCGATCCGCGGCGTGCCCGCGGACCTGATCGCATCGAGCAGGCCCCAGCGCGAGAGCTGCAGGACGCCGGCCCGCATGAGGGCGAGTGTCGAGAGCGTGTCGGCGCCGCGCGCCCCCTGCTCGACGACCAGCACGTCGAGCCCCGCTCGCGCCAGGAGCATCGCCGCCGCCGCGCCGGCGCAGCGGGCGCCGACGATCACCGCGGTGTACGACGATTTCAACGCGTCAATCGCGCGGCCCATCACATCTTCTTCTTCCGCGTGCCGCGTGCCGCTTCTTGCCCGCTCGGCGCCCGGCCCACGATCCGGTCCGCGAGAAAGGCGGCATCGTCTCCGACGCCGTCGATGAACGCCGACTTGCGGCGCCGCTGAAAGTGCATCCCGAGCACGAAGAGTCCCTCCACCGGCGTGACACCGCCGCGCTGGACGATTTCGCCGCGTTCGTCGAGCACGGGCACTCTCAGCCATGGGTAGCGGCGCGTGAAGCCGGTCGCCCAGATCACGGTGTCAATCCCGGCTTCGCGCAGATCGATCGTCGTCTTGGTCACCCCGAACGCCGACGGCCACGTGGGCTCGAACGGCTCCGGCGGCCCGGTCGCGCCGGATGCGGTCTTCGAGATGAACGCATCAATCCGCGAGAGCAGCTCCGCCAGCTTCACGTCGGACGCGGCGGTAGTCGCGATCAAATCGTCGTCGAAGAACACGCGCTCGCTGTCGGCGCCGACGAGTCGACCGAACACGTGCACGCCTCGCCGCTGCAGGATCGTCAGGTTCAGCGACCCGGCGTCCGGACGGCCCACGAGCTGCAGCGACGGCCGGCTCCGTGACGTGTGGATGTCGAACACGTCGCCCGCGGTGTCGTCGAACACACCCATGGCGTCGAGCCACCACATGATGTCGCGCCCGCGGTACGTCCGCGGCAGCCGCAAGTGGCGTCCGACGGCAAGCGTGACGGGCCGTCCCGAGGCCCGTATCTCCGCCGCGAGCTGGACCCCGGTCGCAGACGCGCCGACGACCAGCACGCCTCCCGGCGGGAGCTGGTCCGGGTTCCGGTACCGCGTCGGCACGATCTGGACGATGCGCGGCGACAGCGTCCGTGCGAGCGGCGGGACGTAGGGGAGATCGGAATAACCCGTGCCGATGACGACGTTGCGCGCGAGCCACGCGCCGCGGCTCGTCTGAACCAGGAACTCCGCGCCGGCGCGTTCCACCCTGAGAACCGTCGCGGCGAGCTCGACCGGCGCCGCGAACGAGGCCGCGTAGCGTTCGAAGAAGGCGACCAGCTGCGGCATCGACATGTAGCCGTCGGGGTGAGGCCCTTCGTATCGGAACGCGGGCAGGCGCGTCTGCCAGTTCGGCGTCAAGAGCCGCAGGGAGTCCCACCGCTCGCTCCGCCAGCGCTCGGCCACGCGCCCGCGCTCGAGGACGACGTGATCCACCGCCCGATCGGACAGGCAGCGGCTCATGGCCAGTCCCGCCTGCCCGCCTCCGATGACCAGAGTGTCGATGCGGTTCACGTGTGACCTGCTGCCCCACGGCGTCCGCCTCGCCGCGCGCCTCTAGGCCCTCGCGCAATCCGCGGTGACCTCGACCACCGTGCCGCGGGTCAGCACGTCGAACACCGCGGAACGCGCCTTCGACTGCTCGACGATCTCCCGGAGCTTCTCGGGAGCCGCGTCGCCCTTGATGCGGAAGTTCACGCGCATGCGCTCGTAGCCGTTCCGCACCTGGTCCGACAGGCCAAGGATGCCGCGGAGATCGATGTCTCCCTCGACCGTCGACTCGACCTCGGTCAGCATCACGCCGCGGGCCGCGGCAATGTTGCCGATGCCCGACGTGATGCACGCGGCGATCGCGTGAAGCAGGAATTCGACGGGCGTCGGCGCGTGGTCCGCCCCGACGAGCACGGCCGGGTGGTCCGCGTCGAACTGGACCTCGCCTGTATGGCGGTGTTCGCCTCCGGCGCCGCTGAAGGTCTCGATCCGGCTGCGACTGTGCGTCCCCTTCAGCCAGCGGTTGGTCGCCCGGAACTGGAACCTGGCGAGCTCCGGGTGCGCCTTCACGAGATTGAGGGTGGCAAAGAGCGCCGGCGTGTCGACGCCATTCAGCGGCCCGCGCTCGCGGGTCTTTGCCGGAGGTGGTTGTACGTTCGACATGAGTGTTCTCCTTATGAACAGACCGTTCCAGCCTCGAGACTCGGTCTTCCTCGAGGCTCATCCGTCCGTCTTTCGTCCCCAGACCGCGAACACCTGCGGCGCCAGGACGAGCACGCCGGGATCGGCGATCGCGGCCTGCATGTCGTCGAGCGTGCGCTGCAGCTGCTCCGACGTGATGAGGCCGGCGCCGACCATCGCCGGACCCGCCTCCTCGAGGCTCCATTTCAGGAAGGAGCGATTCTCGCCGCGTACGATGGCCGGTTGATGGATCACCACGTTCACGTCGGAGAATCCCGTGCGAATCACCTTGTGATAGAGCGTGCGGCCCACCGAGTAGTCGACACCCCGCGTCGGACCGAGCTTACAGGCGAGCTCCGCGAAGGCGTCCATCGCTGTCGGCGGACAGCTCCCTGCCGACCCGATGTCGCCATCTTCGACGACGATGATGCCGCCGGGCCGCAGCGCATCGTGCATTTCGCGGAGACACTGCATCGGGTCCGGCAGGTGCATCAGCAGGAAGCGGCAATAGACGAGATCGTAGAAGCCGCGCGGCAGGCCGGTGTCGCAGGCATCCGCGTGGACGAACGAGACGTTTCCCAGGCCGGCGCTGCGGCACCATGCCTGCGCCTCGACCAACTGCTGGCTGTTCACGTCCACGCCGGTGACCGTGCCGCTCGGGCCGAGCATCTCCGCCAGCATGCGAGTCACAGCGCCCACGCCGCACCCGAAATCCGCGACTCTCATGCCTTCGCGGAGGCCCGCCTCGACCAGCACGCGGCGGCCGACGGGCGAATAGAGATCGTGGAGCACGCGCAGGCGGTGGACTGCGGCGGCTCCCGTGGCGAGCACATACGGATTGACCTCGGCCGCGCCGTTCATCGACACACGTCCTTTCTATGGGAGCCACGAAACCGGCGGAGCGGGTCTTCGGCGGCGCGCCCGTTCGGGCAGGGCGCCACGTCGCGGTCGGCTTGGGTCTCAGTAGCATGGGAATCGTGGAGGGAAATCTTTCACCCACGGGAGGGCCACACCGGCCGGGTCGATGTCTTTGCCTTGCCAATCGCCCGCGGTCCGACACATACTCCCGCTGGCATCTCGCCGGGTTTGCGGATTCCGGAGGACGAGGCAATGAGCGACGACCTTTCGCGGTTATTCGACGAGTTCGATCGCGGCCGGATCTCCCGCCGGCATCTACTCCAGGCGCTGGGAACCGCCTTCGCCTTCTATCCCGCGGCCACGCTGGCGCAGGGCCGGAGGTCGGGCGGGCCGCCGCCCGACACGACGCCGGCCAGGCTGCCCTTCGAACCAACGGGATGGAAGACCGTGCTGCTCGATTACTTCGCCGGTGAGGTGGAGGACTACGAGAAGGAAGCCGCCTACTACAACGCGCTGATGAACTGGAACGTCAGAAGCGACAGCGGCCAGGACGCCGTGCTCGAGGTCGGCGACTGGGGCGGCCTCGTCCTGCGCGGCGGCTACACCGCGCCGCCGCCGACCGACGAGGAAAAGGCCAGGTACGAGCAGTTCCAGTCCCGCCTGCCGGCCGCACAGCGCCGCCCCTACAAGCCGGTCAATGCGAAGTTCACCGGCTTCTGCTGGGGCATCGAGCCGTGGGATGCCGGGAAGGTCGAAGCGGCCCTGCGGCAGCGCGGCCTCGAGCCGGTCGCCGACAACCACGGGGACTTCCAGAGCTTCCACGTGAAGGATCCCGACGGCTTCGACCTTCAGATCAGCAACGGCAATCGGAGCAACCGCCACGCGACGCCCGCGCACGGCACGCTCAAAGCGCCGGCTCCCTTCCCGCACACCAGCTGGAAGACGATCTGGCTCGATCACATCTCGTTCGAAGTGCCGGACTACAAGCGGACCGTCGCCTTCTACCAGGCGCTCCTGGGCTGGAAGCCGGGCACCGACACGGGCAGCCAGAACCAGTGCGAGATCGGCGACGTCGGTGACGTCATCATCCGTACCTTCAATCGACCCGGCGCGCCGCCGCGGCATGGCGCGAACATCGGCCACATCGCCTTCGGCATCGCACCGTTCGATCCCGATCAGGTGAAGGCCGAGCTCGAGAAGCGGGGGCTTCCGGCGCGCGTGGACACCGGCACGTCGGGCGCCGACATCCACACTTCCGTGTACAAGAGCTATCACACGCAGACGCCGAACGGCTTCGACCTGCAGATCAGCTCGACGACGATTGCGACGCGGAGCGCGGGTGCCATCGCCACGACCAGACGCCCCGGCCGCTAGATCGACCGCATGCAGGCGGCGCTCCCGGAGTGCCGCCTGTCCCTTTCACAACGGCCGTGAGGCCCTGCCGGGTCAGAGCTGAATCCGCGAGAACAGATAGCTGCCGGCCAGCATGAGCGCCGACGTCAGCGCGAGGACGGCCAGGTCCGGGGCGACGCCGAAGTGCGTCACGCCGGTCCGGGTGCTTCGCAGGGCGTCGACGCCGTAGCTGAGCGGGTCCACGGTCGCCAGCACTTCGAGCGCGCGCTGAACATCCGGGCGCGGGACCGGACGTACCGCTTCAACTGCCGCAGCCACAGCATTCCGATGACGCTTAGCATCATCGCCCGCCCCTCCACATGCGCGCCATGTTCGGCATCGCGCCGATCCGGTTTGCGGACTCCTCGCGGATCGTCGTCCCGGTCAGCGCCAGGAAGGCGCCCGAGAACGTGTCCGTGGACGTCTGCGCCTTGAGCAGCTGCCGCCGGCCCTTCTGCGATAATCCGACCGTGGTCGATGATCGTGATGCGGTGCGCGATCCGCTCTGCTTCATCCATGTAATGGGTGGTGAGAGAAATCGTCACGCGCTCCTGCTCGTTGAGCTGCCGGACGATCGCCCAGCGCTGGTTGCGCGACATCGTCGGCCTCTACATGCATCCGCCGACGCACGCGGTCGTGTTCTGCGTCGACGAGAAGGCGCAGATTCAGGCGTTGGACCGCACGCAACCCGTGTTGCCGATGCGGCCTGGGCAGGTTGAGCGTCGCACGCATGACTACCGGCGGCATGGCACGACCACCCTGTTCGCGGCGCTCAACGTGAAGACCAGTGCGT
>JBLMXQ010000015.1:0-18847 GCA_050257855.1 Betaproteobacteria bacterium | reverse complement strand
TCGGATGCGGATCTGGAGAACGTGGCGGGCGGCCTGCTCGACAACCTGAACGCGACCTGCAGTCTCGCGATCGGCATGCTGAGCAGCAACGTGGCCATCGAGCTCTAACCGATCGGACACGCAACCGGACGACCCGGGCCGCCGCCAGGCGCCCGGGTCGTCTCTGTCAGAACGACCAGCGCAGCCCGATGCTCCGTGCGTGCGGCGACACCATGGGGACGAACGCAATACGTACGGGACTCGTCGGCGCGCGCCGGTAGATCGTCTTGCGTCCGACGTGCAGGCTGTCCCAGAGGGCGCCAATTCCTCCATAAAGCACCATCGGTCCCAGCACGCAGGGAATCCGCGAGCCATCGAGGCAGCCCTCGGCGGAGATGGGGCTCAGCGCCAGGCCGACCCCCGCGCCGATGAGCATGCCGTCCCAGATCGGATCGCCGTGGCGATCGATCTTGAGCACGGAATCGAGCGCGACCTCGTGACCGTCGAGTGCGAGCGTCCCCGTCGTCACGTCCCGAAGCACCCCCGAGATGACGATGCCGTCGGCCTCGGTGATGTCGACTCTGTCGCCGATCGAACGCTTGACGCGAGCCAGATCGTCCTGCGCGCCGGCGCACGTCGGATGCAGAAGCAGCATGGCAGACGCCGCCACGAGAAAGTGTTTCATGTCATTCCATCCTTCGTGAACGTGGAGCCCAGGGGCGAATGCCGTTCCATTCGAAATCCGCCAGTCGCCCGGCAAGCCGGTCCAGGTCGGCGCGCCGGCGGTCGATGACGAATGCGTTGAGGAGCTCGTCGAACATTCCGAGCTGCAGGTGCGCCGCGAGGTCCGGGTCGATGTCGGCGCGCACGGCGCCGAGCCTCTGAAGCGTTCGAAACCGCGCGGCGAAGTGCGACACGGCCAGCCGGCGGAGATCGGCGAACCCCTGCTCGAACCGGGGATCGATCGCTCGGGCTTCGCGCAGGACGACGCGTGCCGCGTCGCGGTGCCCGGCGAAGAGCCCCAGCCAGGCACGGAAGCTCGCCTCCAGTACCGCCCTCGGACCGGCCGCCCGCACGTCCTCCGCGGCATCGTCGAGCGCCTCGAGAGCGCTCTTCACCCGGTCGTGAAAGGCGGCGACGATGGCGCCGAAGATCTGCTCTTTGCCGGGGAAATGGAGATAGAAGGTGCCGCGGGCGACGCCGGCGCGCGCGATGACGTCGGCGATGCTCGTGTTGCGATAGCCCTTGCGGGCGAAGACGTGAATCGCCGCGTCGAGCAATTGCTGGCGGCGGACGTCGGGCGGGAGGAGGATGCGGCGAGGGGCAGGTCGTCGGGGCACGCCTCCAGACTAGACTGACATGTCAGTCTAGTCAAGCGCCGCCCGTCCCCTCACCCCGGCGCGCGGACCAGGATGGCCCGCGCGTACAGCAGCGAGAATCCGGCACGCTGCACGTTTTCCTGCGACTTCGAAGCCGGCTCGGTGGTGACAACGGCGAGATCGCAGCCGGCGCGGGCCGCATCGAGCAGCCGGGCGCGCAGCAGCGCCGACTGCACGCCGCGCCGGCGGTCCGCGGGCAGGGTGGCGGCGCCGGTGAGTTGCACCAGCCCGTCCGACATGCGGATCGAGCCGCCGCCGGCGACGCGGCGGTCGCGCGTGGCGAGGTACAGGACGTAGCCCGGCGCGCGGCTGCAGTCCAGGAGGACGCGCTCGATCGTGGCGCGCTCGAACGATTCCGTCGGCGGCGGCCCGTCGAACGTGTCGGGGTGGCCGAAGCCCTCGGCGAGCGTCTCGACCCAGACCGGGACGTCCGCTTCCGAAACGCGCGTCACGACCACGCCGGACGGCCGGTCGCGCTCGACCTCTCGAGCGATTGCCGCGGTCCGCTCGCCCGTCAGCGTCATGCCCAGCACGTTCTCGAACCCGATCAACACATAGCCCCGCCGGGTCAGCGCCGCTGCGGTCCCGGGTTCGGCCAGCGTGGAGAGCTCGACGCGCAGCGGCGCATGCCGCGCGTCGAAGTCGCGCTCGATTCTCCCGAGCGCGACCTCGTCCAGCGGTTCCGCGAAGCCAAGTCCGGCGAGCTTGTTGAACGGCTGGTCCGGGCCGCCAAAGACCGCCGCGCCGCCGCCGATCGGCTCGATCAGCACGGCGTCGCCGCGCGCGCGCGCGACTTCCGCCATGCCGACCGCCGTCAGGCTCTCCTCCCGCTCGATGCGCGCCGCAACGGAGGCCGTTACGAACACGCGTCCGCCCGCTCAACAGAATCCATGGCCCGGACTGTACTCCGGAAGCGGGAATGGCGTGCCGCGCGCGAGGAGATTAGTGCCGGCTCAGCAGCAGGATGAGAACGCCCACGTAGCCCGCGCCCGCATACCCCGCCGCGAGCGCGAACCGCCCCGTCGGACGGAGCGCGCGCCACGCGAGCACGGGGTGGAGGCCGAACGCGAGCGCGCGGCCGATCAACCGTTCCATGCGGCCGCCTCACGCAAGGCCGCGGCCATCGCGCAAGCGCAGAAAACCGCAGCATTGAAGCCAATTACAGGCTTGCAGGGGGTCGAAGGCTTCCCACGGTCAGACCTCCGTCGGCCCAGCTCCCGACCTTTCGGAGCCGTCCACTCCATCCGCGTCAGGACGGCACGTCCGCGACACGGCGCGGCCGCGGCCGGTACGTGCCCGGCTCGGTCCGCGCGGCAATCGACAGTCGATTCCACGCGTTGATGGTCGCCACCGCGAGCGTCAGGTCCGCCAGCTCCTTCGGCGTGAACCAGGGGCGCACGGCTTCGTACACCTCGTCGGGCACGTGGCCGTCGGTGACGAGCGTGACGGCTTCCGTCCACGCGAGCGCCGCGCGCTCGCGGTCCGTGTAGAAGGGGCACTCGCGCCAGGCATCGAGCGAGTACAGCCGCTGCTCCGGCTGGTCGATCGCACGCAGATCCTTCCAGTGCATGTCGAGGCAATAGGCGCAGCCGTTGATCTGAGACGCTCGAAGCTTGATCAGATGGATCAGGGATTCCTCCAGGCCGCAGCCGTGCAGATAGTGCTCGAGGCCGAGCATGGCCGTCTGCGTGCCCGGAGCTTCCCGCTGATAACTGAATCGCTGTTCCATGGTCGACTCTCCTTCGGAGTACGGGCTCCCAATCGTGCCACGGATCGCCCAGCAACAGGAATCTGACAGAGGCCGGGGAGGCAGTGTATTACGTGAGGTTCGCGTAGACCTTCCGGTCGCCGGCGGACGCGCCGTACTCCGGCTTCCCGTCGAGCGGAATGCTGGCGATCCGCTTCCCGGCCCTCGGGTCGATCACCACCGACGAGTGCGCGGCCCCGTTGAAGGTGAACACGCGGCCCGACGCGCGTCGTAGATGATCGCATCCGCATCTTCGGCGGCTGGAATCCTCGCCAGCGTCCCGAATGTCTGCAGGTCGAACATGACGACCGACTGGTCGCGACCCGACGTCGCTAAGCCGCGGCCCGTCGCCTCGACCACCGCGGTGCCGTGCGCTCCCCGAATGTATCCGAATCTCGCGCGGAGGGGCGCCGCTCCGGGAACCCCGCGTCAGGCCGCGGCGTTCGCGCGCCGCAGGATCTCGTTCCGATCGAGACGCGACAGCGACGCGAGAGACGTCTCGAAGTCGCGGATGTGCCCGCCGACCCGTTTGCGGACGGCTCGCGTGACGGGCTCGCGCGTCAACTCGAGGACGTAGTGATGGCCCGGCCATTCCGGGCCATCGAGCAGCGCCGCCCGCCAGACGAACGTGCGATTCAGGCCGACGCTGGCCCACCCGTCGCCTGCCGCCAGCGGCTTCCCGGGTGACGGCTGCGCATGCGCGACCGCAGCCTCGATTTCGTCGACGAGCGTCACGAAGAAGAAGCTGCGGAGACGATCGCCGCCCTCGAGCGCCGCGATCGCCCGCTGCGCGCGCAGCGCCCTCTCGATTCCGCGGTACGCGGCCGCGTTGATCATCACCGACGGCACGACGACGAGCCGTCGCAGGTCGATGACGACCCGCGGCAGGCCGTCGCCGAAGGCGAGATCGCCCAGGCGCGCCGGGTACGCGTCGAGCTCGCGCTGAACGGCCGCCATGACGCCGCCGTCGCGCGCGGCGGCCGCGAGCTCGCGCCAGAGGCGCCGGCGCGCCACACGCATCCTGCCGACGAGCGTGAAGCGCACGTGCGCGGCAATCGCACCGACGGCGGCCCGGCCCGGCGGGGTCTCCAGCCAGGCGAGGAACCGGGCTCGCGTGAACCGTCCGCTGTACGTGAGACGTCCGCCCGACAGGCGTACAGGCGCAGTGAATGGGAACACAGTTGCAAATTGCGGTGCGCGCGACGAAATCCGTAACGCCGTGTCCGCCCGTAGAGGCGGTTACCGCGATAGCGCCGGATGCGCTGCGAATTTCGTGCCTCCTTCTTCAGCCGGCCGCGATCGGGCTGCCCGTCGGTCCGGCGGGAACGCCGAGGGTGCCGTCGACCCCTTCGACGAAGGTTCTCTCCTCGCGGCGGATGAAGCGTTTTGCCTGCGCCATCGCGAAATTCTCGCGCCCTTCCGGATCGGCCCTCAGACGCGCCCGGTACGCCTCGTACGACGCCAGGCTGTCGAACGCGATCAGACCCCAGGCGACGTCGTTCGTGCCTTCGGAGGGAAGAAAGTACCCGAGGAGGTGGCCGCCGCACCGGGGGATGATGCGTCCCCAGTTCCGCGCGTACTCGAGGAACGCCTCCCGCTGGAACGGATCGATTTCGTAGCGGATCACGCAGGTCACGTTCATGGCTGATCTCCCGCGCGCCGGCGTGATCGACGACTCGCAAGAGCCGAAGGCCGGCACGCCTGTCGGTCGCACGTGCTGCCAGTGTGCCGCTTGTCGCGTGACTACACTTCGTCTAGTATCGAACTGTGACTGCCGCACAGCCCGACGCCGCCGTCTCCGCCATCGCCGCCGCCATCGGCGAGCCGGCGCGCGCCCGGATGCTCTATTGCCTGCTCGACGGCCGCGCCCGGACGAGCACCGAGCTCGCCATCGTCGCGGGCATCGCCCCGTCGACCGCCAGCGTCCACCTGCAGCGGCTGAGAACGCAGCGCCTCGTGGAGGTGTCCGCCCAGGGCAGGCATCGGTACTACGGTCTGGAAGGGCCCGGCGTCGCCGCCGCGCTCGAAGCGCTGAGCGTGCTCGCCGGCGGGTCCCCGGCGTTCGAGCCGGACACGCCGCACCGGCTCCGCGCCGCGCGGACCTGCTACGACCATATGGCGGGCACGCTCGGCGTCTCGCTGCACGACCGATTCAGGGCGCTCGGATGGCTGACGGCCGGTCGGACCGGCGACGACAGCTACGACCTCAGCCCGAGCGGAGTGTCGGCGTTCGAAACGCTCGGGATTGACATCGACGCGACACGGGCACTCCGGCGTCGCTTCGCGTTCGCCTGCGTGGACTGGAGCGAGCGGCGGCCGCACGTCGGCGGAGCGCTCGGTGCCGCCATCCTGAACGTGGCGCTGAAGAGACGGTGGGTAATCCGTGATCTCGACAGTCGCGCGTTGACTGTCACCAGATCCGGCGAACGCGAGATGCAGACGCGCTTTCGGCTGACGAGGAGTTCCGATGCCTCCCACGCGCGCGAACGGCAAGATCTGCTACATCGAGATTCCCGCCCGCGACATCCCGCGGTCGGTCGAATTCTACCGGCAGGTCTTCGGCTGGAACATCAGAAAGCGGGGCGACGGCCACACGGCGTTTGACGACACGACCGGCGAAGTGAGCGGCACCTGGATTGCCGGACGCGCGCCGGCTTCGGAGCCGGGCCTTCTCCTGTACATCATGGTCGACAGCGTGGCTGCCACCCTGGACGCGATCGTGGCCGGCGGCGGACAGATCGTCCAGCCGATCGGCGCGGATGCGCCCGAGATCACCGCGCGGTTCCGCGACCCGGCGGGAAACGTGGTCGGCCTCTATCAGGAGCCTGCCCGGCCGCGGAACGCGTAGTACTCGAGCCTTTCCGACGGTCTCGACGGAGGGTCGACCACGCTGAGGCGCGCGCCTACCCTCCGCCGGCCGCCGGGGCCGCTTTCAGGCGGCGGCGCTGAAGGTTGTCGCGGTAGTTGCCTTCCAGATACTCCACGCCGTCGGCAGTCACGACCAGCATCGAGCTGTCGGATCGCGTGACGAATTTCTTCTGAACCAGGTACCAGACCGCGAACTCGAGCTGCTCGCGGGTCGCGCCGATGAGCGTCTCCAGATCCAGCGGAGTCAGTCCCGGGTTCTCCGGCTCGAGCCGCCTGCGCGTATAGAGGACCTCCAGCGCCGTGAGCCGCAGGCGCTGCTCCGTTTCGAAGTCGTTCTCAGCCCGGGCTCCGCTGGACACCAGACGCCAGCGCTGCTGTCGCAGACGTTCGTGCAGCACGTCGTACTGCGCCCGCCGCTCGGGATCGCTGAGAACCTGATAAGCCTCGGTCAACTGGCGAAACTGCGTGGCGTCCCCGGTCTCGCGGTTGTCCGGATGGAACTGCTGCGCGAGCAGCCGGTAGACCCGGTGAATCGTCTCGGGCTGGGCGTTCGCGCTGATCTGCAGGACTTCGTAGTAGTCGACGGTGTCGTCGGTGGCCATAGTCGTGTTCTCGCGAGCCAGTCGTTGCATACCCCTTATCGGCTCGTGAGCCCCGACGTCGTACGTGCATTCCAGCGCCGTCCTGCGCAGTCTGAAGACCGATCGGCCGTGGAGAGCGCCTTCGAGACGCGCACCGAGCGTCATCGGACAGGGCCGCGGCACGACAGCGTTTCAGGCGGCCACCGGCGACCCGCGTCATCCGCGTCGACACGAGCGCGTGTAAGATGGACGTTCGACTGCCGACGGAGATTGCCATGGGCGTTGCCGCGCACCTGAACATCAGCCTCGAGGAGTACGACAGCCGGATCCGGTCGTTCATCCCCCAGTACGAGACGATGATCGCGTCGGCCGCCGAGGCCCTGCAGATTCTGGATGCCCCTTCGCCGCTGATCGTCGACCTCGGGATCGGCACCGGTACGCTGGCACGGGCGTGCCTCGACGCGCGTCCGGACGCCCGCGTGTACGGCATCGACGAAGATCCGGCGATGCTGGACGTCGCGCGACAGAGACTCCGCGATACTTCCCGCGCGACGTTCGGGCAGGGCAGCTTCCTCGATCTGACGCTTCCCGCGTGCGACGCGATCGTGGCGTCGTTCGCCCTGCATCACGTCCGGACCGCGACGCAGAAGCGCGCCCTGTATTCCTCGTGCCGGCGGGCGCTCGGCGCGGGTGGATTGCTGATTTCGGCGGACTCGGTCATGGCCAGCGACCCTGCGCTCGCTTCTCTGCAGCGGGAGGCCTGGCTGGCGCATCTGCGGCGCACTTACACGCCGGAGGAAGCCGGGGCGTACCTCGCGGCATGGGCGCGGGAAGATGTGTACTTTTCGCTCGCCGAAGAGTGCGACATGCTGCGCTCGGCGGGATTCTCGGCGGACGTCGTCTGGCGGGCGGGCTCCTTTGCCGTGCTGAGCGCAAGGGCGGTTTGAGCGGCCGATCCTGCGCCTGAAGCCGCTGACCGCACGAGGGGGCGCAGGTCAACGGCCGGGGCCTGCCGGGCCGTTCGCACGTGACCTCGCGGCCGCGCCCCGGTATCATGCGGGTCGCGGAGGATGGTTATGAAATACCTCGTTTGTGCGCTGCTGCTGACCGGCGCCGCCTGGACGCAGGTGGCGACGCCTGCCCCGTCGCCGATCACCTACCAAGAGGCCGTCGCGAACGAGAAGAAGCTGTTCGCGGCCGACCAGCAGCACGACCTGGACACCATGAAGTCCATCGTCGCGGACGATTTCGTGGACATCGGCAAGGACGGCTCCTCGATTGGCAAGCAGGCCCTGCTGAAGGAAATTCCCACCATCAAGCTGCTGAAGGCCTCGCAGCAGAATTTCCGCGTCATGGCGCTCGGCCCGCACGCGTACTCCATCAGCTACGACTCGGACGCGACGATGATCGACGCGAGCGGGAAGCAGGTCCGCAGCCAGAATCCCCTGAACACCGTGTGGATCAAGCGCGACGGGCGGTGGCAGATCCTGATGCACTGCCGCGGCGAGGCCCGGGCGCTGGGCGGCCAATGACGGGCCGCCCGGCCCGGGGGCTCGACACGCCGGGGTCGTCTCCTACGAAGGCTCCCGGGTCGCCCTGGTGGTCGCGCTGATCTGCAGATCGAATCCGTTCGGCGTCGTCGTGTGATAGCTCTTGTACGCTGCCGTGTGGATGTCGCCGCGCCCGCCGGTGTCGACGCGGGCCATCAGGCCGCGCTTCTCGAGTTCCGCCTTCACCTGATCGGGATCGAACGGCGCGATGCCGAAGGCGATGTGACCGATCCTCGCGCCGCGCGGCGGCGGAGTGGGTGCGCCGCCGCCCGGGTTGAGACGGAATCCCCGCCGGATGATGACGTCGCCGACGTCGCCGATCTGACACTGGTTCTGGCTGCCCTCGTCGGTTCCCGGTTTCCAGCCGAGGAGCGCCGTGTAGAACGCCACGGTCTCCTTGTAGTTCGACACCTCGAACGAGATGTGATCGAGCCAGATGGTCTGCCAGTTCGTCGACGCGAACGGTGCCGACGTCGACGTCCTGCCGGCGGCCGCGCCCTGACGCCGGTTCTTCCGGTTGCCGTTGCTGATCTGCAGGTCGAACCCGTCGGGGTCCTTCACGTGGAAGCTCTCGAAGCCGTCTCCGCGGCTATCGGCGACCGGGGTGAGCCCGCGCTTCCGCAGTTCCGCGTCGACGTGCTTCGCGTCCCACGGCTCGATGCCCCAGCAGAAGTTGTCGAACACCGCACGGCGCGGCACCCGCGGGCCGAAACCGCGGCCACGACCGGCGCGACCGGCCGGAGCCTCGTCGGCAGCCGTCTCCGGCGGCGCCTGGTACCCGCCGCGAAGCACGAGACCGCCCCAGTCGCCGATGTCGAGCGCCGCCTGCCGGCCGTCGTCGCTCCTGATCTTCCAGTTCATGAGCGCGGCGTAGTACGCGGCCTCCTTGGGGTAGTCCGCAGCCTGGCAGGAGAAATGATCGAGCAGGACCGTCTTCCAGCCGGTCGGCTCGAACGGAAGCTTCGCCGGCGTCGTATCGCAGTCCGGAGTGCCCGCGCGGGCGCCCCCGCACTGGCCCTGCGCGAATGCGGACGCCGGACGGATCACCGCGGCGACGCCCAGCGCCTTGAGCAATTGCCGGCGCGACAGCCGGCCACGATCGAACTCATCGAACAGCTCCGCCAGATCGATACTCATCGAGCGCTCCTCCGGATCCCGCCGGCAGTTGCCGGCCACTCCCGAATCGACGTCGCCCGTTTCATGGTGCGCCACCCTAGCACCCGCCGTCCGGAGTCTTCAATGGGGAATGTCGTGGCCTGACCGCAGGCCGGCGTAGCCCGAGGCGATCCCCCGCGCCCGCGCAGCGGCTCACGACAGGACTCGACGCGACGCGTTCTCCGCGGCCGCGGCGTCGAGCCGCCTCGCAAACGCCGCGAAGTCCGGCGTCGGGCCGTTCCACCGCAGCTCGTCGACGCGCTCGAACAGCGGGATGTCGGGCCTGAGCGTCGCCAGATCGCGAAAGAGGAAGGCCTTGTCGCGCTCGCGCGCCAGCGTGGCGGCGAGCGCCGCCGGCCGCGACGCATTGACGCTCCACGTGGTCCAGTCCGCGGGAATCGCCTCGAGATGGCCGTACTTGGCGAGCACCGCGGCCGCTGATTTCGCACCCCACCCGGGCAGGCCGGGATAGCCGTCCGCCGCGTCGCCGACGAGCGCCAGGTAGTCGGGAATCGAGGCCGGCCGCACGCCGAACTTCGCCACGACGCCGGCTTCGTCGCGGACCGTGCGGGCGCGGCGATCCATCTGCACGACCCGGGTGCCGCGAACCGACTGGGCCAGGTCCTTGTCGGGCGTGCAGATCAGCACCCGCTCGACGCGCGGATCGGCCTCGGCCGCCGCCGCGGCCGAGGCGAGCGCATCGTCCGCCTCGAACTCCTCCATCGGCCACACGGCGACGCCGAGCGCGCGCAGCATCTCCTCGAGGAGAGGAAACTGGGACAGCAGCGCCGGGTCGATGCCTTCGCCGGTCTTGTAGCCGGCCCACAGACGGTTGCGGAACGACTCGATCACGTGATCGGTGGCAACGCCGATGTACGTCGTCCCGGCTCTCATCATGCTCAGGAGCGACACGAGCACGCCGCGCACCGCGCCGACTTCGCGGCCGTCCCGATCGCGAGCCGACGGGACGGCATAGTAGTGCCGGAACAGCTCGTAGGTGCCGTCGATCAGATGGACGTCCATGGCCGGCGTTCGGCAGTATATCGGCCAGGCGAACCACTCGGCGACGCGCTCGCTCGTGACCCGCCTGATGCAGGGACTGCTCTACGGCGTGACGCGCTCGATCCGTTGACGTGCGCGACGGTGCCGCTGCTCCTGACCGTCGTCTCGGCGCTCGCCAGCCATCTGCCGGCGCGGCGCGCGACGCGGGTCGATCCGATGCTCGCGCTGAGAGCGGAATAGATCCGGCCGGGGCTACTTGATCAGGAACAACGCGTCCTGCCGGCGCAGCGCCCAGCGGATGCGGCCGTCCGCGCCGACGATCGCATCCTCTTCCTGCGCCATGCGCACGGGCTGATTGTCCCATTCGGGCACCGGCGTCGTCGCCTGCAGCTCGATTGAGAACCACATGCCCGGCATCACGCTGGCGTCGCCGCGCCCCGGCACCCCGTCCTGGTAGTCCCAGAGGCCGATCAGCGGTCCGGCGCCGTGCCCGTTCAATCCGATCGGATGCGAGTACACCGTGCCGTCGATGCCTTTCGCCTGCATCCTGGAGCGCGCCGCGGCGAGGATCTCGTTGCCCGTCCGTCCGGGCCGGATCTCCCCCAGGACGATGTCCTGCAGCGCGTTGCTGTTCGCGAGCGCGCGGCGGAGGCCGGCCGGCGCGTCGGTCTCCCCCGGACGGAGGACGTATGCCATGTGCTGCGTGTCGGTGTTGAGTCTTGCCACGGTGATGCCCACGTCGCAGTGGAGCACGTCGCCAGGCTCGATGATCGGATCCTCGCCGATCTGTTCTTCGGTCATCCCCTTGCGCTGCACCTCGACGCTCGGCTGAAACCAGGTGCCGAGCCCCTGATCGTTGACGCGCTGCCGCCACCACCACACCAGATCGCTCGTGCGGGTCCGGCCCGGCGCGATCACCTTCGACGAGAACATGGTCTGGGTCATCGACCAGACGAGTTCCTGCATGCGGCGGTAGAACGCCTCCTCGTCGGGAAGCCGCGCGGCGATCAGGTCGAGCGGCAGCCCTTCCGCGTCGCGGAATCGCGACGTCCAGCGCTCCCCGAGGGCGGCGCTCATCCCGGCGAGCTCGCCGCTCGAGAGGCCGTCGGAGAAGGCGAAGACGGTCGAGCGATCGATGCCGATGACGCGCGGATTCCGCTCCTCGACGACCTCCTTGAGCAGCTGCCACTGCTCGTCGCCCCAGAGCTCGGCCTGGCGGCCGCGGCCGACGTCGCCGGCAGCCTTCTTCATCGAGCGCCGCGCGTCGAAGACTCCGCCCTGCGAGGTGCCGCCGAGCGCGATCCGCTCGATGCACGACGCGGCCGGCGGGGTGCCCGCGGCGGCGCACTTGTCGAAGAAGACATAGATGGTCCGGCGCCGCGCCGCGAACGTCTCGGGCGACGTGATGGCCGGGAAGACCGGGTCCTCGTTGTATTCGCGCATCGGCACCACCCACAGGTCGATCCCGTGCGCGCGCATGAGACCCGGCAGGAAGGTGTCGAGGCGCTCCTGCAGCCATCGCTGCTGCAGCGCCGCCTGCTCGCGCAGCGTGCCGAACGGCCGCTCGGCCGCGGGCTGCGCGAAGACGGCGGCCGCAGTGGCGAGGATGCTCGCAAGCAGCAACAGAGTGCGCGCGAGGTGCGACGTCCGTGTCTTCTGCATCGGCGCAGTCTATATCAAGGAGTGCGACAGTGCCGGGGTCCGAAGATCACCGCCTACCCGTGCCACAGCCACGCGATCGGCGCGAGGCCTGCGATGCCCAGTGCGACCAGCAGGGCGAGGCTCATCCGCCCCGTCCTCCGGTCCGACGCCGCGTATGCGTAGATGCCCTTGAAGAGATTGTTGCTGCTCGCCGCCGTGACGATGGCCACCGCCGCAGCCGAGACCGCGGTCGCGCTCCCGGCGGCCTGCGTCAGGCCCATGATGAAGGGATCGACGTCGGTGACGCCCATGACGGCGGCGAGCGAGTACAGGCCGCCACGGCCGAGATACATGACGACCACACGCGTGGCGACGAGCATCGCGAGAAAGAGCGCCCCGAAGAGCAGGGCGGCCCCGAGCTCGAGCGGGTTTCTGGGCACGAGCTCCCGGGAGACGTCGCCCGACCGTCCATCGGGCAGACGGGACCAGAGCCATCCGATACCGAGCGCGAGAACGGCCAGGATCGCGAACGGAACGCCCAGCAGCGCCAGCAGGCGGTGATTGAACAGCCCGACGAGCGCGGCCAGACGGAGATACATCATTCCCGAGGCCATCAGCGTGCTGCCCGAGAGCAGATGCGGACGCGCCTCGCGCGCGGCGCGCCTGGCGAGCACCACGGTGGTCACGGTCGACGAGTACGCGCCACCGAGCACGGCCGACAGGGCGATCCCGCCCTGCCCTTTCGTCACGCGCTGAATGACGTAGCTGCCGTAGGACACGGCGCTCACGGCGACGACCACGAGCCAGGCCCTCAACGGGTTGATCGGAATGGGGCCGTACGCCCGATCCGGCAGGACCGGCAGGATGACGGCGGTCAGCAGGAGGAATTTCGTGAACGTCAGGATTTCGTCCGGCGCGATCCGCTTCGTCAGGCCTTCGAGCGCGGCTTTCAGTTCGAGGAGGAACAGGCCCGCGACGCTGAGAGTCGTGGCAGTCCAGAATCGGTCCCGCGCGACCAGGGCACCGACGAGGTAGGTCGCCAGCGCCGAGATTTCCGAGGTGACCCCGGCGGTGCCGGAGGATTGGAGTTTGTGGGAATACGAGACCAGGAGGAACGCGGCCACGACGGCCAGGCCCACGGCGACCGGCAGGAACTGGTCGCCGGCGAGCAGGGCGATCGCGTATCCGATGAGCCCGATGAGCGGAAACGTCCGAACCCCGCCGAACGCGTATTCCGCCCCTGCCGCCTTGTGCTCCTCCCGCTCGAGCCCCAGCAGAAACGCCAGGAACAGCACCAGCAGGATCTGGATGCCTTCGGGCGGAACCATGCGGTACAGGTCGGTCATCGCGGGAGTCGAATCCGCCGTTCGATGTTACACCGCCGCAGGCATCGGCAGCCCGGTTTCCGCTCCGCTGCAGGGCGGAGCCCGGCCCGCGCGGCAGCGCCCGGCTGATGTACGATTCAGCCCACCAAGGAGCCGCACGCTCATGACGGCAACCGATCTCGTCAACCGGCTGGCAGCGCACAGGACCGTCGGCGCGGCGGCTCGCGAGGAGCTGGCGTGGCTGGCCTCGCACGGGTCTGTCCGGCAGCTGAACACCGGCGACGTGCTGACCGCGAAGGGCGCGACCGTGGATGGCCTGTTCGTCGTGCTGTCGGGGCGCATCGCCATCTTCATCGACCGCGGCGCCGGGCTGCACAAGATCATGGAATGGCGGGAAGGCGACGTCACGGGGCTGCTGCCGTACTCCCGCCTGGTCACCCCCCCGGGCGATACGATCGCTCAGGAACCGACGGAAATCCTGTGCGTCTATCGCGAGGATCTCCGCGAGATGATCCGCGAGTGCCATGAGATCACGTCGATTCTGGTTCACACCATGGTCGATCGCACCCGCTTCTTCACCTCGAGCGACCTGCACGACGAGAAGATGGTCTCGCTCGGGAAACTGTCCGCGGGACTGGCCCACGAGCTCAACAACCCCGCGTCCGCGATCGAACGCGGCGCGGCGGTGCTCGAGAAGCGTCTGGAGGACGCCGAACGGGCCGCGCGCGCGCTCGGTGCGTCCCGGCTGACCGACGCGCAGCTCGCCGCCGTGGATGACGTGCGCAGGGCCTGCCTTGCGGCGCCCGTGCGCGGCGTGCGGTCGCCCATCGAGCAGGCCGAGCGCGAGGAGGCCATCGCCGGCTGGCTCGCCGATCACGGCCTCGACGTCGCCACCGCAGAGGCGCTCGCCGACACGGCCGTGACCTTCGAGGCGCTCGATCTCATTGCCGGCGCGGTGAATGGGCCGGCGCTGAACGCCGTGCTGCAGTGGGCCGCCGCCGGATGCTCGGTCCGCAGTCTCGCGTCCGAGATTCAGGAAGCCGCGCGGCGCATCTCGGGCCTCGTCGCGGCGATCAAGGGCTTTACTCACATGGATCAGGCGACGGTTGCCGAGCCGGTGGACCTGATGCAGGGCCTGGACAACACGGTCGCCGTGCTGAGATCGAAGGCGCGCAGCAAGTCCGCCGCGGTGGTGGTCCACGTGGAACCCGACCTCCCGCGCGTCCGCGGCTTCGTCGGCGAGCTCAACCAGATTTGGGCGAATCTGATCGACAACGCCCTCGACGCCATCCCCGACACCGGCCGCGTCGACGTGATGGCGAACCGCGAACACCAGCGCGTCGTGGTCCGGATCGTCGACAACGGGAACGGCATCCCCGACGCGATCCGCGAGCGCATCTTCGATCCGTTCTTCACCACCAAGCCGGTCGGCCATGGCACCGGGCTGGGCCTCGATATCGTCCGGCGGCTCGTCCGCCACAACGACGGTGACATCGCGGTCGAGTCGCGGCCGGGCCGGACGGAGTTTCGAGTCGTGCTGCCGACCGCGGAGATCGACGGCGCCGGAGGCCGCCCGTGAACAAGCCCGTCCTCCTCGTGGTCGACGACGATCCGCAGGTGCTCGCCGCCGTGCGCCGGGACCTCCGCTCACGGTACCGGGAGCACTACACGGTGCTGAGCGCGGCGTCCGGGCAGGAGGCGCTGGCGACCGCCCGCGAGCTGAAGAGCCGCGGGGATTCGCTCGCCATGGTGATCAGCGATCAGCGCATGCCGGGGATGCCGGGGCACGAGGTCCTCGCCAGATCGCGCGAGATGTACCCGCTGGCGCGGCGCGTTCTGCTCACGGCCTACTCGGACATCGACGCGGCGGTGAAGGCCATCAACGAAGCGCACCTCGATTACTATCTGCCGAAGCCGTGGGATCCGCCCGAGGAGCGCCTCTTCCCGGTCGTCGACGATCTCCTCGACGCGTGGCAGGCCGAGTATCTGCCCGAGGCCAAGGGCCTGAGGCTGGTCGGACACCAGTGGTCGCCTCGATCGCATGCGATCAAGGACTTCCTCGCCAGCAGCCTCATTCCCTATCGCTGGTTCGACGTCGCGCGGGATCCGAACGCGCGCGCCCTGCTGGACGCTGCCGGGGTTGGCGGCGATGAGCTTCCGGCGTTGCTGTTCGAAGACGGATCCGTGCTGCGCAACCCGGAGCCGCGACAGGTAGCCGAGCGCCTCGGGCGGCTGCTCTCGGCGGCGTTCGACGTCTACGACCTCGTGATCGTCGGCGCCGGTCCCGCCGGCCTCGCGGCGGCCGTGTACGGCGCATCGGAGGGGCTGCGGACCCTGCTGATCGACCGGCACGCGCCGGGCGGGCAGGCGGGCACGAGCTCCCGGATCGAGAACTACCTGGGGTTTCCGGCCGGCGTCAGCGGCAGTGAGCTGACGCGCCGCGCCCTCATGCAGGCGCAGCGGCTCGGTGCCGAGGTTCTCGCGCCGCTCGAAGTGACCGGCGTCTCGATCGACGCGGGATACAAGCGTCTCACGTTCGCCGACGGCCGCGAGCTCGTCACGCGGACCATGCTCGTCGCCACCGGCATGATCTACCGCGAGCATCCCGCGCCCGGCGTGGCCGAACACACGGGGGCCGGGGTGTACTACGGCGCAGCCACGACGGAAGCGCCGGCGTTCTGCGGCCGGAGCGTGCTCGTCGTCGGCGGCGGAAACTCGGCGGGTCAGGGGGCGATGTATCTGGCACGCTACGCGAAAGACGTGCAGATCGTCGTGCGCCGCGAGAGCCTGCGCGACACCATGTCCCAGTACCTGATCGATCAGATCGAGAAGACCCCCAACATCCGCCTTCGGCCTCGGACGGAAATCGAGAGGGTCGAAGGCGACGGCCACGTGGAACGGGTGGCGCTCACCTCGCTGGACGACGGCCTGTGCCGGGTGGAGGAAGCGGATGCGCTGTTCGTGTTCATCGGCACCCGTCCGCGAACCGACTGGCTCCCGCCCGAGGTCGTGCGCGACGCCAGGGGATTCGTCCTGACCGGCCGCGACCTGATGGCGGCCGAGGCGTACCCGCGCATCTGGAAGGAATCGCGCGAGCCGCTGCTGCTCGAGACCAGCGTCCGCGGCGTGTTCGCGGCCGGCGACGTCCGCGCCGGCGCGATGAACCGCGTCGCGTCAGCCGTAGGCGAAGGATCGATGGTGGTGCGACTCGCGCACGAATATCTGGCGCTGACCTGAGCGGCGGCGGCCGCCTGGCTGGCGTGACGCCGCGTACCCGGGTCTTCCCCCGTGCGGATCGATGAAGAAATCACGCCGCCGGCGGCGTCAGCGTGGCCAGCCGCGCGAGCCGATCCGCGCTCCGGGGATCGTGCGACGGAAGGTAGACCAGCGGCTGCTCGCGCGCAAGGGCGAGGATGCGCTCATTCGTCCGACGCGCGACGTCTTCGTCCGGGCTCACACCGTCGACGACGCCCTGCCTGAGCAGCTCCTCGGTATAGCTCGTGTCGCCGGCAATGAAGACTGACGGCGCACCCTGCACGATCACCGACACGTGCCCCGGCGTATGCCCGGGTGTCGGCACGGCGAACACATCGCCGCGCTTCGTCAGCGACATCCGCTCGCGAAACGGACCGAACGCGAGCGACTCGAACCGGAGCGGCTCCGGGTCCCACCACCGCGGCCAGCGATGGGGCAGATAGCCCTGCACCTGACCGCGGATCCCTTGCGCGCGATTCCATTCGATCGGATGCAGCCACGTCCTGCAGCCGACCACGTGGGCCAGTCCTCCCGCATGATCGGTGTGCAGATGCGTCAGCACGACCTGACGGATATCGCGCGTCCGCACGCCCATCTTCTGTAGCTGCGCACCGATCTCGTCGTCCGGCGTCAGCTGAAATTGCGACGCGCGTCGAAAGAACGGATGCCAGCGGGGATGGTAGCCCCGCTGATGCACCCGCGCCGTTTCACCGGTGTCCACGAGAATCGGCCCTTCGTCGTGCTCGACGAGCCACGCATGGATCGGGACCCAGTCGGACCAGTCTCGATCGATCAGCACGTGGCCGAGACGCGCGATGCCCCGCCCGCGGCCAGCCATCTGCGAGACTTTGATCCGAACCGATCCGGTGCGGATCGCGTGAACCTTCGTCATCACCGCAACTCCTGAGGGCGGGCGCCCGCCACTACGCCGCCGTCATCCGCGTGAGCAGCTGTTCGAGGCGCGCGCCATGCCGCCGGGCCGAGCCGGCGAAGTCGCCGAAGAACCAGGCGCGGGCGAACTGCTGCAACACGCCCAGCCAGCCCGTGACCAGGACCTCGATCGGGATTGCATCCGTCACCGCGCCTTCGTCGCGCCCGAGTCGAAGCAGCGCCTGCACCTGACCCACGATCGACGACCGCTTCACGCTGGCCGGCATCATCGGCCAGAAGTGACGAAGGTTGTCCTGCACGTACAGCAGCGCGTCGCGGTCGGCATCGAGCATCTCGAGATAGCTGGCGATCAACGCATGCCGTTTTGCCGCGTAATCCCGTTGCCCGGACATCGCACGCTCGATTGCCTGAAACAGGTTCAGATAGCACTGCTCGAAGAGATGCACGGCGAGCCGCTCCTTGGTCGCGAAGTGCCTGAACAGCGCCGGGTTCGTGTAGCCGGTTGCCCGGGCGATGTCGCGAATGCTCGTTTCGCACAGGCCGTCCCGTACGAACAGCCGGAGCGCCTCGGTCAGAATCTTCTTCTTGGCCGGCGCGTCGCCGGGCGCCAGGTAACAGGGCGCGGGGCGCGCGCGTCGTGGCATGGACGTGATGTTAGCATTCGCTAACTCATGTCGTCAAGCCGCGCCTGTTCCCGGGGCCCAGCTCTTCCTTGTCGAACGCGGCGCCGTGCGCGGGGAAGGCAGGCGGCACGGCCGACCGTGCAGCCTGAAGGCCGTCCGGCCGATACAGGGGACGGACTGTTCCCGCGACTTCGTCCGGCTGCATGAACATTCTCTATGTCGGAAGCGAGCGGAGGGACGCAGAGGCTGCCGCCACAGCTTTGCGCGGCATTGCAGGGAATGTCTCGGTTTCGTGGACCTCCCGCCTCGACCACGCCGCAAGATGGATCGATCAGCATCCGGATCTCGCCGCGCTGGTCGTGGAGGCCCAGACCGACCGGACCAGCTGGCGCTCGGTCCTCGCGCACGTGCGCGGTCTCGCGTCGCGCCCCCTCGTCGTGGTCATCAAGCCGGAGGCCGCCGGCCCCCGGGTCGAATCACTCGAGCTGGAGGCTGACGAATTCCTGACAAGAAACCAGTCGCTGTTCCGCGACCTGCCCATCGTCGTCAGGCGTGCGCTCGATCGTGCACGTGCGCACCGGCAGTCGGGGCAAGCCGTGAGCGCCGGTGAGAGCGGTCGGCGCCCCGGGGCCACGCCAGAACGACTCGTGCAGGCGGCTGCTCCCGTGGTAACGGCCAGCGCCGAACCGTCGTTCCGCCGGCACGAACAGCTCCAGCCGGAACGAGCAGCGGTCGAAGAGGGCCAGGCGCGGCTCCGGGCGCTCGTCGAGCTCGAACGCGCCGCCCGCGCCGACATCGAGCAGAAGCTCGCGCACGCCACGGCCGCGCTCCAGGAGGCGGAGGAACGCCAC
>JBLMXQ010000014.1:0-52048 GCA_050257855.1 Betaproteobacteria bacterium | reverse complement strand
GTGTCGGCGCGGGGCCCTTCCCGGCCGCTGGGCCGACCTGACGCTGATCCCTCGCGCTCGAGCGCAGCCTCTCGCGCTCGGGGTGTCGTGCGCGGGACCGTTCCCGGCCGTGGGCCGACCTGACGCTGATCCCTCGCGCTCGAGCGCAGCTTCTCGCGCTCGGGGTGTCGGCGCGGGGCCCTTCCCGGCCGTGGGCCAATCTGACGCAACTCCCTCGCGCTCGAGCGCAGTCTCTCGCGCTCGGGGTGTCGGCGCGGGCCAACATTCAATCGGGCAGCGCTCCACTCCCGGCGACGGGCGCTCGCCGAGGTGAAGCCCAGAGGCCGCGGCCGATGAGGCCAGCCGCAACGAGGGCGAGCGCCGCGACTCCATTGATCGTATCGCCGGCGAGCACGCCGACGAGGAACCCGGCAGCGCCAGCGACGACGATCCATGCCGACCAGGGATAGCCCCAGGCACGGAACGGCCGGGCGAGCGCGGGCTCGCGGCGGCGCAGCACGATGAGCGCCAGCGAGCAGACGAAATAATTCGCGACGAGAAAGAACGACGTCATCGCGACGAGGCGCTGGAAGGTGCCGGTCGCGATCAGCCCGATCGCAACGGCCGTGGTGACCAGCGTGGCGACGGTCGGCGTGCCGACGGCGTTGACTGCGGCCGCCCGCGACCACAGCAGGCGGTCGCGGCCCATGGCGAACAGGATGCGCGTGCCGATCATCATGATGGCATTGAGCGCCGGCGGCAGCGAGACCAGCGAGAGCACCGTGACGATTTCGCCGCCACGGCCGCCGACCAGCGCCTGCGCCGCGTCGGAGGCCGCGAGCGTCGAGCGCGCGAGGGCCGGGATCGGCAGCGCCGCCAGCAGGGCCAGGTTGATCAGCAGGTAGACGACGATGACCAGCGCCTCACCGCCGATCATCGAGCGCGGCAGGTTGCGGGCCGGATCGCGATCCTCCTCGGCGAAGTAGAGCGCGCTCTGCCATCCGCCGTAGGTGATCGCCACCGACTGCAGCGCGATGACCACGCCGGCGAGCGTCGCTGCCGGCATGAGCGCCGCGGCGGATCCGCCGTTCGATCCGCGGCCGCCCGCCAGGGCGAGGCACGCGATGACGAGCCCGAGGAACGCGGCGAACTTCACCGCCGTCGTCCATTCCTGGAAGCGGCTGCTGACTTTCAGGCCGAGCCACTGCAGTCCGACGAACGCCATCAGCAGGGCGACGGCCATCGGCCGCACGGCGCCCGACAGCCGCGGCGCGAGGAGCGCGACGAACTCGGCCATGCCGATCGAGATGTAGCCGAGAACCGAGCAGTAGGTCAGCCAGTCCGACCAGCCGACCGCGAAGCCCGTGGTGTCGCCGAACGCGCGCCGCGCGTAGACGTAATAGCCGCCGGCCTGCGGCAGCATCGTCCCGAGCTCGGTGAAGCAGACGGAGCCGAGAAGCGTGTAGAGCCCGCCCGCGACCCAGACCGCGAGAATCGCGGGCATCGTGCCGACCTGCGCCGCGACCAGGCCGGGCGTCCGCAGGATGCCGATGCCGAGCGTGCTGCCGAGGATGACCGCCAGCCCGAAGCTGACGCCGACGAGCCGGCGAAGCCGGCCGTTCACCGGGACGGCCCGAGCGCGACGAGAACGACATCGATCGCCCGGCCGACGTTGCGCGCCGAGTGGCTCGACCCGCGCGCCTCGAACTCGACGTCGCCGTGCTTCCATCGATTGACCTTCGTGACGCCGTTCGCCGTGTCCTCTATCTCGCCGCCCGACAGGTGCACGACGACCGTGTCGGAGCCGTGCGTGTGGAACCCTTCGCGCGCGCCGACCTCCATCCGTGCGCGGAGCGCGGACACGTTCTCGTGCGCGAACAGCGTCTTGAAGCTCATGCCGACGAAGGGCGCGTCGCCGGGATTCGAGCCGGTCGCGGCGGGCGCCGGGGCCCCGACGTGCTTCGGCTCGACGATGACGAGCGGGCCGTCGGCTCCGTCCGACGGAGTCGCGGCGTCGTCGGCCCACGCGGTCCGGTCGGGGTGATCGAGCGGGACGACCACGCCGCCGGCATGATCGACGCCGGCGCGCGAGCCGTCCGGCGTCCGGAAGACGCGGAACTGCGCGTTGTCGAGAACGACGACGGCGGAACCGGCCGCCTGCGAGCCGACGATGGTCGCCAGGCACGCCACGCCGATCTGGAGGCTTCGCATGATGGCGCCATCTTACACCGCCACGGCACCGTAAACCGGTGGCGCGGCGGACCCGCGCCGAGTACGCTCTCGCCCATGGAGTACCGTCGGCTGGGGTCTGCCGGACTCAAGATCTCGCGCGTCGCGCTCGGGTGCGGCAACTTCGGCGGCATCGGCTCGGCGCCCGCGTTCTACGGGATGGGCGAGACCGAGGAGCAGGCGTTCGAGTTGATGGACCGCGCGGTCGACGCCGGTATCAACGTCTTCGACACGGCCGACGCATACGGCGGCGGCCGCAGCGAGTCGTACATCGGCCGATGGCTGCAGGCGCGCGGGCCGCGCGCCCGCGACCGCGTGCTCCTCAGCTCGAAGGTGTTCAATCCGACCGGGCCGGGCCCGAACGATCGGGGACTCTCGAGACGGCGCGTGCTGCAGCAGGCCGACGCGAGCCTCCGCCGCCTGCGGACCGACCGCCTCGACATGTACCTGATTCACGAGCCGGATCCCGAGACGCCGATCGAGGAGACGCTCGGCGCGCTCGACGATCTCGTGCGTGCGGGCAAGGTGCTGTACGTCGGCGCCAGCAACATCGAGGCCTGGCGCCTGTCGCACGCGCTGGCGGCGAGCCAGTCGCGGAGCCTCGTTCGCTTCGGGTGGGTGCAGAACTCGTACAGCCTGCTCGACCGCACGGCGGAGCGCGAGCTGTTCCCGTTGTGCGAGGCGCACGGCATCGGGTTCACGGCCTTCAGCCCGCTCGCGGGAGGCTGGCTCACCGGCAAGTACAACCGGGGCGCCCCGTATCCGGGCGGCTCGCGCATGACGCTGCGGCCGGAGCCGTACCGGCATCTCGAGCGCGAGGCGGTCTTCTCCGGGCTGGCTGCTCTCGCCGACGAAGCCCGCGCCCGCGGCGTGTCGATGAGCGCGCTGGCGCTCGCCTGGGCGCTCGCGCAGCCGCGCATGGACGCCGCGATCGTCGGCCCACGTCGTCCTGCGCATCTCGAGGATGCACTGGCGGCGCTGACGATCGCGCTCGATGCCGGCGATTGCAGGCGGCTCGGCGCGTTGTTCGCGGACGCGCGGACTTCAACAGGAGATCAGGAGACCACGAGATAGCAGACCGGAGATCACGGCCGCGTGACTCGCTCCGGAGCGCGTCGAGCGGGGTCCGAGCCCCGGTCTCCTGAGTGTCCGGTCTCCCGTCGATCCATCGGTGTCAGCGGCGCGTGTCCGATGACGCCGCCAGCGCGGCCTTGACGCGTTCGGGCGTCATCGGCATCTGCCGCAGCCGCGCGCCCGTGGCGTCGAAGATCGCGTTCGCGACGACCGCCCCCATCGTGATGATGGCCGGCTCGCCGCCGCCCTGCGCCGGCACCTCCGGCGCGTCGACGATGATTGTCTCGATGGACGGGACCGACGAGAAGCGGGGCAGCTCGTACGTGTCGAAGTTGGCGTCGAGCACTTCGCCGTTCCTGAAGCGCACGTGCTCGGACAGGGCGTAGCCCAGCCCCATCGTGATACACCCTTCCATCTGCTGCCGCGCGCCGTCGGGGTTGATCAGCACGCCCATGTCCTGCGCGCAGACGACGCGCGCCACCCTGACGCGGCCCGTGCTCTTGTCCACCTGCGCCTCGGCGATTGTCGCAACGCAGGTGCCGGCGTCGATGCCGCACGCCACGCCCACGCCGCGTCCGCTCGGCGCGGCCTTCGGCGTCCAGGCGAACCGCTCTGCGGCCGTCTTCAGCACGCGCACCATGCGTGCGTTCTTCAGATGGTCGAGCCGGAACTGCACGGGGTCGACGCCGGCCTGAGCCGCCAGCGCGTCGATGTGCGATTCGCGCGCGAACGCGTTGCTGTTCGAGCCGGGCGCGCGCCAGGGGCCGATCGCGAACGGGTGGAACCCGGGCGGGTTGCCGTTCCATCCGCCCTGCGCGAGCGTCCGGTGGTGCGGGATGTCGTAGAACTGCTCGGCGCCGCGCGGTCCGGCGCCGATGACGCGATAGTCCCAGAACACGATCGTCTTCGCCGCGTCGAGGCCGGCGCGCACCTTGATGACGGCGGCCGGGCGGAACGTGTCGAAGAAGAACTCCTCTTCCCGATTCCACACGACGCGGACCGGCACGCCCGCGAGGCGCGCGAGCCGCGCAGCTTCGATCGCCTGCTGGGACGCGCTCTTGCCGCCGAAGCCGCCGCCGACGTACGGCGTGATGACGCGCACCTTGTCGGGCGCGAGCTTCAACGCCTGCGCGACCTGCGACTTCAGGGGGAACGGCGTCTGAGTCGACGCCCACACCGTCATCCGGCCGTCGGCGAACTCCGCCACGGCCGAGTGGGTCTCCATCGGCGCGTGCGCGACGTAGCCGTCCAGGTACGTGGCTTCCACGACCTGCGACGCCAGCTCCCCGCCTTCCTCGATCGCACCGCCCTCGGCGACCACCTGTCCTGGCGGCGCGTTCTTCTCCAGGTGCTCGAAGATGTTCGCATCGTCGAGCGTGGACGGAGACGGCGAGAAGCGCGCCTTCACGAGCGAGAGCGCGCGGTCCGCCTCGTCCCAATGAGGATGCAGGACCGCGATGAGGCTGCCGTCGCGCACCACGCGTACGCCCGGCACGGCTTCGGCTGCCGAGGTGTCCGCGTCGATGAACGCCGCGCCGTGGGCCGGCGCACGCAGGATGCGCGCGTGCAGCGCGTGCCGCGGCACGATGTCGCCCGCGTACTTCGCGCGTCCGGTCACCTTCTCGAACGCGTCGCGGCGCGGGGCCGTGCGGCCGGCGATCGTGAACGCCGATACCGGCTCGAGCGCGGCCTTGCCGTCCAGATGCCGCTCGATGCGCCTGCCGTCCGTCAGCTGCCCGTACGTGACGCGGCGGCTGCGGTCGGATCGTGAGACGACCACGCCGTCCTCGACCGTCAGGTCTTCGACCGGCACGCCCAGCCGTTCGGACGCGAGCTGCACCAGAACCGTCCGGGCTTCCGCCGCCGCGGCGCGCAGCACGGGGCCGAACTGGCGGATGCTGAGCGATCCGAACGTGCCCATGTCCCAGGGACACACGTCGGTGTCGCCCATGATGATGTCGACGGCGGCGAGCGGGACGTCGAGCTCCTCGGCGACGAGCTGCGGGAGCGACGTCATCGCGCCCTGCCCGAGCTCCACCTTGCCCACGAACGACGTGACCTTGCCGTCGGGCCCGATGTGCAGGTACGCGTTGAGGTCGGTCGGATAGCCCTGCCGTCCGCCCGGCAGCCGCTCCGGCTCCTGCGCGGCGGCGAACGGATCGATTGCGAAGACGACCAGCAGGCCGGTGCCGGTCAGCTTCAGGAACTCGCGGCGATCCATGGTTCGCGCGAAGCCCCAGCCTTCGGGAACGATCATCTCGCTGTCGTACGGAGTCATCGCGCGCCCCCTTTCATCGCGGCCGACGCATCTTCGACAGCGCGCACGACCCGCACGTGCGCGCCGCATCGGCACAGGTGGCTGTCGAGCGCGGTGACAATCTGCGTGCGCGTCGGCTGTGGATTCTTGAGGAGCAGGCCGTACGCCCCCATGATCATGCCCGGCGTGCAGTAGCCGCACTGGAATCCGGACGCCGAGGCGAACGCCGTCTGCACCGGGTGCAGCGCGTCGCCGTGCGCAAGGCCTTCGATGGTGACGACGGCCTTGCCGTGCACGTCGCCGACCGTCGTGGCGCACGATCGGACCGCCTCGTTGTTGACCAGGACCGTGCACGCGCCGCACGCGGCGAGGCCGCAGCCGAACTTCGTGCCGGTGAGCCCCAGATCGTCGCGAAGGACCCAGAGCAGCGTGCGGCTCTCGTCGACCGTCAGCCGCGTCGGGGTGCCGTTGATGGTGAAGGACACGTCTCGCATCGGCAGCTCCTCGGAAGAATCCGACAGAATGCGCGGAAGCCCTGGTTCTGCAAGATGCGTGGCAGGAAGGAAGGCGTGAAATACGGGCGCGAATTCACGCCCGCAGACGGCGACCACTTTGGTCGCGCCGAAATCCCGGTAGGGCGCGGATCGGAGACCGCCGGGTAGCGGGTATGAGACGCTCGGTAGGGGACGGCCTTCTGTCCGGTAGGGGACGGCCTTCAGGCCGTCCCGCTCCCGATCGGAATCCTTACGCGGTCTCGCGCGCGGCGGCCGCGGCGCGGCGATCGTATTCCCGCTGGCCGCGGAGGATGCTGCACCATTCCTTGTGTTCGGCAATCGGCATGCCGCACTCCACGCACACGCGAATGCGCTGGCCCGGTTGCGGCTTCTTCCTGCCGAACAGCTTGGTCCACAGGCTCATGGGGTTCTCCCTGTCGGAGGGTTTGACGTAGCCGGGAGTCAAATGGTTCGCTCGCGGCTCCGACCGGCTGCTCACAGCGCGATCAGCCCCCGCCGCACCGCCCGCCGGACGGCGTCCGTGCGGTTGGCAGCGCCGAGCTTGCCGCAGATCGACGCCACGTGAAACTTGACCGTCTGATCGCTGATGCCCAGCCGGGCGGCGATCGCCTTGTTGGGCAGCCCTTCGGCCAGGCGCTCCAGCACGTCGAGCTCGCGCGGGGTCAGCGGCTCCTCGACCGCGAGCGCCTCATCGTGCGCCGGCGCGGCGCCCTGTCCGGCCAGCACGATGACGTCGCAATCGATTCCCGACGCTCTGGCGGCTGCGAGCGACGGGTACTCCGCCACGACGTCCAGCGTGCGCGAGATCGCCTCGCGCACGCGGTCGCGCTCCGCCGCCGGACCCGCCAGGATGGCGCGCATGCGATGGTTGGTCAGTTCGGCCGATCTCCGAGTGTGATCGCGAGGGAGGCCGGCGCGAGGCCGCGCAGGAGGCGAATCGTGACCTGGCGTCCGGCCCCGGTCGCCAGCAGCACGTCGAGCAGATCCTCCGGCGACTCCACCGCGAGGCCGTCGACGTCGAGCATCACGTCACCGACGAGCAGGCCGGCGCCGTGCGCAGGGCCGTCCGGGGTGACCGCGACGAGCAGCAGCGCATGCTCGCGCCCGGCGGCCTCGGCCTGTCCACCGGTCAGCTCCACCGGCTGCCCCGACACGCCGAGGTAGCCGCGCCGCACGCGGCCGTGCTCGAGGACGCTCTCGGTCGCCTTCCATGCAATCGCCGTCGGGATGACGACGCCGAGGCCCCGAATGGACGCGGCGGTGGCGATGCCGAGCAGGCCTCCCGTCGTGTCGATCAGGGCGCCGCCGGCGAAACCGTCGTGCATCGGCGCCGTCGTCCGGATCACCTGATCGATGGCCCGGTGCGGGCCGGTCGGGAGCGGGCCGCCGATCACGGCGACGATCCCTGCGCTCGCCGTCGGCGCATTGCTCCAGGAGCGGGCGATGGCGATCGCGAGGTGTCCGACGCGGGCGGGCGCGGCGGCGACGCGAGCCGGCGCGAGGTTCGCGCCGGGCGTCCGCAGCACGGCCAGGCCCGTGGCCGGATCCCAGCCGGCGAGCTCGGCGTCGACGGTCTCGCCGCTGTCCCGCCGGACGCGCAGGCCGTCCTCGCGGCCGACCGCGCGCATGGTCGTGATGACGACGTCGGGCGAATAGGCGACGCCGCTCGCCGGACGCCGCCGGCCATGGACCTGGACGACGCCGGGCGTCGCCGAGGCGACCGCGTCGGCGAGTTGATTCGAAAAGGCGGTGAGGGGTGACTCCATGATGTAGGCTCCTTGAAGAGCATCATTGCCGGAGCGCGCCGTGCGCGAATCACCCGATTGGGCTAAAGAGCATCGGCGATCAGGGGGATCGGCGATGGGGATCGGCGAGTCGGATGACCGGCGATCGCCGATTCGAGATTACGGCTCGGGTATCGCCGTTTCGTAACGGCACGACTCGCCGCCGATGCTTGCGGTGACGACCGCGTGGGTGACGCGCATCGACATCGACACCCAGCGCGGCCCGCCGCCCTGCTGGAACTCGTCGAGCGAGACCTCGCGCCGCGCTCGCGCCCCAATCGTGGCATCGTATTCGGGCAACTGCAGGACGTAGTCGCCGGTCGGCTTGCCGGCGAGCGATCCGGTGGTGCCGACGCCGCTGATGGTGATCGCCACGTCGTTCCAGTCGACCGGGTCCAGATTCTGCACGCCGAGGATCCGGCGTGGAAACCCGGTTCCCTCGCCCTGGGTGTACACGTGCGCCTGCAGGAGGCAGCGCCCCTGGGCGTCCCGTTGTCGCGCGTCGGGCCTGATGAGCAGCATGCGATAGGCGGTGAAGAGAAGGAGCGAAGCTCCGGCGAGCCAGATCAGCGTGCGCAGCCAGCGCCGCGCGGCGTCGGTGTCGGTCACGCTTCGGACGATACCTCACCCCGACGCCGCACGCCAAGCCGTGCGGCGCCCGATCCCGGGCGCGTCGGGACGAGCGGCAGTCGTGGCAGAATGCGCGTATGGATGTGAACCTCGTGGCGCGGTGCCGCGCGATAGCGACGAGCACCTGGAGCGACGCGCTGGATGCCGCCGGCCTCGAGGGCGTCATTCAGGGATTGACGAGGCGCAGCGGCGGCGGCCGCCTGGCCGGACCGGCGGTGACGGTGCGCGAGTCGGCGGCCGGGCTCGGCGATCATTCCGCCGCGGCGTTCGACGTCGGCGCCATCCTCGACGCGGCCGGCACCGGGTGCGTGCTGGCGATCGATCTCGGCGGCGCAGAGGTCTCGGCGCTCGGCGGTCTCGCCGCCGACGCCGCCGTCCGGCGGGGCGTGGCGGGCGCGGCGATCGACGGCGGCTGCCGCGATCTGGAGGCCATCCAGGCGGCCGGCCTGTGGGTGAGCAGCCGGCACGTGACGCCGCTGACCGGCCGCGGCCGCGTGCGCGTGGAGGCCATCAACCAGCCGGTGTCAATCGGCGGTGTGGTCGTGCGTCCGGGCGACTGGATCGTCGGGGACGAGACCGGCCTCATCCGCATCGAAGCCGCTCATCTCGCCGAGCTCCTCGGGCGGGCCGAAGCGCTCGAGGCGCGGGATCGGCAGTTCGAGACGGCCCTGCGCCGGGGCGAGCGCTTCGGAGACGTGGCGCGGCGTCTGGGGCATCTCTAGTCATCGTCCGCGCCACTGCGGTTTTCGCTTGGCGAGGAACGCCTCGACGCCTTCCTTGAAGTCCTCGCTGCCGTAGCACAGCTCGATGAGGTCGCGGTCCTCGGCGCGGCCGAGCCGCCGCTTCTCGAGCACGCGGCGGATCATCTCCTTCGCCGCCCGGATGGTCAGCGGCGCGTTCGAGGCAATCTCCATCGCGAGATCGCGGACGACGCCGGCGATCGCGTCGGCCGGGACGAGCCGGTCCACGAGGCCGGCGGCGTGCGCCTCTTCGGCGCCGACGAAGCGGCCCGTGAAGAGCATGTCCTTCACGAGCGCCGGGCCCGCGAGATCGACGAGGCGGCTGCAGGTCGCGCCCGAGAGGCAGTTGCCGAGCGTGCGCGCGATCGGCACGCCGAACGTCGAGTCCGGGGTGGCCACGCGGAGGTCGCACGTCAGCGCGATCGCACAGCCGCCGCCGGCGGCGACCCCCTGCACCGCGGCGATGGTCGGCTTCGTCACCCGCTCGATCCGGCCGACGACGTCGTCGATGCGCTCCTCGTAGGCGAGGCCGTCTTCGCGGCCCCGGAAGGCCTGGAACTGGGAAATGTCGGTGCCCGCGACGAACGCGCGGCCGCCGGCGCCGCGCAGCACCAGGACGCGGAGCCGATCGTCGGCGTCCACGCGATTGCATGCCTCGACGAGCGCGGCGTACATTTCCCACGTCATCGCATTGCGCGCCTCGGGCCGGTTGAACGTCAGGACCGCGACCGGGCCGTCGGTCTCGAAAATCGTGTGTGCGGTGGACAAGCGTTTCCTCCCTCGGGTACAAACGAGACGTGATGCCGACGACTCCGCGCGCGCTGGCCGGCCTGCGCGTGCTCGACGTGACGCAGGTGATGGCCGGGCCGTTCTGCGCGATGATCCTCGCCGACTTCGGCGCCGACGTCATCAAGATCGAACCGCCCTCCGGCGACATGTCGCGGCAGATGCCGGGGACGCGGGACGACGACAGCCCCGGCTTCAACGCCGTGAACCGCGGCAAGCGCAGCGTCGTGCTCGATTTGAAGACGGCGGCCGGGCGCGATGCCTTCGCGCGTCTCTCGCGCGCCGCTGACATCGTAATCGAGAACTATCGGCCCGGCGTGATGGCCGGCTTCGGCCTCGACTACGAGACGCTGGCGGCCGACAACCCGCGGCTGATCTACGCGTCGATCTCCGGCTACGGCCGGACCGGGCCGAGCGCGCAGAAAGGCGGCTTCGACCTGATCGCGCAGGCGGAGTCGGGGATCATGTCGATCACCGGCGAGCCGGGCGGCCCGCCCGTCAAGGCCGGCATCCCGGTGACGGATCTCGGCGCCGGCCTCTTCGCGCTGGCCGGGGTGCTCGTCGCGCTGGAGCACCGGCACCGCACGGGCCGCGGCCAGCACGTGGACACGTCGCTGCTCGACGCGGGCGTCGCGCTGTCGGTCTGGGAGGCCACCGAGTACTTCTCGACCGGACGCGCGCCCCGGCCGATGGGGTCCGCGCACCGGATGAACGCGCCGTACGAAGCGTTCCAGTGCGAGGACGGCCATGTGGTGATCGGCGCGGCCACCGATCGCCTGTTTCCGAAGCTCTGCGACGCGCTCGGGCATCCGGAGTGGACCGCGCGGCCGGAGTTCGCGACGACCGCCAGCCGCGTGACGCATCGGGCAGCGCTGGCGGCCCTCATCGGGGAGGTGACGCGCACGGCGTCGCGCGGCCACTGGCTCTCGGTGCTCCAGGCACGCGACATCCCCTGCGGGCCGCTCAACGACTACGCGCAGGTGTTCGCCGACCCCCAGGTGCAGGCGCGGGAGCTGGCGGTGGACGTCGACCACCCGACGCTCGGGCGCCTGCGCGCGCTCGGGTCGCCGATCAAGATGAGCGAAACGCCGCCCGACCCGCGGCGCCGCGCGCCGCGCCTCGGCGAGCACACGGTGGAAGTGCTGCGCGAGGCCGGGTTCAGCGAAGAGGAGATTGCGAAGGTGGAGGGATCATGACGAAGCTGCTCGCGTGCTGCGCGCTCGCCTCGTTCGGCGCCGTCCTCGCCGCCGCCCAGCGGCCGTCGCCGAAGCTTCTCGTGCTCGACAAGGAGGAGGCCACGCTCGCCATCGTCGATCCGGAATCCGGCGCGGTGCTCGGTCGCGTTCCGACCGGCCAGCAGCCGCACGAGCTGGTGGCGACGCCGGACGGGAATTATGCGTTCGCCAGCAACTACGGCTCGGCGCAGGCGCCCGGCCACACGATCTCGATGATCGATCTCGCGGCGCAGAGAGCTCATCGGCTCATCGACGTCGCGCCGCTCAGCCGGCCGCACGGCCTCGCGTTCGCCGGCGGCAGGCTGTACTTCACCGCCGAAGGCAGCCAGGCGATCGCCCGCTACGATCCGGGCGCCGACAGGATCGACTGGCAGTTCCACACCGGCCAGTCCACCACACACATGCTGGTGCTGACGGGCGATCCCCAGACGATCTTCACGTCGAACATCGGGTCGAACAACCTCTCCTGGATCCGGCAGGATGCCTCGGGGACGTGGACGCAGCAGCTGATCCCCGTCGGGAAGGGCCCCGAAGGCATCACCCTTTCGCCCGACGGCCGGCGGCTCTGGAGCGCCCATTCCGCCGACGGCGCGGTGTCGATCGTCGACGTGGCGACGGGAAAGGTCGCTGCGACGGTCGACGTCGGGACGAAGCGCTCGAACCGCGTCAAGCTGACGCCCGACGGGAAATACGCCCTGATCACCGACCTCGACGCCGGCGATCTCGTCGTCGTCGACGCTGCGGCCCGCACGGTGATCAAGCGGATGCCACTCGGCCGCCAGCCCGAGGGCATCCTGATTCCGCCGGACGGATCGCGCGCCTTCGTCGCCGTCAACGGCGACGACCAGGTCGCTGTCGTCGACCTGAAGACGTGGCAGGTGACGAAGCGCCTGTCGACCGGCCGCGGTCCCGACGGGATGGCCTGGACCACCCGTTAGGGTGATCCTCCTCGGCGCTTTCCTTCGTACGATCGGGGCGTGATACCTCAACCAGACGACGAGGCGCTGCTCGACGCGTACTCCCTGGCGGTGACGCAGGCGGTCGAAGCCGTCGGACCGGCCGTGGTGAAGGTGGAGGCCGACCGCGGCGGCGGGTCCGGCGTCACGTTCACGCCCGACGGCCTGATCCTGACGAACGAACACGTCGTGGCGCGCGCGCGCGACATCACGGTGATGTTTCCCGACGGCCGCTCGACGGGCGCCGATCTCGTCGGCCGGGACGCCGACACCGACCTCGCCGTCATCCGCGTCAGCGACGGCGGTGCGCCGCTGCCGTGGGTGCGGTTCGGCGATTCGCGGGCGCTGCGCGTGGGACAGGTGGCGATCGCCATCGGTAATCCGTACGGGTTCCAGCACTCGGTGACGGCCGGGGTGGTGAGCGCGCTCGGCCGGTCGCTGCGATCGCGTTCGGGGCGGCTGATGGACGACATCATCCAGACCGACGCGGCGCTCAATCCGGGCAACTCCGGCGGGCCGCTCGTCACGACGCGCGGCGACGTCGTCGGCGTCAACACGGCGGCGATCCTGCCGGCGCAGGGGCTGTCGTTCGCGATCGCGAGCAACACGGCGCGCTTCGTGGCCGCGAAGCTCATTCGCGACGGTCGCGTCAGGCGCAGCTATATCGGCGTCGCCGGACAGAACGTGCCGGTGCCCCGCGCGCTCGCGCGGGCCAATCAACTCGCGGTGTCGTCGGGCGTGCTCGTGACGTCAGTGGAGGCAGGCAGCCCGGCCGCGGCCGCCGATCTGCGCGATGGCGACGTCATCCTGGCCTGCGCGGACGAGCCGGTCGCCGGCATCGACGATCTCCACCGGCACCTCACCGAGGATCGCATCGGAGCGCCGACCGTGCTGACGGTACTCCGCAACGGCCGGCGCCGTCAGGTGACGGTCGTGCCGCGCCTCCGGTAGGGGACGGTCTTCAGACCGTCCCTCTTCGGCAGGCGGACGGCCTCAAGGCCCTCACTGCAGACGCCGCATCAATTCCTCCGCCTTCGCTCGCGCCGCGCGTGCGCTCTCCATCTTGATCGCTTCGTACCCGCGGATCGTTTCCGGCAGCGCCGCGATCTCGCGGACCGTCGGCTGCGTCTCCGGGGTCAGACGCTCGAGCGCCGCTTCGAGGGTCTGCCGATACCATCGGACGAGCGCGCGCTCCTCGCGGCGAACCTCGGTGTAGCCGAACGGATCCCAGCGCGTCCCGCGGATGCGCCGCATGGCGCGCAGCCCCGCCAGCCCCGGTCGGATCCATGGGCCGAGCGCCAGCTTCGTGCGCAGGCCCAGGGCGCGCAGCAGCGGCGGATGGAAGTGATGGACGACGCGCCGCGGTCTGGCGAACGTCGCCGCGAGGCCGGCTGTGAACGCCGGGTCGAGCGACAGACGCGCGACCTCGTACTCGTCCTTGTAGGCCATCAGCTTGTACAGCCCGCGAATGGCAGTTTGCGTGATCGCCGGCGTGGAGACGGACACGGCGCGCTCGCGCGCGGCCGTTCGCAGGACAAAATCGACGAACGCTTCCGCGTACCGCGCGCCCTGATAGTCGACGAGCTCCGCGATGCGGACGCCGAGCAGCCGCCGGGACTCCTCGTCGAGGTCCGCGCACCTGTCGAGCAACGTCGCGGCAGCGGCGCGCTTCGATCTGGCGAGGACCCGCGGCCTGTCTGCGCCGCCGCCGGCGAACGGCCGCTTCGAGGCGCGGGCCAGCCTCTCGACGCGCTCCGGATCGGCGACCGCCAGCCGGCCGTACCGGAACGCCTGCACGTTCTCCGCGACCTGCACGCCGTTCAGCTCGATCGCCTGCTCGACGGCCCGCGCGCCGACCGGCAGCAGGCCGGCCTGATACGCGACGCCCAGCATGAAGACGTTCGTTGCCAGGTGGTCGCCGAAAAGGCCTTCGGCCGCGCGGCGCGCATCGAGAGTGATGGTCCGAGCGGGATTGGTGAAACGCGCGATGGCCCGGCTCGCCCGAGCGCCGTCGGCATCGAGGCGGCCCGCGCCGCCGGACGCGCCACGGATCATCTCGCCGGTCGGGAGCATGCCGGTGTTGATGATGGCGGCGGTGCGGGCCGGATCGCAGCGCGCGAGGTTGGCCGGCATCGCCGCTGCCGCAACGTCGCAGGCGAGATAGAGATCCGCCTGCCCGGCGCCCACGGTATTCGCCGCCGCCCGCTCGCTCCCGGCGAACAGGACGATGCTCGACACCACGGGCCCCCATTTCTGCGCGGCGCCGGTCTGGTCGTAGCTGAGCGCGCGCCGGCCGTCGATGAGCGCGGCCTGACAGAGGAGCGCGTTGATCGTGATGACCCCCGTGCCGCCGACGCCGGGGATGTAGATTCGATACGGCCGGTCGACGCCCGCACGGACGTGCGGCTCGGGAAGCGCGTCGGATTCGAGCGGCGGCGTGCGCGGACCGGCGTAACCGGTGCCCGGTTCGGTCTCGACGGTGACGAACGACGGGCAGTCGCCGCCGAGGCACGAGTAGTCCTGATTGCACGACGACTCGTGAATCGTCGTCTTCGATCCGAACTCCGTCTCGATCGTGTGCAGCGACATGCAGTTCGTCAGCGCGCCGCAGTGGCCGCACCCTTCGCAGACGGCCGGATTGATGACGACGAACCGCTGCGGCGGCGGAGCGAGGCCGCGCTTCTGCCGTCGCCGCCGCTCGTTCGCGCACAGCCCGTCGTAGATCAGCACGGTGACGCCGCCGCGCTGTTCGAGCGCGCGCTGCACCGCGTCCTGCTCCTGCACGGCGTGGACCCGCGCGTTGGACGCGAGCGCCGCGCCGCGGTACGCCTGCGGATCCGGCGTCAGCACAGCGATCTCGCGCACGCCCTCGATCTCGAGGAGCCGCGTCAGCTCGGGGACGGTCCTGGCCCCGACCGCGTCCCGCGCCCCCGTGTTCGCAACCGATCCGTTGTAGAGGATCCTGAACGTCAGCGTGGCGCCCGCCGCCACGGCGAAGCGGATGTTCAGATAGCTCGAGTGGAAGAGCGATCCGTCGCCGACGTTCTGGACGATGTGCGCGCGATCGGTGAACGGCGCGAGGCCGATCCATGGCGCGCCTTCGCCTCCAAGCTGCGTCATCGACACGATGTGCCGTTCGGGCTGTTCGATGATCGACGCGAACGAATGGCATCCGGGGCTGCCCCATGCGAGCTGTCCGTCGGCGAGCCGGGTCGAGACGTTGTGCGGGCAGCCGGAGCAGTAGTTCGCGGTGCGGCCCGGCAGCAGCTCGTACGCCCGCTGTCGCGTTGCGCGCAGCTCGTCGAGGCGCCGGGCGATGCCGGGCTCCTCCGCGTACCGGAGCAGTCGCGGGCCGAGTCGCTCCGCGACCGCGTCGGCGTCCATCCCGCCGTGCACCGGGAACAGCGGCGCGCCCGTTTCGTCCGCCTTGCCGACGACGCGCACGCGCGGGTCGAGATCGTAGAGCGCCTCCTTGACCTGCGATTCCAGAAATCCGCGCTTCTCCTCCACGACGACGACATCGTCGAGGCCGCGTGCGAACTCGCGCAGCGCCTGCCGATCGACCGGGTAGATGAGACCGACCTTCAGCACGCGCACGCCTGCCCGCGTCAGGGCCGCCCCGTCCAGGCCCATGTCGGTCAGCGCCTGCGCCACGTCGGTCGCGCTCTTGCCGGCCGTGACGATACCGAGGCGATCGCCGGGGTGCGCGAGGAGCGTGCGGTCCAGGCCGTTCGCGCGCGCATACGCGACGACCGCGCGGTAACGCTCCTCGAAGAGCCGGCGCTCGGTCTCGACGTTCGAGCCGGGAAAGAACGTGAAGTCGGTGGCCTTCTGAAACGGACGTCCCTGGATCGTGAGCGTGGGGACGACGATTGACGGGCGGTCGGGATCGACCTCCACCGTGGCGCCGCCGTCGGCGAGCGCGCCCACCAGCTTCAGTGCGACCCAGCAGCCGCTGTAGCGCGACATCGCGATCGCATGCAGCCCGAGCTCGAGGAACTCGGCGACCGACGCGGGGTACAGCACCGGAATGCCCGCGCTCAGGAACGCGTAATCGTCCTGGTACGGCATCGTCGAGCTCTTGGCCTCGTGGTCCTCGCCGCTCAGGAGGACGACGGCGCCGTGCCGGCTCGTTCCGGCGAAGTTGCCGTGCTTGAGCGCATCGCCGCTGCGATCGACGCCCGGTCCCTTGCCGTACCAGAGCGCCACGACGCCGTCCACGCGCGAGTGCGGGTAGCGGTCGAGCATCTGCGTCCCGCTGATGGCCGTTGCCGCGAGTTCTTCGTTGGCGCCGGGGACATGGAGGATGTCGTGCCGGTCGAGGATGCCGCGCGCCCGGCGGAGCGCGAGGTCGTAGCCGGCGAGCGGGGAACCCGGGTAGCCGCTGATGAACGTGCCCGTGCGAAGCCCCGTGCGGACGTCGCGGCGATGCTGGTCGATCGGCAGGCGGACGAGCGCCTGCATGCCCGTCAGGTAGACGGTGCCGCGCTCGCGGAGGTACCGCTCGTCGAGCATCAGCGGACGCTGACGGCGTCCATCAGCATCGCGAGCGCCGCTTTCAGGCGCGGCACGCTGGCTGCGGCGCCGCGGAAATGCCCGAGCCGCACGACGACCATGTCGCGCGACGGGATGATGAAGACGTTCTGTCCGCCTCCGCCGGCGGCGTAGTAGGCCGTTTTCGGAATCGGGAACGCGCCGGCGCCGTTCAGCCAGAACAGGCCGCCGTACACCGGCTGCTTCCACGCGGGTGCCGGGGTGCTGACGAACTTCGCCCAGCCCTCCGGCAGGATCCGGCGCCCCTGCCACATGCCGTCCTGGAGATACAGCATGCCGATGCGCGCCCAGTTGCGCGCCGTGCCATAGTCGTAGCCGGTCATCAGGAAGTTGCCGTACGGATCCACCTCCAGCACCTGCCGGCGGATCCCGATGCGATCGAACAGGGCGCGCTGCGGATACGTCAGATACTCCTCTCCGCGCGCCGTGACGGCCTTCCTGATCAGATAGCCGATCGTCAGCGGGTCGGAGTTGCGGTACCTTCCGTCGGTATTCGGCGGGTACTGGAGGGGCCGCGTGATCGAGTGCCTGAAGGCGTCGATGGCGCCCGTGTAGATGAGCATGTGGTCCGGATAGCCCATGGCGGGGGTGTAATCCGGATCCTGCCCGGCGATGAACCGCAGGCCGCTGCTCATGTGGAGCAGATCCACGATGCGGATCTTCGCGCGCGGATCGCCGGGCGTCTTGTGCCATTCGTCGACCGGCGCGGGCTCGTCGAGGCGGTACACGCCATCCTTGACGAGGAGGGCGAACAGCGTCGCCGTCAGGCTCTTGCCCATCGACCAGCTCTCGAGCTGCGTGTCCTTCGTGATGCCGGGCATGTAGCGTTCGGCGACGATCCGGCCCTTGTAGACGACGAGGAACGCGGCTGTGAGCGCCTCGGGATCGGAGAACGCCTCGTCGACGGCGGCGTTCACGCGCGCGCGGTCCACCTCGGGCGGCAGCGGCGTGCCGGGCAGTTCGTCGCCCATCGGCCACGGTTCGGTGTCGGCGGGCGGAAGCGTGGTCCTCACCGGCACAGGCGTGAAGAACACTCTTCCGGTGTCGCGCTGCAGGATCACGCAGCCCTGGTCGCCGAAATACTTCGCCGTGCGGGTGACCGTTCCGCCGAGCGTCATGTGCACTTCCTTGCGCGCCCGGTCGACCTGCCAGGTGACGTTCGGCCGATCGTGTTCGGCGAGCAGGAAGTAGCCGCTGTTCTTCGCGGCTTCCTTCGGGTTGCGGCCGGAGACGAACACCGCCGAGCACAGGACCTTGGCGTAGCCGGCGATGCCGAGCTCGCCCGGTGTGTTCGCGGGCGCGTAGACCTCGCGCCGCTGGGCCGATGCGACCATCACGGCCGGCACCACGATGGACGCGAGGGACGCGAAGGCGACCTTTCGGAGGCGGCCGGCCGGGCCGGCCGCGAGCGGAGCCGCCGCGAAGCGGCGGGTCTGCAACGCATCGTCGTACATCACGCTGCTCTCCGTGTCATCGTCACACGCCTTCGCCCGGCACCGGGACCGGCATCCTCTCGGCGCGCTGGGCCAGATACGCCGTCAGCAGCGCGCCGATGACCAGATTCGCCATCGCGTTGGCGATCGCCGGGAGCGCTGCGAACGCCCCGAAATTGGCCGCGGCCAGCGCGGCGCCGAGCCCGGAGTTGTAGATGCCGACCTCGAACATGATCGCGATGCGGTCCCGCCGGTCGAACCCGAGCGGCAGGCCGGCGAGATAGCCGATCGCGAGGGTCACCAGGATCTGCGTCGTCGTGATCGCGAGAATCCTCGGCAGGACGTTCGCCTGGCTCTGAATCGACCGCGCCGACGCGGAGACGAGCGCCAGGACGATCAGATAGAGCGCCAGGGCCGAGAGCATCGGCAGCACCGGCTGGAGGCGCTCGACCGTCGTGCGGAACGATGCGCGGATCGCCAGGCCGAGCAGCACCGGAGCGAGCACGACCTGCAGCATCTGGACGAACATCGCCCGCGCGTTCACGTGGACGAACGTGCCGGCCAGACGCGAGGTCGCGAGCGGCGTCAGGACCGGCGACAGGAGCGTGTTCATCGCGCTCATCGCGATTGAGAGCGCCACCGATCCGCCGGACAGGAACGTGAACACGTTGGCCGACACGCCGCTCGGCGTCGAGCCGTCGAGGATGACGCCGCCGGCGAGCTGCGGCTGGTCCCGGAAGGCGATGACCGCCGCCGCGTACGCGACGAGCGGCACCGAGATCCACTTGACGATCATCCCGGTCGCCAGCGCCCGCGGGGCGCGGAAGACGCCGCCGATCTCCTCCCACTTGAGCGTCAGGCCCATGAAGAAGATGACGGCCGCCAGCATCCACAGCGTCCAGGGCCCGAGCGGCAGGAACGGCCCGGGAACGACGTAACCGACGACTGCGCACACGACCAGCCACAGCGCCATCAGGCGGTTCACGACGAACTTCAGCGCGCGCATGCCAGCTCGATCCGCCATCGTCTCTCCAGCGCCCTTGCCTGTTCGAACGCGTGCGCCATCTGGAGCAGCGGCCAGTCGCCGCGGTGCCGGCCGACCATCTGGATGCCGACCGGCAGCCCCTCGGGGGTGAAGCCGCACGGCACCGAGATCGCGGGGTGGCCGGTCGCCGAGATGTAGTAGCAGGTACGCATCCAGTCGATGTAGTTCGCCATGGGTACGCCGTCGATCTCGGTGACGAACGGCTGCGTGACGTCGAACGGCGGCACCTGCGCGACCGGCAGGACGAAGACCTCGTACCGCTCGAAGAAGTCGCGCATCCGGTGGTACAGCCGCGTGCGCCTGACCTCCATCCCGCCGATGGCCTCCGCGGTCAGCTTGCGGGCGCGATCGATCTCCCAGCGGACGGTGTCCTTGACGAGATCGCGATGCGTCTCGACGAGCTCGCCGAGACCGCCGACATAGGCGACCGCGCGGAGCGTCATGAACACGTCGTCGGCGTCGGCGAAGTCGGGCTCGGCGTCTTCGACGACGCACCCCATCGACTCGAAGACCGCGCGCTGGGCGTCGACGACGGCCGCCACGCGTCGATCCACGGGGAGGCCGCCGAGCCCGGTCCACCACGCGACCCGAAGACCCCGGACGTCGCGGTCGAACGGCCCGGCGAACGGCGCGCCCGGCTCGTCGATGGCGATCGGCGATCGCGGATCGGGGCCCGCGATCGCGGAGAGAAACAGCGCGACGTCGGCGACCGTCCGCGCCATCGGACCGTCGACGCTCAGCGTCGACCAGGCGAGCGGCGCCGGCCACACCGGCACGCGCCCGGGCGACGTGCGGATCCCGACCACGCCGCAGAAGTTGGCCGGATTGCGCAGCGATCCGCCCATGTCGGTGCCGTCGGCGAGCGGTACCATGCCGCACGCCAGCGCGACGGCGGATCCGCCGCTGCTGCCGCCGCAGGTCTTCGTCAGGTCGTAGGGGTTCAGCGTCCGCCCGAACACGGGGTTGAACGTCTGGGAGCCGGCGCCGAACTCCGGCGTGTTCGTCTTGCCGACGGTGATCGCGCCGGCGTTCCGGGCGCGTTCCACGATCAGCGAGTCCTCGCCGGGGACGAAGCGCTCGAAGATCGGAGATCCGAACGTCGTCCTGATCCCCGCGGTGCGGTGGAGGTCCTTGTGCGCGACCGGCAGCCCGTGCAGCGGACCGACCGCATCGCCGCGCGCGAGCCGCTCGTCGGCGGCGCCGGCCGCGGCCATGGCGCGGTCCGCCACCAGCGTGACGATGGCGTTCACGGCCGGGTTGACGCGCTCGATGCGCTCGAGGTGCGCCGCCATCACCTCGCGCGCGGACAGGCGCTTCGCGCGGAGCGCCCGCGCCATGTCGACCGCGCTCAGGTCACAGATCCCGGTGGTCATCACGATGGCGACAACCGCGCGCTCCGTTCAGGTCGCGCGCCTATGGCGCGATGTAGCTCGTCTTGACGATCGTGTAGAACTCGCGCGCGTAGGCGCCCTGTTCGCGCGGCCCGTAGCTGGACTTCTTCCGGCCGCCGAACGGGACGTGATAGTCCAGGCCCGCCGTCGGCAGGTTCACCATCACCAGCCCGCTCTTCACGTGGCGCTTGAAGTGGCTCGCGTGCTTGAGCGAGGTCGTGATGATGCCGGCCGACAGGCCGAACGGCGTGTCGTTGGCGACAGCCAGCGCTTCGTCGTAGTTGCGCACGCGAATCACCGCCGCGACCGGCCCGAAGATCTCCTCGCGGTTGATCCGCATCGCCGGCGTCGTGTCGGTGAAGATGGCCGGCGCCATGTAGTAACCCTCCGACTCGCGCTTCAGCCGATCGCCGCCGTAGGCGAGCTGCGCGCCTTCTCTGCGCCCGATCTCGACGTACTCCAGGTCCTTCTGCAGCTGACGCTCGTCGACGACCGGACCGATTTCGGTGCCCGGCTTCAGCGCGTCGTCGATGACGAGGCGCTTCAGGCGCTCGACCATCGCCTCGACGAAGCGGTCGTGGATGCCCGTGGTGACGATGATGCGGCTCGACGCCGTGCAGCGCTGTCCGGCCTGGAAGTAGGCGCCGTTGACCGCCGCCGCCACCGCCGTCGCCAGATCCGCATCGTCGAGGACCACGAGCGGGTTCTTGCCGCCCATCTCGAGCTGGACGCGCGACCCGGCCTGCACCGCCAGCCGCGCCACTCCCGGCCCGACGTCCTGCGAGCCCGTGAAGGTGACGGCGTCCACGTCCGGCGAAGACGCGATGGCTGCGCCGACCACGGAACCGGGGCCCGACACCAGATTCAGCACGCCCGGCGGGAGCCCGGCGCGCTGCACGATGTCGACGAGCTCCCACGGCGAGGCCGGGGCGAGCTCCGCCGGCTTGAACACGACCGTGTTGCCGAAGGCGAGAGCGGGAGCGATCTTCCACGCCGGGATCGCCAGCGGGAAGTTCCACGGCGTGATGACGCCCACGACGCCGACCGGCTCGCGCGTGATCTCGACCTGGATGTTCGGCCGGAGCGAGTCGAGGATGTCGCCGTGATTGCGCAGCGCCTCGCCGGCGAAATACTTGAACGTGGCGCCCGCGCGCGCGGCCTCGCCGACGGCGTCGGCGAGCGGCTTGCCCTGCTCGCGCGCGAGCAGCCGTCCGAGCTCCTCCTTGCGCGCCAGCATCTCCGTGCCGGCCCTGTCGAGCACCTCGAACCGCTGCTGGGGCGTCGTCGAGGCCCACTTCGGGAACGCCGCGCGCGCGGCCGCGATCGCCCGCTGGACGTCGGCCGTCGTCGCGCGCGCGAACTCGCCGACGAGATCGGAGAGATTCGACGGGTTCACGTCGGCATTCCGATCCGTGGAGTGGACCGCCTTGCCGTCGATCAGATTGGGAAACGCCGTTGCCATAGAAACCTCGTCTACAGGCTACTTCAACCGCGGTTTGTCGATGCCGGCGATGTCGCACAGCACATCGACCATGGCCGAGAAGTCGCGCGAGCCGAAGCCGCGCGTCCGCGCGGCCGTGAACGCTTCCCGCGCGACCGCGCCGACCGGCATCGGCACCTTGACCGCGTTCGCCGCGTCGACGATGAGCGTCAGGTCCTTGTGCGCAAGGTCGATCGTGAACCCGGGATCCGTGTCGCCGCGCAATACCTTCACCGGCCACGCAATCTTCAGCTGCCCGTTGGTCGCCGTGGTTCCGTAGATGACCTCGAGCGTGCGCTCGAGCGACAGGCCGAAGCGCTGGGCGAGCGCGAGCGCCTCGGCGTTGAGCTGGCACGAGATGATGGCGAGGTAGTTGTTCACCAGCTTCGTGCGCATGCCCGTTCCGACGCCGCCGCAATGATGCACGGTCGTGCCCATGGCGTTCAAGAGCGGCAGGATCCGCGCGAAGACCGCCTCGTCCGCGCCGACCATGAACAGCGACTCGCCGCGATCGGCGTGGCTCGCCAGACGTCCCACCGGCGCGTCCACGAAGGCGAGGCCGCGTCCCCGCGCCGCCGCGGCCAGCCGATCGGTCACCAGCGGATCGATGGTGCTCATGTCCACGAGAATTGCGCCCGGTTGGGCGTGGGCGATGACGCCGTCCCGGCCGGCGACGACTTCCTCGACCGCCTTCGAATCCGGCAGCATGGTGAACACGACGTCGCTGGCCGCCGCCACGTCGGCCGGCGAGGAGGCGCCGCGCGCCTGCAGCGCGACGAGATCGCTCACCGGCTGCGGATTGATGTCGTAGACAACGAGCCGATGCCCCTTCCGGCACAGGTTCGAGGCCATCGGGCGTCCCATCCGCCCCAGCCCGATGAATCCGAGCGTCTCCATCGACCCTCCGGGTGACATCTTATGATCTTCCGATCTTGGATCTTCTGATTTAATGTCCCGCCATGAGGCCCTTCCGCTCGCTGCTGTTCGTGCCGGGAACGCGCGCCGACCGGTTCGAGAAGGCGCTGGCGTCGGGCGCCGACGCCGTGGTCTTCGACCTCGAGGACAGCGTCGAGCCGACGCAGAAGGCCCGCGCCCGGGAGCGCGTGGGCGAGTTCCTCGCTGCGACACCGGCCGGAAGCGTTCTGCGATTCGTCCGCGTCAACGCGGCCCGATCGGCGACCTGGGCAGCCGAGCTGGAGTTCTTCGCCCGCCATCGCGCCTTCGACGCCATCGTCCTCCCGAAAGCCGCGAGCGCGGCGATCGTCGAGGAAGTGGCGCACACGATCGACACGCCGGTGCTGCCGCTGCTCGAGACTGCGCAGGGGATCCTCCATGCCGCCGCGATCGCCGCCGCGTCGGCGGTCGTGCCGGCGCTCCTCTTCGGCGCCGAGGATCTGACGGCGGAGCTCGGAATTACGCGCACGATCGACGGCGAGGAGCTCGCGCTCGCCCGGTCGACCGTCGTGCTGGCTGCCGCGGCGGCGGGCGCCGACGCCATCGACGCGGTGTTCGTGGACCTGAACGATGCCGACGGTCTTCGCCGCGACTGCCTCCGCGCCCGGGCCGTGGGTTTTCACGGCAAGATGGCGATCCACCCTGCGCAGCTCGAGGTGATTCACGACGTGTTCACGCCGGGCGCGGCCGAGATCGCCCTTGCGCGACGGATCGTGGCTGCCTACGAGGAGGCGCAGGCAGGCGGCGAGGGCGTCATCCGCCTCGAAGGCAGGATGGTTGACGTGCCAGTCGTCGAACGCGCCCGCAGGATTCTCGGCAGGGCACGCTGACGGCCTCCGCTACCCCGGGAACCTGACGCACACGTTCTTCACCTGCGTGTAGCTGGCGAGCGCTTCGAGCCCCTTCTCGCGGCCGTAGCCGCTCTTCTTGTACCCGCCGAACGGCAGTTCGACGCCGCCGCCGGCGCCGTAGGTGTTGATGTAGATCTGCCCGGCCTTGATGCGCGAGGCCAGCGCCAGCGCCTTGTTGATGTCACGCGTCCACACGCCGGCGACGAGCCCGTATTGCGTCCGGTTGGCGAGCTGCGCCGCCTGCTCCACGTCGTCGAACGAAATGATCGACAGCACCGGTCCGAAAATCTCCTCCTGCGCGACACGCATGTCCGGCTCCACGCGATCGAGCAGGGTCGGCGCGAAGAAATAGCCGCCCTTGAGCGACGTCCCTTCGGGTCGCGTCCCGCCGGCCACGACCGTGGCGCCCTCCGATGTTCCGATGTTCACGTAACGCTCGATCGTCTCGAGCTGCTTCTGCGAGATGATCGGCCCCAGATCGGGGTCGCTCACCCCCGGTCCGATCCGCATGCCCCTGGCGCGCGCGGCGATCCGCTCCACCAGCGCGTCGTGGACCTTCCGCTCTACGAGCAGGCGCGATCCGGCCGAGCAGGTCTGCCCTGCGTTCTGGAAGATCGCCGTCGAGACGCCGTGGACGGCCGCGTCGAGATCCGCGTCGCCGAACACGATGTTCGGCGACTTCCCGCCCAGTTCCATCACGACCGGGACGATGTTGTCGGCCGCCATCTTCGCGACGAGGATGCCGACCTCGATCGATCCGGTGAACGTCACCTGGTTGACGTCCGGATCGCTCGCGAGCGCGGCGCCCGCCTCAGGTCCGAAGCCGGGCACGACGTTGACGATGCCCGGCGGGACGCCGCAGGCGAGCGCGATCTCGCCGAGCCGCAGCGCGGTCATCGGCGCGTCCTCGGCCGGCTTCAGCACGACGGCGCAGCCGGCGGCGAGCGCCGGCGCGATGCCCCGCGCACCGATCTGAATGGGGTAGTTCCACGGGATGATCTGGCCCGACACGCCGATCGGCTCGCGGACGGTGAAGTCGAGCAGCCCCGGGCCGAGCGGGATCGTGTGCCCCATGATCTTGTCGGCCGCGCCGCCGAAGAACTCGAAGTAGCGGGCGGCCACCTGGACGTCGGTGCGCGCCTGACCGAGCGGCTTGCCGTTGTCGCGGCTCTCGAGCTCCGCGAGCTCCTCGGCGCGCTCGCGGATGGCCTGGGCGATCCGGAGGAGAATCCGGCCCCGCTCGGCCGGAGTGATGCCGGCCCACGACTTCGCTTCGAGCGCGGCGTGCGCGGACTGCACGGCGCGCCGGACGTCCTCCTTCGTCCCCTTGGCGACTCTCGCGAGCACGTCTCCGGACGAGGGGTCGAAGACGTCGAACGTCTGCGCGTCGGACGACGCGACGCGCTGCCCGTCGATGATGAGTCCTTCGAACGCCGTCGTCACTGCCATGTGTCCCCCTGGCGCGGGATCACCCGCGGACGGCGCGCAGGGTCGCGCCGTAGTTGCGTGGATCGATGCGTGCCTCGACGAGGCAGGGCCCCCGCCCGGCGGCCGCCGCCTCGACCGCGCGCTCGAACGAGCCCTCGTCGGCGGCGGAATACACGTCGAGACCGAAACCGCGGCCCACCTGCTGCCAGTCTATCCGGCCCAGGGCCACTCCAGCCGGCGCGAACTGCCGGGCTTGCTGCTTGATCTCGATGAGGCTCAACGACTCGTCGGCGAACACGATCACGATGACGCGAAGCCGCTCCCGGACGACCGTTGCCAGCTCGCCCAGGCACATGAGCAGCCCGCCGTCGCCCGTCAGCGCGACGACCGACCGCCCGCGTTCGAGAATCGCCGCGCCGATCGCCGCGGGCAGGGCGAACCCCATCGTCGACAGGCCGTTCGAGATCAGCATGCCGTTCGGCTCGCCGACCGGCCAGAGCACCGTGGCGGGAAACATGTGGGCGCCCGCATCGACGGCGACCCGGCAGGTTCGGGCAAGCCGATCGGCGACAATGGTGACGACGCGCTGCGCCGTGAAGCCAGGGCCGGCCGTCGACACGCTGCGCCGCTGCTCGTCGACCGCGGCGCGCACGTCCGATCCGGTCCAGTCCGACCGCGACAGGCCGGCGGCCAGGCGATCGGCGGCCTCGCCGCAGTCGCCGATCTCCTGGTGCGCGAAGGGCACCTGACGGTCTTCGACCGGCCACGGACCGCAGTACACGATCGGCGCGGGCACAGTCCACGGCCGCGGAATCAGCTCGACCGGGTCGAAGCCGATGCCGATCAGCAGGTCCGCGCGCTCGACGAGCGGCCGCTCGATGGCGGCATTGGTGAAGACGCCCGCGAACCACGGGTGGTCGTCGGGCACGACGCCCTTCGCCTTGTACGTGACCATCGCGGGGATGCCGCGCGATTCGCACAGTCGGCGGATCGCGGCCGCGGCATCCGGACGCCGCGCGCCGAGGCCGGCGATGACGAGCGGACGCCGGCACGCCAGGAGCCCGGCCGGGGCTTCCGGCCTTCGCTCGCTGCGCGAGCGTCGGTCGGCAGGCGCACTCGACGGCGCCGCCACCGATCGCTCCGTCGACGGCCCGCGCCGTGTCGAGGGGCCGAAGGCGTCGGCGGGGCAGTCGACGTGGACCGGGCCCGGCATGGACGCGGCGGCGGTGCAGAGCGCATCGGCGACAATCCGGTCGGCGCCGTCGGCGTCGAGCGCGAGCGACGCCTTCGTGATCGACGCGAACAGCGCCGCGTGATCCAGCCGCTGGTGCGGAAATCGCCCGGCGCTCGACCGGGCGTAGCCGTCCGTGAAGACGAGGACCGGCGCGCGCTCGAGCATCGCGCACGCCACGCCGTTGGCCGCCGACGCGGCGCCCGGTCCGAGCGTCGTCAGGCACGCGCCCGGGCGGCCGGTGATTTCGCTCTGCGCAATCGCGGCCACGACGCCGGCGGCTTCCGTCGCGGTGAGGACGAACGGCAGGCCCGTCCGGCCCGCGGCCTCGATCAGGTCGAGATTGCCGCCGCCGCCCGGCACGCCGAAGATCGTCGAGACGCCGGACTGACGCAGCCGGCGCACGACGAGGTCCGCGACTCCGGCCATCAGGAGCACCATACTACTCCGAGCGGGTATGATCGGGCGTCTCGGCGGGCCGGTCTGAAGACCGGCCCCTACTGGAGAACAATGCCGACCATCGAACTCCACCAGGACCTGCGCCGCGAGGTTCGCGACCTGTGCGGGTCGTTCCCGGACAGCTACTGGCGCGAGCTCGATGCGGCGCGCGCGTACCCCGACGCGTTCGTCAAAGCGCTCACCGACGCGGGCTATCTGGCGGCGCTCATCCCCGAGCAGTACGGCGGCTCCGGACTCGGCGTCACCGAGGCGTCGATCATCCTCGAGGAGATCAACCACTGCGGCGGCAACGCCGGTGCGTGCCATGCGCAGATGTATACGATGGGCACGCTCCTGCGGCACGGCTCCGAAGCCCAGAAGCGGCAGTACCTGCCGAAGATTGCGAGCGGCGAGCTGCGGCTGCAGGCGTTCGGCGTCAGCGAGCCGACGACCGGCTCCGACACGACGCAGCTCAAGACGCTCGCCACACGCAAGGGGGACGGCTACGTCATCCGCGGCCAGAAGGTCTGGATCTCACGCGCCGAGCACTCCGATCTCCTGCTGCTCGTCGTCCGCACGACGCCGCTCGACGAGGTGAAGAAGAAGACGGAAGGCCTCTCGATCCTGCTCGTGGACCTGCGGGAGGCCGTCGGTCACGGCCTGACGATCCGCCCGATCCGGACGATGATGAACCACGCGACGACCGAGCTGTTCTTCGACGATCTCGTCGTGCCGGCCGATACGCTGGTCGGCGAAGAAGGCAAGGGGTTCCGGTATCTGATCGACGGCCTCAATGCCGAGCGCATCCTGATCGCGGCCGAGTGCGTCGGCGACGGCCGCTGGTTCGTCGAGCGCGCGTCGAAGTACGCGAAGGAGCGCATCGTGTTCGGGCGGCCGATCGGGCAGAACCAGGGGGTGCAGTTCCCGATCGCCCGGGCGCACGTCAACGTGGAGGCGGCCGACCTGATGCGGTTCCGCGCCGCCGAGTTGTTCGATCGCGGCGACAACTGCGGCGCGGAAGCCAACATGGCCAAGCTGCTCGCCGCCGATGCGTCCTGGGAAGCGGCGAACGCGGCCGTTCAGACGTACGGCGGCTTCGGATTTGCCGAGGAGTACGACATCGAGCGCAAGTTCCGCGAGACGCGCCTGTACCAGGTGGCGCCGGTCTCGACGAACCTGATTCTCGCGTACGTCGCAGAACACGTGCTCGGGATGCCGAGATCCTATTGACCGAGTGATTGTCGACCGCCCGACAATCCTCAAGCAGATCGCGGACGAATCGCCGACCACCCGATCGCCAATCGCCAGTTCCATGCTGCCTCTGGAAGGAATCACCGTCGTCGCGCTCGAACAGGCGGTGGCGGCGCCGTTCGCCACCAGGCAGCTCGCCGATCTGGGCGCGAGGGTGATCAAGATCGAGCGGCCCGACGGCGGCGATTTCGCCCGCGCGTACGACTCGACGACGAAGGGGTTGTCGAGCTACTTCGTGTGGCTGAACCGCGCGAAGGAGTCGCTGACGCTCGATCTCAAGCACCCGGACGCCGGCCGCGTCCTCGACGCGCTGCTCCGGCGCGCCGACGTCTTCGTCCAGAACCTCGCGCCCGGCGCGCCGGAACGCCTGGGGACCGATGCGCCGCGGCTTCGGGCGAAGTACCCGCGGCTCATCGTCTGCACGGTCTCGGGCTACGGCACCGCCGGCCCGTACGCGTCGAAGAAGGCGTACGACCTGCTCGTCCAGAGCGAGGTCGGCCTGATGTCGATCACCGGGACGGAGGAGACGCCGAGCAAGGTCGGGATCTCGGTCGCCGACGTCGCGGCCGGCATGTACGCGTACTCGGGGATTCTGACGGCGCTCATCGCCCGCGGCACGACCGGCGAGGGCGCTGCGATCGACGTGTCGCTGTTCGACGCGCTCAGCGAGTGGATGGGGTTCGCGGCGTACTACGCGGGCTACGGCGGCAGGGCGCCGCGGCGGAGCGGGCCGAACCACGCGTCCATCGTGCCGTACGGTCCGTTCCCGACGCGCGACGGCCAGGTGTACCTCGCTATCCAGAACGCGCGCGAGTGGACCCGGTTCTGTGCCGACGTCCTGCGGCGGCCCGAGCTGGCCGGCGACGAGCGCTTCCGCTCGAACCCGGACCGCGTGAGGAATCGCGAGCCGCTCGCGTCGGCCATCGGGGCCGTCTTCGGCGCCCTCACGTCGGCGGAGGCGATGGCGCGGCTGGAGGCCGCCGGAATCGCGTACGCGCGGATGAACTCGGTGGAGGAGTGGATCGAGCATCCCCAGCTGCGCGAGCGCGACTGCTGGCGGGAGATCGGGTCGCCCGCCGGTCCGCTCCGCGCGCTGCGGCCGCCGGTTCGCATGGAAGGCGTCGAGCCGGTCATGGGACCGATTCCGGCGCTGGGCGAGCACACGCGGGCGATTCTCGGCGAGCTCGGGTTCGATGCGTCGGACATCGAGCGATGGACGAAGGAGGCGATGATCTGAATGGCAGTCAAGCAGGGCTGGACGGGACGCGTATGGGAGGACTTCGAGGTCGGCGACGTGTACGAGCATCCGCTCGGCCGCACCATCATCCCGGCCGACAACATCTGGTTCACGTGCCTGACGATGAACACCAACCCGATTCACTTCGACGCGGAGTACGCGAGTCACACACAGTTCAAGAAGCCGCTGGTGAACTCCTGCTTCACGCTCGCGCTCGTGACCGGCCAGTCGGTGACCGACCTGACGATGAACGGGGTCGCGAACCTCGGATGGGACGAAATCCGGCTGCCGAATCCGCTGTTCGAGGGCGACACGGTCTACGCGCGCAGCGAGGTGCTCGAGACCCGGCCGTCGAAGACGAAACCGAATCTCGGCATCGTCACCGTGAAGACGACCGGCGTGAACCAGCACGGGACGCCGGTGATCGAGTTCAAGCGGACGTTCATGGTCTACCGGCGGGGCCACGTGCCCGCTCCGGGTGGAGTCCGGCCAGGGGGAGCCCGGTAAGGGGACGGCCTTCACAAGGGGAACCCGGTAGGGGACGGCCTTCACAAGGGGAACCCGGTAGGGGACGGCCTTCAGGCCGTCCCACAGTCCGCCCGGTAGGGGACGGCCTTTAGGCCGTCCTCATCTGCACGCTGCGCCGCGCAGGTTAAAATGATTCTCTGACTGCTTGGTGTTCTCGAGGCAGTCCACACACAATCTTTATGCGCAAGCTGACGCTCCTGGCCGGCTGCGGCCTCCTCTTCGCCGCGGCATGCGGCCACTCGCCGACCGCGCCGACGAATCAGATCACGATCACGGGTGCGCAGCCGGGCAGCGGCACGACGTTCGGCGGCACCGTCGTCACGGTGACAGGCAGCCATTTCGACTCCGGCGTGACGGTCAGCTTCGGCGGGACGGCGGCCACGAACGTCACCGTTGCATCCCCGACGCAGCTGACCGCGACGACGGGCGCCCATGTCGCCGGGAGCGTGGACGTCGTGGTGACCGGCAACGGACAGACCGCGAAACTGCCGAGCGCGTTTACCTACGTCGTGCCGGCGCCGCAGGTCAATACGCCGCCTCTGATCACGTCGATCGTCGCGCAGGGCACGCAGCCGCACGAACCGGCGCAGTTCGCCGACGCCGACGAGACGATTGCGGTGACCGCGACCGTGCAGGACGCCGAAACGCCGGTCGATCAGCTCGAGTTCGAATGGAAGTCGGACGCCGGAGGCTCGTTCACCGGCAGCGGCCGAGCCGTGCAATGGCATGCGCCGCAGGCGGTGCCCGATTCCAAGTCCGCGACGCTCACCGTGACCGTCATCGAAAAGTACGACACGGCCGATCCCAACGGTCTGCCCGTCCCTGCGGAGAACAAGGTCACGGGTACGACGGTCGTCAGCCTGCACGACTCGGTGAAAGAAGTGGGCGGCATGGCGAAGGACTTCCTGGACCTGTTCTCGCAGTCCTCCGTGGCGCCGACGACCGTGGTCCACAACTTCCTGGAAGGCTGCGGGGCGGGTGGAACCGGAAGAGACCAGGAGCTCAACCAGGTCACGAACAATCGGATGCATTACATCATCCAGCCCGATTGGTTCGTCGGTTCGCCAAGCGTGACCGTGAAATTCGGCGGCGTGAGCCCGTTTCGGTCCCGGAGCGCGGATGCGTGGGCCTCTCTCGACGTCAGATGGACGTCCAAGTGCATCGTCGTCGATACGGATCCGCTCGTGAACTGTCCGTACGTGGGCTACGTGCGGCACGACGCCGGGATCGACTGGGTGACCGCGCACTACGATCCCACGACGTCACGCTGGTGGCTGTGCGACAGCGACTACGACCCGCAGACGAACATCACGAGCCGCTATCTCCGGTAGAGAGGGACGGTCTGTGGACCGTCCTTCCCGGGACGACCTGAAGGTCGTCCCCTACCACCGGGACGACCTGACGGTCGTCCCCTACCATCGGAACGACCTGACGGTCGTCCCCTACCCCGGAACGACCTGAAGGTCGTCCCCTACAGGAACAGGTCGCGCACGTCGCGCAGCTGCTCGAGATGCTCGAGCGACGCAAGCAGACGCTCGGCGGCCGGCTGCGGGATGGCGAGTTGCGCGCAGCCGATGAACTTCGCGCGGAGCTCGTCGGTGCTGGCGGGCAGCTCGGGATAGCCGCGCGCGCCGCTCGCCGACGCCGTGAGCGTCCGCCCGTCGAGCAGCCGTACGGCGATGCGTGCCTGGGTCAGCGGCGCGGCGACCCCGTCGAGCGCCGGATCCGCTCGCATCGTGACGCGCGGCATCAGCGCAGCGACCGCGGGATCTCCGAGCCCGGCCACGTCGAACGTGTCGAGGCCGACCCGCCCGGCCGCAATCGCCGCCGCCACGCAGAACGGCAGGCTGAACTTCGCTTCGAGACCGGTCGCCGGCCGGTCGTAGATGAGGACGGTCGGCGTGATCGAGTCCACCCTGATGTCGACGCTCTCGACATCGACTGCCGTGAAGGCCTCGCGGCGCCGCAGGTCCAGGATCGCGTCGAGCGTCGGGTGCGTACCCGCGCACGAGGGATAGAGCTTGACCGCGATCCCGGTGTCGAGGATCTCCCAGCGGCGTCCGAGATCGCCCGCTTCGGCATCGAGCGACGGGTGTTCGCCGTCCATCGCGTGCAGGAACCCCTGCGGGCCGTCGAGCGCGAGCGCGCTCGCCGTCATGCCGTGACCGGCCAGGAGCGCGGCGAGCACGCCGTTGCGCGCCGCGAGCCCCGCGTGAAGGGGCTTGACCATCGTGCCGAAGTTTTCCTTGAGGCCGGACGCCGAGGACGCACCGATCGCGACGGCGTGACCCGCGGCGCCGGTGTCGAGGCCAAGCAGCCGCGCGGAGGCGGCGGCCGCGCCCACCGTCCCGAGCGTGGAGGTGCAATGCCATCCGCGCTGGTAATGCCTCGGATTCATGGTCCGACCGAGGCGCGCTTCCAGCTCGAATCCGACGACGTAGGCATCGAGGAGCGCGCGGCCGGACGCGTGCGCCTGCTCGGCCGCCGCCAGCGCGGCCGCGACGAGCGGCGCGCTCGGATGCGCGAGCGACACGAAGCACATGTCGTCGAAGTCGTGCGCGTGGGCGGCCGTGCCGTTGGCGAGCGCGGCGCCCGACGCGCTCGCGTGGACCCGGGTGCCGAGGATCGTTCCTTCACCCGGCGATTCGGCCGCGACCACTTGCTGGACGATGCGCGCGGCCGGCTCGGCCGAGCCCGCGATGGCCACGCCGATCGTGTCGAGCACGGCGGCTGCTGCCCTGGCGCGGGCCTCCGGGGGCGGGGCCGCTTCGATGGCGAAGGCGCCGAAGCGGGCCGCGGCGCCACCGTCGCGCGCCATCACGCGCCCCCCCGGGTGGCCTCTTCCGGGCAGCCGATCGCGGCCATGAACCGCTGCTTGATGAACACGCAGTCGAGCGGCGGCCTGGCCGTCGGCGCCGACTCTTCGACCTTCGCGACGATGAGCCATGGGCCCGGATCGGTGCGCGCGCGCGCGAGGACCGCGCGGAACTCCGCGTCGGTGCGGACCGTGACCGTGCGCTCGATCCCGAGGGCGCGCGCGGCGCCTTCGAGATCGGCGCCGTGCGCCGTCGCCGTGTCCTGGCCGCCGGTCGTCGCGTACTGGGCGTTATCCCAGACCACGATGGCCAGGTTGGCCGGACGGCTCCAGCCGATCGTGGCGAGCGCGCCGAGGTTCATGAGGAGCGACCCGTCGCCGTCGAGCACGAAGACGCGCGCGGCAGGCCGGGCGAGCGCGAGGCCGAGGCCGATGGACGAGGCGAGCCCCATGCTGCCCCACGTGTAGAAGTTGGCCGGCCGATCGGCCGCCGTGAAGAGGTCGTACGCAGGGTGGCCGAGGCTTGCGACCGTCGGCGCGTCGCGCACGACGTCCGCGAAGATGCGCGTCGCCTCGAGGCGGTTCATGCGACCACCGCCGCGGGCGCGGTCAGGTGCCGCGGCAGCAGGCAGACGCCCGGCGTGCGCGTGCCGAACGCGGTGCGCCCGACCAGGACCATCGCCTCGGCTGCGTCGTCGGGATCATCCACGGTGGCGTGGGGAATTCCGAGCGTGTCGAGGACCGGAACGACGGCATGTCCCATCGGCATCTGCGCGGCGTTCCACTCGCCGGCCCCGCCGCGCATGCTGATCACGACGAGCGCCGGGATCTGATAGGGGAGCAGCAGCGACGTGATGGCGTTCAGCGAGTTGCCCAGGCCGCTCGACTGCAGCATCACGGCCGGCCGCGCGCCACCGAGGTACAGCCCGGCCGCGATGCCGAACGCTTCTTCCTCGCGCGTCGCGATGAGCGTGGCGACGTCGGCGTACGATTCGTGGAAGCATCGCAGCACGTGCGACAGCGGATTGTCGGGCACGTAGACGACGTGCCGGCAGCCGGCCGCGTGCACGCCCGCGCAGACGCCGGCGGCCCAGCGGACGGGTGCAGAAGTCCTGACGGCGGAAGTCACGGGTGAGATTCTAGCTGATCGCTGCGGCGAGCCTTCGCCCGGCTCCGGCCTCTCGCCCCCGCTCGCTCCGCGGGCTTCAACCGGCAGGCGCGCTCCATTCCCTGGCGGCCCATTCCGGCGGGACGAAGACGTACGAGTCGTCGAGCGCCCCGATCGATGGGCAGCCGAGCAGCTTGAGGGTGCGAATCACGTCGCCGCGCAGAATCTCGATTGCGCGCGCGACGCCGGCGCCGCCCGCGGCGCCGAGGCCGTAGGCGTACGCGCGGCCCACGAGCACGGCGCGCGCGCCGAGGCACACCGCCTTCACGACGTCGCTGCCGCGCCGGATGCCGCCGTCCAGCAGGACCTCGGTCCGTCCGCCGACCGCCGCGAGCACTTCCGGCAGGACGCGCAGCGTCGCGGCGACGCCGTCGAGCTGACGGCCGCCGTGGTTCGACACGACGATGGCTTCCGCTCCGGCCTCCACGGCCCGCCGCGCATCGTCTGCCGTGTGCACGCCCTTGACGACAATCGGTCCCTGCCACACGTCGCGGATCCAGCGCAGGTCGGACCACGCGACCGCGCACTGCTCGAGCGCCGCGCCGACGTCGGCGTACTGCATCGGACCGTCGGCGAGGACGATGTTCGGGAACGACATGAGGCCGCCGTCGGCGAGGAACGACGCCAGCCAGCGGGGGCGCGCGAGAAACTGCGACACGAACGGCGCCATCGTTCCGAAGCGGCGCGTGAGCAACTCCTTGACGCCGTTGCGGACGTCGCGCTCGCGCATGCCGGCGACCGGCGTGTCGATCGTCACGACGAGCGCGGAAAACCCGGCGGCGCGCGCGCGCGCCATGGCGGCGCTCGCGACGTCGCGGCCGCCCACGAGATACAGCTGATACCACGCCGGACCGTCCGTGGCGGCCTTGACCTCCTCGAGCCGGCACCCAGAGAGCGTCGAGAGGATGTAGGCGGTGCCGGCCCTGCCGGCCTCGCGCGCGGCCACGGCCTCGCCGTGAGGATAGAACATGCGGCTGCTGCCGACCGGCGCCAGCAGGAATGGCAGCGCGAGCTCGCGGCCGAGGACCGTCACGCGCAGATCGCAGCCCGGCGTCGCGACCGCCGATCGCGGCCGGAAGCCGACGCGATCGAACGCCTGGCAGTTCTCGCGGAGCGTCGCCTCGCTCTCGGCCCCGCCATCGATGTAGTCGAAGACCGCGCGCGGCAGCCGGCGCTTCGCGGCCAGCCGCAGATCCGCGATGTTGACGAACCGGGAAGGGGGAAGCGTCTGCGCCATGCGCGGATTGTAGCAGGCCGTCAGCCGGACATCTGACGCCGGGTGCGGTACCACAGGACCGCACAGCCGGCACTGGTGGCCGCGAACGCCAGCGCCATGAAGTACAGCCCGGGCCGCAAGGGCCGGCCGGCGATCCAGGGCTGGAGGAGGACGAACAGCGTGGCCAGCGCGTAGGCGACGGTCATGGCCCGGCAGGCGCTCCGCCGCTCCGTGAGCGTGCGGGCACGCGCGAACGCCTGGCGCTCGCGCGCGGACGCGGTCGCCGGCGCGTCGCGTTCGTTGAACAGCGCCCGGAACCGCTCGGCCATCCGCGAGAACTCCGGATCGGAGGCGAGGAATTCGTCGACGAGCGCGCGCGTGTCGGCGCTGACCTCGCCCGCGAAGTAGGACGGCAGCAGGTCGTAGATGACCTCACGAGTGATCTTCATGACCGTTCTCCACGGCGGGCCTCTCCGAAACCCTGGCGCCCGCCAGCGCCTCGCGGGCGCGGAAGATTCGCGACTTCACGGCGCCGACCTTGATCCCCAGCGTCCGCGCGATGTCTCCGTACGACATGCCCCGCACGACGTAGAGCAGCAGCGCGCGCCGGTCGCCGCGGGCGACCTGCCGCAGGCGCGCGCGCACGCGCTGCAGCGCAGCCTCGTGCTCCACCTGCACGTCGGCGCCGGGCCGATCGTCGGGGATGCGATCGTCGACCGGCACGAAGTCGCGCCGCCGGCGCATCGCATCGCGATGCAGGTTTCGCGCGATCGTCAGGAGGTACGCACGGACGGTCGGCTCGCGGATCCTCCCGCGCGCCGTCCACGCGCGGACGAACGTGTCGGCCGCGAGATCCTCCGCCCGCGAGGGATCGGCGGTCAGGAACAGCGCGAACCGGTAGACGTCGCGGTAGTGGCGCTCGTACAGCTCGTGAAAGGTGAGCATGCGCTACAGACAGATACGCCGGCGACGCGGGAAGGTTACGGGGAGGGGACTCTCACGCCGACGCGGTCAGGAAGTCCATCCGGCCGCCGTCGACGGCGAGCGCCTGTCCCGTCATGAACGAGGCCTCGTCGCTCGCCAGGAACACGACCACGTGCGCGATGTCGTCGGGTACGCCGACCCGCCCGAGCATGGCTTTCGCGTTGAGCGCCCGGAGCCGCGCCTGGTTGGCCGGGTCGTCGAGCGAGGCGAGCATCTCCGTCTTGATGTAGCCGGGACAGATCGCGTTGACGCGGATGCCGTGCGGGCCGAGCTCGAACGCCTGCCGCTTCGTCAGGACGACTACCGCCGCCTTCGTGGCGGCATACGGTGTGGTGTCGGGCACCGCCGTGCCGAGTCCGGCCAGCGAGGAGATGTTGACAATGCTGCCGCTGCGCCGCTCGATCATGCGCGGTGCGACCGCCTGCACGAGGTGCACGAGGCCCTTCACGTTCACCGCCAGCATCCGGTCGAACTCGTCGTCGTCCATCGTGAGCGACGTTCCACGGGTGAGGATGCCGGCGTTGTTGACGAGGATGTCGACCGGTCCGAGCTCGCGCTGCACGCGATCGACGAGGGCGTCCACCTGCGAGCGGTCCGCGACGTCAGCCTGCAGCGGAACCGCGCGGCCGCCGCTGGCACGAATCTCCTCGGCGACACCCGCCGCGGCCCGTTCCTCCAGCCGGTAGTTGACCGCGATGGCCGCGCCTTCCGCCGCGAGCCTGAGGCAGCACGCGCGGCCGATGCCGCGCGAACCGCCGGTCACGAGCGCAATTCGTCCCTCGAGCCGTCGCGCCATGGCCGGGATTGTCGATCACTTCTCCGCCGGCGTCCAGAATCGCCCGGTCGCGCCGGCGTCAGGCGTACGATTCCGTCAACTGGGACCTGCGGCCGAGGCGCAGCGAGGGCGGGCGCAGGGGATGGAGCGGCGGCGCGCCAAGGCCCGGACGCTCGGTCGCCACGGCAACGGTGATGCAGCCGGGCCACGGCATGGTCGTCGCGAGCGGCAGCAACTCGGCGCAGGCGAGGGTCGCGCGCGCGAAGGCGGTCCAGTACAGCTGCGGCGCGACGGCGAACGCCGACAGCGGTTCGCGGCGGTGCCGGCGATCGAACTCGATATGGGCGCCGAGGAATCCGAGCAGCCTCGCCACCGCGAGATCCATCGTGCGGGCTTCCGCGATCGCATCGTGCTCGAGCGCGCGGGCGATCCAGGTGCCCGGCAGCTCCTCGAAGACCAGAATTCGCAGTCCGTTCATGGCTCAACCTGGAGGCCCGTGGTGCGGGCCGCCGCACGTGATCGCAAACAGCGGGGCAGGGTGAAGCTGGACAGAACTGGTTTCAGGGGAAGTACTTACAAATCCGTGTGCGCGTCCGGCGTCAAGTTCTTGGGGGTGGGAATTACCATATTGGTAACGGCTGGTCTGACCTTCGACTACAATCAGCCGTTGTTCAGGAGGGAGTCCCATGCACGCACCCCAGCGGGCCAGACACGGGCTGATGCTGGCCGCCGCCGTTTCCGCGCTGATCGCGTCCTTCGCCGCGCTGCACGCGCAGCAGACGCCGAACCAGCCCGCGAAACCGCCGGAGAAGGCGCAGGAAGCGAAACCGGAGCCGAAGCCGGTCGTGCCGCTCGCCGCCAGCACCGTCGCCTCGCACCCGGACGCCTACTACGGCGCCCCGGTCTCGATTACGGCTGCCGTCAATCAGACGCTGTCGTCCACCGCGTTCTCGCTCACGGAACCGACGGTGAAGACGCCGGGGCAGGACGTGCTCGTGATCGCGCCGCGCCTGAACAGCCCGCTGACGCCGAACGGCTACGTGACGGTGCTCGGGCAGCTCGTCAAGTTCGATCAGGCGAAGATCGCCAGCGAGATGAAGGACTACAAGATCGACCTCGCTCCGGAGGTGGCTGCGAAGTACGCCGGAAGGCCGGTGGTGCTTGCCAAGTCCGTGATCACGCCGACCGGCGTCGATCTCGCCATGCGGCTGCCGCCGCCGATGACGCCGCAGGAAGAGGCCTATCAGAAGATCATGAAGCGGATCGGCCCCGCGTTCGCGGAACTGCGCCGGAGCGTCACGGAGTCGAACGGGGACGCTGCGAAGGAGCACGCCGCCGCCCTGACCGACGCGTTTGCTGACACGCAGGCGTTCTGGAAGTCGCGGAACAGGCCGGACGCCATCAACTGGGCGCAGGACGCGCGCAAGCAGACCGAATCGATCGAGAAGGACGCGGCAGCCGGCAAGTGGGACGACGTCAAGAAAGCCGCCGGCGCTCTCGGGCAGCAATGCCAGGCCTGCCACGGGGCGTACCGCGACCGATTCGACGACGGATCCTTCCGGATCAAGACGACGGAGAAGCCGCAGGGCGATTGATACGCAGGAGGGCTCCTCCTGACCTCCTGTGAGAGGTCAGCCACTCAGAGCAGCGAGCAGTTCCCTCACCTTGTCGAACGCGCGCTCTGCCGCCGGCTGGTTGTAGACGGGGCTGTCCGACACCGTCCAGCCGTGGAAGGCGCCGTCGTACGTCTCGCTTTCGTAGCGGCCGCCCCATTGCGCGAGCGCGCGCTCGAAGCCGGCAATCGCTTCGGCGGGCATGGTGCGGTCCTGGCTCGCGTGCGCGAAGTAGAGGCGCGCCTTGACGCGGGGCAGCGCGAGATGCGGGCTCGTCGGCTTGTCCGTGAACAGATTGCCGCCGTGGAAAGACGCCGCGGCCGCAATGCGATCGGGGCGCGAGGCCGCGATCCGCAGCGCCATGGCGCCGGTGAAGCAATGGCCGACCACTGCCATCGGACCGTCGGCCGCCGATGGCTGGGCGGCGAGGAAGTCGACGCAGGCGGATCCGTCGCGCTCCATCGCGTCCAGCGTCAGCGGCCCCGCCAGCTCGCCGAACCTCTTCGCCGTCCGCTCGTCGGCCATGTTGATCGGATAGGCGATCACGGGCGGGCGCGCCGTACGATAGAACACGTTCGGCATCAGGACCGTGTAGCCGAGCTCCGCCACGCGGCGCGCCATCGCCCGGGTCGCAGGCCGGATGCCGCCGATGTCCGTCAGATGGATGACGCCGGGCTGCCGGCGCTGTTCCGCATGGAAGAGCACGCCGTCGGCGGTGCCGTCGGGAGTCCGGATTTCGACATCCTGTTCGATCATATCCGCCCGATTCTACAGCCGGATGCTCAGGCCGCCCGGCCGCCCGCAGCCGGCGGCGAGGGCGGCGGGATCACCGCCGCGGCCAGACACTTCGCGAGCAGTGGATTGGTCCAGTACTGCACGTGCGCCAGCACCGGCATGCGGGCGTCGGGATCGACGACGTTGCACACGTGTCCGGGCGGCGCGGCGGCGATGGCGGCGAGCGCCTCGCCGACCGTCCGACGATCGATGTGGCGCGACTCGCCGGGACGATCGTAGTACTCCAGCGGACCGCTGATCCAGTCGCGCCTCGACCAGATGTTGATCCAGCGGCCAGGGCGCCACGCGTCGCGCACGACGATCGGCTGGACCGCGGCGGCGAGCGCCTCGCGAACGGCATGGCTCGAGCCCCCCTGCCGCCTGAAGATGAACGCCGTCTTGTCGAGCGGTGACCCGAAGGTGACGAGCGTGCGCGTTCGCGCCACGACATCGCGCGGCCGGCCACCGGGCGCCGCGGAGGCGAGGAGGTCGTCGTTGATGAGGCCGTTGAGGACGTCGTACGCCACCACCGATCCCAGCGAGTGGCCCAGCACGACCACGTGCTCGTAGGTGCGGTTGGCGTACACGCCCTGCCCGACGTCGACGGCGGTCTTCTTGATGGCGTCTCGCAGCCGGTTGAAGCGGTCGAGCCACGGCGCGGAGACGTACGCCGCGACGTCGCCGACGAATTCGACCAGGAACCAGCGGAGCACGACGCTCACCGCCAGCGCGCCCGTCCACACCAGGAACCTGGAAGTGGGCGCGAGCCGGCCGCCGAATCCGGCAAACGGCGTCCGCACGAGGCCGACCGCATGCAAGGCTGCGAGCACCCCGGCGGTAATCAGCAGCAGCATCGTGAGGTGGAGGAGGACATTGCCGGCGTCACCCAGGCGGCCGCCCGGCCTGCGTCTCGCGGTTGCGCGATAGCGGCGGTCGCGCTCCCGCAGGGCAACCAGCCACAGCGTCAGCGAGGTGAGCGCCATCGGAACGCCGAACAGCAGGAGGTCGGCGGTCCAGGCGTCGAGCAGGGTGGTCGGAGGCCAGCCGCCGCGCGGCGACAACGCCCATCCGACGGTGCCGACGACGATCGCGACGTTCAGGATTGACAGCGCGGCGAATGCGGCGAGCGCCTCGAGCAGTCGCAGCGCGGTGGACGGCCCGACGGGATAGCTCTGCCAGTCGTTGAAGAGGAAGCGGTCGAACCTGAACCAGGACCCGGTGAGGAACGCGCTCGCGCCGGCGCGCGCCAGGAACATCGCGACGTCGCGCAGCGTGACCGCGCCTTCCGTCAGCGGTGCCCAGTACGCTTCGTACACATGGACTTCCGTGCGCCCCTCGGGCAGGTCGGCGACGATCTCGGCGCGCGGGACGACCCTGTTGCCCGGCAGCCGCACGAAACGCGTGACGATGGGCGCGTCCGGGCCGACGCCGTCGAGCAGCGTCCGGTGCAGCAGGCGCGAGACGAGGTCGATCGTCTCGAAAGGGACCTGCTGTCCCATGCCGTGCGCGACCAGCACGGCCACCTTGCCCGGCTGCGCCGCCGCGGCGTCGGTCCACGTTTCGTCGAGGGGACGATCGTCGGCCGCCGACGACTGCGCTTCGGTCGACTGGAGCGCCATGGGGCCTCCTCGCGGACTCCGCGTCGAATCGGACCCGCGCCGGCCCGGACGACCGGCGCGCCGTCAGCGCGGCGGGGGAAACGACGGCGGCTCGTCCGCCGGGGCGCGTCCCCACGGAACGTCGGGGTGCGCCGACAGCTCGTACGACAACGTTCCGCCGTCCGCGACGAACGTGTCGGGGAGCCACGGCCTGGTCGTCGGCTGCCCGTCCAGGAGCAGGTGCGTGACGAACGGCGCGTCGGCACGCGCGTTCGGCGCGTCGATCGTGATCCGGACGCCGTTCCCGCGCGCGATCACGACATGCGGAAACAGCGGGCTTCCGATCAGCAGCTCCGCGCGTCCGGGAATGCCCGGATACATCCCGAGCGCCGCCCACACGAACCATGCGGACATCGCGCCGAGATCGTCGTTGCCCGGGATGCCGTGCGGCGAGTCGCTCCACAGCGCGAGCATCGCCTGGCGGACCGTCTCCTGGGCACGATCGGGCCGACCCGTGTAATCGTACAGCCAGGGGGTGGCGGTCGACGGCTCGTTGTCCATCTCCGTGTGCAACCCGCCGAGGGTCGTGAGCGCCCACGACCCGTCCGGATTGTGGAAGAACGCATCGAGCCGCGCGAGCGCCCGCGGCGTTCCGCCCATCGCGTCGAAGAGGCCGCGGGGATCGAACGGCACCATCCACGTGTACTGCGCGCTGCTCCCTTCGGCGAATCCTTCGTCCGACGAGGGATCGAGGTCGGGCCAGGTGCCGTCCGCGCGGCGATTCTGCACGAATCCGTCGCGGGCGGCATCCGGTGTGGTCGTGGCGTCCGACTTCAGGCGCACGTTGTCGTTGAACACGTTCCGCCAGTATCCCGATCGCCGCAGGAAATCGTCGGCCTCCGCCGCCTTTCCGAGCCGGCGCGCGAGCTGCGCGAGGCTGAAATCGGCCGCCGCGTCCTCCAGGGTCTCGCCGGCGCCGCCCCAGGCGTGCGACGCGGCCGGTACGTAGTGGAGCTTCAGCCACTCGTCGAGCGACGGCCGTTGTCCGGGGCACTCGACGGGGCATCCCCGGCTGCTCGCGTCGGCGGCCGTTGGCGTCGTCGCGGCGCGCGCCAGCGAGCGGTATGCGGCGTCCACGTCGAACGCCGTGCCGCCGAACGCGACGATGCCCGCGATGGCGGCCGGCGAGGGGTCGCCTTCCATGACGTGCGTGGCGCCCGAGTTGTGCGTCCAGCGGTCCCACTCGCCGTGATTCTGATCGGCCTGATTGAGCAGCGACTGCGCGATGTCGCTGGCGACGCCGGGATCGAGCAGGGCGACGAGCTGAAGCTGTGAACGGTAGACGTCCCATCCCGAGAAGTTCGCGTACTGCGCGCGCTGACGGCCGGCCGTCTTGTGGACCTGTCCGTCGAATCCGCGGTACTCGCCGTTCACGTCGCTGAAGAGATTCGGGTGGAGCAGGGCGTGGTACAAGGCGGTGTAGAAGATCGTCCGCTCACTGCCGGTGCCGCCGTCGACGCCGATGCGGGCGAGCGCTTCGGTCCATGCACTGCGCGCGCGGCTTGCCGCGTCCTCGAACGACGTGCCCTCGGGCGACTCCGCGCGCAGGTTCGCTTCGGCGTTGGCGACGCTCACGTACGAGATGCCGACGCGCATGTTGACCGCCACGCCGGACCGTTCACCGAACGCGACGTACGCGCCCGACCCCTTGCCGTTTGCCGGATACCCGTCGCTGCCATACGTCGTGCCGCCGGAGGCTTCGACCGCGTCCGGCACGACGCGCTCATCATGCCAGACGCCGATGGCCGTGAACGGCCGATCGAACACGGCGGCGAAATAGAGGGTGTAGTAGCTGCGACGGTCGACCTCGTCGATGTAGCCGCAGAAGTTGCCGCTCGTCACCGAGCCGGTGATCCGGCGGGCACTCGCGTCCACCTGCACGCGGGCGTCGCTGCTGCCGACTTCCGAGTCCGACGCGCGGACGAGCAGCGTCGCGGGTTTGCCCGCCGGGTAGGTGAACCGGCCCACGCCGGTCCGCGCGGTCGCGGTCAGCTCGACCTGGATGCCGGATTCGAGCCGCACGCGATACGAGCCGGCGGACGCGTGCTCGTTCGCATGCGCAAATCGCGTGCTGTAGACGGAATCCTTCGCATCCGCCGACGGCGATGTCGTTACAGCCGCCGCGACGGGCATGAACGGCACGTCGCCTGACGCGCCGCGGCACCCGGTGCCGGACAGATGCGTCAGGCTGAAGCCGCGGATCCGCTTGGCGTCGAACTGGTAGCCGCCCGGCGCCGCGACGCGCGTGTGATCGCCGCGCGTGTTCTCCGGACTCCACTGCAGCATCCCGAACGGCACGACCGCGCCGGGAAACGTGTTGCCGCCGTTCGCGGTGCCGACGAGCGGGTCGACGAGCGACGCCGGATCGAGGGGCGGCCCGGCCGGCGCCTCGCGATCCGGGGCGGCAGCGTAGAGGACGCCGGCAGCGGCTGCCGCGCACGCCGTGGCGATCGCGATGCTGCGCTTTGACATGGGCGCTATCTTAATACCCGTGAAGCAGGCCACCGTGCCGAGCGAGCCGGCCGTCGCGCACCAGACCGATCGCAGGGCAATGGCGGTGGCGGCCGTCATCTTCTTCATGTGGGGCTTTCTCACCAGCCTCAACGACGTGCTGGTGCCCCACCTCAAGTCGGTGTTCTCGCTGAACTACGCCGGTGTGATGCTGGTGCAGTTCACGTTCTTCGGCGCCTACTTCGTGATGTCGCTGCCCTCGGGAGAGATCGTCTCGCGGCTCGGCTACAAGCACAGCATCGTTGCCGGGCTCGTCGTCGCCGCGGCGGGCGCGCTGCTGTTCTATCCCGCGGCGGCGATGCCGTCCTACCGCGTGTTCCTCGCCGCGTTCTTCACGCTCGCGAGCGGCATCACGCTGCTGCAGGTCGCCGCCAATCCGTACGTCAGCCTGCTCGGCCCGGAACGGACGGCGGCGAGCCGCCTGAACCTGGCGCAGGCGCTGAACTCGCTCGGCACGACGCTCGCGCCGAAGGTCGGCGGCCTGCTGATCTTGTCGAGCGCCGTGCTCACGGCCGGCCAGCTGGTGCGCCTGCCGGCCGCGGAGCAGGTGGCCTACCGCGCGCGGCAGGCCGCGCTCGTGCAGGGGCCGTATCTCGGGCTCGCCTTCGTGCTTTTCGCGCTCTCCGCGGGGGTGTACCTGTTCCATCTGCCGGCCGTGGCGCCCCATGCCGACCGACGCCCCGAGGAGGCCGCCGGCTCGTTCGCCGCGGCGCTCGCGCACCGGCACCTGCGGCTGGGCGTTCTCGCGATCTTCGTGTACGTCGGAGCGGAAGTCGCGATCGGCAGCTTCCTGATCAACTACGTTTCGCAGCCGGAGATCGGCGGCGTCTCCGAGAGCCGCGCCGCCACGTTCGTGGCGCTGTACTGGGGGTGCGCGATGATCGGCCGCTTCGCCGGCGCGGGCCTGCTCCAGCGCGCGGATCCGCGGCGTCTGCTCGCGCTGTGCGCCACGGCGGCCGCCGTGCTCGTCTCGACGACGATGCTGGCCACCGGCGCGGTAGCCGTGTGGACCATTGTCGCCGTCGGGCTGTTCAACTCGGTGATGTTCCCGAACATCTTCACGCTCGGCGTCGAGCGGATGGGGCCGCTGACCGGCAAGGCGTCCAGCCTGCTCATCATGGCCATCGTCGGCGGCGCGGTCGTCCCGCTGCTGCAGGGCGTGCTGGCCGATGCGATCGGCGTGCACCACGCGTTCGTCCTGCCGCTGCTCTGCTACCTGTACGTGATCTACTACGGCCTGAGAGGATCGGATGTCGCGATCGCCTGACCGCTTCGGGCGCGTGCTGACGGCGCTCGTGTCGCTCGCCGTGTGCGCGGTGATGGCAGGGGGCCGACCCATCAGCGCCGGCGCGCAGACCGGTGCGGGCGGCGTCGACAGAGCCGCGCTGACGGCGCAGGTGAAGGCCGAGCTCCTCCGCGCCTGGCGCACCTACGAGCGCGATGCGTGGGGGCACGACGAACTGCGGCCGCTCACCCACACGCCCTACGACTGGTACGGGGAATCGCTCGACATGACGCCCGTCGATGCGCTGGATACTCTGATCCTGATGGGCCTCGATCGCGAGGCCGGCGAGGCGCGGCGGTTGATCGACGAGACGCTGTCGTTCGACAGGAACATCTACGTCAAGACGTTCGAGATCGACATCCGCCTGCTCGGCGGCCTGCTCTCGGCCTACGAGCTGACAGGCGACGCACGACTGCTCGCGCTCGCGACGGATCTCGGCAATCGCCTGCTGCCCGCGTTCGAGTCGCCGACCGGCCTGCCGTACCAGTTCGTCAACCTGCGCACCGGCCAGGTCCGCGGCGCCGACACGAATCCGGCCGAGACTGGCACCCTCATTCTCGAGTTCGGCACGCTGAGCCGACTCACGGGAAACCGCGTGTATCTCGACAAGGCGAAGCGCGCGCTGGTGGCGACCTACGCGCGCCGTTCGCCGATCGGGCTCGTCGGCGACGGCATCGACGTGAACACGGGCCTGTGGACCGCGACCGACTCGCACGTCGGCGGGGGCATCGACTCGTACTACGAGTATCTGGTCAAGTGCGACGTGCTGTTCGAAGACCAGGACTGCGCCGCGATGTGGCGATCGAGCCGCCCCGCGATCGAACGGTACCTCGCGGACGAGGTCGCCGGCCGTCTCTGGTACGGCCACGCCGACATGACGAGCGGCCGCCGCACTGCGACGACGTATTCGGCGCTGGCGGCCTTCTTCCCGGCGGTGCTCGCCCTCTCGGGCGACGTCCGGCGCGCGCGGCAGCTGCAGGAGTCGTCCTTCGCGATGTGGCAGTTGAACGGGATCGAGCCCGAAGTGCTCGACTATCGCACCATGACCGTCGTCCGTCCCGGTTATCACCTGCGCCCCGAAATCGTCGAGTCGACGTATTACCTGTATCGATATACGCACGACCCCCGGTATCTCGAGATGGGACGCACGTTGTTCCTGGACTTCGTGAAGTCCTGCCGCACGCCCGACGCGTTCGCGTCCTTGCAGAGCGTCGTCACGAAACAGCAGGCCGACCAGATGCCGACGTTCCTGTTCGCCGAAACCTTCAAGTACTTCTACCTTCTGTTCGCGCCGCCGTCGACGCTCGACTTCGACCGGGTGGTGTTCAACACCGAGGCGCACCCGCTCCGGCGCCCGCAGCACGGCCCGTCGGGCCCTTTCGAGTGATCCGATCCGGCACACGCGTGAGCCGAAAGAGCACAATCGGAGGGTGTGCTCGAGCGAACTCTGTCAGCGAACTTGCTGGCGCTGCACCACTTAGGACGACCAGCCCGGTTTGGTAAGGAGCTTGCGTATCACCTGGCGCATCCCCGAGGAGACGTCAGATGACTCTAGTAGCCAAGCGCGTTCTGGCATTCGCGGTTCTGATGCTGGCGTACGTGATTCACCCTGTCCTTGGCATCGCCGTCCTGCTGGGCGGTTTCGGGTACCTGTACATGCGGCATCAGCGCGGCGCGACCTCGCAGCCGGAGTGAGGCTCCCGATCTCTCGCGTCAGAACATCCGCGAGCTGACGACCAGCGTCGCCGTCGGCGACGCGTCGCCCCACGAGAGACGGAGCGTCCGCTCCACGCCAGCCGCGTGCCCCGTTGTGCGGGCAGCATCCACGAGCGCTGCACCGAGCGTCCGTACGTAGTGCGACTCGGTCCAGAAGGATGCGAGGTGGCGATAAGCCTCCGGGATCGTGTCGGAATCTTCGGCCGACGAGTCGATCGCGTCGGCCAGCAGGCGGCAGCCACGCAGGAACCGGTCCGCTGATTCCGGCCACTCGCCGTCGTACGCGACGATGCCGGCCACCGTGCCGGGGTCGTAGAGCCGCTGGCTGGCCGTCCAGCGTTCGCGGTCGGCGAGTTCGGGACGGTCGAGCAGTCTGTCCGCCAGCGGCGCGACGGCGTCGAGCCTGAACCTGTCGCGCGATTCCAGCACCGCCCGCCACAGCGGCGCGTACATCCGGCGCCGCGCGGACACGGACGCGACCCACTGGCGGCCGAGCGCCGCGGCCGCGGCGCCGGCGAGATCCACCGGTCGCATCGCGCCGAAGACACGGAACATCGGACGCAGCGCCTCGTCGGCCACCCGCACGTGGAAGGACCACTGCGCCTGCTTCTCGACCGCTTCCGCGAGGTGCTGCCGCAGCCACGCGAGCGAAGACTCCGGACAGATGCTCCACAACGCGGCGAAGTCGAGCGCGTCCGCGAGATCGCCGTCGGAGAATTCCTGCCGGTCCCGGGTCCACGCGAGGTGCAGCCCGAACCGGTACTCGCGCACCTGCGGCCGCGCCGTCCACTCCGTCAGATCGGCCGCGAAATCGGCCGCCCACGTGAGCTTCGTGCGCGCGTAGCCGCCGGAGCCGATATAGCTGCGCGTCATTTCGTGCGTCGCCGCGTCGGCGCGGGTGACGGCGGTCAGTCTCCTGCGGTCCTGCCCGAACAGCTTCCATTTGCCGAGCCCCAGCGTGAAGCCCCACGCCTCGCTGACCGCCGACGTGTGCTCGTTCAGGAAACGCCTCACCGCGATGTCGGCCGGCGGATGCGCGAAGGCCGCCGCGAGGTCGCCCGTCAGCAGCTCGCGATGGAGGGTCGCATCGAGGCCGTCCGGCGGGACGTCCGCTTCGAAGATCGCGACGTCCTTGCTGATGCGGTGGTACTCGTAGGCGAACCCTGCGCGCACCTTCGTCTCCACCAGCGACTGGAGGCGACTGGCGATCGCGGACCTCAGATCGTCCGCCGCGCTCCCGGCCAGGCCGGCTCCCTCCATCCCCAGGCGCTCGAGGACTCCGGCGACGACGTCGTCCAGCACCGCCTCGATCGATCCGGCGTCTGCGAGCGATGCCGTGACGGTCACGGCGCCGCGGACGCCGGCATCCGTCACTTCGCCTTTCTTCACCGCGACGCGCAGCGCGCCGCCGGCGTCGATCGGGCGCGCGAACGCCACGATCCACGAATCGGAGAGGGTGACCTTGACCGAGCAGGTGGCGCCCGCGCGGACGCGAATGGCGATTGGCGCGCCGGCGCCGAGCAGCCGGGTGAGCGGGCCGAGTTCGGACGTGAAGACGTCCGACCAGGCGATGCTGAGCGTGCAGGCGATCTGGCCGCGGCTTTCCAGGGCGAGCGCGTCGCCCTCAGGGAGGCCGAGCACGTGGTCGAGCACGGTGGCGGACCGCATGGCCGCGAGGTCTGCGGCCATCGCCACGACGACGAGGTCGCGGAGCGCGTGCCGTCGATAGTCGTCGGAGACGACGCCGGCGGTCGCGGTGCCGGCGACCTTCCCATTGCCCGCCGCGACGCGCACGTTGTCGGTGGTCTCGGCCGACGCGGAGTACTTCAGCCAGCCGGCGGTTCCGTCGAATCGGAGCAGCGGCGAGAACGTCCCGCCAGGCGTTCGCGACTCGGCCGCGCCGACGATGCCGGAGGGGTCGGAGCCGTTGCTGCCGTTGAGAGCGGCGACGGCGAACGCGGCGCCCGCCTGGAACGTCAGCGCGCCCGGAAGGGCGCCCGCGAGGCGAACCGGCGCCTTCACCTGGCCGGAGGCAAGCGTCACGTCGAGCGACGCGTCGCCAAGGGGCACGTCGGGCAGGACAGGGAGGAGGTCCTTCAGCGAGACCAGTGAGAACGTGCCGGTCAGCGCCATACTCGCCCTCGCACCGCCGATCGTCGGCGCAGCGGCGCGTGAGGGCAAGCGGGAAAATCGTCCGTTTGCACACGATGATGTCTCCGGTCTCCTGGTTTCCTGTGACGAGGCCCGGGCGTGCTAACGTATCGGCGCTTATGCGGAAAATGCTGCTCGCTGCTCTCATCGCCGCGCCCCTGCTGGTGCGTGCGCAGACGCCGGCGCGGTGGACCCCGTACGCCGACACCATCCTCCTGCACGCCCGCGTCGCGACCGTGGACAAGGCGTTCACGATCGCCCAGGCGGTGGCCATCAAGGACGGACGCATCATCGCGGTCGGCGCCGACGCCGACGTTTTGCAGACCCGTGGGCCGGCCACCCACGTGGTCGACCTCACCGGCAAGACGGTCATCCCCGGACTGCAGGACTCGCACATCCATTTCCTGCCGCTCGGCGAGGAGGTGACGCGCGAGGCCGACCTCACGTACGCGAAATCCGCCGCCGACATCGTCCGCGCCGTGGCCCGGGTCCGGCGCGCCACCGGCCCGAAGGAGGGCGACTGGATTCGCGGCAGCAAGTGGGACCAGTTCAAGTACCCGGAGATGGTCACGCGCTGGCAGCTCGACGAGGTGTCGGGCGACAACCCGGTGATGTTGTCGCGCACCTATCGCGGCGTCGCGGTCAACAGCGACGTCTTCAAGCTGATGGGCATCGACGAGGCGAGAAAGGACACGTGGCCGGCCTGGTGGCAGAAGGACCCGGCCGACTTCACTCCGGAGGACAGGATCTACCGCGCACGGCGGGCCGTCACGTTCGCCGACGGCCACACCGAGACGCTCGACGTGCCGACAGGCGTGTTCCTCGGCATGCACGGTACCCGGCTGGTCACGGTCCGACCGAAACCGTACACGTTCGCCGAGGACGTCCAGAGCATCAAGGACGGCGCCGCGGAAATGCTCCGCCTCGGCGTCACGAGCATCGTCGATCCGGCGTCGCGCATGGGCTACAACATGAAGGTGTACCAGGAAGCCTACAACCGCGGCTGGCTGACGCTGCGGATCGGCGCGGTCTACGAAGGCATCTTCAACACGCAGACGCCGCAGTGGATCGACGACCACATGGAGGCGATCAAGATCAACAACCTGGGGAACCGGTTCCTCCGCTGGCGCGGGGCGAAGTTCTACGCCGACGGCGGCGCCGGCACGCGCAGCTCCTGGGTGTCGGAGCCCTTCGCGCACTCCGACACGATCGAAGGGAAGCCGAACTACGGCCTGCCGGTGATGCGCGACGACGCGACGCGCGAGGCGCAGTACCGCGCGGTCCTCGAGCACGGCTGGGATCTCCATACGCACGCCACCGGCGATCAGGCGATGCGCCAGGCAGTGACGCTGTACATGAAGTTCCTCGACGAGTTCAAGGCGAGCCACCCCGGCGAGCCGCTGCCGCGGTGGAGCATCATCCACGCCTATATGCCGATTGAGCCGAAGACCAACGTCCTGCCGGACATGGTGAAGTACGGCATCATCGCCGTCACCAACGCGGTGTTCAACTGGCAGCAGGGCTTCGGGTTCGAAACCAACGTCGGCCCGGAACGGATGGCGCGCCTGCAGCCCTTCCGGACCTACATGCACAGCGGCGTCATCATGGCCTCGGGCTCCGACTACAGCGTCACGACCCACAATCCGTGGATGGGCGTCTACGCGCTCCTGACGCGCCGCGATCAGACGACCGGAAAAGTGTTCGGCCCGGACGAGACGGTCGGCATCGCCGACGCGCTGCGGTCGTACACGATCAACGGCGCCTACCTCACGTACGAGGAAGGGTTCAAGGGCAGCATCGAAGTGGGCAAGGTGGCCGATCTCGTCGTGCTCGATCTGAGCGACATCTCGGATCTCGAGAAGAACCCGGAGCTCTGCTTCCAGATGCCGGATCGCGTGCTCGTGACGATGGTCGGCGGGAACGTGCGGTACCGGAAGGCGGGTTTCACCTTCTGACGCGGAGAGAGGTGACAAAAGGCGGGCTCGTCGCTGCCGTCGTCGTCCTGCTGATCCTCGCGCGGTCCGCGGTGGTCGTCTTCTGGCCGCAGGCGGCGTTCGACTCGGACCAGGCCGTCATGGGCCTGATGGCCAAGCACCTGGCCGAAGGCCGGGCGTTCCCGCTGTTCCTGTACGGCCAGAACTACATTCTCGCCGTGGAGGCGTGGCTCGCCGCCCCCGTCTTTCTGATCGCCGGACCGTCGGTCGCTGCGCTCAAGCTTCCGCTGCTGCTGATGAACCTGGCGGTCGGACTGCTCCTGGTCCGGCTGCTCGAGCGCGACGCCGGGCTGCGGCCGGCGCTCGCCCTCCTGGCGTCGCTCTTCTTCGTCCTCGCCGCGCCGGGCACGTCGGCAAAGCTGCTGGAGGCGAGCGGCGGGAATCTCGAGCCGTTCCTCTACGTCCTGCTGCTCTGGCTCACGCGGCGCCGCCCCGTGTGGTTCGGTCTCGTCGCCGGCGTCGGCTTCCTGCAGCGCGAGTTCACGATCTACGGCGTCGCGGCGGTCGCCGTCATCGAGCTGGCCGGCGGCACGCTCCTGACGCGCGAAGGCCGCCGCGGCGCGTTCGCGGCGGCGCGCACCGCTGCCGAGGTCTGGCTCGTGGTGCAATGGCTCAAGCAGTTCGATTCCGCCGCCGGCCCGGGGACCACGGTTGCGAACCTCACGCTCGCGTCCAACAACATTCTCTCCGCAGCCGGACGCCTCTGCATCGATCCGCGGCTGATGTGGACCGGGCTGGTCCGACTCGCCACGGTCCACTGGGGAGCGTTGTTCGGCGTCGCGCCGCATTCGCTTGTGCCCGTTGGCATCGACAGCGCGTCCACTCAGGGCCTGCCGTGGTTCGGGGTCGTATTCGGCGCCGCGATGGCGCTGGCGGCCATACGGGTCGGCGCGCACCTCTGGCGCGAGCGGCGGTGGAGGCCGCAGCACGACTTCCCGGCGTATCTGGTGCTCGTGGGCGTCTTCTCGGCCGGCGTCTACGGCCTCGGCCGATGCGGGGTCGTCGAGCTTCCGACGATGCGCTACGACCTCCTCAGCGTGATGGGAGCCGTCGGGCTGGGCGCGTGGTTCCTCGCCGTGGAGCGCGGGACATGGATCCGCCGCGCGTGGATCGGCGTCGTCGTCGCGTGGGCGCTCCTCGCAGCGGTCGCCCACGCCCGTCTCTGGACGGAGTATCTGTCGCATCCGCCCGTCGGCACGCGTCGGCTGATCGCGCGCCACCTCGAGGCCCGCGGCATCAAGTACGCGAGCTCGGACTACTGGCTAGCCTATTGCGTCACGTTCCTCACCGACGAGCGCGTGATCGTGGCATCGACGGACTTCGTCCGCATCCTGCCCTACCAGCGCGAGGTCGCCGCCCACCGCGCCGAATCGGTGATCATC
>JBLMXQ010000013.1:0-4137 GCA_050257855.1 Betaproteobacteria bacterium | reverse complement strand
GAAATGAACGCGATCGCCGGCCGACGCGTCGCCGCCGACCAGGCGCGCGTAGGCTTCGTGCACGAGCGCCGTGGCCTGCAGCGTGTGCCCGGGACGCTCGGATCGCATCAGCCTCGAGGCGATTCGATGCAGCTCGTCGTACACGAGCGGCATCAGGCGATCGAGCGCGTCGTGGTCGCCCTGCTGCCACTGAAGGAGCAGCAGGGTCACAGGGGTGGGCACGGGAATCGGCGCTATTATAGGGCGCACCCGCACAGCCATGACTGCCCCGATGGACCCGGCTGAATTTGCCGAGCTCGAGCGGCTGTTCCACGAGATCGTCGACTTCCCCGCGGCCGAACGTGCGGCCGCGCTCGATCGCGTACGCGCCCGATCTCCGGCGGTCGGCGACCGGCTGGCGGCCATGCTCGATGGCGATGCCGGCGCCGAGAGCGTCGGCGAATTGATCGTGCAGGAGTTCAGTGCGGGCCTGCCCGGGTCCGATCCCTGGCTCGGCGAACGTTTCGGGCCCTATCAGGTCGAGCGGGTGATCGGCCGTGGCGGGATGGGCGCGGTGTACCTCGCTCGGCGCGCCGACGAGGCGTTCCACCAGAAGGTTGCCATCAAGACGATCCCGGCCGGCCTGGCGTCACCGGCCTTGCTGCGGCGGTTCCAGCGGGAACGCGAGATCCTCGCCGGGCTCAACCACGCCAACATCGCGCGTCTGCTCGATGGCGGCACCGGGCCCGGGGGCGTGCCGTTCGTCGCGATGGAATACGTGGCCGGCGTGCCGATCACGACCTACGCGGCCGACAGCCGCGCCGGGTTGCGGCGGCGCCTCGAGCTGTTTCTCGATCTGTGTCAGGCGGTGGCCCTCGTCCATCGCCACCTGATCGTGCATCGCGACATCAAGCCCGGCAACGTTCTGGTCACGACTGACGGCCACGTCAAGCTCCTCGACTTCGGCATCGCGAAGCTGACGGACGAACTCGAGGCCGTGTCACCTCCGACTGCCACGAATCAGCGCGCGATGACGCCGGAGTACGCCAGTCCGGAACAGATTCTCGGCCAGCCCGTCACGGCGGCGACCGACGTCTATGCGCTCGGCATTCTCCTCTACGAGCTCGTGACCGGTGAGCGCCCGATCCAGTTCGACTCGAAAAATCTCGCCGGACTGGCCCGGGAGATTGTAGACAAGACGCCGATCCTGCCGAGCGACGCCCTGCGCTCGCGCGGGCCCTCGCCCACGGCGTTCGGGGATCCGCCAGGGCGGCTCGCACGGCAAGTGGCCGGCGATCTCGATCGCATCATCCTCATGGCCATGCGCAAGGAACCCGAGCGCCGCTATCCGTCCGTCGGCGCGCTGGCCGACGATGTGCGGGCCTGGCTGGCGGGCCGGCCCGTGGCGGCGCAGCCGGACCGCTGGCAGTATCGAACGCGCAAGCTCGTCAGACGGCATCCTCTCGCGACCGGCGCGGCCGTGCTGTTCGCCGCTACGGTGCTCGTCTTCACGGGCGTGACGCTGCGTCAGAGTCGCCTCATCGCCAGCGAGCGGGACAGCGCGCTGCTGGCCATGCGCCGTGCGACGGCCACGTCGGATTTCCTCCAGCAGCTGTTCGCGGCGGCCGACCCGCGGCAGGGCGGCGGCCGACAGAGGACGGCCTTCGAGGTCCTCCAAACGGGCGTCACCAGTCTCGCAACCAACACCACCCTCGATCCCAAGGTTCGCGCTGACTTGCACCTGACGCTGGGACTGGCCCTGGCCAATCAGGACCAGCTTGACGCCGCCATCGTCAGCCTCCGCGCCAGCCTCGCCGAGAGCGAGCAGATCTACGGCCGCGACTCGCTTGAAACGGCCGAGCGGCTGCAACGCCTCGGAGACGTGCTGCGGCGAGCCAACAAGTTCGACGAGGCGTACGCGATGCTGACCGAGGGGCTGGAAACCCGCCGTCGCCACATGTCCGGTGAGACGTTGGACATCGCCGACTCCTATAACAATCTCGGCATCCTGGCCGTGGACATGGGCAGGCTTGAGGACGCCGATCGGCTGCAATCCGAGAGCGTGGCGATGTACACCAGGCTGGTTGGGCCGCGTTCGCCGGACATCGCCGTGCCCCTCAACAACCTGGCGCTCGACAAACGCCGGCAGGGCCGCTTCGAAGAGGCACTCGACCTGGCCACGCGCGCCTACGAGATTCTGCGTGCGACGACGGACCGCGATTCGATGTGGCTCGCACGCTCCAATATCGCCGGCATCAAGCGATCGATGGGCGCCGTCGAGGAAGCGCAGGGCATCTGGGAGGATCTGCTTCGGCAGGCACGGCGCGAGCTGGGTCCGACGCACACGCGAGTCGAGGCCTTCGAACGCGATGTCGTCGAATGCCTGATCGAGCGCGGCGAGTACGGCCGGGCCGACTCGCGCCTGGAAGACCTCGAGCAGCGCGCGCGTGCGGCGCATGGCGCCCGGTCGATGCGGGCCGCGCTCCTGCTGGCGACGCGAGGACGACTGGACCTGCGACGGAGCCGGCTGGCCGCTGCAGAACGAGAGTTTCGTGAGGCGCTCGACGTACACCTCGCGATTACCGGCCCGAAGCATTTTCGCATTCCGGAGTACCGCCGGCAGCTTGCCGAAGTTCTCGCCGATGCCGGCGCCGTCGAGCAAGCCGAGAAGCAGCTCCGGCAGGCGCTCGCGATCCTGCCCGACGCCTCGACGTATCCCTATCTCGAACGGGCACTCGTCCTGACGACCCTGGGTCGGACGCTGCGCCTGGCAGGCCGGCGCGACGAGGCGCGCGCCAGCCTCGACGAGGCGACCGACATCGTTCGTCGCACGGCAGGGGAGAGCAGCCACGCCATGGCTCACGTGCGGGAAGAAGTGCACCTGCTCGACAGTGCCGGCGGAACCCCGAAGCGGGCCGGCCGGCCCATCGCATGATGGCCTGACCCCTGATTTGACGCTTCCTCCAATTGAGAGGCGCCTCAACCCTTGGGGCGCCCGGGGAGGCGGCTGTGCGGAAGCAGAGTCTGGTACTGGGCATCATCGCGCTGGCGGCAGCCTGCGCCGGCGGGAGCCCGAGCGCGCCGAGCGTCCCGCCGACGACGGCCGGGACCGTCAAGGCCATCCGGGTCACCGCGTCCGAGTCGCTCGAGGCCGGGAAGAAAACCCAGCTGCAGGCCACGGCGCTGTATTCCGATGGAACCGAGGGCGCGATCACCAGTGAAGCCGAATGGACCTCTGCGACCCCGGACTTGGTGACCGTCGGCCCCACCGGCGTTGCTGCGGGTCTCAAGTACGGCCAGGCCACCATTCGAGCGAGCTTTGCGGGCCAGGTTGGCGAGCTCCGAACCCTCGTCTTTGGCCGTCCCGTCGCCGTGACCGTCCATCTCGCTTCATTCGACTGCATTGCAGATTGCGACGACTCGTTGAATGGCGACGGTGATTTCGTGTATCGCGTCAGAGTGGAGGCGGATAGTTCGACCAAGCAATCCGCCACGTACCAGACGCCCGGATACCCGAGTTCCAGCGGTGAATTCAGACTGGGTCCCGGAGAGCAGCACACGATCAACGCGTCCAAGGTCTTCAACGTGCGCGACGAACCCCCTGATCGAATCATCATCACCTTCGATGCGATCGAATGGGACACGCTCGGAAAGGATGGTCGCCTGAGCGGGAGCGGCAAGTCCGCAAGTTTCGGCTGGACCGAGGCAGGCGCCTGGGGCAGCGCACCTGGCAGGCACACCATCACGCTCGGCTCCGGGGGGTGCGTCGTGCGCCTGGAGTATGACCTGAGTTTCGACTACATACAGCCATGAACACGCGCGCTTCAGGCGAGGCCGCCGCGTCCTCGTGATCGAGGTAAGTGGCCGGCCGTGTCGAGCTCGAGCGCGCGCTGGTCTTCCAGTCGATCTGCGCGGCGACCTCGGCGTCGACGACGGACCGCGGCTTTTGATGGAAGAACCGGATTGGGGTGCCTGGTGGGAGGGTGATGCAGTCGCCGGCGAGGAGCGTCAGGGCACGCTCGACGACCTCGTCCAGGTGGTCTCGTCCAGAAACCGTCCCCCAAAGCGCAGCGGCTTGCAGTCCCGAAACACGCTGTAACTGAATGAAGGGATTGGAGCCGGCGACCCGACTTGAACGGGTGACCTGCTGATTACGAA
>JBLMXQ010000012.1:0-25781 GCA_050257855.1 Betaproteobacteria bacterium | reverse complement strand
CTGACGCTGATCGGTTCAGGCGTGAACTTGTATCACTCGCTCGGCGACCACGAGCGCCTGTACAGCGCCTCCCTGATCGTCATCCTGACGATCGCGCTGATCATGACGGCGCTGTTCGCGCACATGTTCGCACTGAAAGCGCAGGACCGGGCCATACGCGCCGAGGAGCAGCTCCGCCATTTCGTGCTGACCGGCAAGCTGCTCGACCCGCGGCTGACGATCCGACAGATCATCAGCCTGTTCTTCGACGCTGCCGCACTGCACTTCCCGTCCGGGACGCCCCTCGGCGCACTGTCGCAACCCGCTGCGGGACGGCGACCGCGTAATTGAGCGCCAAGCCACCGAAGGACATGCCCAGAAGAAACAACGCGGTCAAGGTGCAGTCCGTCCAGGGTCGCCGTCAGCCACGACACGATTGAGCGCCATCCGCGACGCCTGGTCCACGGACACCCGCCGCTGACGGCGCTGTTCACGATCGACGCCGTGCCCGGCCGCGCCCGTGTCGCCGCAATAGCCGCCGGGCCTTGTTCCCGGCGGACCAGCGCGTGGCGATTGGAGAACGCCGCAGTATCGGGGGGCTGCGGCTGCGGCTGACATGAAGGCCGGCAATGCAGAGCTCGAGGAGCTCGTCACGCCGCCGCTTCGCCCTGCTTAGGAGACCCGCACGTTCTCCGCGCGCAGTCCCTTGTCGCCTCGGCCGCCATCGAAGACGACCGTTTGGCCCTCACGCAGTTGTTCGAAGACCGAGCCGTCCCGGACAGCGCTCCGGTGCATGAAGTACTCTTGGCCGTCCTCGCCCTGAATGAACCCGAAGCCCTTGTCCGAGATCACCTTCGATATGGTTCCATTCATCGTTTTGTCCCTTTCGCCCGCCCGATCCTCTGAGCTCCGTTCCCTTACGTCGTGGTGCGCTTGACGTTCGCCGCCCGCGGACCCTTCGGGCTGTCGGCAACCTCGAACTCGACTCCGTCACCCTCGCGCAGATCTGCGATGCCCTCGCCATAGATAGCGCTTTGGTGAAAGAAGTAATCTTGTCCCGTCTCACCCTTGATGAACCCGAAGCCTTTGTCCACTCGCAGCGTCCGAATTGTTCCGGTCATTCGTCCATCTCCGATCGCTGATTTCTGACCATCGCCGTCGAGTTCAACTCGACCGATGACATGACTTGTTTGGTTGACCTGATCGTTCGCAGCGCTCCTGTCGCCGAATAGCAGGCAAGGCAGCGCGACGCGGTGGAGGGACAGGGCTGGCGTTCCCGGTCTCCCCACGGCCATCGTACTCGCTTACCAACGCGGCTCGGAGCGACGCCGCGATTCGCCGCCGACCCCCCCGGCATACGCCGGCTTCGGCCGCGCTTCGTTGACGGAGAGACTGCGCCCCCCAAGCTGATATTCATTCAGCTCTGCGATCGCCTTCTGCGCCTCGTCATCGCTGCTCATCTCAACGAACGCAAACCCGCGCGGCCGCCCTGTGGCCATGTCGCGCATCACTTTCACGGTTTCCACGGTGCCGGCACGGGCGAACAGGTCCTGAAGGTCTGCTTCTCCGGTTTCATACGGGAAATTTCCGACATACAGCTTTCGACCCATGATCTGACTCCTCTGCCGCGAAACGCGACATCAACGCCGCCCAGGCGGCGCACAGTTTCCACGGCCTCGAAGGGATGATCCGTGGTCCGGAATTTCGTCTCGTGGCTAGGAACTCGGGGAGGAGCGAGTCAGGAGAGGCTCGTTACGCCGGGAATCAGCACAGCACGCGGCAAGATCCGATACAGAAGTATACATCATGCAGGGGGGCGACGCGGATCAAACAAGTTCGCACGAAACGACCATTCATCGGGCCTCGACCCGCTCGAGCCATTCCAGCCCGAGGCGGCCTTTGCCGACCAGCAACCGCACGACGGCAGCGTCCGGCATGCGCTCCAGCACCGCGGCCGGCGCGTCGACGGGCACCACGGGCACATCGAGTTCATCGTAGAGCTCGCGTGGCGCGTCCACTTCGACGACGAGTCGCGAAGGCTGCCAGGCCCGAACCACCAGGTAGTAAGTGCGGTGCGAGGGATCGCGGTCGAGCGTGTGGCGCTTGCCGACAACCGCGGCTTCGCGACCGACGAGCGGCGTTCCATAGCCGTTGATCACCAGACCGAGACCCAGCATCCAACCGGTCATGGCAAGCGACCAGCCGGCACGAAACATCAGCGCCGACAGAAGGGGGATGTTCTTCGGCAGGGATTTCTTCCGGAAGACGGCGAAGCTCACCACAAAGAACACCGCCGCGCTCGCCAGGCCGCCAGCGTAGATAGTCCGATCACGAACGAGGAATGGATACCGACCAATCGCCTCGACTGCGAGGATCGGCCCGCCGAGGATGACGGCTACCTGAGCGACTGCCCAAGCGACCTGTGGACCGAGCGGCTTCGTTGGATCGAAGCCGAATCGATTGAACCCCTCCGGCCGCCACCAGACATCACGGATCGTCATGCCGTCAATCGTACAGGCCCGATGGCCCACGGACCAGGCGTGTCCTGGCCCGGTCGCCGGTCCGCACGCGCCGCGTGGGACAAGGACAGGGCGGATGGTATACTCAAGGGTTCATGATCTCAGTCACCGGCGTCTCCATGCGGTTCGGGTCGAAAATCCTCTTCGAGGACGTCACCACCACGTTCTCGACCGGTCGGCGCTACGGCCTCACGGGCCCGAACGGCGCCGGCAAGTCGACCTTCATGAAGCTGCTCACCGGCGAGCTGCCGCCGCAGCGCGGCAGCGTCTCGCGCCCCGCGAAGCTCGGCGTCCTGCGCCAGGACCAGTTCGCCTTCGACGCCTACCGCGTCGTCGACACCGTGATCATGGGCAACCACCGCCTGTGGAGCGCGATGGAGGAGCGGGAGCGCCTGTACGAGAAGACGGCGATGACCGACGAGGACGGCATGCGCCTCGGCGAGCTCGAAGGGATCGTCGGCGAAGAAGACGGCTATTCGGCGGAGAGCGACGCGGCGACGCTGCTGCAGGGGCTCGATATCCCCGACGCGCTGCACCACCGGCCGATGAGCGAACTGCAGGGCGGTCAGAAGGTGCGCGTCCTCGTCGCGCAGGCGCTCTTCGGCCACCCGCAGGCGCTGCTGCTCGACGAGCCGACCAACCATCTCGACCTCGACTCGATTCACTGGCTGCAGGAGTTCCTCGACCGCTACGACGGCACGCTCATCGTCATCTCGCACGACCGGCATTTCCTGAACCGGGTCTGCACGCACATCGCCGACATCGACTACGAGACGATCATCACCTACGCCGGCGGCTACGATGACATGGTGGTGGCGAAGACCCAGATCCGCTCGCAGATCGAGGCGCAGAACGAGCAGCGCGAGAAGAAGATCGCGCAGTTGAACGACTTCATCGCGCGCTTCGGCGCCGGAACGCGCGCCAGCCAGACGACGTCGCGGCGCAAGGAAGTCGAGCGGCTGCAGACGACCGAGCTGGCGCGCTCGAACATCCAGCGACCGTACATCAAGTTCGCGATGAACCGGCCGTCGGGCCGCCTCGCACTCGAATTCGACGGCGTGAGCAAGGCGTACGGCGGCCTGAAGGTCATCTCGGATTTCGGCGCGATCGTCAACCGCGGCGAGAAGATCGTGCTCGTCGGGCGCAACGGCACGGGCAAGACGACGATGCTGAAGGCGCTGCTGGCCGATGCGCCGGGGCTGCCCGCCTCGCCCGGCGACATCGACGCCGGCAAGGTGCGGTGGGGCCACGAGGCGTCGATCGGCTACTTCCCGCAGGATCACACCGGCGCGATCGCCAGGGGCATGACCGTCGTCGAGTGGCTTCACCAGTTCGATCCCGACGCGGCGCGCCAGGACATCCACGGTCTGCTGGGGCAGATGCTGTTCAGCGGCGAGGAAGGTCTGAAGCCGACCGACGCCTTGTCGGGCGGCGAGACGGCGCGGCTGCTCTTCTGCCGCATCATGCTGCAGAAGCCGAACGTCCTGGTGCTCGACGAGCCGACCAACCACCTCGACCTCGAGGCGATCAACGCGCTGAACGTCGCGCTGCAGAAGTTCGAGGGCACGGTGTTCCTCGTCACCCACGACCAGGATCTCATCGAGGAGGTCGGCACGCGCGTGTGGCACTTCGACGGCGGCCGGATCGAGGATTTCAAGGGCGCCTACGAGGAGTACGAGGCGACGCTCGCGTAGACCGGCCGGTTCCCCCGCATCCTTCCGATAGCGCAGTCGCGAAGATGGCGTGGACGCGACGGACGCCGCCGTCGCGACCACACCCCTTCGTCTGCCTCAGACGACCGAGCGCCGATAACGAAGAGCCGTCAGCCTAACGGTGGTCGTCCCGCGTGCCCGCGGCCTGGCCACGCGGCGCCGGGTACGGTGCGCCGCCCATGAGGCCCTTCCACAGCACCCGGTTGAATTGAGCAGCGGGCACCTCGTCGGCTTCGTCGAAGTCGAAGCCGGCCGTGACCCTGCCCCAGTACGCCGCGTCGTGCCTGGGCGTGAGCATCGGCCCCGCGGCGAACTTCGCGCCAAGGGCTCCCTCCGCTGAAGCGATCGTGGTGGTCGCGAGGACGGTCGACGCCTCGGCCGCATACGTCCATTTCCCGGAGGAATGGATGTCGAACACGTCGGCCATCGGCAGCTGCAGGGCGGTGTTCAGGTTCATGTGCTCGGTGCCCAGCACGTCCTCGATCGTGCGCAGGGCGCTCACCTGGTTGTAGCGGGTGCTGACGACCTGATGGCGCTTCACGTACGGCCCGATGACGTATGCCGGTCCGCGATGCGAGTCGATGTGGTCGGGACCGTCCTGAACATCGTCTTCGGTGACGATGATCAGGGTGTCGGCGGCGTAGCGGCTGTTCGCGACGGCCTCGACCAGCAGGCCCAGCGCCAGGTCGCAGTCCGCCTGCTGCGTTTCGGGCGTGTCCACGCCTCCGAGCGCCGTGGTGAAGCTGCCCATGTGATCGTGGCTGATGCGAACGAGCGACAGGCTCGGCAGGTTCCGATTGGCGACGAACTGGTCGAACTCCCGTTTCCATTCGTTGAAGCGCCACAGGTCCGGATACTTCTGGTCGAAGCCACGGAAGTAGACGTCGGTGAACGGAGCCAGCGCCGGGTCGAGGGGCGCCACCTGGACGACGCCGGCGGCGAACGGATCGGACACCGGCGTGCTCTTCGTGCCGATGCTCCCGATGTTGTTCACCAGGAAGCCGTAGTTGCGCACGCTCCCGCCCGCGTGCAGCACGGCGTCGAAGATGTAGCCGTCCTGGATGCCGAACGGCGCGTCGCTGGACGCGTGGTTGCCAGTTCCGGTCAGGAGGTTCGCTGTGCCGCCGGGGAGGCTGGCCGATGCGTCGCTGTAGTTGGTGGTGCCGGCCACCCCGGCCGCGGCGTCGCGCTCGGCCACCGTTCCGAAGTTGACCGGGACGTTCCGGTTCGCGCCCTCGGACTCATACGACAGACCGCGATTCACGAAGGCGTAGTTGATCTGCTGCGTGATCGTTTCCGTATTGGTGACGCGCCCCTGCAGCGACCAGGACCAGCCGTCCATGCTGCCATCGCCCGGATTCATGAAGTTGTCGAGCGTGACGAAGTCGGTTGCCAGGTGGTGGTTGTTCGGCGTGATCGCCTGGCCGAACTGGGTCAGGCCCGGGTCGCCGTGCGCACCATTGGACAGGTCGCCCAGGACCTGATCGTACGTGCGGTTCTCCTTCACGATGTAGATCACGTGCTTGATGTGCTCGTGCAGGAACTCCATCACCTTCCGGTCCCGGCCGTCGGGCTCGGCGAAGTAGGAATCGTTCGCGGCGACCCGCGCCGTCAGGTCCCACAGGTCTTGCGACGTCGGCACCGGCGCGCTGACGAGCGACGCGCGCTCGAGCTGGAACTGGTACTGGTTCGATGCTTTCGCGGCGGCAGCGGCCGCCGCATTGCCGCCCGGGTAGGTGATGCTCGTCATGCTGGCCGTGGACCCGGTCAGATGGCCTGGGTTCGGGCCCGTCAGGCTCTTGCCGTTGACGATGTACATCCACGAGCCATCGGCGCTGAACGTGACGTCGTGCGGCTCGTAGGCCGTCGGGATCAGGCCGCTGACCGTGTTCGCCTTCCGGCCCGTCAGCGGAATCACGGCGATCGAGTTCGCGCCGCTGTTGACCGCGTAGAGCATACGGCCGTCGCGCGAGAGGGTCACCGCGAACGTCGCGGCGCCGGTGTACTTCGGGCCGGGGAGCATGCCGGCCGGCGCGCGCGCATCGATCCTCGCCTTGACCGTATTCGTCGACGTGTCGATGACCGCGACCTCGTCGGCGTTGTCCTGCGCCACGTAGAGCCGCGACTGCGTCTGGTCGAGCGTCATCCCGAGCGCATTGCCGTCCAGCTTGATACGCCTGATCAGATGTCCCGCGACGGGGGAGGACACGTCGACGACCACGACTTCCCGGTCGCGGTCGGACGACACGTAGGCCACGTCGTTCCCCTTCATGACGACCGCGAACGGAAAGGTCCCGCCGGCGGCGCCGTCCGTGCCTTCGTTGCTGGCGGCGAAGGGGCGCACGTCGTGCTCGTATCGAACCTGCCGGGTCGCGGTGTCGATCACGCTGATCGAGTCGTTGTAGTTGTTGGCGACGACGAGCGTGCTGCCGTCGGCGGAGACGTCCATGCCGCTGGCGTTGGGCCTGACGCCGAGGCCGACGCCCTTGTTGGCGTGTCCCAGCGCAATCGGCGCGGCCGCGGTCCAGGTGCCACCCGCCTTGGCGTAGACATAGACCTTGTCGTCCGCGCCGCCCGCGGCGTAGAGCGTGTGGCCATCCGGCGAGAAGACGAGCCCCACGTGGGCGTTCGTCTGCCGGATCACCTGCTCGAGCACGGGCTTCGCCTGGTTGGCGCCCGCCACATCGTACAGGAAGATGAATTGCGTCGAGTTGGCCGCGTCGACGGTGCCGTCCGGCTTGTCGAGCGAGTTCTGGCCCGCGGTGATGATTGCCAGCGTCGTGCCGTCCGGGCTGAGCTGGGACCGCACGGCTTCGCCGGCTACGAAGTCCGGATAGTCGGCCAGGCCGGGGTTCAGATACTGCTGAACGGCGCCCTTGACGAAGGTCGGCGTGACGTACTGGCCGGTCGCCAGCAGAGGCCCTTTCGGTTCCCGTCCACCGATCTGTGCGCGCAGATCGGCGCGCGACGACAGGGCCAGGATGGCGGCCGAAGAGGCGACGGTCAGCGTGAGGAGATTCTTCAGGCGTTGGTTCTTCATCTTGGATCCTTTCTGAGGAGGTTCCGGGTCGAGGCTAGCGATGCAGTGAGGGCACCCAGGTCGCGGACGCGAACAGGCCGAGATGCCGGCCACCGGAGGAATCCGCCGGGCGGGGAAGGCCAGGCGGTGACGCGACGGAGGCCGGATGAACGACCCGCCCCGCGGTGAAGCTCGCCGCCCAGGCTCCGCTCTTCGACTGAATGTGAAGCGACGGACCGACGAGCAGCTTCGCGCCGCCGTCGACTTCGGCCGGGTTCCAGAGCCCCTCCAGATCCTGGCCGATGCCTTCAACCCCGGCGCTGAAGCGGTCGCCGATGCGCCGCGACCAGCCGAGGCTCGTCACGACGTCCGCCCCGTCGTGGATGAGAGGCGACGACAGGGTGTGTTCCATGACGAGGCTGCCCTGCAGCCGTCCTCGTCCCAGGTCGGACCCCGCGAGCACGCGGCCGACGAGCACGCGCGTGCCGTCCCATTCCTGACGAATGCCTCCGCCGCCGGCGACGGAGATCGAGCCGGTCGAGAACAGACGCCGGACGACTTCGACCTGCTGGAACGTCGGGCGACCATGGCCGTCGACCGGCAGCGTCGTGATGCTGGCGATCGAGCGAACCGTCCAACGCGACGCCGAGAGCCCGACTCCGACGCCGACGTCGGACTCGGTCCCGTCCCACAGCGCGAGGCCGCGCTCCTCGACCGTGGCCGACGCCTGCAGAACCGTCTGCGATGAGCCCGGATCGGGCGCGGGAGCGGTGAAGACGAGCGGCGGCGCCTGGGCGAACGCGTTGACGCCCGCACAGACGCCGAGCATGAATACCAGTCCCGCGGATCGGAGCACGCGCACCATCAAAGGTCTCCTGACGCGCGACAGCGGTGAACGGCACGACGAACATGCTGTCGAACGACGAACGCATCCTCACGATAAGCGGGGCATGTGACGACGGATCGATGTCGCGGAAAAGCGCGGGTAAACTCTCCGGCCGAGGTTCACGGCCTGTGCAAGGTCGTCAGCGCACACAGAGGCCGTGGTCGCGGGCGCCGTCAGGTCAGAGTGCTGATATGGCTCAGTGCGAAGGACGGAATTCGACGGGCATGGCGCGCATCTACCGTATTTCGCGACCCAGTGCCGTTATGGGTGTAGGATTCTGACGCTCTGAGGCCTCATCTCGCGGTCGCCATCGCGACGGCGATTGCCGTCCTGAACTCGACAGTCGCAGCACAACCCGCCGTCACCGCTCCAGGCAGATTGATCGACATGCACCTGCATGCGTGGCAAGAGCCGTCGATCGACCGGGAGTTCCGGGACGCGCTCGAGCACGCGTTCAGGCGTTATCACCTCGAACGAGGCGTCATCAGCGGCCCGGCAACGGCTGCAAGAGCCGCGGTTGCGCTCGACCCGGCCGTCCTGATCGGCGGCGCGGCCGATGGGGCCGGATCCCTATTGCCTCCGGTACCCGAGCTCCGCGCCGACTTTCAGGCAGGTCGTCTGGCCGTTCTCGGCGAGATTGATGCTGCCTGGGATGGCGAGCCACTGACGACCGCACGTTTAAAGGCGTACTGGACGTTGGCCGACAGCATCGGAATGCCGGTGGCGCTCTTCACGGGCGTCGCGCCACCTGGTACTCAGAAAGCCTTCCCTCATTATCGCGTCGAGCTCGGGCGCCCTGGGCAGATCGAACCCATCCTTGCGGCGTATCCGCGGCTCCGGGTGAATCTGATGCAGGCGGGATGGCCGTACCGCGAGGAAACCATCGCACTCATGCACGAGCATCAGGAGGTCTACGCAGACCTCGGGAACCTCATTGGAAATCCGACGATTCCGCGTGAGGAGTTCTATCACTACCTGCGGGCCCTGATTCGCGCGGGCCTCGGGGATCGCATCATGTTCGGCTCGGGCCTCACACTGGAGGAGTGGCCAGCGCAGATCGGCAAGCTCGTCGCGGTGATCCAGGAGGCGCCATTTCTCACGGCGGAGGAGCGCGACAAGATCTTTTTCCACAACGCCGCTCGCTTCTTGCGTCTGGACCCAGCGACGCGGACACCGCGGCGCCCTCGCCCTCGCCGGCTATCGCACGTCCCCGAGGTACGCCTCCAGCGCGCGCGCCGCGTCGACGTTTCTCTCCTCGACGCCCTCCGCCTGCCACACGCGCATGAATAGTGACGGTGCGTGGGCCTGCATGAACCCGAGCCGCCGATTCAGCCGCTCCGCGATGGCTGCCGTGCTCATGGAGTCGCCGAGCGTCCGCTGCAGCTGTTCGGCCACGCCGAGCATCGACGGCTCGCCGGGGCCCGGCTGGCGGCTCTTCGCGTATTCGCGGTTGAGGTCGTTCCAGAGCTTGCGCCCCTTGGCGAGGGCGGCCGCCTCTTCCTTGAAGAACGTGTCAGGAACGAGCAGCGTGCCGTTCACGACCTCGAGCGGGATCGCGGTGTGGATCTCGGTCCGGAGGTTCGGCATCGCCATGACGTCGCCGAGGTCGTTCGGCAGCGTCTCGCCCGAGTAGACGTCCTCTTCGATCACGAGCCACAGCTGGAAGGGCCGGTTCTCCGGCCGGCCAGTCACCTGCACCTGCAGATGGCCGTCCTCCCAGTGCAGGCTCCAGTCGAAGGTCACGGGCTCCTCGCGCACGTGCCTGCGCTCGGCGTGGTCGAGCGACGCGTCGAAGTGGTCGAGCCCCGCGAGCGCGCCATGGCCAATCACGCGAGAGATGCCATCGACGACGGTCGAGACCTGCGCCCCGCCAGCCCCGGCACCGCCGCCAGATCCGCCGCCACCTCCCGCGCCGACGGCGGCCGCGCCGCCCACCGCCCGCACCTCCACGGGCGACATCGCGTGCACCGAGGTGCCGCCACCGCCCGCGCCGCCGAGGACGCCGCCCGCACGCCGGGCAGCGCTCGCCGCCAGCCCCGCGCCCGTGCCCAGCGGGAAGACGAAGGTCCGCGTCGGTACGTACCAGTCGAACGTGGACGCGCTCATCGTCACCGTGCCGGAGTTGTCGTACGGCTCCGCGGGCGACGGTCCCCCGTTCGCGCCGTTCGGCGTATACAGGCCGACGCCGCTGTCGTGCAGCGCCCCGGGATAGATGTCCACCTGCAGTCGCTGGTTGCGCGGATCGCCGGTGGCCGGCACGTACCATGGGTGCCAGACGTTGTCGACGTAGCCGGCGTTCCGCCATCCTTCGCGGCCGATCTGCGAGCGGACCGCCACGAGCCGCACCCGGTAGTTGAACGCGAAGGAGTAGCCAGGCTCCTGCGTGTCCACGCTCGCGCGCGCGCCGGCATGGAAGCGCTTGAGCGTCGCCGGCGACTCGATCACCCCCGTCGGGAAGATCCACGGGCTCGTGGCGGTCGCCGGTTCCTCGGAGTCGAACGCCTGCGTCGCGACCGTCTGCCCGTTGCGCACGGTCTCGCTCTGCACCGGCGGCGTGCTGAGAAAGCGCATCCGCGCGCCGGCGGCGACGAGGTGCACCATCCCCGAGGCGGCCTGCAGGTCGGCGAGGTCGCGCTCCGCCTGCTCGTTCGCGAGTTGGGCGCGGGCGTCGTAGTCCGCGGGAAGCGGAACGCCGCGCGGCCAGCGGTAGTCGAGCGCACCGCGGTGGCCGGTGTCGTACCCGGGATCCGCGAGCTGATTCCCGAGCGTATCCCAGAACCAGGCGTCGGTGTAGCGCGCCAGATCCGCTGCGCCGACGAGATATTCGTTGGACCACGGGCGCCGATCGACCTCGACCTGGGCCCCGCCGCCGAAGGAGTACGGAACGAAGAAGGGGATCTCCCCCTCGTGCGCGAACAGGCTGTTGCCCGTGTAGACCGTGCGCGCGAACGAGTCGGTGTACATGCGCGCCACCAGCGCATCGATCGCGTCGGCGAAGCTCCGGAGGTCGTGCGCGTGGCTTCCGGCCGAGCGGAACCACGGGCGTCCCGCGGCCACCAGCGCCGGGTACACGGTGGAGGCGAAGGTGAGCATCGCGACACCCAGCCTGTAGTCGAACCGGCGCACGGTGTTCGGCTGGTTCGTGAGCGGAACGAGGTTCCCGGCAGCGTCCTGCGTGCAGAGCACCGTGGCCAGATGGCCGAACACCTCCTTGTACTGGTCTTCATAGAAGAGCGGCGACCAGTCCTGATTGAACAGGACGAGCAGCGGCTGGAGCGCGCTCTTCACGTCTGTCTCGATCGCCGAGAGCGCCTGCGCGCGTGCCTTCCCGCGCAGGTTCTGCACGATCACATCCTGCAGGGCGCCCGCGATCGAATGGATTGGCGCGTCGAGCTTCGACCGGATGTCGATCATCGTGTCGGCGGTGAGGTGGTCGTCGACCGCCTTGATCTCGTCCCGGATCGCCTGCAGGACGGCTGCGAGCTGCGGCGAAATCCCGTCGTCGGAAGCGAGCGCGCCGAGCACCGACAGCGCGATGCCGAGCACGGCGCCCGCCACCGAGGCGAAGGACGCGATCGTCGCGCCGGCCGCGGCGGCGTCGAGCGCGAACTTCAGCAGCCCCGCAGACAGGCCGAGCTTGTTCGCGATGTCGGTGATCGCCTTCTTGGTCGCGTCCTTCTCGAGCGCGTCCGCGATGTCCTTGAGCGTCGACGAAATCTTGCCGGTATCGAGCTTGATTCCGTCGGGCGCGGAATAGACCTGCGTCCGCGGCGTCTGCGGCCCGCTCGTGATGTTGCCGCCGGCGTCGAGGTACAGGCCGCCTCCGAGGTGTACGACGAACTCGTCCGCCATGGTTCCCTCCTGGAGCCGGCGCGCGGCCGGCAGTGCCGAGGCGCCGCTCAACGACGTCGATCATGCCAACTCGCACCGGCCGTGACGGGGCTGATCCTTGAACCGACCCGGACGGCAGACCGCAGGTCTCGGCCTGCTCGCGCGAGAGGGAACAGGTGGTCGAACGAAGACGCGGAATTGTAGCGCCGCCAGAAGTCGCCGGGTGCAATGCTTCATGGCGCCTTACCCAATCCCCTGGGGCCCGGCCGCCAGGACCCGGGACCGGTCCACGCGTCGAGGACTGTGAAATAATCTCCGCCGCGGCCGTTCGATTTCTGGCGGGATCAGCCCGCCGCTGAACGGCTCTGGAGACAACGATGCGAATGCTGCTCAAAGCAAGTCCGCATGGTGACGCGGGAAACAAAGCGGTCCTGGACGGGACATTTGGCCGCGTCCTCGGACAGTTCATGGAGCGCTTCCACCCCGAGGCCGTGTACTTCACCACTGAAAATGGCGAACGCACTGCTCTCTTGATTTTCGACCTCAAGTCCGAGGCCGACATGGTGGCCGCGGCCGAGCCATTCTGGAACGAATTGCACGCCACGGTGGATTGGGCACCGGTGATGACGGCGGAGGACGTGCAGAAGGGATTAGCGGCGCTCGCGAAGCGCTGACGCCCGGCGACTGGACTCAGATGCAGCAGCGGCGTCCGAGACCATCTCCCGGACGCCGTGTTCGTTTCCTGCAAAGGTCTAACGCCGGGCAGGCCCACGGCGGGTTTTCGGATTAGTCCCCCTGGTCGCGAACGGCCCTGGGCTCATGGCGGGGTTCCGACGTTTCCCCCCAGCTCGTGAAACCAATTCAGGACCATGTGCGGGCCTTGCGCAGCCGGTGCCGCGGCGGCCGGTCCGGTCGATTGAATCATCACAAAGCGCTGCCCATCGGGAGAGACGTCGTAATCCGGCGACAGGGATGCCGGGCCCTCGTTGTGCCTGAAATCGCCTTCGAACAGTTCCACCGCTCTCCCGGTGGAAAATACCTCTCCGCTGTGCACCTCCACCGCCATCATCTTGCTGCCTGCGCGATAGAACAGTTCGCGTCCGCCGCGCGCCCACAGCGGCTCGGCTCCTCCGCCGGAGGAAATCGGCCACCTTCCGCCCTCTCCTGAAGCCGCGGCGACGTACACCTCTTCGCGCCCGGATTCGTCTGACACGTACGCAATCCAGCGCCCATCGGGGGAATACGCGACCGCCGCTCGATTCCCGGGCCCTGGCAGCAACGGCCGCGGCTTGTGGTCCCCCTCGAGGGACAGCACCAGCACCACGTCTTGCGTCGCGGTCCGGGTGCTATAGGCGACGAATCTTCCGTCGGGCGAAACCGAATTCGGAACCTGGGCCACAGTCGTTGCGGTGAAGTTCTGCTCGCCGCCGTTTCCGTCCACGCGTCTCATCCACAGGCCTTCACTCCCGTTTCGCACCGAATTGTAGATGACGTTCCTGCCGTCCGGCGTCAAGGCCGGCGCCGTATCGCCGCTCGCGATCGCCAGCGGACTCAGGGTGTCCCGAGTCGCATCGTAGAGCCAGATTCCCCGCTGTTGATCCCTTGCTTCCACCACAATCCGCCTTCCGTCCGGCAGAACGCGCGGGTTCGCGTAGGCGTGCAGCGTCGCCGTGATCGGCTGCGCCACGCCTTTGCGATTCACCCATACCAGTCGATCCATCGGCGCGGGTCGATCGCTCGCCGACAAATACGCCAGTGTGCCGCCGTTCGAAAAGGAGAACTCCGCGCTACCCGAATACAGTGCGGTGCGCACTCCGCTGACGACCACGACGGGCGTGCCGGTCACCTCCAGCTTGCTCGCGTCAAATGGCACTGCCAGCATGTCCGTGCCCACCACGTAGACGAGGTACCCGGTGGGCACGTAGCGCGGATAACCCCCGCCGCGGATCAAGATCTTGTATTCCCCGGTGGTGAGCGAGACCACGCCAATATCCGAGTGGTCCAACGGATTGCCGACGTGATAGACGACGTTGAACAGCGCCTGCTTCCCGCCGGGAAGGAACCACGGCCACCGGTGCGAGCGGCTGTCGGACTCCGGCGCCGAATTCAGTTTCGTCACGGGCTCGGGCGTTCCACCATCGGCCGAGACGCGCTCGAGCGGACTGTCGGCGGTCGGCGTGAACAGGATATTGTCGTCGGGCCCCCAGTCTCCGCCACGCGCGTCGGCAGCGTCGCACAACGTCACCGGCAGTCCGCCGGTCACGGCCACCTTCTTCAATTTCCCCTGGGCGAAAAACGCCACCCATTGGCCGTCGGGAGAAAAGAACGGCGCGAAGGCCCCTTCCGTTCCCGGCAAGGCGGTCGCCTGGTCGCGGTCGAGACGGCGGAGGTACAACTGGGCCCTTTCGCCGCCGCGGAGGATGTAGACCATCTGCGTTCCGTTCGGCGAGAGAACCACCGGCGACCCTATTCCCGTTGTGAATTCCCCGCTCGTGGGCGGCGCCAACGTGAAGCGCATCACCGCTGCCGGCCCTGTGGCCGTCCGATACAGCATCATGGTGATCGTCGCGGCCAGGATCGCCAGACCGGCAAGGCCCCACGGTGCGGCGCGGCGCCACGCCGCCCGACTCGTTCGAGTCTCGGCCGGTGCCGCGCTGAAGCCGGACCCGACGCCCGCTCCGCTCTGCGCCTCTTCGACCGCGATCCGGGCGTCGCCGATATCGCGAAGCCGCCGCCTCGGCTCCTTCGTCAAGCATCGGTGCAGGAGATCCCGTATCGCCGCCGGCGTGCTCGGCGGAAGCGCCAGCCAATCCGGCTCGGCCCCCACCACCGCAGCCAGTACGTCGGTCACGGTCTCGCCGTCGAAAGCGTGCCGGCCCGTGAGCATTTCGTACAGCACGCACCCAAACGCCCAGATGTCCGCGCGGCGATCGACCGCCTTGCCCTTCGCCTGCTCGGGCGCCATGTACGCGGCCGTGCCGAGAATCACTCCGGCCCCCGTCATCGCCGCCGGACTCGTGATCGTCGGCGAGTTCGCCAGAACGGCAGCTGACGAGGACACGGACCGGGGATCGACGGCTTTGGCGAGCCCGAAGTCGAGCACTTTCACCGTGCCGTCGTCGCGCACCTTGATGTTCGCCGGCTTGAGATCGCGATGGATGATTCCCAGGTCGTGCGCCGTTTCCAGCGCCTCCGCGAGCTGTCGCGCGATCGACAGCGCCTCGGCCAGCGGCAGCGCACCGCGCGCGATGTGGGCTGACAGATCCTCCCCCTCGACCAGCTCCATCACCAGCGCGCGGACGCCGCCGGATTCCTCGAGCCCGTGGATGTGCGCGATGTTCGGATGATTGAGCGACGCGAGCGTCTGCGCTTCGCGCGTGAATCGGGCCAGGCGCTCGGGGTCGCTGACAAAAGCCTCAGGGAGGATCTTGAGCGCCACGTCGCGATTGAGCCTGGTGTCCCTCGCGCGATAGACCTCGCCCATGCCGCCTGCGCCGAGGGCGGAGAGAACTTCGTACGGGCCGAGGCGCGTGCCAGGTTGTAAGGGCAAGGGCTGAATCGCCCGGATTATACCTGTCTGATTTCAAGTACTTGCGGGAATCAGTCAAGGTGAAATTCGGGACAGGTCACGAAGTCGCCAAGTGCGTACTTGCGCGCCGTCGTTTCCGGAGGAGGTCGGACTTCAAGGCGCCGACATTCACCGCAGCCGTTCAGCGCCCGCGCGACTCGATCGCCTTCACCTGAACGCCCGACAGACCCAGGCGCATCAGGTCCTCGCCCCAGATCACCTTACCGGGGAACACCTCCTGGATTTCGTGGACGATCTGTTCGCGGATGCCGGGCTGGTCGATCTGCGCCAGCATATGGGTGAGCACGAGGACTTTCACGCCGGCGCGCTTGGCGGTCTCCGCGTTGTCCCGATGGTTCCCGCAGGCCGCGCGATACGCGGGGCTCGGCTCGGTGCCGCTGAAGTAGTGATTCATGTGGATCAGCATGTCGCACCCCTTGGCGAGCTCGACGATGCTGTCGCTCCGCCCGCTGTCGCCCGAGTAGCAGAGCGATCCCTCCCTGGTGTCCAGCCGCAGCGCGAGGCACTCGAGAAACGGCTGGACGTGCTCCGCGCGGCCGACCGTCACCGTCCACCCGTCGCCTGCGACCACCGACCCGGCGTGGATCTCGGTAACGCGCGGCGCCGGCCGGTGCCGCGGCGCCTTGCCGCCGCGGGCTTCGAACACGTCGAGGCTGCTGCGGTGCTCGCACCGCGCGCGGATGTCCGGACCGTAGACGCCGTCGGCGCCGAAGAGCTGCTCGGTCATCCGCGCGATCGGCGTCGGGCCGAACACGTTCAGGTCCGGGATGCGGTCGGCGCCCTGATCCCAGCGCTGCAGCACCAGGCGCCCGTAGTCCATGCAGTGGTCGTAGTGCAGGTGCGTGAAGAACGCGTGCGTCACGTCGATCGAGCGATGGCCCCCCTCGATCAGCCTCTGGTGCGCGCCGGGGCCGTGATCCCAGACGATCAGATCCTTGCCCACTTCGATGAGCAGCCCCGAGCTCTGACGCACGACCGAGGGCGACGGCGACCCCGTGCCGAGCAGGGTGACCGTCAGCGGCTTGTCGGGTCCCGGCACGGCGGCGAAGCCAGCGCCAAGCATGCCGGCCGCCGGAAGCACGGGACCGGCCGCGACCGTCGCAAGGAAATCTCTGCGCTTCATCGGTGCTCCTCTCAGCCGAACGGGGACTCGATCGACGTCGACGCGCGCAGGTGATCGCGTCGGCGGATTGTAACGGCCCCCTCGCGCGACGCCCAATCAGAAACGCTAATGGGGGACATCCGGGTCGCCGGCGGACGCTCGTCCGGCGGATCGCAGGCCGGACGGGCCGCGCGTACGCTAGACTCCCGCCCATGCCCTCATTCAAATCGCTGCTCGCCGCGGCGGCCGCCGTCGCGCTCGTCACCGCGACCCCCTCCGCCCAGGACGCGCCCAGGACGGACAAGCCGGAATCGCCCAAGGAATTCAAGGCGCTCAAGTACCGCAATATCGGGCCGGCGGCCGGCGGGCGCGTGTCGCGGGTCGCGGGCGTCCCGGGCAATCCCCTCCTCTATTACGCCGCGACCGCATCGGGCGGCGTCTGGATGTCCAGCGACGGCGGCACGACCTGGAAGTCGACCTTCGACGACCAGCCGGTCTCCTCGATCGGCTCGATCGCCGTCGCGCCGAGCGACCCGAACATCGTCTACGTCGGCAGCGGCGAAGCCAACATCCGCGGCAACGTGGCCTCGGGCGACGGCATCTACAAGTCGACCGACGGCGGCAAGACCTGGTCGCACGTCTGGAATGAGAAAGGCCAGATCGGCACCATGGTCGTGAACCCGAAGAACGCGGACATCGCGTTCGCCGCGGTGCTCGGCCACGCGTTCGGCCCCAACCCCGAGCGCGGCGTCTATCGCACGCGCGACGGCGGGAAAACCTGGCAGCAGGTCCTGAAGAAAGACAGCGACACCGGCGCGTCGGACGTGGCGATGGATCCGTCGAATCCCAGCATCCTGTTCGCGGGCCTGTGGCAGGCGCGGCGCTTTCCGTGGGACCTGCAGAGCGGCGGCCCCGGCAGCGGCCTCTACGTCTCGCGCGACGGCGGCGACACCTGGAAGCAGCTCACCGGCCACGGGCTGCCCGACGGCATCTGGGGCAAGGTCGGCGTCGCGGTCGCGCCCTCGGACGGCCAGCGCGTCTACGCCCTCATCGAAGCGGAAAAAGGCGGCCTCTACCGATCGGACGACGGCGGAACGACCTGGGAGCTGATGAACCCGACGCACGCGCTGCGCCAGCGCGCGTGGTACTACACGACGATGACAGTCAATCCGGTCAACGCGAACGACGTGTGGTTCCCGCAGGTGCCGATGCTGCACACGATCGACGGCGGCAGGACGATCGACTACGTCCGCGGCGTTCCGCACGGCGACAACCACGACATCTGGATCGACCCGGCGAATCCGAAGCGGATGATCGTCGCCAACGACGGCGGCGTGCACATCAGCCGCAACGGCGGGTCGAGCTGGACGACGCCGCCGCTGCCGATTTCGCAGTTCTATCACGTGTCCGCCGACAACCGGCAGCCGTACTGGGTCGCTGGCGCGATGCAGGACCTCGGCACCGCGCAGGGTCCGAGCGACAGCCTCTCCCGCAACATCGCGCTCAGCGACTGGCACGACGTCGGCGGCGGCGAGGCGGGATGGGTCGTCTCGCAGGCGAACGACCCGGCGATCGTGTACGCCGGCGAGTATCTCGGCATCATCACGCGCTACGACTACCGCACGCGCGAGGCGCGCAACGTCAGCGCGTGGCCCGACAATCCCTCGGGCCACGGCGCCGAGGACATGAAGTACCGCTTCCAGTGGACTGCGCCGATCGCCGCGTCGCCGTTCGACCCGCAGACGATCTATCACGGCGCGCAGGTCGTCTTCCGCACGCGCGACGGCGGCCAGAGCTGGGAGGCGATCAGCCCCGATCTGACGCGCAACGACAAGTCCAAGCAGAAATGGGCCGGCGGCCCGATCACCGGCGACAACACCGGCGTCGAAACCTACGACACCGTCTTCGTGATCGCCGAGTCGCCGAAAGAGAAGGGTCTCATCTGGGCGGGGACCGACGACGGCCTCGTGCAGGTGACGACCGATGAGGGCAAGCACTGGACCAACGTGACGGCCGCGATGACGGGCTTCCCGGAGTGGGCCACGGTCAGCATGATCGAGCCTTCGCCCTTCGACGCCAACACCGCCTACGTCACCGTCGACGCGCATCGCCTGGACGACACGCATCCTTATCTCTATAAGACGTCGGATCTCGGCAGGACCTGGACGCGCCTCGACGGCGGGCTCGCGAGCGACGTCTACCTGCACTCCATCAGGGAAGACCCGAAGAAGCGTGGCCAGCTCTATCTCGGCACCGAACGCGGTGTCATGTACTCCAGGGATGACGGGCGGACGTGGCAGTCGCTGCAGCTGAACCTGCCGACCGTGGCGGTCCACGATCTGATCGTCAAGGACGACAACCTCGTCCTCGCGACGCACGGCCGCTCGCTCTGGATCCTCGACGACCTGCAGCCGATCCGGGAATACGACGCGACGATCGCGGCGGAGCCGGTGCATCTCTTCGCGCCCGCCGATGCGGCGCGGTGGCACTACGGCTCCGGCAACTACGGTGTCCGGGCTGGAAGCTTCCCGAACCCGCCGAAGGGCGCGAAGATCTACTACTCGCTGAAGAACGAGGACAAGGGCGAGGTGACGCTGGGGATTTTCGACGGGAAGAATCAGCTCGTGCGGAAGCTGAGCAACAAGCCGGAGGAGCCGATGGGGAGCGAGGACAACGAGGAGAAGCCCAAGCCCGCCCTCTCAGTCGATGCGGGCGTCCAGCGCGCGGTGTGGAACCTGCGCTACGAAGGCGCGCGCAAGATCAAGGGCGGCAAGGTCGACACGGGCGACCCCGCCGAAGGGCCGATCGTGCCGCCGGGCACCTACACGGTCAAGCTGACGGCCGGTGGAAGAACCGTGACCGCTCCCATCAAGGTCGTCGCGGATCCTCGCGGCGACCTGCCGCAGCAGGTGCTGACCGAACAGGCGGCGTTCGGCCTGAAGGTGCGCGACGACATCTCGAAGCTGACCGACACGGTGAACCAGATTCGCTCGGTGCGCGATCAGCTGAAAGCGCAGAACGCCGCGCTCGAACCGATGAAGTTGAAAGAGGGCATCGACGCGCTGATCAAGGCGTCGAACGCGGCGATCGACAAAGCCACCGCGCTCGAGGACAAGCTGCAGAATCCGACGGCCGAGGTCGTCTACGACATCCTGGCGATGAGGGGCGGCACGCGGCTCTACTCGCGGCTCGCGTTCCTGCAGTTGTCCGCCGTCGAGGGAAGCGGCGCGCCGACGGCCGGGATGAAGCAGGTCCTGTCGGAGCAGGAGAAAGAGCTGGCGGCGCTCGACGCGGACGTGCAGCAGTTCATGGCGACCGATGTCGCGAACATCAACACGCGCGCGGTCCGGCTGAACGTGCCCTTCGTGGTGATCAAATAGAATCCGCCTGGTGTGCAACGGCGCCGGCGACGGGAACGAGGTGAGGCGGGCCTGCGTCTGATGACGGTGAATTCCGTGCAACAATCCGCCGGAATGGCGACCAAGGGACCCGGGGGCACCGCCCCAGCCGCCGCGCGCGCCTCTGCCGGGTCCACGGCCGGCCAGCTCAAGTTTGCACCCAGCGAAGACTTCCATCGCGTCGTCCGCAAGCGGGTGGACGAGTACTTTCGTGAGACCGGCCTCAGCCCGCGCGACGATCCGCGGATGTACCGGAAGGGCGCGATCGCGCTCGCATGGCTGGTCGTCTCGTACGTGCTGCTCGTGTTCGTGGCGGATGCACTGTGGCAGGCGGCGCTCGGCGTCCTGTCGCTCGGCGCGGCGATCGCCTGCGTCGGCTTCAACGTGATGCACGACGGGGCTCACCACTCCTGCTCGGACCGGGCGTGGGTGAACAAGCTCGCCGCGAGCACGCTGGACCTGCTCGGCGGCAGCTCATACATCTGGGAGCGAAAGCACAACACCGTCCACCACACCTACGCCAACATCACCGGCTACGACGACGACATCGACGTCGGCTGGCTCGGCCGGCTCTCGCCCCAGCAGAAGCGACTGCCGCTGCACCGGTATCAGCACATCTACATCTGGCCCTTTTACGGGCTGGTCCCGTTCAAATGGTTCCTCTACGACGACTATCGCGACGCGCTGCGCGGCCGCATCGGCGACTACCGCATCGCCCGCCCGCGCGGCCGCGATCTCGCGCTTTTCGTGGGCGGCAAGTTGACGTTCATCGCCCTGGCGTTCGCGGTCCCGCTCCTCCGGCATTCCCCTGCGGCGGTCGCGCTTGGCTATCTCGGCGTGTTCGCGGTCGAAGGACTGGTGATGGGCGTCGTCTTCCAGCTTGCCCACTGCGTTGGAGACGCCTCGTTCCCGATGCCCGACACCGGGACCGGCCGCATGAACAGCGGATGGGCGGCGCACCAGGTGGAAACCGCGGTGGACTACGCGCGTGGCAACCGGTTCGTCACGTGGTTCGTCGGCGGGTTGAACTATCAGATCGAGCATCATCTGCTGCCTCAGATCTGCCACGTGCATTACCCGGCGCTTGCGGGGATCGTCGAACGGACGTGCCGCGAGTTCGGGTTGCGCTACAAGGCGCGACAGACCTTCTCGGCCGCCATCGTGGCGCACTACCGGTGGCTGCGGGAGATGGGGCGGCCGTCCGCCGCGTAGGCGCCGCCCGGGGTTGGGTCCGGCGGATTACGCGGCCGGCGCACGGTGACCGAACACGCGGTCACGGAAGAAGCCGCCGTCCCGGTCGAGTACGCGTTCCGCCAGGTTCGTGACGAGGCCTGACGGGAGATAGCTGTACTTGGTCATGTTGTCGAGCGCGTACGGCCGGCCGGTGAGGATGGCCTGCGCCGCCAGCAGCCCGCTTTCGACGGCCGGACCGATGCCCTCCCCCAGATCGCGGGTGGCGAGGCCAGCAGAGTCGCCGATCAGGTAACAGCCGTCGCGCCGGACGTCCTGAACGGGCGCCCGGACGTAGTAGGTGTGCCCGCGCGGGTTGAAGGCGTGACCGCGCACGAGTCCTCGACCCGCGAGGCCGCGGACGAACAGGCTCCAGTGCTCGCGCAGGCTCCGACCGTCCTGGCCGAGATGCGCCGAGAAGGCGCCGAGGCCCACGTTCAACCAGCCCTGGCCTTTCGGCACGAACCAGGCGTAGCCGGCCAGCCGGTGCTCGCGGAACCAGAGCCGGCAGATCTCATCGCGCTCCGGGTGGAAGAACTCCTCCTCCAGCGTAGCCACCTGCATCTCCCTCCGACGCGGTGATGCGTCCGAGAACACGAGACGACGCACGGGACAGTGCGTGCCACCGGCGCCCACCAGGAACCGCGACTCGAACCGATCGTCCACGATGTACCGGCCGTCCTCGCGGCGGATATCGCGCACATGGTGCTGCTGGAATCGCGCGCCGGAACGCTGCAGGAGCCAGTGATCGAACTCGTAGCGGCGAATGGAATGCTGAGTGGAATGCAGCGTGAACCGCCGGACGGACGCGCGGCCGTGATACTCGATCGGCATGGCGCGAAATGTCAGGAAGCTGTACGGATACGTCGCCGGCGTCATCCCGAGCAACCGCACGACCGAAGGCGTGATCCAGCCGGCGCATAGCTTGATCCGCGGGAAGGCCTGGGCATCCAGGATCAGCGTGTCGATGCCGGCCTGCCTGAGCGCCCAGGCACACGACGAACCCGCCGGCCCGCCGCCGACGATCAGCGCGTCGACGCGATCCATTCCTGTTCCCCGACCGTCACGGGAGCGTACAGATGCGCGCGCGTGTCCGGGATGTCGTTGTTCGCCGCGCGCGCGAAGGTCACCTGGAACAGCTGTGCCGAGCCGATCCGGAAGGTCACGATCGAGGCGGTCAGGTACAACAGCCACGCCCGGACGAACTCCGGCCCGAACATCTGCAGGACGCGGTCCCGTGACCGTTCGAAGCGCGCCAGCCAGTGCTCGATGGTCCGCGCGTAGTGCAGGCGCAGGTTCTCCACATCGAGCACCGAGAAGTCGCAGTCTTCGAACACGTCCATCGCCTGCCGCAGCGTGGGGCCGTACGTTCCGGGGAAGAGGCGCTTCTTGATCCAGAGGCTGACACCCTGCGGCCGGTTGCGACCGATGAAATGCAGGAAGCCGCGCCCTGACGCCGTGAGGCACCGATCGATGACATGGCCCAGCACCTTGTAGTACGCCATGCCGACGTGTTCCAGCATGCCCACGGACACGAACGCGTCGAATGTGCCCCGGATGTTCCGGTAGTCGTCCTCGACGAACTCGACCCGGTCGCTCAGTCCTTCCCGCTGCGCGCGCGCGCGGGCATGGGCGAGTTGGTCTTTCGAGATGTTGTAGGCCGTGACCCGCGCCCCATAGTGGCGTGCCATGTGGAGCGCGAGCGCCCCCCAGCCACAGCCCGCTTCCACCACGCGGTCCCCCGGTTTCAGCCGCAGCTTGCGGCAGACGTGGTTCATCTTGGCGATCTGGGCCGCCTCCAGCGTGTCGTCGGAATGCTCGAAGTACGCACAGGTGTATACGAGCTCGGCGTCGAGCCACAGCTCGTAGAAGCCGGTGCCGAGGTCGTAGTGCCGATGAATGTCACGGCGTGCGGCGCCGGGCGTGTTGGCCTTCCACCGATCCAGCCACGGGGAGGCGACATCGGCCAGCCAGCGCCTGCCGTCCGCTTTCGACGTCCGCCGGGCCACCGCCTCGAGGACCTCGAGCAGGTTGCTCTCGACCTCGATTCGGCCGTCGGCGTACCCGTCGCCGAAGCCGAGCTCCGGGTCCACGAGGAGCTTGTACAGCGCCGCCCGATCCTTGAATGTGATCGCGCCAATGGCCGACGACGCCGGCGGGCCGAAGACCGCTCCATCCCACAGCTTCAGCTGGACGGGCGCGTCATCGATGAACCGGCTCAGCGCGCCCGCGATCCGGCGATCGATGAACGTTGACCTGCGAGCAGCGCTCGACACGCTCGGTCTCCTTCCGGCGAAATTTCCGGCCGCCACGCTGCGGCATGTCGCTGACGCGCGACCCGTCAGCGAAGCGGCGCCAGCCAGGTGCCGAACACGATATCCCAGAGCGGCGTCGTGACCCCGAAGTTGCAGGCGGGCCGCGCATGGTGCACTTCGTGCACGGACCGAAGCCATGCGACCGCCGGGTGCCCGATGGCCTCGGCGTGGATCAGGTGGTGCAACCCGGTGTAGGCCACGTACCCGACGAAGTAGACGCCCGTGAAGAACGCGCCCAGGCTCGACCCGAGGCCCGAGACGGACGCCAGGCCCCACACCACCATCACGTGCGGCAACGCCGTGAAGAACGGCAGCGCAAGCGGCTGTTCGGGCGCCTGGTGATGCCGCGCATGTCCCTGGCGAGCCGCCCTCGGAGCGTGGCGCCAGTGGAACAGGAAACGATGCCACAGGTACTCGATGAGTGTGTAGACCAGCAGCGCGAGCGCCGCCACGGGCAGCAAGGCGCCCGGGCGCTCGAGCGTGACCAGCGCCCAGGTCAACATGACGACGGCCGCAGTCGCGTCGGCCAGGCTGCTCAGCATGTAGTTCCACCGGGTGAGCGAGATGGCCAGGAGCCAAGAGCCGGCACCTGAGGGCTTCAACGGGAGGGAGCGGGCAGGCATCGTGTTCACCCTGCGGTCCACGCGGCTAGTTGTTGGCTGGCATAGCGGAATCCCAACTGAGCGATGCGATCGATGTCCCCGAAGTCGGTTGAGGCGCAGCCGTCGAGCGGAGGACGCAGCGTCAGGTCGGCGTCGCGGCAGCTGGCCCGCACCCGATCGTCCGACGCGAGTGTCAAGGCTCGGGTGACCGAGACGAAAACTGGCAGCGCCCGGCCGGGCCGCCTGGTGATGCGGTCCCAGAGAAGGCCCCACCCGCTCGGGCACTCCTCGAACCGCGGCGGGGCGTTCACACGGATCTCCGTGCCCACGTCCACTGCGATCACCTTTCCCGCTCCCATCGCGCGGAGCGCGCCCACGGGGAGATTGTCGATCACCCCGCCGTCCACGTGTACATCGCCCTGATAGTTGACCGGCGGCGCCAGCCCCGGCACTGAACTGGACGCCAGCACCAGGGTGGCCAGCGGACCGCTCGTATGCGTGTCGGCGACCGAACGCGTCAGGTTCGCCGTGACGCACGCGAAGGGCAGCCAGAGATCCTCGATGCGTCCGTCGCCGAGCAGGCGCAACGTGGCGCGCCGGATGCGACGCCCGCGGACGATCGCGGCGATCGGCAGCGTGAAATCGCTCCACGGCCCCGCTCTCGTCCACGCGCGGCACTGCTCGAGCATCTCGTCGGAAGGCTGCCCGACGGCGCACAGTGCGCCGACAATCGCGCCCATGCTCGTGCCGGCCACCAGGTCCACCGGGACGCCGGCATCACGGATAGCGCGGATCACGCCGATATGGGCAAAGCCGCGAGCGCCACCGCCCGAGAGCGCGAGCCCGACCGCGCGCCCGGACAGCAGCCGTGCCAGGCGAGCGTGATCGCTCGCTTCACCGGGCCGCACGTGGTGGTGCTGCACGCCCGGTCGCACCGCGAGCCAGGCCTCCGTGCCGCGCGGCGAACCCCCGGGAGGCTGGAGCAGGACGAGGTGGCACCCGGCACCACGGTTCCGGGCGGACGCCCAGGCTTCCTGTTCGAGCGGGCCCGGTCGCACATCCCCGGCCGCATTGGCCACCACCACCACGTCGTCGGACTGGCGCAGGCACTGCGCGGTCCACGCCGTCAGGGTGGTGTCGCACACCATCATCAGCACATCGGGATCGGCGCCGAGGCGGGCGATCGCCTGCCTCGCTTCGGCGGTCGCGTCGAGGATCGCCGCACGCACCATTGTCGCCAGCTGCGACTGGAGGGACAGGGCAAACGCAGCCAGAGGCACGTCTGGGCTTGCGGGGACCAGCGCAAGCATCCGCTCCCCTCGTGGCTCCGGCCGTGCGCCCAGCGTCCGTTGCAGGCGGCCGACGATCGCGCGCGCAAGCCGGAGCATGCATTCCGGGTGGGAGCCAACGAGCCGGTCGAAGGCCGGTTTCGGGAGGCGCAACAACTCGGCATCGCGCACCGCCTTCACCGTCGCCGAGCGCGGCGCCTCGGACAGCAGCGCCATCTCGCCCACACACTCGCCCGGGCCGATATCGCCGACCACCTCCGTGACGCCCGCCGGGCGGTGAACAGAGGCGCGAAGCCGCCCCCGCACGACG
>JBLMXQ010000011.1:0-76757 GCA_050257855.1 Betaproteobacteria bacterium | reverse complement strand
CGATGACCCCGTGCGGCGTGGTCTGGCGGACGAAATCGATCGGCTTCGTTCGCCCACGTACGAGAAGCGGGGCGCGATCCGCCGCGATCGCCGTCCAGCGGCCGCCGGCGTCGATTTCGTTGGGGTTTGCCGGGTTCGTGCGCTCCTCGTAGAGATCCTCGACGTCGGCGTCGAAGCTCGTGAATCCCCACGCGATCCGGTTGTTGTGGCCCATGACGACGCCGGGCAGCCACGGTACGGCGGCCCCCGCCACGTTCCATCCCGGCGCGTGCAGGTGGACCAGATAGAAGGGCGACGGGCTCGTCAGCAGGCGGTGCGGATCGGCCGCGAGGACCGCCGCACCCGTGCCAGTTCGAGACGCGGAGAGCGCCCAGGCATTGCTGCCGTCCGCCCGCTGGCGCTCGCCCGAGACAGGGGCCGCGAGGCCGACGAAGAACGGCGCCGTCCCGACGGCGCGCAGGCCGTCGGCGACGGCCTCGCCGACGGCCGACACGTCGAGGCCGCCGGGCACCTCGATGCCAGGCAGCAGCAGCGCCGCCCGGCGCTCGCCGACGGCGTGGACAATCCGCGCGCGGAGCACTTCCTGCAGTGCATCGCCGGACGCCAGGAACGCATCGGTCCGATTCAGCAGATCGCCGGCGCGCCACGGCTCCGGCTGCCAGCCGGCCAGCACGAACTCCTCCGGCGGCTTCGCACGTGCGCGCGTCACCCACGCATTGATGCCCGCGACGAACGCCTCCGCGATCGCCTTCGCGCCCGGCGCGCTCGCGTCCCAGTCGGCCTCGACGTCGCCGCGGTACTGGATTCGCCGGGTCATCGCGTCGCGCTGGACGAAGTTCGCCCCCAGCACCTCCGAGACGCGGCCCTGGACCGATCGCCGCCAGAGGTCCATCTGAAACAGGCGATCCTCGGCCTGGACGAAGCCCTGTGCGAAGAAGAGATCGTGCTCGTTCTCGGCGTCGATGTGCGGAACGCCCCACCGGTCGCGCACGACGCGCACGGGCGCCCGCAGCCCGTCGACCGCGAGCGTGCCGGCGACCTGCGCCACCAGGCCGCGCGGGGCGGACGTCGTGACCGGAGCGCTGTACTGCCTGCAGGCGGCGAGCAGACCGAGCGCGGCCGCGACGGTCGCCGGCCGCAGTAGACTACGAGGCATGCCGATCAAAGACTCGATTCTCGCAGAGTTCGATCACGAGATGGGCAGCACGCGGAGGCTGCTCGAACGCGTACCCGATGACAAGCTGGGGTGGAAGCCGCACGCCAAATCGATGTCGATGGGCGGCCTCGCCACGCACCTCTCGAACCTCCCGTTCTGGAGTGCGGCGATCCTGAAGGAGGCCTCCTTCGATCTGGACGGAGCGCCGCACATGGTCGAGCTGGGCTCGCGGGCAGACATCCTCGCGCACTTCGACGACACGACACGGAGCGCGCGCGCCGCCATGGACAGGAGCGACGCCGAGTGGATGGCGCGCTGGACGCTCAAGCGGGGCGACCAGGAGGTGTTCTCGATGCCGCGCGCCGGCGCGTTCCGCACGTTCGTCATGAGCCACATGATCCACCACCGCGGACAGCTCAGCGTGTACCTGCGGCTGAACGACATCCCGGTCCCGGCGATCTACGGACCTTCGGCGGATGAAGGATGACGGGAGCTGGGCGCCCGGCCCGGACCCGCGTTCACGGCTGCAGCAGAAGCCGCTCTTCGACGACCGACTCGACCTTGGACCGGCTGAAGAAGATCGGGAAATACTTGCCTCGCGCCCAGAGCTCGAACAGGTCGCGGTAGTGCGGGCTGTCGGGATCGCCGGACTGCCCGGGATTGTTCAGGCCGAGTGAATCGTCCCAGTCGCCGGTGTCGGCGATGATCTTCATCGACCCGCCCGACACCTGGTTGTCGCCCCCGCCGGTCGCGTTGATGGTGTAGCTGTCGCCGCCGCGCGGGTACGGCCCGACGTCCAGCCGGGCGTGCATCTCCGCGTTGACCGCCTCGCCGAGCGGGTGGCGGATGAGCGCATGGTGATAGGCGTTCTGCCCCCACTGCCAGTGCGCCATGTCCGGACCGAGCTTCTTCGTCAGGTCGGCGAGCGCCTCGGTGAGGCTGCGGACCAGCAGCTCGTTGCGTCCCGCGAGCGGGTCGGATCCAAACCGGCCGTCGGGAGCGTTCAGCCAGTCGATCGCCTTCTTCACGCTGAGGGTGATGTACGGCTGCGCCGCCTTCGGCACGAGGAGATCGCGCAGGTTCGGCATGAGCCGCCGCATCCACATCTCGTAGATGCCGGCTGGAACCGAGTCGGGATCGAGCACGTCGTTCCAGCCGACGAGCAGGTCGCGCGCCTTCGCAGTCGCCGCATCGTCGATGCGCACGTCCCGGAGCAGCGGGACCAGACTGCGCGCCGGGAGGGACGTCACGTCGTTCTGCAGGCGGATCATGTCGGCGACCGTATTGAGCGCGCCGGAGCCGAGCACGGCGGCGATGCGCGAGGCGCGGAACGGATCGGCCCACGTGTAGTGGACCGCTTCGGGGTACGGGTAGTTCGGCGGGAACAGGTAGTTGTTGGCGGTCGCGATGTAGCCCTTCGCCGGGTTCAGCGCGTGCGGGAGCGCTTTGATCGGCAGGTAGCCGGCCCATTCGTACCGCCCGTCGCCCGGCACCGGCACGAGGCCGGACCAGTTCGGGCGCAGCGGCGCGACGCCGACCGCCTGGTAGCCGATGTTGCCCTTCACGTCCGCCCACACCATGTTTTCCGACGGGATGCGGCTGTAGCTGCACGCCTCGCGGAACTCGTCCCACGACCTCGCCTGGTCCATGCGCAGGCTCGCCAGGTACGGCGCCGAGCCGATGTCCATCCACGCCGCGCGCAGCGCGTACGCCTTGTGGTGCGCCGGATCCTCGGCGAGCACGGGACCGTGCCGCGTGAACTTCAGATCGACGGATACCGGCGCCTCGCCCTTCACCGGAATCGAGTCCTTGATGACGCGCATGTCTTCCCATGCGCCCCTGTACCTGTACTGGTTCGGGTTCGCGGGGTTCGTGTCGTAGACGTAGAGATCCTCGCTGTCGTTGCCGAAGACGGTGAGTCCCCACGCGCCGTACTGGTTGTGGCCGATCGAGACGCCGGGCAGCACCGGCTCGCCGGCGCCGATGACGTCCCACCCGGGCGCGACGAGGTGCACCCAGTACCGAAGCGCCGGCGCGCTCTGCGTCCGGTGCGGGTCGTTCATCATCATCGGGAAACCGCCGGGCGTGAGCGCGCCGCTCACGACCCAGTCGTTGCTCCCGATGTCCTCTGGCCGCGGCTCCTCGTCCTCTCCGGCGGCTGAACCCGCCGCGCTCGCCTCATCGCCTCGGCCCGCCGCGCCCGGCCCGCGCCGGTACTCGGGCGCGATCTCGTCGGCCGTGAATCGAATCGGCCGCCGGAACGCGTCGTACAGATCCAGGATCTGATCGTTGATGAGCGACAGGTCGATCGCCGGATCCGGCGCGAGGACCGGATCGCCCCCCTGGAAGTACGACAACGCCTTCACGCCCGCCGGCCCGAGCACCCTGACCGCCTGGGCCGTCTTCAGTTCCTGCCCGATGTTGGCCAGCAGCGCGTTGTGTCGCGAGACGACCACCGCCGCCGTCCATGGCTTCGGCGTGATGCCGAGCATCTTGAACTCGATCGGCAGCGCCGCCGGATTCTTCATCGCCTCGGCAATCGACGCGTTCACGCCGTCGACATAGGCGTGGACGATGGCGGCGCCGTGCGGATGGTACCAGTTCAATTCCTCGTCGAGATCCCCGCGGAACATGTGCAGGCGCGTGCCGATATCGCGCTTCAGCTCGCGGCGGCCGAGGATCTCCGCCACGGTGCCGGTCGCCTGCCGCCGCCAGAGCTCGAACTGGAACAGCCGGTCGCGCGCGGCGAGATAACCCTGCGCGAAGAACAAATCGTGCTCGTTCTTCGCGTAGATGTGATTGATGCCCCACGGATCGCGGAGGACCTCGACCGGCTGCTGCACTCCCGGTGTCCGCAGCATCACCGGCGCCGACGCCTGACGGGCCGCGAGCGTCACGCCCGCCATCAACAGCACGGCAACCGGTACGAGTCGAACTGATCGCATCCTGGTCTCCCTTTCGTCGCTATCGGCCCGTGGTTCCGACCGTCCTCACGCGTGGCACATGGTACGGATCTTCCTCTTCAGGCGCAAAGGATGCCCGGAATGCCGGATTTCCGGCAGATGGGGTGCACTGTACGGAGGCTGGGATGCTGGCAATCCGTTGCCACGGCCGTGGCGGTCAAGGAGCGGTCATCGCCTCGAAGCTGCTGGCCGCTGCGTTGTTCCGCGAGGGATGGTACGTTCAGGCATTCCCGTCGTTTGGCGCCGAGCGGACCGGCGCGCCCGTCGCTGCGTTCCTGCGAGCCGATCACCGCCCGATCGTCGTGCACTCCCAGGTTTACGACCCGGACCATGTCCTCGTTCTCGATCCCCTCCTGATCTCGGCCATCGACGTGACGGCGGGCCTGAAGCCGGCCGGAACCATTCTCGTCAACTCCACCCGTCCCGCCGCGGATCTCGGTCTGCCGGCCGGGCTGGCGGTCACCACCTGCGACGCCACGGGCATCGCGCTCGCGCACGGCCTCGGCACGCGTGCGAACCCGATCGTCAACACGGCCATGGTCGGCGCGTTCGCCGCGCTGACCGGCCTCGTATCCCTCGACAGCCTGCTCGCGGTCATCCCCGATCTCGTTCCGGTCAAGGCCGACGCCAACCGGGCCGCGGCGCAGGACGCGTACGCCGCCGTGGCGGAGCCGCCCGTCGCCGTCACAGGAGCCGGACGATGAGCACCAGCATCCGGGCGCTCGGCGCAGCACCTGCCGGCACGCCAATGGCGGTGTCGCTCAAGAGCACCCGCGAACTCGCCACAGGCAGCTGGCGGACCTTCCGCCCGGCGCGCGTCACGCGGCCGTCGCCCTGCATGCTCGACTGCCCGGCCGGCACCGACGTCCGCGCCGTGCTCGCGGCGGCCGCCGCCGGCGATGTCGAAACCGCCTGGCGCACGATCCGGCACGCCAACCCGTTTCCCGGCATCTGCGGCCGCGTGTGCTACCACCCGTGCGAACTCGCGTGCAATCGCGAAGCGCTCGACGGCGCCGTGGCCATTCACGCGGTCGAGCGTGCGATCGCCGACGAAGCATACACACGCCGACTCCTGGTCGAAGCCCAGGGCATCCCCCAGATGCTCCGTGTCGGCGTCGTGGGCGCCGGCCCGGCCGGCCTGAGCTGCGCCTACCATCTTGCGCGGCGCGGATATCCGGTGACCGTCTTCGACGAGCAGCCCCGGCCGGGCGGCATGCTGCGCTACGGCATCCCGGCCTACCGGCTGCCTCGTCCCGTGCTCGACGCCGAGCTGGATCTGCTCGCCCAGCTGGGGATCACCTTCGTCGGCGGCGTCCGCGTCGGCGCGGCGCCCGGCGCGCCGGACCTCTCCGCCTTCGCCGCGCTCTTCATCGCAATCGGCGCGCAGCGCTCCAGCCACACGCACATCGCGGGCGACACCGTGACGGGCGTCGAGCCGGGCCTCGCGCTGCTGCGCTCGGTGAACGCCGGTGTCCAGCACTCGCTCTCCGGTCCGGTCGTCGTCATCGGTGGCGGGAACACGGCCATCGACACGGCGCGCGTGGCGCTCAGGCTCGGCGCCGAGCCGACCGTTGTGTACCGCCGCGGGCGCGAGCAGATGCCCGCGCACCCGGACGAGGTCGCGCAGGCCGAGCGCGAGGGCGTCCGCTTCCTGTTCTGGGCGGCGCCCATCCGCTTCCTCTCACGCCGCGGCCGGCTCGATCGCGTGGAGTTCCAGCGCATGCGCCCGGGCGCGCCCGACAGCTCCGGACGCGCGCAGCCGGAGCCGATTGCCGGCGCCACCACGACGATGCCGGCCGTCCGCGCGTTCACCGCAATCGGCGAGGAGGTCGAAGTCGAGACGATGCACGGCCTGGCGGCAGCGATGCACGGCCGTCTCCGCGCCGACGACTGGGGCCGGACCCGGCACCGATCGGTCTTCGCCGGCGGCGACGCCGCGACCGGCGCCGGCACGGTCGCCGACGCGATCGGATCCGGACGGCGCGCCGCGCTGGCGATCGACGCCCATCTGCTGGGGCGGGACGTCGTCGGGGAGCACCTCGCGGAGCGCGTCGGCGGCGACGCGGTGAACCTGTTCTACTTCCCGCGCCAGCCGCGCGTGGAGATCCCGATGCAGGCCGGCCCCGTGCACGGGTTCGGAGAGGCCGTCGGCGGCATCGGCTGGGAAGCCGCCGCCGCGGAGGCGCGCCGCTGCTTCGTCTGCGGCGAGTGCACCGCGTGCGACAACTGCTACGTGTTCTGCCCCGATGCCGCCGTCGTTCCGGACCGGGCGACCGGCGAGTACGCCATCGACCTCACCCACTGCAAGGGCTGCGGCATCTGCGTGGCGGAGTGCCCGCGCGGCGCCATGACCTGGGATCGCGAATCGCAGTCCGACGGCGGAGGCGCACGATGACCACGCGCATCATCGAAGGGACACACGCCGTCTCGTGGGCCGTCCAGCGCAGCCGCGTGAAGGTGATCGCGGCCTATCCGATCACGCCCTCGTCGGGAGTGGTGGAGCTGCTGTCCGAGCTCTGCGCGACCGGGCAGCTCGACGCGCGGTTCGTCGCCGTCGAGTCCGAGCACTCGGCGCTCGCGACCTGCGCCGGCGCGTCGCAGACCGGCCTCCGGGCGTTCACCGCCACGTCCTCGCACGGCCTGCTCTACATGCACGAGATGCTGCACTGGTGCGCGGGAGCCAGGCTGCCGATCGTGCTCGCCAACGTGAACCGCGCCGTCGGCTCGCCGTGGAACATCTTCGCGGACCAGAACGACAGTCTCTCGCAGCGCGACACCGGCTGGATCCAGTACTACTGCGAGAACAACCAGGAAGTGCTCGACACGATTCTGCAGGCGTTCCGCGTGGCCGAGCAGGTGCTGCTGCCCGCGATGGTCTGCCTCGACGCGTTCTTCCTCTCGCACACGAGCGAGCCGGTGTCGATTCCCGGGCAGGAGGAGGTGGACGCGTACCTCCCGCCGTTCCGGCCGCCGTTCGTGCTGTCCCCGGCCGAGCCGCACGCCTTCGGCGGGCTGCCGGCGGCCGACGGCTACATGGAGCTGCGCGCCCGGATCGAGGAATCAATGCGCCGCGCCGAGTCGGTCGCGCGCGAGGCGGACCAGGCGTTCGCCGGGCGCTTCGGCCGCGCGCATCCGATCGTCGAGTCGTACCGGACCGAGGACGCCGACGTGCTGCTGGTGGCCTCCGGCACCGTCGCGGGAACGGCGCGCGCCGTCGTCGACAGCCGGCGCGCCGCCGGCGAGCGCGTCGGCCTCGTCAAGATTCACCTGTTCCGGCCGTTCCCGTTCGACGCCGTGCGGGCGGCGGTGTCCGGCGCCCGCAAGCTGGCGATCGTCGACCGCAACATCTCCTTCGGACACGGCGGCATCATGGCGTCCGAGATCCGGTCGGCGCTCTGCGGCCGACCCGGCCCGGAGGCGATCTTCTCGTTCGTCGCGGGCCTCGGCGGACGCGACATCACGACGGAAACCCTCGAGGACATCCTCGCCCACACGACTGCGCGCGCGCAGGCGGAGGACGACACGCTGTGGGTGGGGCTGAAGGAATCGTGAATGGGGTGATGGGGTGATGGGGCACGTCAACTACGCGATTCCGTCGGACGAGATCATGGCGCCCGGCCACCTGGGATGCGGGGGCTGCGGCGGCACCTTGTCGATGCGGCTCGTCCTGAAAGCGCTCGGGCGGCAGACGGTACTCGTCGTTCCGGCCTGCTGCTGGTCGGTCATCGACGGCCCGGCGCCCTTCAGCGCGGCGGGCGTGCCGGTGATGCATACGCCGTTCGCGTCGGCGGCCGCCGCAGCGTCCGGGGTCCGCGCGGCGCTCGATCTCGAGGGCGAGGCCGAGACTACCGTCTGCGCGTGGGCGGGCGACGGCGGCACGTTCGACATCGGCATCCAGGCGCTCTCGGCGGCCGCCGAGCGCAACGAGAACATCCTGTACGTCTGCTACGACAACGAGGCGTACATGAACACCGGCGTGCAACGCAGCTCGGCCACCCCGCTCGGCGCCTGGACGACGACGACGCCGTCGGCGCACGTGAAGGATCGGCCGAAGAAGGATCTCATCGCGATCATGGCGGCGCATGGCATCCCGTACGCCGCCACCGCGACCGTCGCGTTCCCCGACGACCTGATCACGAAGGTGCGCAAGGCCGCGGCAATCCCGGGCACGCGGGTGCTGCATCTGCTCTCGCCCTGTCCGCCGGGATGGAAGATCCCGTCCGAACGGGCGATTGAGTACGCGCGCCTGGCGGTCGCCGCGCGCGTGTTCCCGCTGTTCGAGGTCGAGGACGGACGCACCTGGCGCGTGACGGTCGATCCCGAACCGGTCGCGCTGGAAGAGTACCTGCGCGGCCAGGCGCGCTTCCGTCAGCTGCTCGACGATCCCGCGGCGCTCGAGCGCGTGAGGCTGGGCGTCGACGACCGCTGGCGCCAGCTCGTGATCCGCGACGCCGGCCGGGGCGTGGTGCGGAAGGACGCGTGACGATGCACACCATTCTGACCAAGGAAACCCTGGCGCCCGACGTGGTGCGCCTCTGGCTCGATGCCCCGGTCATCGCCCGCAAGCGGCGTCCGGGCCAGTTCGTCATCGTCCGGACGGACGAGAGCGGCGAGCGCATTCCGCTGACAATCGCCGACGCCGATCCCGCGCGCGGCGCCATCGCGCTCGTCGTGCAGGCGGTCGGCAAGAGCACGCGCCAGCTCGCCGCCCTCCGGCCCGGCGACTTCATTCTCGACGTGGCTGGCCCGCTCGGACAGCCGACGCGCATCGCGCCCGGCTCCAGCGTCTGCTGTGTCGGCGGCGGCATCGGCACGGCGGTCGTCTATCCGATCGCCGCGGGCGTGCGGGCCGCCGGCGGGCGCGTCGCGGGCATCATCGGCGCCCGGACGAAGGACCTCGTCATCCTGGAGCGCGAGATGGCGTCGGTCGCCGACGAGACCGTCGTCGTGACCGACGACGGCAGCTACGGGCGGAAGGGCCTGGTGACCGACGCGCTGCAGATGCTCCTCGAGTGGGGCCAGGTGTTCGACGAGGTGGTCGCGGTCGGGCCGCTGCCGATGATGCGCGCCGTCTGCGACGTCACGCGTCCGCTGGGCATCCGGACCATCGTCAGCCTGAATCCGATCATGGTGGACGGCACGGGCATGTGCGGCGGCTGCCGCGTGACGGTGAACGGCGAGCAGAAGTTCGTCTGCGTGGACGGGCCCGAGTTCGACGGGCACCAGGTCGATTTCGAGGAGCTCGGCGCGCGCCTGAAGGCATATCGGGAGGACGAGGCGGCGGCGCTGGAGAGATATCTCCGGCACGCCGTGTAGGCGAAGCGCCGCGAGCACGCACATGGCCAAACGAATCGGACAGAAGACGAAGACACCGATGCCGGCCGAGGACCCGGCCATCCGCCGGCGCACGTTCACGGAGGTGGCGCTCGGCTACACCGCCGAGATGGCGATGCAGGAGGCCAATCGCTGCATCGAATGCCGGAACACGCCGTGCATCGCCGGCTGCCCGGTCGACATCGACATCCCCTCCTTCGTCCGCCAGGTGGCGCAGGGCGACTTCGCCGGCGCGTACCGGACCATCGGCGCGAAGAACCTGCTGCCCGCCGTCTGCGGCCGCGTCTGCCCGCAGGAGGATCAGTGCGAGCGTGAGTGCACGCTCGGCGTCCGGTTCGAGCCGGTCGCAATCGGGCGCCTCGAGCGCTTCGTGGCCGACTACGCCGCCGCGAAGGCGCTCGCCGGCAGTGCCACGCTCGCCGAATCGACCGGCCACAAGGTGGCGATCGTCGGCGCCGGCCCCGCGGGGCTCACCGCGGCCGCCGATCTCGCGCGGCTCGGCCACAGCGTCACGATTTTCGAGGCGCTGCACAAGCCGGGCGGCGTGCTGATGTACGGCATCCCCGAGTTCCGTCTGCCGAAGGCGATTGTCGAGCAGGAGATCGACAAACTGACGGCGCTCGGCGTCGAGATCAAGACGAACCACGTCATCGGGCGCACGTTCACGATCGACGAGCTGTTCGGCGAGCTCGGGTTCGAGGCGCTGTTCATCGGCACCGGCGCCGGCCTTCCCCACTTCCCGTCGATTCCCGGCGTGAACCTGATCGGCGTCTATTCGGCCAACGAGTACCTGACGCGGTCGAACCTGATGAAGGCGTACCGCTTCCCGGAGCACGACACGCCGATCGTCCGCGGTCGGCGCGTGGCGGTCGTCGGCGGCGGCAACACCGCGATGGATTCCGTGCGGACGTCGCTGCGCCTCGGCGCCGAGCACGCCTATCTCGTCTATCGCCGATCGCGCGACGAGATGCCCGCCCGCGCCGAGGAAATCGAGCACGCGGAGGAGGAAGGCGTCGACCTTCGACTGCTCGCCGCGCCGGTCGCGCTCCTCGGCGACGACCGCTCGCGCGTGCGCGCGATGCGATGCATCCGCATGACGCTCGGCGAGCCGGACGCCTCCGGACGCCGCAGCCCGGTGCCGGTCGAGGGCTCGGAGTTCGACCTCGACGTCGACACCGTCGTCTTCGCCGTCGGCCAGGGTGCGAACCCGCTCATCCGGTCCACCACGCCCGATCTGCCGACGACCCGGCGCGGCTACATCGCCGCCGATCAGGAGACCGGCGCGACGTCGAAGCCGGGCGTGTTCGCGGGCGGTGACATCGTCACCGGCGGCGCGACGGTGATCTCGGCGATGGGCGCGGGACGCCGGGCCGCGCGCGCGATCCATGCGTATCTCAACAATCCGTCTCCGGACGGCTACTCGGCAACGGTCTCGTACTGATTCATTCACAAGGAGCAGCGACGATGAAAGCCATGGTGTTCGGTCTGGCCATGTGTCTGGGCGTGGCCACGCTGGCGTCCGCGCAGGGCGACGCGGCGAAGGGCGAGCAGGTATATGCGGCGCAAAAGTGCTCGCTTTGCCACTCGATCGGCGACAAAGGGAACAAGAAGGGCCCGCTCGACGGCGTGGGGAGCAAGCTCAAGGCCGAGGAAATCCGCCAGTGGATCGTCGACGCCAAGGGGATGACGGCAAAGACCAACGCCACCCGGAAGCCCGGCATGAAGAGCTACGACAAGCTGTCGAAGGAAGACGTGGACGCGCTCGTCGCGTACATGCAGACGCTGAAGAAGTAGGCAGGACTGGGACGGTCTCGAGACCGTCCCGGCAGAAGTTCGTTCCGGTAAGGGACGGCCTGAAGGCCGTCCCCTACCGCTGTCTCAGTGCTGTGACGAGGTCCGGACGGTCGGATACTTGATGCCGAGCTGATCCAGGTAGGTCTTGTACTTCGTCGGATCGAAGTAGTACTTCTTCATCTCCGGGCGGTACTTCTCCATGATCCCGGCGTTCAGCCAGGTGGCCGGCTTGTCGTCGGGCCGGATGAGCGGCGTGTACGTCGTCTCCTTCGTCTGGTTCCTGAAGTAGTCCCACGCCTGCTGCACGAGCTCCGGCCGCATCAGCAGATCGAGCGTCGTCATCGCCTGCACCTTGGCGCCGGCGGTGATTCCCTTGTGTGCGATTGGCGTCGCCATCGACACCGCGTTCGCCCAGTTGTGGCCCGGCCCGGCCTGCATGTTGGCCGGGTAACGGAGCGTGACCGTCGGAACCGTCCACGAGACGTCGCCGATGTCGTCGGACCCGCCGCCGCGTTTCTCATCGTCGGGAATCATCTCGCGGCCCCGGAGCGGCGAAAGCTTGGTCGCCAGCCCGATCTCGGGAACCTTCAGCTCGTGCTGCAGCGCATGCGCGAGCTGCTGGTCGGCCTCGCTCCAGGTCGGGAGCCCGACCTTCTGGATGTTCGCGTATTCGGTCTCGGCGACCGTCTTGTTCATGTGCTGGGGCCACGCGGAACCGAGCACACGCGAGGTCCAGGTCGTGTTCGTCATGAGCGCGGCGCCCCGCGCCATGTTGTCGCCGATCTCCCACATCTCCTTGATGTGCGGATAGTCGGTCTCGCGGAAGTAGTACCAGACGCTCGCGGTCGGCGGCACGACGTTCGGCTGGTCGCCGCCGAACGGGATGACGTAGTGCGAGCGCTGCTGGATGCGCAGGTGCTCGCGGCGGAAGTTCCAGCCGACGTCCATCAGCTCGACGGCGTCGAGCGCCGAGCGGCCCCGCCACGGGGCGCCTGCTGCGTGCGCGCTTTCGCCCTTGAAGTCGTATTCGACCGAGATGAGGCCGTTGCTCGTGCTGTCGCCCCAGCCGGTCTGCAGGTTGGCGCCCACGTGCGCGAAGAGCGCGACGTCGACGTCCTTGAACACTCCGGCGCGGACGTAGTACGCCTTGGTGCCCACGAGCTCCTCGGCGATGCCCGGCCAGACCTTCAACGTGCCGGGCAGGTGCTCGCGCTCCATGATCTTCTTCACGGCGATCGCGGCCGTGATGTTCATCGGGACGCCGGAGTTGTGCCCTTCACCGTGACCGGGCGCGCCTTCGATGATCGGATCGTGGTACGCGACACCCGGCTTCTGCGACGCCTCCGGGATGCAGTCGACGTCCGAGCCGAGCGCGATCACCGGCTTGCCGGAGCCCCACGTCGCGACCCAGGCGGTCGGGATGCCGGCGACGCCGCGCTCGACGGCGAACCCGTTCTTCTCCAGCACGCCGGTCAGGTATTTCGACGTCTCGAACTCCTGGAACCCGAGCTCGCCGAAGCTGAAGACCATGTCGTTCATCTCCGCCGAGAAATCGCGCATGCCCTCGATGTCGGCGGCGGCTTCCTGTTTGAGCTGCTCGAGCTTCGGGTTGGCGGCCGGCGCGGCGGCCGGCTTCGCGGTCTTCGGGGCCGGCTTCTGAGCGGACGCGCCGGTCAGCGACGCGACGACCGCCAGCGCCGCGCCGAACGCCCACAGTCGGGATGAGCGCATGAAATCCTCCAAGGCCTTGTGAATGGTCAGCGAAGACGTCGGGTGTGCGCGGGATTGTATCATTGAAGGAAATGGACGTTTTCGAGCCCCGATCCTCGCTGCGGGACGGCCACCGCATGACGCTGTACGGCTGGGGGAACCCCCGCTATTTTCCACGCCTGCCCCGGCCGACGCCGCGGTACTTCGACGTCGAACCCGACGCGCGCGTCCTGGCGCAGTGCCACTGGCAGGAGCGGTCGTGGGAGCATCCGACCCTGGTGCTCCTGCACGGGCTGAACGCGTCGAGCGAGTCGCACTACATGCGCGGCATTGCCAGCAAGGCGTTCGCGCGCGGGTTCAACGTCCTGCGGCTGAACCAGCGCAACTGCGGCGACACCGAGCACCTGTCGAAGGGGTTGTTCCACTCCGGCCTGACCGCCGACGCGGCCCACGTCGTCGAGGAGCTCGCCATGGTCGACGCCCTCGGAACGATCGCGGTCGCCGGCTACTCGCTGGGCGGGAACCTCGCGCTGAAGCTGGCCGGCGACTACGGCAACGACGTGCCTCCTGCGCTTGTCGCCGTCGCCGCCGTGTCGCCGATCCTCGAGATCGGCGAGTGCGTCCGCGCGCTCGAGCGCCCGGACAACTGGCTCTACGAATGGAACTTCGTCCGCGACCTGAAACGCCGCATGCGCCGGAAGAACCGCGCGTGGCCGGGCACGTTCGACCTCTCCCGGCTCGCCCGCGTCCGATCGGTCCGCGCGTTCGACGAGGCGTTCACCGCCCCGTACTTCGGGTTCGCCGGCGCCGACGACTACTACCGACGGGCGAGCGCGATGCGCGTCATCGACCGCGTGCGCGTGCCGGCGCTCATCATCACGGCAGAGGACGACCCGTTCGTCCCGGCGGCGCCCTTCCGCGATCCAAAGCTGGCGGGCAACCCGTACCTCGACGTCCGGATCTGCGCGCACGGCGGGCACTGCGGCTTCGTCGGGCCGCGGTCTGGCGCGGACGACGGGTACTGGGCGGAGAACCAGGTCGTGGATTTCGTGGCGCGCGTCGTGAAGGAGCGCGAGGCGCGGGGATTCAGCCGGGCGTCGATCGCCTAGCAGTTACAGTACCGGGAATATCTGGAGGCCAACATGCACCGTCTGTTGACGTCCAGAACGGCGTGGTTCTGATCTTCACGACGGCCTGCTAGGCCGTCGGCAGCAGATCCATGAGCAGGCGGGCGAACTCCGGCCCCTTCCCCGACTCCTCGTGCTTGAAGTAGACGAATACGTCGCGGCAGCCGGCGGTCTCCCGGGCGATCGTCTCGGCCCAGCGCCCGATGTCGTCCGGCGTGTAGCCCTCGTCCCGCAGCCGGAAGTAGGCGTACGGCGCCGTCACGCGCACCGGCGTCGACAGTCTTTCGCTGTCGGCCACGCACAACGCGAGCTTCCGCGACGAGAGCCGCTCGAACACGTCCTCGTCGAACCATGACGGGTGCCGGAACTCGAACGCGGCGCACACGGCCGGCGGGAGCTCGTCGAGGAACGCGTCGAAGAGCGCGAGATTCTTCTTCGATCCCGGCGGCAGCTGGAACAGCAGCGCGCCGAGCTTGTCGCCGAGGGTGCCGGCCACTCCGCAGAAGCCGCGCACGAGATCGCCGCAGTTCCGCAGCCGGTTGTCGTGCGTAATCCGCCGTGGCGCCTTGAGCGTGATTTTCCACGGCGAGGGCACCTGCCCCGCCCAGCCGCTCACGAGCTTCTCGTTCGGCATCCGGTAGAACGTGTAGTTGATCTCGACGGTGGTGAACCGGGCCGCGTAGTACGGCAGCATCTTTGCCGCCGGCAGCGTCTCGGGGTAGAAGCTGCCCTTCCACTCGGGATAGTTGTAGCCGGACGTGCCCACCCACACCATGGTCCCACCCTCGGCTGAGGCCTCGCGCTCCTTCGGCAATTCTGACTGTAAACTATGTCCATGCGGTCATGCCTCGTCATTTCTTTCGCGCTCGCGGTCGCCGCGGCCGCCTGCGGCCGCCCGGCCACTCGCGAGTTCACGTTCCAGGGACAGGTCATCTCGGTGATGGCGGATCATCGTGAGGCGGTCATCAAGCACGAGGACATCCCCGGCTTCATGCCGGCGATGACGATGCCGTACAAGGTGCGGGATCCCAGGCAGTTCGAGGGTCTGGTGCCGGGCGACCTCATCAACGCGAAGCTCGTCGTCCTCAGGAACGATGCCTATCTGACCGACGTGAAGAAGGTCGGCACCGCGCCGCTCGCGAAGGCGGACGCGCCGCCCGGCGCGGCGGCGGCCGCCGCCGCGCTCGACGTGCTGCAGCCGGGCGACGCGGTCCCCGACGCGCATTTCGTCGATCAGGACGGCAGGAAGGTCGACTTCGCCGCGTTCAAGGGGCACACCGTGCTCCTCACCTTCATCTACACGCGGTGTCCGTTGCCGACGTTCTGCCCCCTGATGGATCGCCACTTCGCCAGCATCCAGCAGACAATCGCGCGCGATCCGGCGATGAAGGGCCGCGTGCACCTGGTCACCGTCAGCTTCGATCCGGCGACCGATACGCCCGCGGTCCTGAAGAAACACGCGCAGTCGCTCGGCGCCGACCTCAGGACGTGGAGCTTCCTGACCGGCGACCTGGCCGAGATCGACCGGTTCTCGTCGCGATTCGGCGTCGTGGTGACGCGCGAAGGCAAGGACGGGAGCGAGATCACCCACACGCTGCGCACGGCCATCATCGATCCGGGCGGCCGGGTCGTGAAGGTGTACGTCGGGAACGACTGGACTCCCGCGCAGGCGCTCGCCGATCTGAAGCCCGTTGCGACCAGCAGCCGCTGAGTTCACCGCGGCCGAGCGCCGGCTGATCGCCCGGCTCCGGACGCCGGGCGCCGTGCAGCGGTACCTGAACCAGCTGCCGTACAACAACGAGCCGGGCGGCCGCGCCACCCTCCGCACCTTCCGCGGCATCGTGCGCCACGGCTGCGCGCACTGCCTGGAGGCGGCGCTGTTCGCCGCGGTGGTGCTCGAGCAGCACGGATACCCCCCGCTCGTCCTCAGCTTCGAATCGATCGACGAGCTCGATCACGTCATCTTCGTCCACCGGCGCGGCGGCCGATGGGGATCGGTCGCGCGCTCGCGCGATCCGGGCCTGCACGGCCGCAAAGCGGTGTTCGCCACGCCGCGTGCGCTGGCGCTCAGCTACTTCGATCCCTACGTCGACCTCACCGGTCGGATTACCGGCTACGTCGTGGTGAACCTGGACGAGCTGATGGGCGGCTACGACTGGCGGCTGTCGCCGGGGAACGTGTGGAAGGTCGAGCGCATGCTGCTCGATCACCCCCACCGGACGATCCGATCGTCGGATGAGAAAGTGGATCGCCTGCGTGCGCGCTATCGTGCGTTCCTGGCCGAGAATCCCGGCCGCAAGCCGGTCTTCTACCGCGGCCGCCAGCGCTGGACCCCGCTGCCCGGCCAATTCACCACGAAGTCGAGAAGGACGCGAAGCAAATCGCAGGCAGGGAGGATGCGGAGGACGTGAGGAACGCCTTCGTGAGCGTCGCGGTCGGCGGACGTGGACGATCCGGAGTTCAGTCCAGATCGAAGTCGCGCGTGGGTTTGGTGATCGGCTCCTGGCGCGCCTGCTTCAGCGCCTCCTCGAACCGGCGCGAGAGGGCGTCGCCGCGCGTGCGCTCCGACTCGACCGACTGCTGGAAGATCGCCTCGCGCCGCGCCGCCTCCTCGGCGAGGATCCGCTGCGCCTCGGTGAGCTCCGGCTTGTTGCCGCGCTCGGGCTCGTGGTGAGACACGACGCGGCCGAGATTCACGTCAATGACGAGCGTCGCCTGGCAGCAGGGACACACGACTTCGAGTTCGGATTTGAGCCGCGCCATCACCGTTTCCCTCCGAGCACGCCCGGGAGGCCGCTCGCCCGGAACGCCTTCTTGATCTCGACCGGGCGGCCGTCGGGCAGTCTGGCCGTCACCCGCAGATCCGTCACCTGCATCCGCTGGAACTCGAACCGCCGGCCGAAACCGTCCACGAACGATCCGAGCGTCGTCTGGAAGCGGCCGCCGGCCGGAATCGACGGCGTCGTCACGCGAAAGTACGTGTTCAGCCAGATCTGCACGTCGGACCAGTCCTGCTTCGACTGGTTCTCGACCGTCAGGAGCGTGCGCTCGAGCTGAATCGGATCCTTCGGCGGTCCCGAACAGCCGGCGCCGAGCGCCGCCGCGACGGCCGCCGACGCGAGGAACAGGCGCCTCATCACGACTATCATAACGTAGTGAGTCCGGCGCCCCGCACGCTGCGCATCGCCACCTACAACGTCCACCGCTGCCGCGGGCTCGACGGACGCACCCGTCCCGAGCGGATCGCCGCCGTTCTCAGCGCGATCGATGCCGAAGTGATCGCGCTGCAGGAGGTGATTGGCGCCGGCCCGCGGGGCTCGAGCCAGATCGAGGAGATCGGAGCCGCGCTCGGGATGGGCTGGGTGATGGCGCCGGTGCGACTGCTGCGCCGCCACCAGTTCGGCAACGTGGTGCTCAGCCGGTTTCCGATCGCGCATCACGTCGAGCACGATCTCTCGTGGAAGACGTGCGAGCCGCGCGGCGTTCAGCGCGTGGACGTGGCGGTGGACGGCCTGACGCTGCACGTGTACAACGTGCACCTCGGCACGGCGATCCTGGAGCGCCGGCATCAGGCCGACCGTCTGGCGACGATCGTCTCGGATCGGCACGTCGCCGGACCGAAAGTCGTGGTGGGAGACTTCAACGAGTGGACGCGGGGCCGCGCGACGGAGCTGCTGACGCGCCGCCTGAACAGCGTCGATCTTCGCAACCACCTGCGGCGCCGCCGTACCTATCCCGGCTTCTTTCCCGTCCTGCACCTCGATCACATCTACTACGCCGGACGCGTGGAGGTCCTGTCCGTGGAGCTGCCGCGCAACCGCCTGTCGCTGGTCGCGTCGGATCACCTGCCGCTCGTCGCGGACGTCAGAATCGGATGACGGAGAGCGGGTTCATGGAACCCTATGAACCCATGTCTTCGAGCGGCATGGCGTCGGCGATGCCGATCACGCGCCCATGGGCGCGCGCGGTCCTGGCCGCCCGCGCTTCGCGGTAGATCCGCGCCGGCACCGGCTGCAGGTCCCAGGCGAGCCCGACCGCCGCCATCAGCCGGATGACCCACCACGTCGGGTCGAACTCCCACCAGTAGAACCCGTTCCGCGCCGCGCGCTGATAGCGGTGATGATTGTTGTGCCAGCCCTCGCCGACCGCGAACAGCGCGGTCAGGACGTTGTTGCGCGACTCGTCGCGGGTGTCGAAGCGGCGCGATCCGAACATGTGGTTGACCGTGTTGATGGCGAACGTCGCGTGCGCGAGCGTCACCGTCGGCAGGCAGAAGCCCCAGACGAGCCACGGCAGGCCGCCGATCGCGAACAGGGCGGCCGCGAGCACGAGCGGCGGCACGACGTACCAGCGATCGAGCCACGCGATCTCCGGGGCGGACCCGAAGTCGCGGAGGACCGGGTTGTTCGGATCCAGCCGTTCGTGGCGCGCGTCGTTCAGGAACCAGCCGATGTGCGCGTAGTACACGCCGCTCACTGCCGGGCTGTGCGGATCGCCTTCGCGGTCGGCGAACCGGTGATGGCGCACGTGATGGCCGGCCCACCACAGCGGCCCTTTCTGCATGGCGGCGGTGCCGATCAGCGCCCAGAAGAAGCGGGCGGCCCGATGCATCCTGAACGCGCGGTGGGCGAAATAGCGATGAAACGCCAGCGTCAGGCCGACCGCGCGGAGGAAGTGCGACGCGGCCCAGAGCGCAACGTACGCCGGCGCGAAGGGAACGGCGAACACCAGCAGCGCCGACAGCTGAACCATCCAGAACACGACGACCGCGACTTTGCTGAACATCGGGTGATCAGATCTCTCGAAGGGTGCGCGACCGCCCGCCTGTCGCCGCACGGCGCGGCGGCCCGATTGTCGTGGGTACAAAGAAAGCAGGGCCCGAAGCCCTGCAGGATTGCATGCCAGCGAAGAGGGCCGGTCAGCCCTCCTCTTCGTACTCTTCCTCTTCGGCCGGACCGAGCCGGGTGGAGGCGCGAAGCGCCTCGCGGTAATCGTAGAGCGGCAGGTCGCGCACGTGAAGCAGGATCGTGCACGCCGGCGATTTCTCGTCGACGACGACCGTGACCGGACTCCCTTCGACGCCTTCGCGGAACGTGATGCGGCAGCCGCAGGCCAGCCGCGCGTGCGTGAATCCCTTCAGCATTACCGGGTGATCATACCACGGCGGGGGAGGAACGGGGCCTTCAGTGCTTTCGGTGCAGAGGTGCGGACGGCGCTCCGGCGCCCGGCACCCCCGGACTCTAGAGCAACGCTTTGATCTCTCGCTCGAACACGTCCTTCGCCGACATGCCGATGTGCTTCTTGCACACTCTGCCGTCGCGCGTGATCAGGACGGTCGTCGGAATCCCCCACATCGGCCCGAACGCGTCCTGGACGTCGTCGTGGTCCAGCCCCTGCAGCACCGGGTAGTTCATCTTGAACTGCCTGACGAAGGGCGTCAGTTTGTCGAGCGTGTCGTCGACCGAGACGCCAATCACCTGGAGACCGTTCCGGCCGTACCTGTTCTGCAGATCGACGAACCCGGGTATCTCGATCTTGCAGGGTCCGCACCACGTGGCCCAGAAGTCGAGCACGATGACCTTGCCCTTGTAGTCGGCGAGGCGGACCGGCCGGTTGTTGACGTCCTTGAGGGTGAAGTTCAGATTGGCCGGCTTGGCGTTCGCGTCGCAGACCGCCGGGCCCGCGGCTTCGGCCCGCTCGAAGATGGGCAGCGGGACGTCGAGCGTCAGCACCGCCAGCGCCAGTGCGGCAAGAACGGCAATCACCCAGCGAATCCTCATGAATACGGCTCCTGTCCTCATTGTAGATCGGGGGTCGGCGGGCGCGGCGCTCACGGCAGTCCGGCCTGGATGACCGCCGCCATCTGCTGGACCTCGGCGCGCGGCTCCTCGGCAATGAGCACGTAGGTGCGCTGATCCGACGACCAGATCGCAGCCTCGTGCCCGAGGACGTTGAGCACTTCTTCGGGCCGTGTCGACCCGGGCAGCATGAACAGCGACACCGGGCGCCCGTCGTGGCGGAACATTACGTGCGCGACGCGCCCTTCGCCGTACAGACAGGGACGGGCGCCGACGAGCTGCAGGCCGGTGTCGGCGGGCACGCGCAGCCGCCATCCGAAGCCGGAGAGCATCGCGCCCTCGACGGCCGTCGCCGACTGATGCGTCCCCAGAACGTTGTTCAAGGCGAAGCACTTCATGTGATCGGCGGTGAGCTCGGCCGCCATGACCCTGGTCGAGCGATCGGTCAGCTCGTACACGAACGCGCCGCCTACGACGAGCACGAGGCTCGCCGCGAGCGCGAGGGGGCCGAGGCGCGCGCGCCACGCGGCGAGCGACCCGCGGCCGGCCGCGGCCGCCGGTGCAGCGGCGCAGCGGGCGCGCAGTGCGGCCGGCGCGCTCGCGACGCCCAGCGCGGCGCGCCGCGATCGCAGCAGCGTGCGGACGGCGCCCTCCGCCTCGACGCGCGCGCGGCACGGCGGGCACTGGCGGACGTGCGCGTCGACGGTATCGCGCTCACCCGTGGCGAGCTCACCGTCGACGTACGGCGTGAAGAGCGGTTCAAGCTTCCTGCAGTCTGGCATGCTTCTCACGTGTCGCGCTGAGCGCGTCGAACAGCATCCGCCGGCCGCGCGAGATGCGCGACATCACGGTGCCAGCCGGAATCGCGAGCATTTCCGCGATTTCGGCGTAGGAAAACTCTTCCACGTCCCGTAACCAGACCGCCTCGCGGAAGGCGGGCGGCAGCCCTTCGACCGCGGCGCGCAGATCCGGGTCGAGCGTGTCCCTCAGCAGCCGGGCCTCGGGCGAGTCGCCCGCGGCCACGCGGACGTCTCCCGCGTCGACCGCGCGTTCGACCGTCTCGCTGTCCACCATGACCGCGTCGCGCGCGCGATCCCGCAGCCGGTTCCGGGCGGTGTTGTGGAGGATGGTGAACAACCAGGCCCTCAGGTTCGTGCCTTGCGTGAACTGATCGACAGCGCGAAAGGCCTTGAGATACGTCTCCTGGACCAGGTCTTCCGCGTCGGCCGGCGAGCGCATCAGGCGCAGCGCGGTGCGGTACAAGCTGTCCAGAGAGGCCAGCGCCTCGGCCTCGAATTCCACCGGCCGCGCTCCCCGTTGCCGGGATGACTCCGACTGGCCTGTTGATCTGGGCATCAGTGCCGGGGCGCCATTTCATGTAAACCCTGATGACGCCGCATTTATTCCGACAGTCTACTGCGAAACCCACGCAGGAGCTCGAATCGAGAGGCGGTTCGGGCCGGGCCAGGACGGCCGCGGCGCTGTCGCCCCCGGGGGTCAATCGGGTCCGGCACGGAGGACACGAGCCGCCGGGACCAGCCGCCTTTCGTGCGCCGCCCCGCGGGGAGCCGCGCGGTTCTGCCGCCGGACGTCCCGCGCGGCGGTTCGACGCTCCTGGCTCGACAGGTCCAGCCTTTGCAGGGGCGTCGCCGGCACAGTAAGATCGCTGCAGTTTTCCGTCGGTCCCTTTCCCGAGGTATCTGGCCATGCGCACGCGCGTGCCTTCGTCCGCCCTGTCGCCGTTTCTGCCCGCGCTGCTGACGGCTCTCCTCGTGACCGTCCTGGCGGCGTCGCCCGCCGTCGCGCAGACGCCGTTTGTCCCGTACTTCGGGAAGAACCTGATCCACTACGACACGTTTCACTGGTACATCTACAAGACCGATCACTTCGAGATCTACTACTATCCCGAGCTCGAAAAGCATCTTGCGCGGGTGGCCAGCTACGCCGAGAGCGCGTACCAGCAGGTCAGCTCGGATCTGAAGCACGACCTGCCGTTCAAGGTGCCGATGATCCTGTACAAGACCCACAGCGAGTTCGAGCAGGAGAACGTCGCTCCGGGCGCCGCGGGCGAAGGCGTCGGCGCGTTCGCCGAGCCGACGCGCGATCGCATGCTGCTGCCGATCGACGATCCGCCCGACATGCTGTACGGCCTCATCACGCACGAGCTCACGCACATCTTCCAGTTCGACATCATCCCGCAGTCGCTGATCCGCCGGAACTATCCGCTGTGGGTCGGGGAGGGGCAGGCCGACTACGAGCGCGGCACGTGGGATCCGATCGACCTGATGCAGGTGCGCGACGCGGCCATCTCGGACACCGTGCCGAAGATGACGGAGCTCGAGGGGTACGGCAGCTCGAGCAATCCGCGGCTCATCTACAACCTCGGTCACGCCGTGTTCGAGTTCATGGAGGCGCGCTGGGGCAAGGAAGGCATCCGGCAGTACATGTTCGCGCTCCGCAAGAGCGTCATCGGCGGCGGCGAGGACGCGTACGAGGAAGCCTTCAAGATGAAGAAGGACGACTTCGATCAGGCGTTCGACCGGTACCTGAAGGACCGGTTCAAGCCGTTCCGCGACAAGGAGCGGCCGGCCGACTACGGCCGCGACCTGTCGCCGAACAAGGAGAAGACGAATTACTCCCAGGCCTTCTCGATCTCGCCCTCGCCCTCCGGCGACCTGATCGCCGCGTACACGCTGAACAACAAGGACCGCGAGGTCGACATCGTGCTCCTGTCGGCGAAGGACGGCTCGGTCGTCCGCAACCTGACGCCCGGCTTCGACAAGGACATGGGCTTCGACCACATCGTCCTGCTCGGCGAGCGCTGGAACACGATGCCGTGGCTGTCGTGGTCGCCCAAGGGCGACCGGGTCGCCTACTTCGTGCGGACGGAGAAGGAGCGGTCGCTCATCATCGAGAACGTGCTCACGGCGAAGGTGGAGGAACGGATCCGGCTGACGTCGGTCGACGAGCCCGAGTCGCCGTGCTTCTCGCCCGACGGCAAGGCCATCGCCTTCTCGGCGCTGCGCGGCGCGGTCGGCGACATCTACACCATCGACCTGGCGACCAAGCAGATCACGAACCTCACCACCGACCAGTTCGCCGACTTCGGCCCGGTGTACTCGCCCGACGGATCGTTCATCGTCTACAACGCGCGGGTGAGCGGCGACCAGAAGCTGTTCCGGCTCGACCTGGCGACGAAGAAGAAGACGCAGCTCACCTTCGGCACGTACGACGAGAGCGCGGCGGAGTTCATCGACGACCACACGCTGGTGTTCTCGTCGACCGCCACGGATCCGAACGTCCCGCTCGACCCGGAGGTCTCGAAGAACGGCAACATCTACAACATCTGGACGCTCGATCTGAAGACCGGCGAGCTGCGCCAGTACACCGACGCGGTCGGCGGGAACCTCTCGGCGGTCGTGCTGAACGAGGGGAAGACGAACAAGATCGCGTTCGTCACTTACTACAAGGGCGACTACGCGATTCACTCGATCGAGCGGAAGGAGCCGCTGCACACGGCGGCCATCTCCGACTTCGGGGCGCCGGGGCCGATCATCGACTTCCAGGCGCCGCTGCAGCACACGATCGTGCCGGAGAACAAGCGGAAGAAGGGCAACTTCGAGAAGATGTTCCTCGAGGGGCGTCCGCCCGTCAACGTCGGGGTGACGAGCAACGGCGACGTCTTCGGCGGCACGGCCATCAGCTTCGGCGACGTGCTCGGCGATCAGCAGTTCAACCTCTACGCCGAGTCGATCGCGCAGTACCGCACGCTCGCGCTCTCCTACCAGAACCTCTCGCGGCGCTTCCAGTGGGCCGCGCAGGGCTTCTCGCAGACGACGTTCTTCTACGGACAGCTTGGCGGCGTCTTCTACGATCCGACGCTCACGCCGTTCATCAGCCGCGACCAGGCGATCGCCACCCGCACGGTGCGGGGCGGCAGCCTCATCGGGATCTATCCGCTCGACCGCTTCCGCCGGATCGAGATGTCCGGCGGCCTGGTGCAGCTCAGCGAGCAGTACAACGACCCGGCCCTGCAGCAGTACTCGCAGGACTACCAGCAGCAGGTGTTCGGCCGGCAGGTGTTCAACAACGGCACCATGGTGCCGTTCAGCGTGGCCCTCGTCCAGGAGACGACGGTCTTCCGCGAGTTCGGACCGCTGGCCGGCAGCACGTTCCGGCTCGGGTACGAGGTGGCGCCGAAGATCGGCAGCACGCTGTCGCGCCAGACGGTCGACGTCGACGCGCGCTACTACCTGCGGCTCGGCGGCAGCGGCCTGCTCGCGACGCGCATCCGCGGCTTCAAGAGCATGGGCAGCTTCCCCGACTTCCTGTACTTCGGCGGCAACTCCGAAATGCGCGGCTACGACTTCCTGCAGTTCGTCGGGCAGAACGACGTCTTCGCGAACGCCGAACTGCGCTTCCCGATCATCGAGGCGGCCCTCACGCCGATCGGCGTCGTCGGCGGCGTGCGCGGCGTGTTCTTCGCCGACATCGGCGGCGGCTGGTTCAGCGGCCAGGGATTCCAGTTCGCGACGAGCAAGGACCAGGTCTTCACGCCCGTCGTCTCGTACACCCTCGATCCGGTGACCGGCAACCTCACGCCGGTCAACGGCACGCCGACCCTCGTCTCGGGCTTCCGGCTGCAGGACGCGCGCGCCTCCTACGGCATCGGCCTCGAGACCTTCGCGCTCGGCTTCCCGATCCACTTCGACTGGGCGTGGCGGACGACGTTCAACAAGGCTTACGAGGACGTGATCTTCGCCTCCAGCGGCGGGAGCTCTTCCTTCCGCCATCCGCGGTTCGCGGTGTGGATCGGATACGATTTCTGAATCTGGCCATGACGAGATGCCCGGTTCACCGATGGACGACCTGACGCCGAAACGGGCCTCGGAGTCCGCGACCGAGATGGTGCAGGTGGTCCTGCCGAACGACGCGAATCCGCTGGGTTACATCCTCGGCGGCACCGTCATGCACCTCATCGACATCGCCGGCGCCATCGCATGCCATCGCCACACGCGCAGCCTGCTCGTGACGGCGGCCGTCGACGACCTCCAGTTCCTGCACTCCATCAAAGTGGGCGACCTGATCATCCTGAGGTCGCGCGTCACCTGCGTCTTCAAGACATCGCTCGAAGTGCAGGTGGATGTCTATTCGGAGGAGACGCTCACCGGCCGGCGCCTGCTGACGAGCCAGGCCTTCCTGACCTTCGTCGCCATCGACCGCGAGGGCCATCGCAGGCTGGTCCCGCCGCTCCTGATCGAAACCGACGAGGAGAGGCGGATCTGCGAGGAAGCGCACGCACGGCGCGCGGCGCGCCTGCGGCGGAAGACGGAGGCGACGCGCGCTACGATTCCCGCCTGAGCCGCAGCATGCTGCGATCGAGGTCGATGCCGACCCGATAGCTCCTCAGGAACTGGTGCCCCACGATCCCGCCCACCTGGAATCCGAGCAGCACGCTCGGCGCCTCCAGGTTCAGGACGACCACCGGGAAATTGCGGTAGTGAATCTCGTTGAACGCCAGATCCACCCCCGGCAGCAGGAACGCGTCGCGGTCCCAGCCCGACGTCCCGTACACTTTCAGCGGAATCCGGCGGCCGCCGAGGTGCTTCGCGCCGCCGAGCGCCGAGGCGGTCGCCTGGCTGATCGAGATCACTTCCCCGCCCGTATCGACGACGAAGTTCGCCGTCCGCGCGCCGTCGACGACGCCGCGCACCGTCGCCAGCCGGTACAGCCAGAGCGGCAGCTCGAAATCGGCCGGTTCCGGCGGCAGGTGCGGCCCGATCGTCAGCGTGCGCTTCTTGTAGTCGACCGTCATCGACAACCCGAGCGCGAGCGGCGAGAAGCTTTCCGTCTCCTTCGTCGGGATCTCCTTGAGCGGCGGGTTCTTGATCAGGCAGGGGACGTTGTAGAGCTTGAGCGTGCCGATTTCGAGCGAGTCCATGCGCGCGAGCTGGAGGCCGCGAAGCCCGACTTCGCCGACCCCCGCGCTGAGCGTGTAGGTGACCGGCGTGATCCCGCGCTTCGCCGCCGTCTCCCGCGAGACGACCGTGTTCTCGGCGCCGGTGTCGAGCACGAAGTCCTGCGCCGACGCGCCGTTGATCTTCGCCCTGACGACCACCTTGTCGTGCTCGAGCTTGAAGTTGATCGTGTGGAGCATGCCGGCCGAGGACGGATCCATCTGGAACGGCACCTTGCCGCCGAACGACCGCAGGAAGCGGATCTCGGCGCGCGCCCACGCGGCCTGGTCGCTCTGATCCTTGTTCGGCAGCAGGTCCACGAAGTCCGCGTACTCGGCGGCGGCCTCGTCGTACTTGTGCATCCGCTCGTAGATCGAGCCGACCGTGTGATGGATCTCGAGATCGCGCGGCGAGAGACGCAGCGCCGCCTGCGCCTCGTTCATCGCCTCGTCCAGCCGGCTGCGCGCCGCGAGCGCCCGCGCCAGCCCGTGGTGGCCCCGCGCCAGTTCGGGCTGGAGCGCCAGCGCGTTGCGGTACTCGGTTTCCGACTCGGGGAACAGCCCGGCAGCCCAGAGCGAATCGCCGTACAGCGCCATGGCCTCGGCGCTGTGCGGCTCCGATGCGAGGAGCGCGTCGGCTTCGCGCCGTGCGCGATCGAACTTCGCGGCGCGGAGCGAGCACTGGATGACGCCGATTCGCGCAAGACGCGCGCGCGACGTGTCCGGCGCGACGTCGAGGGCGCGCTGGTAGGCTTCGAGCGAGTCGAGATACCGCCCCTGCTCGAACAGCACCCGACCGAGCTGCAGCTGGATGTCCGCGGACTCCGACGGGGGCTTCGCGTCCGCGTGAATGACCAGGGTAGCCGCCGCGACGATGGCCGCCAGCATCGTCAGGCGCAAGCCGCGCAGCATGCGTCCTCCCATGATACGGATCCGACGAGACACGCGCGCGCTTTCAAGAACCAGACCGCAGAGCCCGGCCTGCGAGATTCGCCTCCGCGGCCCCGCCGAAGCCGGACCACGTGGCGCGAAACCGAAGAATAACGGATCACCAGGGGGCCGGAAAGAGCCTTACGGAAATCGAAATCGTCGCCGCTTTGCGTAACACCCGGCCGTGGTCCCTTTCGCGCGTCAGTGAGTGTACTGTTCGATCGGCACGCCGTCGTACATCTCGTCGACGCGCATGATCTGCGTCTCGCGGCTGTAGCTGCCGAGCTCGTAGTCCTCGCTCATGACCAGCGCCTTGATCGGCTTGGTCGGGCAGACCTCGGCGCACAGGCCGCAGAAGCTGCACCGCGACAGATTGAAGTCGAAGTAGTCGAGCACCTTGATCTTCTGCCCGGGCTCGCGGTGGCCGCCGAGCGCGATGAGATCGTCGGGGCAGGCTTTGGCGCACTGATCGCACACGATGCACGTCTGCGCGCCGGTGCCCGGCTCGGTCTGCAGCCGGAGCACGCCGCGGAAGCGGGGCGCCGTCGGACGCCGCTCGGCCGGGTACTGGAAGGTGAACGCCGGCTGCGGCGTGTATTTCAGCGTGACCCACAGCCCTTTCAGCAGGTCGACGAGGAAGATGGTCTTGAAGAACTTGATGATGGTCTGCATGAATTCGCTCGATTGAGGTCGATCGCCCGGCTGAAGCCTCGCGCTATGCTAGGCGCGTTCCCCGACGATAATCGGCTCGCTCTGCCCGCTCGGGATCACGCGCTCCCGGCGGAGCACCGTGCCTTCCTTCCGAATCTTGTCCTGCAGCCGCATCAGGCCGTAGAGCAGCGCCTCCGGACGCGGCGGGCAGCCGGACACGTACACGTCCACCGGCACCACCTTGTCGACCCCCTGCAGCACGCTGTATGTCGGAAACGGCCCGCCGGCATTCGAGCAGCTCCCCATCGAGATCACCCATTTCGGCTCGGGCATCTGATCGTAGAGCCGCCGCAGGACCGGCGCCATCTTCTTGGTCACGGTACCCGCGACGATCATCAGGTCCGACTGCCGCGGCGACGCGCGGAACACCTCGGCACCGAAGCGCGCGATGTCGTAGCGGCTCGCCGACGCGGCCATCATCTCGATGGCGCAGCAGGCCAGCCCGAACCCCATCGGCCAGATGGACGACTCACGCGCCCAGTTGAGCACGCGGTCGATGCTGGTGGTGATGAAGTTGTCCTCGAAGCGGTGGTCGATGAGGCCCATAGACGATGAATCCTCGAGAGCCCTGAGCGCCGAGCCCTGAGCCCTTTCTCCGTCAGCGGAAGTACTGCGCGTTCCGATCGATGTACTCGCCCCACTTGGCCGGCGTCTCGTCGAGCGCGAAAATCGCCTCGACCGGGCACGCCGGGACGCAGGCACCGCAGTCGATGCACTCGTCCGGGTGAATGTAGAGCATCTCGGCCGTCTCGAATGCGGCTTCGTCCTTCCGCGGGTGGATGCAGTCGACGGGACAGACGTCCACGCAGGCGGTGTCTTTCGTGCCGACGCACGGCTCGCAGATAATGTAGGCCATCGTAACTGATTATGAAAACTGGACTTCCGGGACATCTTACCACGAAACCAGGATGGGCCCCGTTCGGCGTCCTCCTCGCCGCGCTGCTCGCCGGCGGGGTGGAACCTCTGGCGCGCAGCGCGCTCGCCGCACCATGTACGCAGAACGCCCCGGAGCTGGCCCGCCTCTTCACGCCGCCCCACCCTCGACTCGGGCGGTACGAGGTGTGCACGACGCCGCGATCGCTCGACCTCGTTGCGCCGCACGACTGGAAGACTGACGCGCTCGCGCCGCTCGACGCCTTCGGAGCCGCCGGACCGTACGACCGCGCGGCGGTTGCGAGGCTGTACGGCGGACGATCCGTGCGCGTAGCGCGCGGCTGGGTGCAGGAGCAGAACCGGTTCGAATCGTGGACACTTCTGTCGCCCTATCCCGATGCGTCGCTGACGCGCCTCGAGCCCGGCACGCTGGTCATCCGCTATCTGGTTCGACCTTGATCTCGATGTCGCCCTTGACGACGTCGATCGAGAGGACGGGATCGGTGCGCGGGTCGGCGGTGCCGAGTGTCGTCTCGCCGAAGCGCGGGCCGAACCGGTCTTTCTTCGTCAGGGGGATGTCCGAGGTGAGCGAGCCGTTGAGTGTGACGGCCAGGATCCGGCCGACGGCCGGCGGACGCGCGAACCGGACGCGCACGAGGCCGTTGAAGACCCGCAGGCGCATCATGCCGCCGGGATCGAGCGTGGAGCCCTTGACGTCCACGCGGCCGATCCCGGCCTCGAGCCGGATGCGTCCGGCCAGGCCGGAGGCCTCGATCGGGCCGCGCCGAAGATCGACGTCGCACGCGGCCGTGAGGTGCGTGAGCGTGATGCGCCCCTCGAACACGCGGACGGCGCGAAACGTCGCGGTCGACGGCGCCGCGATCGTGATCGAGGACTTGAGCGCGGCGTCGCGCCCCTCGTCCTGCTGGAGCACGCTGATGTGGACGCCGTCCGGCCGCTCGTCGATCGAGACCGGAAACAGGGCGAGCGCGGCGGCCGACGGCGCGCGGCGGACGATGGTGACCGCGAGGTCGGGCCGGTCGGAACCGGTGATCGTCAGATCCGCGATCGTCGCATCGACGAACACGGCCGTGCGTTCGCCGAGCGCGACGGCCCGCGACGTACGGTCGACGACCTCGGCGGCACCGGCCGTGCGCACGAGGGCGGCGAGCAGAAATCCGACGGCGGCCGCGCGGCGTCGGGCCACGGCGCGATTATAGTGGTGAGTGCGTCCTTAGACATGCGAATCGTGATCCTGGCGGCGCTCGCGGCCGTCTTGAGCGGCGCCGCTCCCGGCGCCGCGCAGACGCTCCCGTCCGAGCCGATCGTGCTCGGCGACGGGCACTTGACGATCGGCGGCGGCGTGTCCGCGTCGTTCGCACCGGTGGATCCGGGGTACTTCAACGACACGGACTACGATCACTCGTCCCTGCGGCTGCTGCGAATGGAGGTCACCGCGGCGCTCGCTGCCGGCCGGCACGTCACCGTGCTGGGCGACCTCCGGTCCGAGAACCTCGACGCGCCGCAGCCGTACGCGTTGTACCTGCGCGTGCGCCCGTGGGCGTCGCGTGCGTTCGACATCCAGGTCGGCCGCGTGCCGCCGACCTTCGGCGCGTTCGCGCGGCGCACGTACGCGTCCGACAACCTGCTGATCGGCTACCCGCTCGCGTATCAATATCTCACGTCGCTTCGGCCCGACGCGCTCCCGGCGAACGCCGACGAGCTGCTGAAGATGCGCGGGCGCGGATGGCTCGCCAGCTACTCGCTCGGCGCCTCCGGCGGCGATCACGGAGTGCCGCTCGTCAGCGCGTTCCGCTGGGACACGGGCGTGCAGCTGCACGCGGAAGGCGCGATCTTCGACGCCACCGGGTCGGTCACCGCCGGCACGCCGGCGAACCCGCTCTTCCGCGAGGACAACTCCGGCAAGCAGCTCGCCGGACGCGTCGCGTATCACCCGTTCGCCGGGCTGATCGTCGGGGCATCGGCCGCCCGCGGCGCCTTTGCGGCCGACACGGCGGCGCGCCAGGCCCTCGGGCCGGGCGCCAGCGGCGGCGACGCCTCGGTCCAGACCGCCTGGGGCGCCGACGTCGAATACTCGCGCGACTACTATCTCGTGCGCGCCGAAATGATCCTCAGCCGGTGGACGATGCCGCGCGTGCGCCAGCCGTTCATCGACAGTCCGCTGAGTGCGCTCTCCACGTCGCTCGAGGGGCGCTACAGGATCGTGCCGGGCCTCTATGCGGCGGCACGGTTCGACCACCTCGGCTTCAGCGAGATTACGGGCACGGCGGGCCGCGCCACGTGGGATGCGCCGGTCACGCGCGTCGAAGTCGGCGGCGGCTACTCGCTTCAGCGCAATCTCGTGCTGAAGATCTCCTACCAGTACAACCGCCGCGACGGCGGACGGGTCAGGAGCGAACACCTCGGCGCCACCCAGCTGGTGTTCTGGTTCTGATGATGCGGACGGCCCTCGGATGCGCGCTCGTGCTGCTCGGAGCCGCCGCGGCCGTCTGGCCGTCCGGCGGCGCGGCCGACGTCGAGGCGCTGGCGAGCACCGGCGTCATCCACGGGCGGGTCGCTCTGGTGCGCGTGCCGCCGCCCGTCGAGCGGCGGCCGAACGTCGCCGGCCTCGGCGCCCCGGAGACGCGCGACGTTCCGGACCGCTCGCGATCGGTCGTCTACCTCGAGTCGGCACCGCGCGGTGCCTTCGAGCAGACCGAGCCCGGGCACGCGACCATCAACCAGCGCAACGAGACGTTCTATCCGCACGTGCTCGCGATCACGACCGGCACGGTCGTCGACTTCCCGAACTCCGACCGCATCTACCACAACGTCTTCTCCCTCTCGAAGCCGGCGCGGTTCGATCTGGGACGCTACGCGGCCGGCAGGTCGAAGTCGGTCCGGTTCGACCGCCCCGGCATCGTGCGGGTGTTCTGCGACATCCACTCGCACATGAACGCGTTCATCCTCGTCTTCAGCCATCCGTTCTTTGCCGTGACCGACGACGACGGGCGCTACCATATCGACAACGTGCCGGCCGGCTCGTACTCGGTCGTCGCGTGGAACGAAGGGGTGACGTCGGCCCCCCGGCAGGTGACCGTGTCGGAGGGGGGCGTCGCCGAGGCCGACTTCACGGTGCGATGATGCTGCTCTCCTCGCTGCGGAGCCGGATCTTCCTGGCCAGCGCGCTGCTCGCGGTGCTGTCGATTGCCGTCGCGATCTATCTCGTGAACGTGCGCGTGACGCAGGAGGCCGAATCCGCGCTGAAGCGGGACATCGAGGCGGCCGGCGCCCTCGTCGATCAACTGAGCACGACCCGGATCGCCACCTTCACGCGCATGGCCGAGCTCATCGCCGATGCGCCCAAGCTGAAGGCGGCGGTGGACACGAACGACCCGGCGACCGTGCAGGACGTCGCCAGCGGGTATCAGGAGCAGCTCGAGTCGAACCTGCTCGTCATCACCAACGACAAGGGCCTGGTGCTCGCCAGCGCCGGCGCGTCGCATCCGGCGGCCGCCGACCTGTCGATGCAGCCGACGGTGCGGGGCGCGCTCGCGGGCCGCGTCGGCTCGGTCGTGCTGCCGCGCCCCGACGGGATGCTGCAGCTCGTCAGCGTGCCGATCGTCGTCGGCGTCGCGCACCCGGACATCCTGGGCACCCTGAACGCCGGCTTCCTGCTGGACGGGGCAATGGCGGCGCAGCTGAAACGGATCACCGGCAGCGACATCGCGTTCGGGATGGACGGCCGCATCCTGGCGTCGACGCTGCCCTCGTCCTCTGCCGCCGGTCTGGCCGCCGGCCTGCGGACGACCGGCGTCTCGAGCCTGCGGGTCGGCGCCGAGGACTACGTCGTGTTCCCGCGGCCGCTCGAGCCCGGCCGGAGCGCGAGCCGCGCGGTGGCGCTGGTGCTCCGGTCGCGCACCGAGCAGCTCGCTTCGCTGCGCGCCATCCACGCCGGCCTGGCGGTCACGGCGATCGTCGCCGTCCTGGTGGCGACCATTCTCAGCTTCGCCGTCGCCCGGACCATTACGCGGCCGCTCGCCGCGATCACGGCTGCGATGCGCGACGTCGCCGCCACCGGCGATCTGACGCGGAAGATCGTCCTCCGGCACAGCCGCTGGGACGACGAGGACGCGCGGCTCCTCGCCTCGACGTTCAACACGCTCACCGAATCGGTCGCCCGCTTCCAGCTCGCGATGGCGCAGAAGGAGCGGCTGTCGTCGCTCGGACGGCTGTCCACCGTGATCGCCCACGAGATTCGGAATCCGCTGATGATCATCAAGGCCTCGCTGCACGGGCTGCGGCGGAGCGAGGTGACGTCGGCGGAGGCGCACGAGGCGGCGGCCGACATCGACGAGGAGGTCGTGCGCCTCAACCGGCTGGTGAACGACGTGCTCGATTTCGCGCGGCCGATCGCCTTCGACGTCAGGCCGGCCGATCTCAACGCGTTGTGCCGCGAGTCCGCCCTGGCCGCGCAGGCGTCCGGATCCGGCCCCGCGATCCGCGTCGAGATCGACCCGGCCATGCCCCTGCTCAGCACCGATCCCGAGCGCCTGCGCCTCGCGCTGGTCAACATGCTGGTCAACGCGCGCCACGCCGCCGCCGGCGCCGCCGCGGCCGCGGTCGCACCCGGCGGGGGGGAGCCGGCGCTCGTCACACTGCGGACGCACGCAGGCGGCGATCGCGCGGCCATCGTCATCGCCGACCGGGGCGTCGGGATCGCGCCGGCGGATCTGCCCCGGGTCTTCGAGCCGTATTTCACGACGAAGCGCGGCGGCACCGGGCTCGGCCTCGCGATCGCCAAGAACATCGTCGAGGGGCTGGGCGGCACGATCGGCGTCGCGAGCGCGCCCGGCCGCGGCACCGAGATTCGCCTCGAGTTCCCCGTCAGCGCGCCCGCGCACCGCGAGGCGGCTGCGAGCGTCTAAGTGCCTATGCCAATACCACGCGGTTCGATTCTGCTCGTCGACGACGAAGAAAAGATCCTGAAGGCGCTCGGCCGGGCGCTGCGCGAGGCCGGCCACGAGGTCGTCGAAACGACCAGCGCGCGGCACGCGCGGAAGCTCGTCGCCGAGCGCCCGTTCGATCTGCTCGTCGTCGACAACGTCATGCCGGAGATGTCCGGTCTGGATCTCATCCGCGAGGTCGTCGCATCGACGGCCGACGGCGACCGCCCCCAGATCGCGATGATGACGGCGCACGCGACCGTCGAGAGCGCGATCGAGGCGATGAAGCTCGGCGCCTTCGACTACCTGCAGAAGCCGTTCGAGGTCGACGAGCTCCTGGTGCTGGTCCGCCGCGCGCTCGAGCACGAGCGGCTGCGCACCGAATACAACTACCTGCTCAGCGAGCGCGACGAGCAGTTCGACCACTACGGCATCGTGGGGCGCAGCCGGGCGATGGAGGAGGTGATCCGGCGCGCCGAGCTCGTCGCGGGCACGAAGAGCACCGTGCTCGTCACCGGCGAGACCGGGACCGGGAAGGAGCTCGTGGCGCGCGCCATCCACGACCGCAGCGCGCAGCGCGACATGCCGCTCATCAAGGTGAACTGCGCGGCGATCCCGGAGGCGCTCCTCGAGTCGGAGCTGTTCGGCCACCTGCGCGGCGCGTTCACGGGCGCGACGAACACCAAGCGCGGGAAGTTCGCCCTCGCCGACGGCGGCTCGATCTTCCTCGACGAGATCGGGATGATGAGCCTGACGCTCCAGGCCAAGCTGCTGCGCGTCCTGCAGGAGCGCGAGTTCGAACCGCTCGGCGCGGAGCGGACGCAGAAAGTGGACGTGCGCGTCATCGCAGCCACCAACCGCGATCTCCGCCAGATGGTCGCGGACGGCAAGTTCCAGGAGGACCTGTTCTACCGCCTGAACGTGATTCCGATCGCCATTCCGCCGCTGCGCGAGCGGCGCGAGGACATCCCGGCCCTCGTCGAGCATTTCGTTCGCAAGCACGCGCAGCGCATCGGCCGCCGGGTCGAGCGCATCGAGGACGCCGCGCTGGCGGCGCTGCAGCAGTACGACTGGCCGGGCAACGTGCGGGAGCTGGAGAACACGATCGAGCGCGCGGTCGTGCTGTCGCAGAGCTCCGTCATCAGCGCCCGCGCCATCTCGGTCATCGGGGCGGTGACGCCGCAGGCGACCGGCCTGCCGTCGCTGAAGCTGCGCCAGAACATCGAGTGGGTGGAGCGGGAGACCATCCGCCGCGCGCTCGAGGGCGCCGGCGGCGTCAAGAAGGACGCCGCGGAGCTGATGGGCATCAGCCAGCGGGCGCTGTCGTACTATCTCGCCAAATACCGCATCGACTGACACGCGACGTAAGCGGTTACCCGTTCGGTAACCGCGCGCCGCCGCCTCCGGCGCCCGCCGGCGGAAGGCACGCTCGATGTGCCTTTCCTTTGTGCCCTTTCCATCCCGTGTGTCCTCCGCGCCGCGACGGCATCGCCCTTGCCATCTGGGCGCCCATGCTTCGTCTCCGCGTGTCGCTTCTCATCGTCAGCCTTCTCTCGATCGTGTGCGCCCCGTCGGCGCACGCGCAGGACGCTCCCGACAACGACGACGCCGTGCTCAAGCCGGCGCAGCCGGATTTCACGCTCGTCAGCCTTCCCACCGGACTGCGCCTGCCCCGGTTCGGCAGCGCGTTCCGGGTGACGCACCGGTTCACGCGGCCGCTCGGCGACGGCAGCTTCGGCGACCTCGCCGGCGATCTCTTCGGCCTCGACTCGGGCGCGCAGATCGGCCTCGAGTACCGGTTCGGCATCGTGCCGAACGGGCAGATCGGCATTCACCGCACGAGCGACAAGACGATCGAGTTCTTCGGTCAGTACGGCGCCGTGCGGCAGGACCAGGGCCTGCCCTTCGACGTGTCGGCGCTCGTGTCGGTCGAGGGCACGAACAACTTCCGCGACGAGTACTCACCCTCGCTCGGCGCCATCGTCTCGAGGACGGTGAGCACGCATGCGGCGTTCTACGCCGAGCCGATCTGGGTGCACCACAGCAACGTCCATCGCCTGGCCGGGGAGCCGGTGCGGGACACGTTCTTCGTCGGGCTCGGCGCACGGCTCCGCATCCGGCCGACGCTCTACGTGGTGGGCGAGTTCGCGCCGCGCGCCGCCGGCTACCGGCCCGGCGTGAGCCACGGCGGCTTCGCGCTCGAGAAGCGCGTCGGCGGCCACGTCTTCCAGATCAACTTCTCGGACTCGTTTGCCACGACCACGGGGCAGATCGCTCGCGGCGGGACCTCGAGCAGCGACTGGTATATCGGATTCAATATTTCGAGGAAATTCTACTGACGTGGGAATCGGAGATTTGAGAATCTGAGATCTGGCACCGGGTTCGGTAATTTTCAGATCTCAGATCCTCAATCGCAGGTCTCGGATTCCTCGGACGAGGCGGGGACGGTGAGCGCCCCGCCATCGAGGCTACTTGATCTGCGACGTGCCGTCCGGCATCCGTTCGCGATGCGCGTCGTGGCAGGTCTTGCAGGTCATGTTCAACGACTTCTGAGCATCGAGCACGCCCTGCTCGTTCTTGGCCATCGCGGCCTTCTCGACGTCGCCGGCCGCGGCTTCGCCCTTCTTCGCCTGCGTGATGGCGTCCTCGGCGTTGCGCTTCGACCAGAAGTCCTGCGTGTTCTGGAACAACTCCTTCAGCGTCGCCGCGTCCTTGGCGGCGCCGTTCCAGTTCTTCCCCTCGACGTTCTCCTTCAAGCTCTTGGAGGCCGCCGCGGTTTCCTTCATGTTCTTGACGTACGAATCCGGCGGCGGCTCGCTGGCAACGACAGCAACGACAAATGCGGCCGCGGCGCCCAGCGCCAGCCATCCCGACTTTCCGCGCATTCGACCCTCCTCACTCAACAAACACCTACAAACGAGCCCGAATATTTTATCGACTTTGGCGCGGGCCGGGTGTCACCGTTTGTCATACGACCCGGACATCATGCCTGGCGTGCCGGCCCCGCCCCCGCGCGGCGGCGCAACCCGCGCGCTCCCGCCCGTACTCTCGCCCGCCCGCGTCGATCAGTAGTGAAAGCGGTAGCGCACCTCGACGTACAGCTCGCGCGGGTTGTTGTAGTGCGTGCCGCCGAACGTCAGGCTGTTGTCGATGAGCACATGACGGTTGGTCGCGTTCAGCACGTTCAAGGTCGCCGAGAGGGTGTCGGTCAGGTCCTTCCCCACCGACAGATCGACCGTCGTGTGGCCCGCCAGGTACGCGCCCGTGTCGTCGTCGGGAAAGCCGGAGCCGTAGTAGAGCGTGCCGCCGACCTGCACCCCGTGAGCCGCCGTCGCGCTGAAGCCGGCGCTGAGCGTGTGCCGCTGATCGTGATCGAGCGGAAAGTAGCCGTCCTCCGGCGGCTCGAAGTCCGTCAGCCCGCCGGTGACGGCGCCGCGGCCCTCGGCATGCTGGAAGGAGTAGGCCGCGTGCACCTGGAGGCGCTGCCACGTCCGCGGCGATCGAAGCGTTCCCTCCAACCCCCGGATGCGCGCGTGCGCGATCGTCAGCGGAAAGAAGACGTTCGAGTTACCGACCGGGTTGTGGTCGAAGAAGTTCCTCGCGTTGGTCTGGAACCGGTCGACGTCGAGCGCCCATCCCCGGATCGGCGCCGTAATCCCGACCTGGTACTCCTCGTCGCGCTCGCCCCGCAGCGGGACGAACCCGAGGCTCTCGCGGGTGACGAACTGCAGCAGGGGGCCCGACGCGGTATCGAGCGGCGGCGCCTGGTAGAACCGGCCGTAGAACCCGCGCACGACCCAGCCGACGCGCGGAAGCGGCACGGACGCGCCGACGCGCGGGCTGGTCGCGTTCTCGGCCAGCCCTCCCGCGAAGTGCGTCTGGCGGACGCCGCCGGTGAGCGTCAGCCACGAGGCTGCGCGGAACCGGTCCTGCAGGAACACTGCCTCCAGGTGCCCCGCCGGCTGCTCGCGCGCCGCGAGATCGGGCTGGCTCCGCTCCTGGTACGTGACGGCGAATCGCTGATCGTCGTGCTGCCGGAAGCCGTAGAAGCCGGCCTGCACCTCGTGGCGGCCGACCGCGGCCTCGAGCGTGGCCTGCGCGCCCGCGTAGTGCGACGACCGCTCGTCGACCGTGCTGGTCGGGTCCCGAGGCCCCCCCTCGTAGTTCGCCGAGTTGTAGTGGTAGAACGGCGAGACGGTCAGCAGTATTCCCTTCCTGAACGTGCGCACCCACGACACGTTCACGAACGCATCGGCTTCGTGCTCGTCGTCGGCAATGCCGGCAGCGCGCTCCTCCGGCCCGGTCGGAATCTGGTACCGGTCGCCTCGCGCCGAAGCCACCAGACGGAGCTGGCTGGACGGCGTCACGTTGAAGACGAGCGAGGTGAAGCCGCCGCCGCCGGCCTGGCGGTCGTGTGCGACCTCGGGAACCGGGGTCTCGAGCCCGAGGTCGCTGCGGTTGAAGTTCGCGCTGGCGTAGTAGGCGAAGCGCCTGGTGTGGCTGCCGATGCTGAACTGATCGTTGGTCTGGTAGAAGCTGCCGGCGCTCGCGACGACTTCGGCTTCGCGGTCGCGCTCGAACCCGGTGCGCGGCACGACGTTGAACACGCCGTACGTGCGGTCGCCGTACTCGGCGCTGTAGCTGCCGCGCTGCACCTCCATGTAGTCGATGTCCTTGGGATCGAACTGCGGGCCGACGTTGCTCGCGATGTTGGTGTTCGGCACCGGCACGCCGTCGACGAGCCAGGTCACCTGGTGCCCGCCCCGCAGGTGCAGCTGATCGTGGGTGGCGTAGGCGCCGGGCACGAACGCAGTGACCGCCGCGAGGCTGTTCGTGCGATCCGCGCCGGGCGTCCGCGCAACGTCCGCCCGATCGACCAGGGTCGTCGGCGTCATCGAGCCGACCTCCGCCGGCTCCGGACGGGCCGAGACGGTGACCGACTGGGCGACGCCCGCGAGCTCGAGCGGGATGTGCAGCACGGGCGCGGCGCCCGACACGACCGTGATGTCCTGCCGCACGGTCGTGAATCCGTCCAGCGCGACCGTGATCGTGTAGTCACCGACCGGGACCGCGGTGAACGTGAAGCTCCCGCTCGAGTCGCTCACCTCGACCTGCTGCCACGCGGACGTGCGCGCCTGCAGCGTCACCGTGGCGCCCGGAACCGGGCGATGCTGCGGGTCGTGGACGACCCCTCGAACCATTCCAAACACGGCGGCCCCGAGCGGCACGACCGCACAGGCAGCCAGCACCGCGACCAGCGCGGCGCGACGAAACCGGCACACGACTCCCTCCCCCGGCGGCCCTGAACCGCCGCCTGTACGGACTACACCACTGGACTGAGAATCCGCGGCCCTGGACGGGCCGCCTCTGTCAGGTCCGGCTAGGCGCGGGGGGGCGGCGGTTCGGGAACGCCGGCGCGCGACACGAGAGGCGCGCGGTTCGGCGCGAAGCGCCGCGGGACGGGGAAGAGGCCGGCCGCGTGGATCGGCCGCGGCAGGAGCGCCACGATGCCGACCAACGAGAGGAGGCCCGCGTCGGATCCGCAGGACGTCGCGATACGGCAGGTGCGCGCGCCGTCGGAGCGGTCGTGCATCGGACACTTGTGGCCGGGCCCGGCGCCCGGACAGCAGTCCCCGGGCAGGGCCGCAGGGACCGACAGCGACAGCGCAAGGGGAACGGCGACGAGCGTCGCGGCCTGCGCGGACAGCCATGTGGCCGCGACACACCGCGTCATGCGCCTGAGATGCCGCATCAGTTGCAGCTTATCCGGCGCCGGGCGGCGCGTCAAACCATTGCGCTTTCTTGCCTTGACACTGCTGCGCGGCAGGCGCGACACTCGGAAGGTTGTGGGTGCTGCGTTATGTCGCTCGTCGCGCTCTCCGAACTCCTCGGCGTCGCCGTTCGTGATGCCTCCGGCGCCGTCCGGGGACGCGTGCGCGAGCTCGCGGTTCAGCCGCAGGAGCACCCGACCCGCGTCGCGTTCCTGATCGTCCGCGACGGCAGCCACGACCGCATGCTGCCCTCGGCGGAGGTGACCGCGTACGGCGACGACATCCGGACGGCGACTCCCGCCGAGACGTGGCCCCCGGTGCCCCTCTTCGACGGCCTGCTGCTGCTCAAACGCGACCTCCTCGATCAGCAGATCATCGACGTCCACGGGCGCAAGGTCGTGCGCGTCAACGATGTCGAGCTCGATGCCTTCCGCGCGAACGGCCACCCGGCGCTCACGCTGATGTCCGTCAACGTCGGCGCGCGAGGCGCCGTGCGGCGCCTGTGCAAGGGCGTCGTGCCGGCGCGCTCGCTCCGCGCCCTCGTCCAGCGGATTCCGGCCAACGTCATCCCCTGGGAGTTCGTCGACCTGCTCGAGACCGATCCGGCGCGGCGGGTCAAGCTGAAGATTGCCTACAAAGGCCTCGCGCGGCTCCACCCGGCCGACATCGCGGACATCGTCGAGGAGCTGCCGCCCGCCGAGCGCGAGTCCGTGTTCGAGACGCTCGACGAGGAGGTGGCAGCCGAGGCGCTCGAGGAGGTCGAGCCCGGCATCCAGAAGGCGATCGTCGAGTCGCTCGATTCGGACCGCGCCGCCAACATCGTCGAGGAAATGGACCCGGATGCCGCCGCCGACCTCCTCGGCGATCTCCCGGAGGATCGCTCGGGGCAGATCCTCCAGGAAATGGGTCCGGCGGAGCGTCTCGAGGTGTCGCAGTTGCTCGCCTTCGGTGAGCACACGGCCGCCGGACGCATGACGACGGAGTTCGTCGCCGTGCCGGCCGAGGCAACGGTGGACGACGCGATCGGCGCGCTGAAGACGTTCGAGGGTGGCTACGAGGCCATGGCGACGATCTACCTGGTCGGCCCCGGACGCGAGCTGCTCGGCACCGTGCCGCTCGTCAAGATCGCCGTCAGCGCGCCGGCAATCCGGCTCTCGGCCATTGCCGAGGAGCCGGTCACGTGTGCGCCCGATGCGAAGGACGCGGAAGTCGCCGAACTGTTCGACAAGTACAACCTCATCACGCTCGCCGTCGCCGACGCCGAGGGCCGTCTGGCCGGCATCATCACGGCCGACGACGTGATCGCGATGCTGCGGCAGGATCGCTAGCCCGGCCGGTGATGACCTCGCTCCGCAAGTCCGGCTGGAAGACGCGCGCGCTGCTGTTCCTGGCCGTCGTCGGTCCGGGCTTCATCACGGCCAACGTCGACAACGACGCCGGCGGCATCTACACCTATTCGGTCGCCGGCGCGCAATTCGGCTACTCGCTGCTGTGGACGATGATCCCCATCACCATCGCCCTGGTGGTCGTGCAGGAGATGGCGTCGCGGATGGGCGCGGCCACCGGCAAGGGGCTGAGCGATCTCATCCGCGAGGAGTTCGGCTTCCGCGTCACGTTCTTCCTGATGATCGCGCTCGTCGTCTGCAACTTCGGCAACGTCGTCGCCGAGTTCGCGGGCGTCGAGAGCAGCCTCGAGCTGTTCGGCGTGTCGAAATACCTTGTCGTGCCGGCGGCGGCGGCCGTCGTGTGGGTGATGGTCGTCAAGGGGACGTACCAGAGCATCGAGAAGATCTTCCTCGCGGCGTCCGGCTTCTACGTCTGCTACATCATCGCCGGCCTGCTCGCGCATCCGGACTGGAAGGCCGCCGCGATCGCGACGGTCAGCCGGCCGAAGGACGTGGGCATCCGCAATTACGGCTATCTCTCGATGGTGATCGCGCTGGTGGGCACGACGATCGCGCCGTGGATGCAGTTCTACCTGCAGGCGTCGGTCGTGGAGAAGGGCATTACGCCGCGGCAGTACCGGGCGTCGCGGTGGGACGTCGTTCTCGGATGCCTGTTCACCGATATCGTCGCGTGGTTCATCATCGTCGCGTGCGCGGCGACGCTCTTCGCGGCCGGACACCACGAGGTGAGGGACGCCGCCGATGCGGCGCAGGCGCTGCGCCCGCTGGCGGGCGAGTACGCGTATCTCCTCTTCGCCGCCGGGCTCTTCAACGCGTCGCTCTTCGCGGCGTCGATCCTGCCGATCTCGACCGCCTACGCCGTGTGCGAGGGACTGGGATTCGAGTCGGGGCTGGACAAGGAGTTCCAGGAGGCGCCGGTCTTCTACTGGCTCTACACGCTGCTCATCGTCCTTGGCGCCGGGGTGCTGCTGTTGCCGCGGCTGCCGCTGGTCTACATCCTGGTCCAGTCGCAGGTCATCAACGGAATCGTGCTGCCGCTCGTGCTCGTGCCGATGCTGCTGCTGACGAACGACCGGGAGCTGATGGGCGATTTCGTGAACCCGCGCTGGTACAACATCGTCGCGTGGATCACGGTGGTGACCGTCGTCCTGCTGACGCTGGCGGCGCTGCTGACGCAGCGGTGAACGCGGTCCCTTCAGGGCCGCGGGTATTCGTAGACGCCCTTCCCCACTTTCTTCCCGAGGCGTCCCGCCTTCACGTGCTGCACGAGCAGCGGGCACGGGCGGTACTTCTCGCCCAGGCTCTTGTGCAGGAACTCGAGGACGCTCAGCCGCGTGTCGAGGCCGACGAGATCGACCAGCTCGAACGGGCCCATCGGATGGTTGAGGCCGAGCTTCAGCGCCTTGTCGATGTCACGCGCGGACGCGACGCCTTCCTGCAGCATGAAGAACGCCTCGTTGCCGATCATCGCGTTGACGCGGCTCGTGATGAAGCCGGCCGAGTCGCGCACGACCACCGTCTCCTTCCCCATGGCCTTCGCGACCTCCTCGATCGACCGGATCGTGGCGTCCGAGCTCTCGAGCGCGCGCACGATCTCGACGAGCTTCATCTTGTGGACGGGGTTGAAGAAGTGCATGCCGGCCAGCCGGGACGGGTTCGACAGCGCCGCGCCCATTTCGGTGACGCTCAGCGACGACGTGTTCGAGGCGACGACCGCGCCCGCCGGGGCGTGTCGCTCGACGCTCGCCAGCAGCTCGAGCTTCAGCGCGATCTTCTCGGGCGCGGCCTCGACGACGAAATCCGCGCGCGAGACGGCTCCGGCCAGGTCGTTCGTGGTCGAGAGGCGATTTTCTGCGGCCGCAGCCTCGTCGGCGGTCACCTTGCCGAGCTCGACGCCTTTCCGGATGATGGACCGGATTGCCGCGCGCCCCGATTCGAGGGCCGCCGCGGCGACGTCGTACATCACCGTTTCGTACCCGGCCATCACCGACGCATGGGCGATTCCATGGCCCATCGTCCCCGCGCCCAGGACTGTGACGTGGCTCATCGTTGAATAGCTCTCGGCTGTCGGCTCTCGGCTCTCGGCTCGCTGCCGGCTGTCAGCCATCGGCTCTCAGCATGGCTGTCAGCTGTCAGCTGATCGAATTCTATTAGAAGTCGTGAATGGCGTTCGAGACTCCGGCGAGCCCCGGAGTCCGCAGCCCCCAGCCCTCAGAAATTCAGATCCACCCACACGCTCTTCACCTGCGTGTAGTACTCGAGGGCCGCGGCGCCCATCTCGCGGCCGAAGCCGCTCTGCTTGTAGCCGCCGAAAGGCAGCGCCGTGTCGTAGAGATTGTACGTGTTGACCCAGACGGTCCCGGCCTGCAGCCGGCGCGCCACGTAGTGCGCCTTCTTGACGTCGCGGGTCCAGACGGCGGCGGCCAGGCCGTAGGTGCTGTCGTTGGCGCGCGCGATCGCTTCGTCGAGATCGGCGAACTCGATCGCCGCCAGCACCGGTCCGAAGATCTCCTCGCGCGCGATCGTCATCTCGGGCGTCACGTTGGCGAAGACGGTCGGCTGGAGGAAATAGCCCCTGCCGGTGCCGATGTCGGCGCGCGAGCCGCCGGCGACGAGCGTCGCGCCTTCCTTCTTCGCGAGCTCGATGTAGCGAAGGTCGTTCTCGAGCTGGCCTTTCGAGGAAATGGCGCCGAGCCGCGTCTTCGGATCGAGCGGGTCTCCCGGGGCCATCTTCTTCGCGCGCGCAGCCACCTTGTCGACGAACTCGTCGCGGATCGATCGATCGACGAGCAGCCGGGATCCGGCGGCGCAGACTTCGCCCTTGCCGTAGAAGATCCCGGTCGTCGCGCCGCGGACCGCGGCGTCGAGATCCGCGTCGGGCAGGATGATGTTCGGCGATTTGCCGCCGAGCTCGAGCGTGATCTTCTTCAGCGTGTCGGCGGCGCCGCGCATGATCTGCCGGCCGGTCGACGTGTCGCCGGTGAACGCGATCTTGTCGATTCCCGCGTGCTCGACGATCATCCGCCCGACCTTCGCGCCCGGCCCCGTGATCACGTTGATCGCGCCGGCCGGAATCCCGACCTCCTGCGCGGCTTCGGCGAGGGCGAGCGCGGTCAGCGGCGTCTGGCTCGCGGGCTTGATCACGACCGTGTTGCCGCAGGCGAGCGCGGGCGCGACCTTCCAGGCGGTCAGCAGCAGCGGGAAGTTCCACGGCACGATGGCGGCCACGACGCCGAGCGGTTCGCGCAGCGTGTAGGTGAACGCGTTGCCCTTCGCGGGAATCGTGTCGCCATGAATCTTGTCGGCCCAGCCGGCGTAGTACTGGAAGCACTCGGCCGCCGCCGGAATCTCGATCTGCCTCGACTCGAAAATCGGCTTGCCGTTGTGCAGCGTCTCGAGCCGCGCGATTTCGTCCGCGCGCTCCATCAGGCGATCGCCGAGCCTCCACAGGAGCCGGCCGCGCTCGCGGGCCGGGAGCCTGCCCCAGGCGCCGTCGAATGCCGCGCGCGCGGCGGCGACCGCCGCGTCCACGTCCGCCTGTTCGGCCGAAGGCACGGTCGCGATGACTTCCTCGGTCGCCGGATTGACGACGTCGATCGTCTTCCCGGCCGCGGCGTCGCGCCACTCGCCGTTGATGAAGAGCTGCTTTTGCATGGTCATCTGCCGCGGAACTCCGGCTTCCGTTTCTCGAGGCTGGCCGCGATGCCTTCCTTCGCATCCTGGCTCTCGAACAGGAGCTGCTGCAGCTCGCGCTCGACGGCGAGGCCGTCGGCGAAGCTCATCTCCACGCCCGACTGCACGGCGCGCTTGATCCGGCCGACGGCCTTGCTCGCTTTGTGCGGCGGCGTGAACTGCACGGCATACGCCTGCACCGCATCCGCGAAGGCGCGCCCGGCCAGCGCGTCGTCGTCCCACACGTCGTTGACCAGCCCGATCGCGCGCGCCTCGTCGAACGACATCAGACGCCCGGAGACCATCAGCTCGATCGCCCTGGCCTTGCCGACGAGCCGCGCCAGCCGCTGTGTGCCGCCGGTCCCCGGCAGCACCCCGAGGGCCACTTCGGGCAATCCGATCCTGCCGCCGTCCTTCTTCGCCACCCGGATGTCGGCGGCCATCGCCACCTCCAGCCCTCCGCCGACGGTGTGTCCGTTCAGCGCGGCGATGACCAGCTTCGGCGTGTGCTCGAGCCGGTTGAGCGTCTCGTTCGCGTGCAGGCAGAAGTAGTACTTGAAGCTCGGCGTCGCCTCGCGCAGCATGCCGATGTTCGCGCCGGCGCAGAAGAATTTGTCGCCCGCCCCGCGTAGCACCAGCACGTGGACCGCGTCGTCCATGCGCGCGTCGAGTACAGCCTGGTCGATCTCACGCATCATCTCGTACGAATACGTGTTGGCGGGCGGTTCGACGAGCTCGATCGTCGCGACGCCGTCGGCGACCGCGTACCGGATCTTCGTATGCGCCATACAGAACGTCACTCATCACGACGGACACACAGGGAAACGTGCCCTGGCGTCCTCGATGTCCCCCGTCACCGGCGGCGAATCATCGACGCTAGCCTGCAGTCTCGCCCGGTTTCAGCTCCACCACCTCGACGCCGCGCCGCACGAGCTCGCGTAGCCTCGCCGGGGTACCGGTCAGGAACGGGAACGTGCCGTAGTGCATCGGGACGACCTGCCGCACGCCGAGCATCTCGACCGCCCGCGCGGCCGCCTCCGGCCCCATGGTGAACCGGTCTCCGATCGGCAGGAACGCGATGGCGGGCCGGTGCATCTCGCCGATGAGCCGCATGTCGCCGAACAGCGCCGTGTCGCCGGCGAAGTACACGGTCAGGCCGTCCTCGAAGCGAATCACGAAGCCGGCCGGGCTGCCCAGATAGATCAGGCGTCCCTCCTCGACGACCGAGCTCGTGTGGACGGCATCGACCATGGCGATCGAGACGCCGCCGATCTCCTGAGTGCCGCCGTGCCCCATCGGCGAGGTGTTCTGCAGCCCCTTGCTCTCGAGCCACAGCGCGATCTCGTACGTGCTGACGACGTGGGCGCCGGTGTTGCGGGCCACCGACACCAGGTCGCCGGTGTGATCCGCGTGCCCGTGCGTCACCAGGATCAGATCGATCGCTCCGATCTTCTTCGCCGAGTCCGGCGTGGACGGATTCGTGGCGATCCAGGGATCGGTCAGAATCCGCTTGCCGCCGGGCGTGTTGAACAGGAACGTCGAGTGGCCGAGCCAGGTATAGGAGAGCGTCTGCATCGCGCACTAGGGTAATGTCGAATGAGGAATACTGGTAATGGCATCACCCCATCACCCTTCACCCCTTCACCTCTCGGTCCTGACGTACTCGAAGTCGATCGGCTTCTGGTTGATGCCGCGGCGCGGCGGGGCGATGTAGTTCGCGAACCTGCCGGGCTCGTAGACCGGCTCGGCCATGATGCTGAGCAGATACTCCGAGTCCTGCTCGGACGGCAGCCACTCGTGCTTGCGGCGCTCCCATTCCTCGTCGGACAGCGGCCGGCCGTCGGGATCGAAGTGGAAGCCGGCGAACATGCCGATGCCGCGGTTGAACTTCCGGTCCGGCAGGCGCAGCCGCTCGGAGCGGCCGTAGCGCTCGAGAATCCGGTTCCACCGCTCGACGCCGGCCGAGCAGTCGCCGACGTACCAGTCGCGCAGCACCTCGTTCATGGCGTTGCGCATCAGCACGTCCTTCGTCGTCGTGCGGCCGTCCTCGAGCAGCTCGAGGCGGTAGGTGGCCTCCTTGACGAGGTGGTCCTCCCACGTGTCCTCCTTCGCCCGGCCCTTCAGGCCGTTGGCGAAGTACGCCGCCGCGTTGCTCGACACTTCGCTCCCGTGCAGGTCGAGGCTCAGGCTGAACCACTGGTTCAGGTGCTTCTGGATGGTCGGGATGTCGATCCCGCCGAGCCTGCGGACGTCTTCCGAGAAGCCGGCCTGTGACATCAGCTGGCACGTGCGCTCGAGGATGCGCGCGATGCCGGTCTCGCCGACGAACATGTGATGCGCCTCCTCGGTCAGCATGAACCGCGTCGTCCGCGACAGCGGATCGAGCGAGCTCTCCGACAGCGACATCAGCTGTGATTTGCCGTCGCGGTCGGTGAACATCGTGAACATGAAGAAGTCGAGCCAGTTGTCGATCGGCTCGTTGAAGGCCTCGAGGATGCGCGGCTTGTCGCGGTTGCCGCTCTGACGCGCGAGCAGTTCCTCCGCCTCGTCGCGGCCGTCGCGCCCGAAGTACGAGTGCAGCAGGTAGACCATCGCCCACAGGTGCCGGCCTTCCTCGACGTTCACCTGGAACAGGTTCCGCAGGTCGTACAGGCTCGGGCAGCGCTGGCCCAGCCAGCGCTGCTGCTCGACGCTCGCCGGCTCCGTGTCGCCCTGCGTGACGATGAGCCGCCGCAGCTGGTTGCGGAATTCGCCCGGCACTTCCTGCCAGACCGGCTGGCCGAAGAAGTCGCCGAACCCGATGCGGCGATCGTGCACCGGATCGGCCAGGAAGATCCCCCAGCGGTATTCCGGCAGCTTGACGTACTCGAAGTGCGCCCAGCCTTCCGGGTCCACGCTCACGGCCGTGCGCACGTACACCTGGTGGTAGTCCTGGAAGCCCTGCGGCCCCATGTCGCGCCACCACTGGATGTACTTCGGCTGCCAGTGCTCGAGCGCGCGCTGCAGCCGCTTGTTGCTCGAGAGGTCGACGTTGTTCGGAATCTTTTCGGCGGAGATCATGGGCGCCTCACCGCTACGTTCTCTTGAAATCGAACTCGGGGCGGCCCTGTTGTCCGTACGACTTGAGCGCGCCTTTCTCGCCGACTGCGTTCGGACGCTGGAAGATCCAGTTCTGCCACGCGGTGAGCCGTCCGAAGATCTTCGTCTCCATCGTCTCGGGCCCCGCGAAGCGCAGGTTCGCCTCGAGCCCGGTCAGCGCGTCGGGCGAGAACGCCGCGCGCGCCTCGACGGCGAGCCGCACCTCGTCGTCCCAGTCGATCTCGTCGGGCGCGAAGGTGACCAGACCGGCTTCCTCCGCCTCGCCCGCGTTGAACGGTCCTACGTGCGCGAGCACCTGCGCCACCCTGTCGGGATCGCCCAGGAAGCGCGTCTGGAGCCGCGTGAGCCCGTTGCTCATCGGGAGGGGGCCGGCGTTCATCGGCGACAGCGCGACGGCGTTCTCCTCCTCGTCGTCGTGGAACATGTACGAACGATCGGCGGCGAGCGCCAGCTCGAAGAGCGAGCCGCCGAACGCGGAGCCGCTCTCGATGAACGCGAAGAAGGTCCTCGCCGTCAGGTCGAGGCGCTTCAGCGTCCGTTTCATCAGCAGCACGATCTCGCGCACGAGCCAGTGGGCCTGATGCCCGGCGAGCGTCCGGTCGACGGCGAGAACCGCCTCGAGGTCGCCCTCGGTCCGGATGACGATCGTGCCGATCTCGGGCTCGTTCACGCGCAGCCGCAGGAGCGCGTCGTCGAGCTCGCGGAACGCGCGCAGCGGCCAGAACTGATCGCCGGCCGCCAGGATCTCGTCGGGAGTCGTCGGCTGACGGCCGGTCGGCGCCTGGACGGTCAGGTCCGCGACGCGGCGGTCCCGATGGATCGTCACCGACACCGCCGAGTATTCGATGCTGTCGCCGGTTACGGTCGGATTGAGAGGGTTCAACCGGATGCCCGCGCCTCCGGCCGGCCGATCCGACTGCTTCGCGAGCTCGCGCGCGCGCCCCGCGACCTCCTCCCTGAACCGGCTCGTCGGATACACCGCGTCGACGAGCCCCCACTCGACGGCGCGCCGTCCCTTCACGCCCTCGACCAGCGTGCTGAAGAAGTCCGCCAGGTCGCGGCGCACGCGCCGCTTGTCGACGACGCGCGTGAGGCCGCCGGTGCCCGGGAGCACGCCGAGCAGCGGCGCCTCGGGCAGGCTCACGGCGGAATTGCCGTCGTCGACGAGCGCGATCTCGTCGCACGCGAGCGCGAGCTCGTAGCCGCCGCCGGCGCAGATGCCGTTGAGCGCGGCGAGGAACCTGATCCCGGAATGCGCGCTCGCGTCTTCAATCGCGAGGCGCGTCTCGTTGGTGAACTTGCAGAAGTTCACCTTCCACGCGTGCGACGAGCCGCGCAGCATCATGATGTTGGCGCCCGCGCAGAAGATGCGCTCCTTCAGGCTCGTGACGATGACCGCGTGGACCTCGGGATGCTCGAAGCGGATGCGCTGGACGGCGTCGGCGAGCTCGATGTCGACGCCGAGGTCGTACGAATTGAGCTTGAGCCGGTAGTCGGGCGACAGCCCGGCGTCTTCCCTGACGTCCATCGACAGCGTGGCCACGGGGCCGTCGAAGTCGAGGCGCCAGTGCCGGTAGCGGTCCGGCTGGGTTTCGAAGGCGACGGGCGCGGGTGCAGTCTCGGGCATGGTGCAGTTGAAATTGAACAACCGTTCAAACTAGTTTAGGGGCGTGGCAGGAAGGGAGTCAACCCCGGTCCCCGTAAGGCCGCGGCGCCGGAAACGCGGCCGGGCGCAGCGCGCCGCGCCGGCCGGCCAGGCCGCCGCCACCCGCGTGCAGATCCTCAAGAGCGCCGCCGCGGCCTTCCGGCGGCTCGGCTATCACGGCGCGAGCGTCGAGCAGATCGCGGCCGCGCTGCACATGAAGAAGGGCAATCTCTACTATTACTTCAGGAACAAGGAGGAGATTCTCTTCGCCTGCCACCAGTATTCACTCGACCGGCTGACCGAACTGCTCGAGCGGGTGCAGCAGAGCGGGGCGCCTCCCGATGGCAAGCTCCGCGCGCTCATCGTCGCGTTCGTGCACACGATCCTCGACGAGCTGCACGGCACGGCGCTGTTTCTCGATCTCGAGGCGCTGACGCCCGCTCACCTGCGGACTGTCGTTGTCCGTCGCGATCGATTCGACCGCGGCATGCGCGAGGTGATAGAGGAGGGGATGACGAGCGGCGTCTTCGTCCCCCGCGACCCAAAGCTGGTGGCGTTCGCAGTCCTCGGCGCCGTGAACTGGATTCCGCGCTGGTTCGATCCGGGCGGTCCCGCGACCTCGCAGGAGATCGCGGACCATTTCGCCGACTACCTGATCTCGGGGCTGCGGACGGAAGGCGGACCGAAGGGACGGCCTGAAGGGACGGCCTGAAGGCCGTCCCCTACCGAGAGTCCATCCCTGCCGGGTTCAGCTCCACTTCACCCGCCTCGCACATCGGTCCCATCTGCTGAGCAGATGGATGATTCCATCTCTAGAACAGATGGATCCTATGTAGAAGTTCTATTTCACTTATCGTGATACATCGGGCATAAACGACCCCGCGAGGGCTTCGTGACGTCCGATCGCGACCACTTTCCGCTCTATGACCCCCTGCGCGAGCACGACGCCTGCGGCGTCGGTCTCGTCGCCGACACGGCGGTCCGCGCGAGGCGCGACGTCGTCGCCCTGGGCCTCACGGCCCTGGCCCGCCTCGCGCACCGCGGCGGCTCCGCCTGGCTGGGGACGATCGACGGCTGCGGCGTTCTGACGGCGATCCCGTGGCCGCTCATCGAGAAGATCTTCGGCCGCGCGCCGCGGCGCCACGAATCGCGCGCCCTCGGGATGTTCTTCGTGCCGCGGAGCGCCGCGAGCGACATCCGGACGCTCGTCGACGGCGTGTTGCAGGAAGAAGGCGCGTCCGTCGCGCACTGGCGGTCCGTTCCGGCCGACCGGGCGGTGCTCCTGCCGCGCGCGCGCGGCGTCGCGCCCGAGATCTGGCAGGCGCTCGTCGTCGCGCCTCAGGGCCGGGGCCTGGAGCGGATGCTCTACGGCGCGCGCCTGCGGATCGAAGCCCGCGCGCGCGCCGCCGGGGTGCACGGCCTCGCGGTCGTGTCCCTGTCGACCGCGACGGTCGTCTACAAGGCGCTCGTCCTGCCGCACGAGCTGCCACGGTTCTACGGCGACCTCGCCGACGAACGGTTCGCGTCGCCGTTCGTGCTGTTCCACCAGCGGTTCAGCACGAACACGTCGGCCGACTGGTCGCTCGCACAGCCCTTCCGCGTCCTGGCGCACAACGGCGAGATCGACACGATCGCGGGCAACCGGCTCTGGATGCGCGCCCGCGCGGCCGCGGAGTGCGAGGCTTCGACCGGGCGATCGATCCGCGATCTCGAGCGCAACGCGCTGGCGGATCGGCTGGCCGGCAGCGATTCGCAGTCGCTCGACGCCGCCGTCGATCGGCTGCGCGCGGGCGGGTACACGCTGCCGCACGCGGTCGCGCGCCTCGTGCCGCCCGCCTGGGAGCGCGACCGCAGCCTGCCGGACGAGGTGCGGGCGTTCCACGAGTTCCAGGCGCTCGTGAGCGAGGCGTGGGAGGGGCCCGCCGCGCTCATGTGGGCCGACGGGCGCCACGTCGGCGCCTCGGTGGACCGCAACGGCTTCCGCCCCGCGCGCGTGCTCCGGACGGCCGACGGACTGCTGGCCGTCGCCTCCGAGGTCGGCGTGCTCGACATCCCGGACCATCAGATCGTCGATCGCGGACGGCTCGGACCGGGCGAGATGATCGCGCTCGATCTGCAGCGTCGCGTCCTGCGCGGCGCCGACGACCTCCGCCGGCAGCTCGCCCGCCGACAGCCGTACCGGCAGCTGCTCGAACCGTCCGTGCGCGCCCTCCCCTCCCGGATCGAACCGCTGCCGCCTGCGGATCCCGCGGGCCTGGTCCGGCGCCAGACCGTCTTCGGCTGGTCGCGCGAAGACGTGGACGTTCTCCTGCGGCCCATGGCGGTCGACGGGCACGAGGCGGTCGGGTCGATGGGCGACGATACGCCGCCCGCCGCGCTCTCCGCACGTGATCGGCTGCTGCCCGACTTCTTCCGGCAGCGCTTTGCACAGGTGACCAATCCGCCGATCGATCCCCACCGCGAATCGCGGGTGATGTCGCTCCGCACGCTCCTCGGCGCGCACGGCAGCTTCGACGACGAATTGCAGCCACGGCCGGCGCGCATTCAGCTGTCGTCGCCGGTCCTCTCCCTGGCGCAGGCGGCTTCACTGCGCGAAACACGCGACCTGCAGACCGCGGTGCTGGACGCGACGTGCGATCCGGCCGCGGACGCCCCGGGGTTCGGCTCCGCGATCGATCGGCTCGGCGACGACGCGTGCGCGCGCGTCCGCGCGGGCGCATCGCTGCTGATCCTGTCCGACCGGGCCGTCGACGACCACCGCATGCCGTTGCCGGCCCTGCTCGCGACCTCCGCCGTGCACCACCGCCTCGTCGCGGCCGGGTTGCGGACGCGCGTGAGCGTGGTCGTGGAGACCGGCGACGTTCGCGACCCGCACTCGGCCGCCGTACTGATCGCGTACGGTGCCTCGGCGGTCTGTCCGTACCTCGCGTACGAGACGGCCGCGGCGTTTGCGACCGCCGATCGGACGGCGGCTGAATGCGTGACCCGGTGCAGGCTGGCGCTCCAGCGGGGGCTTCTGCGCATCCTGTCGAAAATGGGCGTCTGCACGGTGGCGTCTTATTGCGGCGCGCAGCTGTTCGACACGCTGGGCCTGGATCGGGAGCTGGTCGATCGCTATTTCCCCGGGACGAGCGCGCCGCTCGGAGGCATCGGCCTCGAGGCCCTTGCTGCGCACATCTCGGCCCGCCACCGGCGCGCCTATCCGTGCCATGCGGGGACGCTGCCCGACCTCGGGCTCCACGGGTACCGTCGCGACGGCGAATACCACGCGACGAACCCGCTCGTCGTGCGCCTCCTCCATCGCGCGCGCGGCGATGCCGGGGCGTATCGCGAATTCGCGGCGCTGGTGGACGGGCGGCCTCCGGCCGCAATCCGCGATCTGCTCGCGTTCACGCCGGGCGCGCCGATCTCGCTCGAGCGGGTGGAGCCCGCCGAGGCGATCTGCCGCCGGTTCTTCGCGTCCGCAATGTCGGTCGGCGCGCTGTCGCCCGAAACGCATCGGGTGATCGCGGCGGCGATGAACGGGATGGGCGCCCGCAGCAACAGCGGCGAAGGCGGCGAGGAGCCGGAGCGGTACCGCCGGCCGGCGGCCGGCGCGTGGTCCGGCAGTCGGACCAAGCAGGTCGCCTCGGCCCGATTCGGCGTCACGGCCGCCTACCTGCGCTCGGCCGACGAGCTGCAGATCAAGATCGCGCAGGGTTCGAAGCCGGGCGAGGGGGGACAGCTCCCTGGCGACAAGGTGGTCGCGCACATCGCGGCGCTGCGGCACGCGCACCCGGGTACCCCGCTCATCTCGCCGCCGGTGCACCACGACATCTACAGCATCGAGGATCTGGCGCAGCTCATCTTCGATTTGCGCGCCGTCCATCCGCACGCGCGGATCAACGTCAAGCTCGTGGCGGGATCCGGCATCGGCGTCATCGCCGCCGGCGTCGTGAAGGCCGGCGCCGACGTCATCCAGATCAGCGGCCACGACGGCGGGACCGGCGCGTCGCCGCGAGGATCGATCAAGCACGCCGGCCTGCCCTGGGAGCTCGGGCTGGCAGAGACCCATCAGGTTCTGACCCACCACGGGCTGCGCCATTTCGTGCGCCTGCAGACCGACGGCGGCCTGAAGACCGGGCGCGACATCGCGATCGCGGCGGCGCTGGGCGCCGACGAATACGGGTTCGGAACGGCCGCCCTCGTCGCCGTCGGGTGCGTCATGGCGCGGCAGTGCCATCTCAACACCTGTCCGGTCGGCATCGCGACGCAGCGCGGCGATTTGCGCGCGCGCTTCGCCGGCACGCCCGCGATGCTCGCCGGCTACCTGCGGCTCGTGGCGGAAGACGTCCGCGGCATCCTCGCGCGGCTCGGGCTTTGCCGGCTGGAGCAGCTCGTGGGCCGCGCCGACCGCCTTCGGCTGCGCACCGATCTCGACGGTGGGGCCGCCGCGCTCGACGTGACGCCGCTCATCGCGGCGCCGCCCCGGCGCGCCGTTCCGCGCACGGGTCGCGTCGTCGGCCCCACACGCGCCGGAAGCCCACCGGACCTGTCGCCCGATTGGCTCGACCGCGTCTCACCGGGCCGGCCCCTCGCCGTCGCGCAGGGGATCACGAACGCCGATCGCGCGTTCGGCGCCGGCCTCGCCGGCGCGATCGCGGCCCGGTTCGGCGATCGCGGGCTGCCGGACGGCTCGGTCCGCCTCATGGTGACCGGCAGCGCCGGCCAGAGCTTCGGCGCCTTCACGGTTCCGGGCATGCGGCTCGTCCTCACCGGCGACGCGAACGACTGCGTCGCCAAGGGCATGCACGGCGGCGAGGTGGTCGTGCGGCCGCTGCCGCGCCAGCGCGGACGCGTGCATCAGGTGCTGGCCGGCAACACCGTGCTCTACGGCGCGACCGGCGGCCGGCTGTTCATCGGCGGGTGCGCCGGCGAGCGGTTCGCGGTCCGCAACAGCGGCGCGACGGCGGTCGTGGAAGGCATCGGCGATCACGGCTGCGAGTACATGACCGGCGGGATCGTGCTCGTCCTCGGCCCGGTCGGCGTGAATTTTGGCGCGGGGATGTCCGGGGGCGTCGCCTACGTGCTCGATCCCGGCGATCGGCTCGGCAGCCGGTGCCACCCTGAGGCGATGAGCGGGCCGCTCGACGCGGTCGATCGCCGCACGATCCGCACGCTCCTCCAGGCGCACCTGCGCGCAACCGGCAGCCGCACCGCGCGGCAGCTGCTGCGCGGCGGAGGAGACGAGGCGCTCGCAGCGATCAAGAAGGTGGCGCCCGGCGTCGCGGAGCCGGCGGCCGCCGACCAGGCGCCGGCTGCGGCACGAGCGTAGTCACGACCGCAGCGCGCGGGCGACGTTCAGCCGCCGCGAGCCGATCGGCATGAGGTTGAGTGGCCGTGCTACGATCGAAGCAATGTCGAGGGTCCTGCCGATCGTGCCGGTCGAGCCCGACCAGCCGAGGGTGCCGAAGCCCGACTGGCTCAGGGTGCGGGCGCCAGGCTCACCCCGCTACCTGCGCCTTCGCGGCCTGATGCGCGGTCTCGGCCTCCACACGGTCTGCGAGGAAGCGCACTGCCCGAACATCGGCGAGTGCTGGCATCACGGGACGGCGACGTTCATGATCCTCGGCGATGTCTGCACGCGCGCGTGCGCGTACTGCGCCGTTGCGCACGGACGGCCCGGTCCGATCGACGCCGAAGAGCCCGCGCGCCTGGCCGAGGCGGTCGAGGAGCTGGCGCTCCGGTACGTCGTGATCACATCGGTGGACCGCGACGACCTCGAAGACGGCGGCGCGTCGGTGTTCGCGGCGTCGATTCGCGAGACGCGCGCGCGGCGGCCCGAGTGCCGAATCGAGGTGCTGATTCCAGACTTCCAGGGGCGCGAGGACGCGCTGCGCACGGTGCTGGACGCGCGGCCCGACATCCTCAACCACAACACCGAAACCGTCCCGCGTCTCTACCGCATGGCGCGATCCGGCGGACGGTACCGGCGCACGCTGGACCTGCTCGACCGCTCGCGGCGGTACGCGCCCGGGATCCCCACCAAGTCGGGGCTGATGGTCGGCCTCGGCGAGGAGCACGACGAGCTGGTCGCGACGCTGAAGGACCTTCGCGACGTCGGCTGCCAGATCCTCACGATCGGCCAGTACCTGCGCCCCTCACCCGCCCACGCGCCGATGATCCGCTACTACCATCCCGATGAGTTCGCCGCGCTGAAGACGCTCGCGCTCGACATGGGCTTCGTGCACGTCGAGTCCGGCCCGCTGGTCCGCAGCTCGTACCACGCGCACGAGACCGCCGCCGCGTACGACCGGGCGGTCAGTTCCTGAAACACGGTTCACGAGACCTGGCAGCTGATCGCGACCATCAGCCGCCTATTGTTTCCGCCTCGGCCGGTAGACGTGCGTCGCCTGGCCGAAGAACACCTCCGCCGACTCCATCATCGTCTCGGTGAGCGTCGGGTGCGCGTGGATCGACATCTTCACGTCGGTCGCGTTCGCGCCCATCTCCACCGCGAGCACGCCCTCGGCAATCATCTCCCCGGCCCCGACGCCGACGATGCCGACGCCGAGAATGCGGTCGGTCTTCGGTTCGATGACGAGCTTGGTCAGGCCGTCGGTGCGATCGAGCGTCACGGCGCGGCCGGAGGCGCCCCACGGGTACTTCGCGATCTCGTGCGGGATGCCCCGGGCCTGCGCTTCCGCTTCCGTGAGCCCGCACCACGCGAGCTCGGGATCGGTGAAGACCACGGCCGGAATCGCCCGCGGCGCGAACGCGACGCGATGGCCGACGATGGCCTCGGCCGCGACGCGGCCCTCGGCCATCGCCTTGTGCGCGAGCATCGGCTCGCCGGCAACGTCGCCGATGGCGAAGATGCTCGGTTCGGCGGTCCGGCGCGACTGGTCGATCTGGATGAAGCCTTTCGCGTCGACGGCCACGCGCGTGCGGTCGAGGCCGGGGATGTTGGAGTTCGGACGCCGGCCGACTGCCACGAGCACGCGGTCGAAGACCTGCTCGGGCTCGGACGCCTCGCCCTCGAGCGTGACGCGGATGCCCTTCGCCTCCTCCTTCACGCGCACGACCTTCGTGTTGAGCATGACGTCCCTGGCCATCTGGCCCACGCGCTTCGCGAGCACGTTCACGAGGTCGCGATCGGCGCCGGGCAGCAGCCCTCCGGTCATCTCGACGACCGACACTGCGCTGCCGAGCGCCGCGTACACCGTGCCCAGCTCGAGGCCGATGTAGCCGCCGCCGACGACGAGCAGCGACGTCGGGACGTCCGGCAGGTCGAGCGCGGAGGTCGAGTCGAGCATCCGCCGGCTGTCGATCGAGAGCGCCGGTACGGTGGCCGGGCGCGATCCGGTCGCGAGCACGACGTGCTCGGCGCGCACCTCTTCGGTGCCGCCGGAAGCCAGCGCGACGCGCAGCGTGTGCGGATCGACGATCTCGCCGCGTCCCTGCAGGTACGCCACCTTGCGCATCCGGCCGATCTGCCCGTTGCCGGTCGTCAGCTTGGTCACGACCGAGTTCTTCCAGTCGCGCAGCTTGTCGAGATCGATCTTCGGCTCGCCAAAGCTCACGCCCCAGGCGGACGCGTGTCGCGCCTCGTTGACGAGCCTGGCCACGTGCAGGAGGGCTTTCGACGGAATGCACCCGCGGTAGGTGCAGACGCCGCCCGGGTTCGGCTCGACGTCGATCATGGTCACCGACAACCCGAGATCGGCGGCGAGATACGCCGCCGCGTATCCCCCGGGTCCGGCCCCGAGGACGGCAAGTTGAGTGGAGGTCATATTCGCGTGCCCTCGAGCCCGGCACCGCAGGATCTTCGTGTCTCCGCGGCGACGTGATCCACGGACGTCTTTATCCCTGCAGCGCCAGCAGGAACGGCTGCTCGAGGGCCTGCGCCACCCAGCGGACGAAGCGGACGCCGTCGGCGCCGTCGATGACGCGGTGATCGTACGAGAGCGAGAGCGGCAGCATGAGGCGCGGGGCGAACTGGCCGGTGTCCTTCTGGTACACCGGCTCCGTCCGAGCCCGCGAGATGCCGAGGATTGCGACCTCGGGGGCGTTGACGATCGGCGTGAACGACGTCCCGCCGATGCCGCCGAGGTTCGAGACGCTGAAGCAGCCGCCCTGCATCTCGTCCAGGGCGATCTTGCGGGTCCGCGCCTTCTCGGACAGCTGCGCGAGCTCGACGGCGAGCTCGGTGATGCTCTTCCGATCCGCGTCGCGGATGACCGGCACGAGCAGGCCGCGGTCGGTGTCCACCGCGACGCCGACGTGGACGTACTTCTTGTAGACGATCTCGCCGGCAGCCATGTCGACCGACGCGTTGAACTGCGGAAACACCCGCAGCGCCGACGCGACGGCCTTCAGCGCGATCACCGTGATCGTGAGCGCGCCGCCGGCGGCTTCCACCTGCTTCGCGTAGCGCGTCCGCAGCTCCTCGGTGGCGGTGATGTCCGCGAGATCGTGCTGCGTGACGTGCGGGATCGACGCCCACGCCGCGCTGAGGTGCTCGGCCGTCTTGCGGCGCACGGCGCGCATCGGCTGCCGCTCGACCTCGCCCCATCGCGAGAAGTCCGGCAGCGGCTGCACGGCCGGCGCGCCGGCGCGCGCCGCCTCGGCGAGGCCGGTGACCAGCCGCTTGGCGTGCGCCTTGACGTCTTCGATGGAGATGCGGCCGCCCGATCCCGAGCCGGGGACCTCGTTGATGTCGATCCCGAGCTCGCGAGCCAGCCGGCGCACCGACGGCGCCGCCGGCGCGGGCACGGCGGCCGACGCCGGCGCCGGCGCCGACTCGGCCGGCGTGCGTGCGCCGCGGCTGATGTCGACCACCTTGCGATCGGCGCGCTCGGCGCCCCGGGGCGTCCGCTCTTCCTCTTCCTGCTCGTCCTCGCGCGAGACACCCGCTGTGTCGGCCGCCGACGCCCGCACGTTCCCGGCGCGCTGTTCGAGCCCGCCGGTCGGCGCGACGGCGGCCGCCGCTTTCTCAGCCGCGTCGGCCTTCGGGGGCGCCGGCCCGGCCGCGGCGGTCCCCGCGCCCTCGTCCACGGTGAGGATCACCTGGCCGACCTTGACCCGGTCGCCCGGTTTCACCTTGATGTCCTTGACGACACCGGCAACCGACGAGGGCACCTCGATGGTCGCCTTGTCGGTTTCGAGCTCGACGACCGGCTGGTCCCTGGCCACGAGGTCGCCGGCCTTCACGAGGACGCGAAGGACGTCGCCGCTGGTGACGTTCTCTCCAAGTTCGGGGAGCGTGAAGTCGATCACGATCGATTCCTTTGTGCCCGCCGTGTCCCTTGCACCTACGAGATGGCGGGATTGGGCCTGTCCGGGTTGATGCCCATCGATTGGATGGCCTGCTCGACCACCTTAGCGTCGAGTTTGCCGTCGCGGACGAGGGCCGACAGGGTCGCCACCACCACGTAACGGGCGTCGACCTCGAAGAACTCGCGGAGCCCCGCGCGGCTCTCGCTGCGGCCGAACCCGTCGGTTCCGAGCGCGGCCATCGGCCGCGGCAGCCAGCGATCGATCGAGTCGGGCAGCACCTTGACGTAGTCGGAGGCGGCGACGAAGACGCCCGGCGCCCCGGCCAGGCACTGCGTGACGTACGGCACCCGCGGCGTCTCGCCCGGGTGCAGCATGTTCCAGCGCTCGACCGCATGGCCGTCGCGATAGAGCTCGCTGTAGCTCGTCACGCTCCACACGTCGGCGCCGACGTCGAACCTCGCTTCGAGGATCTCCTGCGCTTTGACCACTTCGGGCAGGATGGCGCCGCTGCCGAACAACTGCGCCCGCAGCTTCGCGTCCGGTTTCGACGCGGCGCGCAGCCGGTAGAGGCCTTTCAGGATGCCCTCGCGCGATCCTGCCGGCATCGCCGGCATCGCGTACTGCTCGTTCATCACCGTCAGGTAGTAGAAGATGCTCTCCTGATCGACGTACATCCGCCGGATGCCGTTCTCGATGATGACGACGATCTCGTGGGCGAACGCCGGATCGTAGGCGACGCAGTTGGGATAGGCCATCGCGAACAGGTGGCTGTTGCCGTCCTGGTGCTGCAGCCCTTCGCCGGCGAGCGTGGTGCGGCCGGAGGTGCCCCCGAGCATGAAGCCGCGCGTCCGCGAATCGCCGGCCGCCCAGACGAGGTCGCCGATGCGCTGAAAGCCGAACATCGAGTAGAAGATGAAGAAGGGGATCGTGTTGACGCCGTGGGTCGCGTAGGCCGTGCCGGCGGCGATGAAGGACGAGATCGAGCCCGCTTCGGTGATCCCCTCCTCGAGAATCTGGCCGTCGGACGCTTCCTTGTAGTAGAGGAGCGTGTCGCTGTCGACCGGCTCGTACAGCTGGCCGGCGTGCGAGTAGATGCCGACCTGCCGGAAGAGCGCCTCCATGCCGAACGTGCGCGCCTCGTCCGGGACGATCGGCACGATCAGCCGGCCGAGCTCCTTGTCGCGCAGCAGCTTCGCCAGCAGCCGCACGAACACCATCGTCGTCGACGCCTTGCGCCCCTCCGTGCCCTTGTAGAACTCCTCGAACACGTCGCTCGGAACCGTCTTCAGCGGCTCGGCGCGGACGCGGCGGTTCGGAATGAACCCGCCGAGCGCGCGGCGGCGCTCGCGCATGTAGCGGATCTCGATGCTGTCCTCCGGCGGCCGGTGGAACGGCGTGCTCGCGATCTCGGCGTCCGAGACCGGGATGCCGAAGCGGGTGCGGAACGCCCGCAGCTCCTCGTCGTTCATCTTCTTCTGCTGGTGCGTGATGTTCTTGCCCTCGCCAGCCTCGCCGAGGCCGTAGCCCTTGATCGTGCGGGCCAGGACGACCGTCGGCGATCCCCGATGCTCGACGGCCGACTTGTACGCGTTGTAGACCTTGATCGGATCGTGGCCGCCGAGCGACATCTTCTTCAGCTGGTCGTCGGACAGGTGCTTGACCATATCGAGCAGCCGCGGATCGACGCCCCAGAAGTGCTCGCGGACGTACGCGCCCGATTCGACGGCGTACTTCTGGTACTGGCCGTCGACGACCTCGTTCATCCGCTTCACGAGCAGGCCGTCCTGGTCCTTGGCGAGCAGCGGGTCCCATTCACGGCCCCACAGCACCTTGATCACGTTCCAGCCGGCGCCTCGGAACGCGGCTTCGAGCTCCTGGATGATCTGGCCGTTGCCGCGGACCGGGCCGTCGAGCCGCTGCAGGTTGCAGTTGATCACGAAGATCAGGTTGTCGAGCTTCTCGCGCGCCGGCAGGGTGATGGCGCCGAGAGCCTCGGGCTCGTCGGTCTCGCCATCTCCAAGGAACGCCCAGACCTTGGCATCCGTCTTAGGCTTGAGGCCGCGGTCCTCGAGGTAGCGCATGAACCGGGCCTGGTAGATCGCCATGATCGGGCCGAGGCCCATCGACACGGTCGGATAGTCCCAGAAATCTGGCATCAGCCAAGGGTGCGGATACGAGGAGAGGCCGCCGCCCGGCTTGAGCTCGCGGCGGAAGTTCTCGAGGTGGGTCTGGTCGATGCGCCCTTCGAGGTATGCGCGGGCGTAGATGCCGGGCGCCGCGTGCCCCTGGAAGAAGATCACGTCGCCGTCGCCGTTGTCCTTGCCGCGGAAGAAGTGATTGAAGCCGACTTCGTACAGCGTTGCCGCGGAGGCGTACGTCGAGATGTGGCCGCCGATCCCCTCCTCCGCCTTGTTGGCGCGCACGACCATGGCGGCGGCGTTCCAGCGGACCAGGCTCTTGATGCGCCGCTCGACGTCCGGGCTGCCGGGCATCAGCACCTGCTCGTCGGCCGGAATGGTGTTGATGTAGGGTGTGTTGGCGGTGAACGGCAGCTTGACGCCGTTCTGGCGCGCGTGGACCGTCAGGTCGCGGAGCAGGCGCGCCACTTTGACGGGTCCGCCGCTTTGCAGGACATAATCAAGCGAGTCGAGCCACTCGCGTGTCTCGACGGCATCGAGCTCTGCGGCGTCCTTTGGATTTCTCAAGGGTTCGAGGTCCTTTCGGTCATCGCGGGCCGCGGGGCCTGCGGGTGGCGCTCGTCGAGGTTCTCGGCTGGGCGGCGCTCCGCCTGTAGACCAACCACTAATTGTATACCGGTCGCCGTCAGGAAAGGGTCGCCATGCCACGCCACCTCGTCGCGTTCGCGTTCGTCTCGCTCCCGCTCGCCGTTGCGCTGGCCGCCGCCCGGCCCGCGATCAGCGGGCCGGGCGCTGTCGGATCCGCAGCAGCCGCCCAACGCGCGCCGGCCAGTCAGTCCGGCCTGATGCTCGATGCGCTCGATCGCACGGCCGACCCGTGCACCGACTTCTATCAGTTCGCCTGCGGCGGCTGGGTTGCCGACAACCCCATTCCACCCGATCGCTCGTCGTGGGGCAGCTTCGACGAACTGCAGGACCGGAACAACGAAGTGCTCCATCAGATTCTCGAGGCCGCCGCGCCGGGCACCGACCCCGATACCAAACAAATCGGTGACTACTACGCCTCGTGCATGGACGTGCCGGCGATCGATCGCAAGGGTGCGGCGCCGCTCCAGCCGGATCTCGATCGGATTGCCGCATTCGCCAGTCCGGCGGATCTGCCGGCCCTGGTCGCCCGGCTCCATACGATCGGCGTGAACGCGTTCTTCGGCTTCGGCGCGGAGGCGGACTTCAAGGAAGCCAACATGGTCCGCGCGATCGCCGGCCAGGGCGGCCTGGGGCTGCCCGATCGCGACTACTACTTCCGTGACGATGCCAAGTCGGTGGAGCTCCGGAAGGACTACGTCGCTCACGTGACGAAGATGCTCGGGATGCTCGGCGACGCGCCGGAGGCGGCTGCCGCGGGCGCCGCCGCCGTCATGCGCGTCGAGACGGCGCTCGCCAGGGCCGCGCTCGGCGCGGTCGCGCGGCGAAATCTGGAGGCGATGTACCACAGGATGACGCCCGCCGAGCTGCAGGCGCTCACGCCCGGGTTCGACTGGTCGAAGTACTTCGCGGCCATCGGCGCGCCGCCCATCGACGCGATCAACGTCACCGAGCCGGAGTTCTTCAAGGCGTTTGGGCAGGTCGTCTCCGCCACCCCGCTCCCGGACCTCCGAACGTATCTGCGCTGGCACCTGGTCCACGCGAACGCGCAGATTCTCTCGACGCCGTTCGTCGACGAGAACTTCCGCTTCTACGGCACCGAGCTGACCGGCGTCAAGGAGCAGCGGCCCCGCTGGAAGCGCTGCGTGCAGTACACCGACAGCGACCTCGGCGAGGCGCTCGGCAAGGCGTTCGTCGCGCGCACGTTCGGACCGAACGCCAAGGCCGACACGCTCGAGATGGTGCACGAGCTCGAGAGCGCGCTCCAGCAGGACATCACGAACCTCGACTGGATGACCGAGGCGACGAAGAAGCAGGCGCTGGTCAAGCTCCACGCGATCACGAACAAGATCGGATACCCCGACCGCTGGCGCGACTACAGCACGCTGTCGATCGTCCGCGGCGACGCCCTCGGCAACTCCGCGCGCGCCAACGCGTTCGAGTTCCGCCGCCAGCTGAACAAGATCGGCAAGCCGCTCGACAAGAGCGAGTGGGGCATGACGCCGCCGACCGTCAACGCCTACTACAACCCGCTCGAGAACAACGTCAACTTCCCGGCCGGCATCCTGCAGCCGCCCTTCTACAGCGCGAGCCGCGACGCCGCGCTCAACTTCGGCGGCGCCGGCGCGGTGATCGGGCACGAGCTGACGCACGGGTTCGACGACCAGGGGCGCCTGTTCGACGCCGACGGCAACCTGAAGGACTGGTGGACGCCCGAGGACGCCAAAGCCTTCCAGGACCGCACGTCGTGCCTCGTGAACGAGTACTCCGGCTTTACGGCGACCGACGACGTGAAGGTGAACGGCAAGCTGACGCTCGGCGAGAACACCGCCGACAACGGCGGCGTCCGCATCGCGCTGATGGCGTATCTGGCGTCGAAGGCCGGCCAGCAGGCGAAGGCCGAAGACGGCTTCACCCCCGAGCAGCGCGTCTTCCTCGGGTGGGGGCAGATCTGGTGCCAGAACGTGCGTCCGGAAGCGGCGCGCCTGCTCGCGCAGACCAACCCGCACGCGCCCGGTCGCTACCGCGTCAACGGCGTCGTCTCGAACATGCCGGAGTTCCAGAAGGCGTTCTCGTGCAAGGCCGATGCGCCGATGGTGCGACATCCTGCATGCCGCGTGTGGTAGCGCCGGCGAGCGCCGGCGGCTCGCCCCCCGCACGAGCGTGCAGCGCCCGGTGCGGGAGGCGCCATCGCGCGGGGGTGGGGCCCCGCGCACGGTGAGCAGGCGCCTGCGGCTCGCCCCCCGCACGAGCGCGCAGCGCGCGGTGCGGGAGGCGCCATCGCGCGGGGGTGGGGCCCCGCGCACAGTGCGAGATGCCGTGATCTCCGATCTCGAATCGGCACGAGCGGCGATCGTCGCGTGCGAGCGGTGCCCGCGCCTGCGCAGCTACTGCGCGCGCGTCGCGCGCGAGAAGCGGCGCGCGTTCCGGGACGAGCTGTACTGGGGCAGGCCGGTGCCCGGATTCGGCGATCCGGGCGCGCGGCTCCTCATCGTGGGGCTCGCGCCGGCTGCGCACGGCGCCAACCGCACCGGCCGCGTCTTCACGGGCGACGGCGACGGCGGATCGGGCGACTTCCTGATGGCATCTCTCCATCGCGCAGGCTTCGCGAACATCCCGACGTCGCGCCGGCCGGACGACGGCCTGCGGCTGAACGACGCGTTCATCGCCGCCGCCGTGCGCTGCGCTCCGCCGGACAACAAGCCGACGCCCGAGGAGATCGCGAACTGCCTGGCGCACCTCGACGCGGAGCTCGACGCCCTGCCACGGATCCGCGTCGTGGTTGCGCTGGGCCGAATCGGCTTCGACGCGTACCTCCAGCTGCTCAAGCGCCGTTCGATTGCGATCCGGCCGAAGCCGCAGTTCGGCCATGGAGCCGCCTGCCAGTTGCCGAACGGGCAGACGCTCATCGGCTGCTATCACCCGAGCCGCCAGAACACGAACACCGGCAAGCTCACCGCGCCGATGATGGATCGCGTGTTCCGGGCGGCGCGCCGCGCGCTCGATCGAGCGTAGGCCGCTCGAACCTTTCCGCGAGCGAGGTGTCCAGGTCACGTCCAGGCCGCGCGAGTCCTCCGGTCGATTCCGCTGCTCGACGGCGCCGCGCTCGACGCCGTCCGGCAGTGGCGCTTCTCGCCAGCCCTGCTGAGCGGCGTGGCGGTGCCGGTGATCATGACAGTGACCGTGATCTTCTCGCTCTCACGGTAGCTGACGCGTGCGGGCTATCGGCTGTCAGCCATCGGCTGCCGGCCCGCGAGCACGCGGGCGAGCGTGCGCTGATCGATGTTGCCGCCGCTCATCACGCAGACGACCTTGCGGCCGGCGAGGCGATCCCGCAGCTTGACGGCGGCGGCGAGCGAGGCGGCGCCGGCACCCTCGGCGAGATTGTGCGTGGCGCGCAGCGCGAGCCGCACGCCGCCGGCGATTTCCTCTTCGCTGAGCGTCACGATGTCGTCGAGCTCGCGCCTCAGAAGGCCGAACGTGAGGTCGAACGTCACGCGCGTCGCCATGCCTTCGGCGAACGTGTCGGCCTTGTCCCCGACGACGCGGGTTCCGGAGGTCCACGAGCGGGCGAACGCGTCGGCGCGCTCGGCCTGCACGCCGATAATCTGCGCGCGGCTGCCAATTCCGCTCCGCACGATGCAGCAGCCGCATGCTCCGCTGCCGCCGCCGATCGGCACGAGCACGACCTCCGTGTCCGGGCGGGCCTCGAAGATCTCGAGAGCGCAGGTGCCGACGCCGGCAAGGAGCAGCGGCTCGTTGGCGGAGTGGATGTACCGGAGCCGCCGCTCGGCCTGCATCTGCTCGACCCGCTCGCGCGCCTGGTCGAAGTCGCGCCCGTGCTCGACCACTTCGGCGCCGAGCGCGCGCATGGCGGCGTTCTTCTCGGGATTGTTGCCCACCGGGACGACGATCGTGCACGGGACGCCCTCGCGCCGGCAGGCCAGCGCGATCGACTGCCCGTGATTGCCGGTGGTCGCCGTGATCACGCCGCGCCGCTCCTCCGGCCCGAGGCTCGCGACGAGATTGAGGCCGCCGCGCACCTTGAAGGCGCCGGTCGGGTTGTGGTTCTCGTGCTTGACCGCGATGTCGAGGCCGGTCTCCTGCGAAAGGAGCGCGTGCTCGAGCAGCGGCGACGGCTGCATCGCCCGGTAGACCCGCGGGCGCGCCGCGTACACATCCTTCAACGTGGGCTCGACGACGGTATCTGAAATCACCACCCTCACCATCACCCCATCACCCCATCACCACATTCACGATCACATCCGGCCTGTCGGTAATCAGCGCATCGACGCCCCAGTCGAGCAGCCGCCGCGCATCCGGCTCCGTATCCACCGTCCAGACCTGCACGCCGAGCCCTGCCTCGTGTGCGTGCTCCACGAACCGCCGGGAGACGACGCGCGTCGGGCCGGCCGATTCGGGCACCTGGTAGCCGTGATACGTCACGCGCGTGACCGGCACGCGCAGTCGGGACCGGTACAGCGCCCAGCGGACTTCCTCCCGGGCGGCGCTCGTCGCCGCCGCCGGCTCGATCGCGCGCACGGTCCGCAGCACGCCGCGCGCGAACGACCCGAAGCACACGCGCTCGACCGCATCCGCGCGGCGGACCGCCTCGACGGCGGCGCGGGCCAGCTCCGGTCGGTTCGTCTTCAGTTCGACGACGATCCGCAGGTCCTGGTACCGTGCGAGGACCTCCTCGAGCATGGGCACTCCGATCCCCTGGCCGCGAAACGGGAACGCGCCGCCCTGCCGGAACCGGTAGCCGGCGTCCGCGCGCGCGAGCTCGTCCGCCGTCCGGTCGGCAATCGGCCCGACGAGGTTGGTCGTCCGGTCGAGCGTCCGATCGTGATGAATGACGACGCGGCCGTCGGCCGTCAGGTGGACGTCCAGCTCGATCCCGTCGACGCCGAGCGCCAGCGCGCGATCGAAGGCCGCCAGCGTGTTCTCGGGCGCGAGGCCGCTGCCGCCGCGATGGGCGAACACGAGCGGGCGCGGCGCGTCGAAGAACCGATGCTTCACGATGGCTACTGTAACCTAACGGCGCGCGTCGCCTTGGCTGCTGATAGAATCGGTCCATGACGGCCCACCCACGCACCCTCGGCGAGTTGCGGCAGGCCGGAGCCCGCCCGCGATCCGTCAAGCAGGAAGTCCGCGACAACCTCGTCCGCAAGCTGCAGAGCGGCGACACGCTGTTCCCCGGCGTCATCGGGTACGACGAGACGGTCATCCCGCAGCTCGTCAACGCGATTCTCTCGCGGCACAACTTCATCCTGCTCGGCCTCCGCGGTCAGGCAAAGAGCCGGATCCTTCGCGGTCTGGTGGATCTGCTCGACGAGCAGGTGCCGATCGTGCCCGGCTGCGAGATTCACGACCACCCGCTGGCCCCGCTCTGCGCGTCGTGCCGCGCGCGCCTCGCCCGCGAAGGCGACGCGCTGCCGATCGGGTGGCTGCCGCGCGAGGAGCGCTACGTCGAGAAGCTGGCGACGCCGGACGTGACGATCGCGGACATCCTGGGCGACATCGACCCGATCAGGGCCGCGCAGGCCGGCCTGAACCTGTCCGACGAGCTGACGATGCACTACGGGCTGCTGCCGCGGGCGAACCGCGGCATCTTCGCCATGAACGAGCTGCCGGATCTCGCCGGGAAGATCCAGGTCGGCCTCTTCAACATCCTGCAGGAAGGCGACGTCCAGATTAAGGGCTACCCCGTCCGGCTGAGGCTGGACGTGATGCTGGTGTTCACGGCGAATCCGGAAGACTACACGGCGCGCGGCAAGATCATCACGCCGCTCAAGGACCGCATCGGTTCGGAAATCCGGACGCATTACCCGGCCACGCGCCACCACGCGATGGCGATCACGGCGCAGGAAGCGTGGGTCGAGCGTCCGGGCCTGAAGGTGCACGTGCCCGATTACGTGCGCGAGGTCGTCGAGGAGGTGGCGTTCCAGGCGCGCGCCGACCGCAAGGTCGACAAGCGGTCGGGCGTCAGCCAGCGGCTGCCGATCACGACGCTGGAGCTGGTCGTGTCGAACGCGGAGCGCCGGGCGCTGCAGAGCGGGGAGAGGCTGGCCGTCCCGCGCGTCACGGATCTCTACGGCGCGCTGCCATCGATTACCGGCAAGTTCGAGCTGGAATACGAGGGCGAGCTGAAGGGCGCCGAGCAGGTGGCGCGGGACCTGATTCGCGGCGCGATCGGCAGCGTATTCAGCGGCGTCTTCGACGGCGTGGACACGCGGCGCGTCGTCGAATGGTTCGATCTCGGCGGGTCGCTGCCGCTGAGCGACACGGCGTCGGCCGCCGAGGTCATCGAGCGGGCGCGCGCCGTGCAGGGGCTCGACGCGCTGGTCGAACACGCGGGCGCGAAGCCGGGCGCCGCAGCTCCGGCCGTCGCATCGGCGATCGACTTCGTGCTCGAAGGGCTGTACGCCCAGCGGAAGATCAGCCGCAGCGACGAGCGCGGGTACGCCGCCGCGACGGAGACGCCGCGCCGGCCGTCGCGCCGCGAGGAGCCGACGCTCGACGACACGTTCCCGCTGCCGGCGGGCACGAAGAAGAAGTACTACAATTGAAGTACCGATACACGAAGTACACGGGCGACGAGCTCGACGATCTGGATCTCGAGGATCTGGTCGCCAGGCTCTCCGATCTGCTGCTCGCCAGCGGCTTCGGGAATCCGTACGCGACCGACGACGAGGAGCGCACGATGCAGGCGCTCCACGACGCGATCCTCGATGCGCTGTTCAACGGCGGCGTGCTGCCCGAAGAAACCCTCGAACGCCTTCTCGGCGATCCGGCCGACGCCGATCAGGGCGACCTGCGGTCGAAGCTCGAGGAACTGATCCAGCAGATCATCGAGCGCATGGCGCAGGAAGGCTACATCTCGACGCCGCCGGATCTCGACGCCGAGCGCCGCCGCCGGCAGGGCCACGCCGGGGGCGCCGGGCCGGATCAGCCGCCGGCCAGATTCGAGGTCACCGACAAGGCGCTGGATTTCCTCGGGTACCGCGCGCTGCGCGACCTGCTCGGGTCGCTCGGCAAGAGCAGCTTCGGCCGGCACGACACGCGCGAGCAGGCGACCGGCGTCGAGGCGATGGCGGCGCCGAAGCCGTACGAATACGGTGACACGCTGAACCTCGATCCGGCGGCGACGCTGCTGAAGGCCGTGCAGCGGCAGCACGAGAGCGGCGAGCCGACGATGCGCATCAACGTCACTCACGAAGACCTGATGGTCGCCCAGGGCGAGTATCAGAGCTCCTGCGCCACGGTGCTGATGCTCGACTGCAGCCACAGCATGATCCTGTACGGCGAGGATCGCTTCACGCCGGCCAAGCGCGTCGCGCTGGCGCTCGCGCAGCTGATCAAGACGCAGTATCCCGGCGACGCGCTGAAGGTGGTCCTGTTCCACGACTCGGCCGAGGAGATTCCGCTGGCGGAGCTCGGGCGCGTGCGCGTCGGGCCGTACTACACGAACACGCGGGAGGGGCTGCGGCTGGCGCGCCGGATCCTCGACCGGCAGCGCAAGGACATGCGCCAGATCATCATGATCACCGACGGCAAGCCGTCGGCGCTCACCCAGCCCGACGGCCGCATCTACAAGAACGCGTTCGGCCTCGACCCGTTCATCGTCGCGGAAACGTGCGCGGAAGTCGCCGCCTGCCGCAGGAGCGGCATCATGATCAACACGTTCATGCTCGCGCGCGACTACGACCTCGTCAGCTTCGTCCGCCGCGTCGCGCAGATCTGCAACGGCAAGGCGTACTTCACGACGCCGTACACGCTCGGGCAGTACGTGCTGATGGACTACATGGACAAGAAGACGAAGACCATTCACTAGAATCGGCGATGTCCGATCTCCTTTCCCTCTTCCCGCTCCCCACCGTCGTCCTGTTTCCGAACGTGTTCCTGCCGCTGCACGTCTTCGAGCCGCGGTACCGGGAGCTGGTCGCCGACGTGCTGGCCGCAGACCGGGTCATCGGAATCGTGCTGCTGAAGCCGGGCTGGCAGAGCGACTACGAGGGACGGCCGCCCGTGTACCCGATCGGCTGCAGCGGCCTCATCACGCACGTCGAGCGGTTGCCCGACGGCCGGTTCAACCTGGTGCTGCGCGGCCTCGAGCGGTTCCGCATCCTCGACGAGAATCACGACCGCGCCTACCGGCGCGCGTCCGTGCTGTCGCTCGGCGAGGAACTGGTGACGCCGGAAGACCGGGCCGCGATTCGGCAGCATCGCGCCCGCCTCGAGTCGTTGATCGCGCCGCCGGACGATCGCGCCGGCGATCCGAAGATCCCGGTCAGCATGCCGGACCAGGAGCTCGTGAACGCGCTGTCGCAGTACCTGGACTTCGAGCCCATGGAGAAGCAGGCGCTGCTCGAGCAGCCCACGCTCCGGGCGCGCGCCCGCTCGCTCGTCGAGCTGATCGAGATCAAGACGATGATGGCGCGCGGTCCCCGGGTGCCGAACCTCGCGCACTGATCGGGCCGCGTTACAGGACGGCGGTCGCCCGGTCGAGGCGCGAGGCGATCACCTGGACGATGCGCTCGCCATGGAACCGGCCGTTCTCGATGAACACCGTCCCCGTGTCGACGCCGGCAATCGCGCCGCCGGCGACGAAGATGCCCGGGACATTGGTCTCGAACGTCATCGGATCGCACCGCGGCGCCTCGCGGTCCGTCAGTTCGACTCCGGCGCGCACCATCAGGTCGACGTCGGCCCGATAGCCGGTCAGCAGGAACACGGCGTCGGCGGGCAGTTCGTCTTCCGAAGCCTCTGAAGCCACCACCACCGACGTGGGACGAATCTCCCTGATCACCGTGTCGAAGCGCGCGGCGATCGTGCCTTCGCGGATCCGGTTCTCGATGTCCGGCCGCACCCAGTACTTGATCGTCGACTTCAGCTCGGACCTCCGGTGCACCAGCGTCACGTGCGCCCCGGCCCGGTACAGCTCGAGCGCCGCCTCCGCCGCCGAATTGCCGCCGCCGACGACCACCACGCGCTGCCGGTAGTACGCGTGCGGCTCCTGCTGGTAGTGAAAGACGTGCGGCAGGTCCTCGCCCGGGATCCCGAGCCGGACCGGGTGGTCGTAGTAGCCGGTCGCGAGAATCACGTAGCGCGCGTGCCGGACGCGGCGGACGCCGCGCGTCGAGCGCGTCTCGACCGCGAACACCGCCGCATCCTCGTCAGCTTCGCTGGAGATCGACAGCACCTTCTCGTCCGTGGCGATCCGCAGGTCGTAGGTGTCCACCACCTTCCGGTAGTAGGTCAGCGCCTCGGCCCTCGTCGGCTTGTCGTACGGCGACACGAACGGGAGACCGCCGATCTCCATCAGCTCCGGCGTCGTGAAGAACACCATCTGCGGGGGAAAGTGAAAGATCGAATTGACGATCGTGCCCTGCTCCACTACCTGATAGTCCAGCTGGCGCTGTTTCGCCGCGATCGCCGCCGACAGTCCTGACGGCCCCGCGCCGATGATGAGAAGGTCCCGGACAGGCATATCCATCATTGTAGAATGCGGCCGCCCGCCGGCGCCTCGCGCGGTCGCGCTCGAAATCGGCCCGCCCGTCGACAGGGCCGTCCCCGGCGACGAGCACGCCGCCGAACCGACCGTCGCCCGGGATCGAATTCGGGAGCCGAAGATCCGTCCCGGGATCGCAATCGACTCCCCGGCGTTATGCTGGACGCATGACGGCGATGGTGGCGGCGGCGCGCTTCCAGTTCGCGTTCACGATCATGTTCCACTACCTCTTCCCCGTCCTCACGATGGGTCTGGGGGTGCTGATCGCGGTCTTGAAGACGATGCAGATCGTCGCCGGCAGCCGGGACGCCGGAGACGCCGCGCGTTTCTGGGCCCGCATCTTCGCGATCACGTTCGCGGCGGGCGTCGTCACAGGCATCCCGATGGAGTTCCAGTTCGGGACCAACTGGGCGCAGTTCTCGCGTTACGCCGGCGGCGTCGTCGGGCAGACGCTGTTCATGGAAGGCGTCTTCGCCTTCTTCGCCGAGTCCACGTTCCTCGGCCTGTTTCTCTTCGGCGAACGGCGCGTCCGGCCGGGCCTCCACTGGCTGTCGGCGGTGATGGTCGCGCTCGGCGCGGTCGCGTCCGGATTCTTCATCGTCGCGACCGACGCGTGGATGCAGCATCCGGTCGGGTACGAGATCGTGGGCGGACGGGCGCAGCTCACGAGCCTGTGGCAGCTCGTCACCAACCCGTACGTGCGCTGGCAGTATCCGCACGTCATCGTGGGCTCGATCACGACGGCGTCGATGGTGATGGCCGGGATCGGCGCCTGGTACCTGCTCGCGCGACGGGACCAGGCGATCGGCCGCGAGTCGCTCCGGGTCGGCGTCGTCGTGGGACTGCTCTCGTCGATGGTCTCGCTCTTCCCCACCGGCGCCAAACTGGGCGAGCAGCTGGTCGAGTATCAGCCGATCAAGATGGCGGCGATGGAAGGGCTGTACGAGACGCGCGAGGGCGCGCCGCTCGCGATCATCGGGATGCCGGACAGCGAGCGGCGCACGCTGACGGATCCCATCTACGTGCCGCGGGCGCTCAGCTACCTGGCGTACGGTGACCTGCGGGCGCGCGTGGCCGGCCTGGACCAGTTCCCGGAGGAGCTGCATCCGCCGGTGGAGCTCGTCTACTACGCGTACCACATCATGGTCGGCCTGGGGACGATCTTCATCGCGATCCTCGCGGTGGCGGCGCTGATGCTGTCGCGCCGCCGCCTGTTCGTCAGCCGCGGCATGCTGTGGCTGCTGATGCTCGCGATGCCGTTCCCGTACATCGCGAACCAGGCCGGCTGGATCGTCGGCGAGGTCGGGCGTCAGCCCTGGGTCGTCTACGGCCTGCAGAAGACCGCCGACGCCGTGTCGACCAACGTCAGCGCCGGCATGACCTGGTTCACGCTGCTCGGCTTCATGGGGCTGTACCTGCTGATCGGCCTGCTCTACGTCTTCCTCTTCCTGAACATCGTCGCGCGGGGATTGGAGGCGCACGCGTGATGAACACCGCCTGGTTCGTCGTGCTGGTCGTCATGCTGGGCGGCTACGCCGTGCTCGACGGGTTCGATCTCGGCGTCGGCGCGTTGCACCTCGTGCTGCCGCGCGACGAAGACGAGCGCGCGCTCGCGATCGACGCGATCGGACCGGTGTGGAACGGGAACGAGGTGTGGCTGCTCGCGGCCGGCGGGGCCATGGTCGTCGCCTTCCCGCTGCTCTACGCGGCGAGCTTCAGCGGGTTCTACCTGGCGCTGATGCTCGTCCTGTGGCTGCTGGTGTTCCGCGGGCTCGGCATCGAGTTCAGGCACCAGGTGGACCATCCGATCTGGCGGGACTTCTGGGACGCGGCGTTCTCGGTCGCCAGCATCCTGCTCGCGGTGCTCTTCGGGGTCGCGCTCGGCAACGTGCTGCGCGGCGTCCCGATGGACGGGGCGGGCAACTTCCAGGGCACGTTCACGCTGATGCTGAACCCGTTCGCCGTCCTCGGCGGCGTCCTCAGCCTGTCGGTGCTGTGCCTCCACGGCGCGAGCTATCTCGCGATGAAGACCGCGGGCCCTCTCGGCTCGCGCGCGTCCGCGTTCGTCGGCCCGCTCTGGGGCTCGTCGGTGGCGCTGGCGGCCGCCATGGTCGTCGCCAGCTTCGTCGTGAGGCCGGACTTCACACGCAACTTCGTCCGCTGGCCATGGCTCGGCGTCGCGCCCGCCTTCGCCGTCGCAGCGATCGTGGCGCTTCGCGTGTTCTGGTCGCGCGGCAAGACGGCGAAGGTCTTCTTCGCGAGCGCGGCGATCGTCGTCGGGCTGCTCGGATCGGCGGCCGCAGGCCTGTACCCGCGGCTCCTGCCGACGCCGTACGGAAGCGCCTTCGGCGGACTCGACATCTACAACACCGCGTCGGCTCCGGGCAGCCTCCGCACGGCCATGGTCATCTACCTGATCGGCATGGCCATCGTGATCGCCTACCTCGTGAACGCCTTCCGTGTCTGGGGCGGCAAAGTCACCGGCGAACACGAATACAAGATCTGACGCCGCGCCAGGGCCGTTCGCCTCCGGGCGCTATAATTCCGGGCCGATGAGCCCGCGCTTTCGTTCCCGCGCGTTCGACGCCTCGCGCCGCACGTTTCTCCGGCTGCTCGCTGCCGCAGGCGGCGCAGCGGCGGCCTGCCGGTCCGGGCCGGAGCCGCTGCCCAGCTTGCTCGGCGCTCCCATTCGTCCGTACGGAGAGCGCTCGCCGTTCGTGCGCGCCGTGCGCCTTCTCGAGCCGGGCCGGACGCCGGAACAGGCCGACAGCCTGACGCCGCTCGCCGATCTGTTCGGCACGATCACGCCATCGTCGCTGCACTTCGAGCGGCACCACTCCGGCGTCCCTGCGATCGATCCGGCCGCGCATCGGCTGCTCGTTCACGGACTGGTGGATCGTCCGCTCGTGTTCACGATGGACGACCTGAAGCGACTGCCGTCGATCTCGCGCGTGCACTTCCTCGAGTGCTCCGGCAACAGCGCCTCCGGGTGGCGGAAGACGCCGCAGCCGACCGTGCAGGCCGCGCATGGACTCACGAGTTGCAGCGAGTGGACCGGAGTCTCACTCGCCCTCCTGCTCGAAGAGGTGGGCGTGCAGCCGGGAGCCGCCTGGATCGTCGCGGAAGGCGCCGACCCCGCGAAGATGACGAGAAGCATCCCCCTGTCCAAGGCGCGCGACGATGCGCTGCTCGCGTACGCGCAGAACGGCGAGCCGCTGCGTCCGGAGCAGGGCTTCCCGCTGCGCCTGCTGCTGCCAGGTTGGGAAGGCAACACCAACGTCAAGTGGCTGCGCCGGTTGAAGCTCGTCGATCAGCCGGTCATGGGGCGGGAAGAGACGTCGAAGTACACCGACCTGATGCCGGACGGACGGGCGCGCCAGTTCACGTTCGTCATGGAAGCCAAATCGGTCGTGACCCGTCCATCGGGCAGCCAGCGGCTGGCGCGCGGCTTTCACGAGATAACCGGCCTCGCGTGGTCGGGTCGCGGCAGAATCGCGCGTGTGGAAATCACGACCGACGCCGGCGCAACCTGGAAGGATGCCGACCTGCAGGAGCCGGTCCTGCCGATGGCACACACCCGATTTCGCCTGGCGTGGGAATGGGACGGCCGCGACGCGGTCATCGCCTCGCGCGCGACCGACGAAACCGGCTATCGCCAGCCGACCCGCGACGAACTCGTGGCCGTGCGCGGCCTGAATTCGTTCTATCACAACAACATGATTCAGGCCTGGCACGTGGGATCGGACGGGATGGTGGAATATGCGGTCTTCTAGAACGGCTGCGATCGCAGTCGCTGGCGCGCTCTCAACCGCGACGTTCGTCTCGGCCCAGCCGCCACGGTACCACCTTGGGCGGCCGCCGACGCAGGACGAGATCAGGGCGTGGGACACGGCAGTCGGTCCGGACGGGCGAGGCCTCCCCCCTGGCGGCGGCACGGCTGCGCGCGGCAAGGAGATCTTCGCCGCGCAGTGCGCGCGATGCCACGGCGCGACCGGCCGCGAAGGTCCCGAAGCGCCCCTCGTCGGCGGCATCGGCACGCTCAATACCGACAAGCCGCTGAAGACCGTCGGCAGCTACTGGCCGTATGCGACCACGCTGTGGGACTACGTGAACCGGGCCATGCCGTTCGACCGCCCCGGCGTGCTGAGAGCTGACGATGTGTACGCAACGGTGGCGTACGTCCTGTATCTGAACGGCATCGTCCACGAAGGCGACACCATCGATCAGCAGACGCTGCCGCAGGTCCGGATGCCGAACCGGCACGGGTTCGAGCCGGATTCGCGGCCGGACGTGCCCAGGCCCGCCGGATTGCCCAGGCCGAAGTGATCTCCTCCTGTCAGTCGGGGCCGCGCAACCGGCTCCGAGCGAGCCGCACGGCTGCCACGGCGAGCGCGCACGACGGACGCGGAGCGGACTTTCGTTCAAGCCGGATCGACCAGCTCGCGGGTCTCCTCGGGCGCGCGGTGCCGTCTGAACCCGCGATAGAGGAGACCGTCGTAGACCAGCTTCAGCCCGCCGGCGACGAAGAACGGCGCGGACAGCGAGACTCCCATGACGACGCCCGCGAACGCCGGCGCCGCCGCCCCGCCGATCGAGCGCGCGATGGTCGTCACGCCGGCCGCCCCCGAGCGCTCGTCCGAGTCCACGAGCGCCATCGTGTAGGACTGGCGCGTCGGCACGTCCATCTGCGAGATGCTGAAGCGCACCAGCAGCGCGCCCACGGCGAGCGGCAGCGTCGGCATCAGCGGCACGAGGCAGAGCAACAGGTTCGACGGGACGTGCGTCATCACCATCGTGTTGACGAGGCCAATCCGCTGCGCCAGCCACGCAGCCCCGAGCGCCGACACGCCGGCGAGGAGATTGACGCCGAACAGAATGCCGCCGATCGCCGCTTCGTCGACGCCGAATCGCAGCCGGAACCAGTACGCCAGCAGGCTCTGAACGATGAAACCGCCGGCGAAGGCGTCGAGCGCGAACAGGGCGCTCAGCCGCATCACGATCGGCCGCGAACGGTGCAGGCCGAGCATCAGCCGACGCGCTGGCCCCGCGGTGCGCGCTTCGACGCCCGGCGACAGCGACAGGAAGCACACGGCCAGCACGGCGCCCGCGGCGGCGTAAGCCAGGAACACCGTCCGATACGACGCCAGCGCGGTCAGGCCTGCGCGCTGGAGCGCATGCACGATGAGGCCTGCCGTCAGCGCGCCGGCGGCCGTGGCAAGCGATGCCGCCAGGTGATACCGCGCGAAGACGTGGGTCCGCCGGCGATCGTCGACGAGATCGGCGAGCGCCGCCTGCTCGATCGACAGGAACGGTCCGATCTCCTTGCCGGTCGGACTGATGACGCCGACGATGGCCGCGAGGGCGAGGGGCGACCAGCCGCGCGCCGTGGCGAACACCGCTCCGGCGCCGGCCATGAGCGCCGCGCCGATCACGAGCGTACGACGCCGCCCCAGTCGATCGGCGACGGTCGCGAGCCAGAGCGAGATGACCGCGTCGCCCGCCAGCGTCAACGTCAGCAGCAGCCCGATGTCGGCCAGGCTGAAGCCGAGCGCCGCCAGGTACAGCGCCAGCACGACCGACAGCCCTCCGTACGCGAACATCCGGACGGTTCGCGTGACGAGGAGGAGGGCGATATCCGAGCGTCGGGTGGCGATGTGGGATCCTCGTTCGGCGCGCGACGGTTCTCGAGACCCCGCGATCTACCGCGCTCCCGAACTCCTGGTCTCCGAGGACGAACGTCCGAAGTCCAGGCGATCGAGCCCGACGCGGCCGTTGCTGACCACGAGCAGCGGATCCTGCACGGTCACGATGTTCGTCAGCGGATTGTCCTCGACGGCGATCAAGTCCGCCTCGTACCCCGGCTCGACGACGCCGATCTCCTTCTCCATCCCGAGCATCTCGGCGTTCGTGATCGTCGCGGCCTGAATGGCTTCGAGCGGCTTCAGGCCCATCTCGACGAAGTGGGTCATCTCCTGCCCGATCCGCGTGAGGCTCTTCGGCCCGTAGCCGGTGTCGCCGCCGGTGACGATCTTCACCCCGATCTCGTGCGCGTGCTGAACCGTCTGGCGCAGCCGCGGCAGCATGTGCTGCCCGCGGATGATGAGCGCCGGCACGTCGTAGTCGCCGCCCGGCTCGGCCAGGTCGATCACCGTCGTGTAGGTCGGATCCAGATACGCGCCCTTCTCCTTCATCAGGCGCAGCGTGGCGTCCGACAGGTACGTGCCGTGCTCGATGCTCCGCACGCCGGCCCTGACCGCCGCCATGGCACCCTCGTCGCCGTGCGCGTGCGCTTCGACCGGAATGCCCTTCGTCGC
>JBLMXQ010000010.1:0-8491 GCA_050257855.1 Betaproteobacteria bacterium | reverse complement strand
GATCGAGCTGGCGTTCAACAAGCGGTTCGGGTCGGGCTTCTTCCTCGACAGCAGCTACGACTGGTCCCACAGCGACGCGCTCGTCAACAACTCGGCGAGCACGAGCCCGCTGACGCAGGCCGATCCGATTGCCACCGGGCGGTACTTCCAGAACGTGTTCCCGACGGTGCCGAACCGGCAGAAGCTGACCAGCTGGGTGTTCCACCTGTCGAGCCGGTACGACTTCCCGTATCAGATCGGCGTCGGGCTGAACTTCGCGGTGCAGAGCGGCTGGAACTACGCGCGCCGCATCACCGTGTCGCTCCCGAACTCGGGCAGCCAGAGCTTCTGGATGGAGAATCTGAGCAACAACCGGTCGGACACGATTCCGCTGCTGAACTTCCGCCTGGACAAGTCGTTCAACCTGGGCGGCACGTACCGCGTGACGGGGATGCTCGACGTGTTCAACGTGCTGAACAACGCGGGCATCACCAACTTCGTGCTGAACAACGGCAAGACGTTCAACCAGATCGTCCAGCCGCTGGACCCGCGGACGCTGGAGCTCGGCATCCGGTTCGAGTTCTAGACGCTCCCATCGGGGACGGCCTGACGGCCGTCCCCGACCAGGCGTTTCGTCCAGGGCGGGCCGGTCTTCCGGCCCGCCTTTTTCGTCTCTGCACGTTTGAGCCCAAACGCATTGACCTCAAATCAAAAATATGTTGCATTCAAATAATTCGAGGTGGTAGGCTGAGTCGCTCTCCTCTGAGAGAGCCACGAACCTCCGGGCCGGGGTTCCGCTCGACGTTCAGGCGCCGTTCGGGATTCCGATGGGGCGCGTTCCTGCCCGAAAGCGCGCCCCCTTTTTTTACTCCGCGCGGGGCCCCACCCCCGCGCGCTTGCCGTCGCTCACGCTCCGGATCTTGACTTGACAGGTCCGTCTCCAAGTTGCGGCGCCTCACACTAATCGCGTGGGCCCCACCCCCGCGCGCTTGCCGTCGCTTCCGCTCCGGATCTTGATTCGCGGGGTCCGTGGTTGAACCTGGGCCGCTGTCGCGGGGCCCTCACACTTCTCGCTGGTTCCCCAACCGGCACGCGCTGCAGTCGCTCACGCTCCGGATCTTCCAGATGCCATCAATGTGAACTTCCCGGGTGGCTCCGACTGGCCTATAATTCGCTGCTATGGCCCCGCGATGGCCCGCGCGGTCGATTGGCGCCGGCATCGTGTTTCTTGCCTCTGCCGTCGTGTGGGCGGGCGGCCAGGAAGCCGTCCGGCCGAAGCCTGCCGCCCCGTCCGAGGCGCCTCGCGCTCCTTCAGCATTCCGGTACGTCGGCTCGCAGGCCTGCGAGGACTGTCATCTCACCGAGTACAAGTCCTGGCGCAGCACGCTGCACGTCCAGATGACCAAGCCGATCGCGCAGGCGCGCATCGTCGGCGACTTCCGGCCGGGCACGCATCTCGAGGCCTACGGGCGCGCGTACAGGATGGACACGCACGACGGCCGCTACTTCATCACCATCTCGAAGAACGGCCGGCCGCCCGAGAAGTTCGAGATCAACTACACGCTCGGCGCGCGGCGGTTCCAGGGCTATCTGTCGAAGCAGCCGGACGGCCGCATCTACGTGCTCCCGGTCTTCTGGCACAACGTCACGAAGCGCTGGATCGACTGGAAGGAGATCACGCCGATCCCGGACGACCCGGATCACGACCTCCGGCAGATCTGGAACGTGACCTGCGTCAACTGCCACGCCACCAATCTCGTCAAGAACTACGACATCGCGACGAACACGTACGCGACGACGTGGACCGAGATGGGGATCAGCTGCGAGGCGTGCCACGGACCAGGCGCGCCGCACGTCGCCCTGATGAACGAGTGGGCCAACAACCCGGCGAGCAAACCCGCGTACGACAGCAGCGATCGCAACCACGAGCTGAGCGCGATCCTGAAGATCTTCTCGCCGCGGACCGCCGCGCCGCGCCAGGTGTTCGACACCTGCGGGTACTGCCACGGGAACAAGAACAACGTGTTCTTCGGGTTCACGCCGGGCGGCCACTACGAGGACTTCGCGCTGCCGTTCCTGATCAGCGAGCCGATTCCGGACAACGATCCGCAGGGCGACTTCTGGCCCGACGGCCGGCCCAGCCGGTTCGACCGCCCGCAGGCGATCATGCTCACCGGCTGCTTCCAGCGGGGCGAGGTCACGTGCACCAGCTGCCACCGCATGCACGGGGCGAACAACGACCACGCGCTGAAGGTGCCGGTCGAGGACGGCCACGGCGGCCACACGAAGCAGAGCGATCTGCTGTGTACTCAGTGCCACGCCGTGGGCGCCAAGGCGGCCGGCGGGGATCTTTCACATCCACCGGCGCCTGCGACGGGTTACGGTGCGACCGCCGTCGCGCCAACGACGTTCCCGGACATCACGGCGCACACGCATCACCAGGCGGACTCGCAGGGCAGCCGCTGCATCAACTGTCACATGAGCAACGTGAACTGGCGGCTGATCACGCGCCGGCTGGATCACACGTTCTCGCCGCCGGTGCCCGAGATGACCGCGAAGTTCGGCGTGCCCGATGCGTGCACGACGTGCCACGAAGACAAGACGCCGGAGTGGGCGTCAACGGTCATGGATTCGTGGTACGGCAACGGCGCGAAGCGGCGGGCGATCGTCGAGATGGCGGACGTGGTCTATCGCGCCGGGACCGGCGACGTCACGGTCCTGCCGCAGATCGCGCGTCTCGCCGTGGACCGGTCGCACGGCGCGCTCATCCGGGCCAGCGCCGCCGAATTCGCCGGTCAGCTCATGGGAAAGGAGACCGTCGCCCAGAGGTCCAGCCCGGCGGTCGTCAACGCGCTCATCGGGGCGGCTGCCGATCCCGAGCCGATCGTGCGCAGCACGGCCGTGCGCGCGCTCGGGCTCGTCCGCGAGCGGGAGGTCCTGCCGGCCATCGCGGCGCACCTGACCGACCCCGTCCGGGTGGTCCGCGTCAGCGCGGCGCGCGCGCTGATGGCCGAGGGAGTGACGGCCCTCGACGGGCCCGCCGGGGCGGCGTTGGCACACGCCCAGGACGAGTGGATGGAGAGCCTCCGCACGTTCAATGACGTCTCCGACGATCAGGCGTCGCTCGGCTGGCTGGAGGCCGAGCGCGGGCACAGCGAAGAAGCGGCGAAGGATTTGAAGAACGCCGTCACGATAGATCCCACCAATGCACGCCCCCACGTCTACCTTGGCGTCCTGGCGGCTCGCGCGGGGCTTTATGACGAGGCCCTGAAACATTTCAAGAACGCGAAGACTCTCGCGCCGAACTACCAGAACTTGGATCGCCTCATCGAAGAAGCCCGGAAACGGGCAACCATCCGGTATTGACAACAGCCGATCGCGCTATGATCGCTGATGGCGGGTCGGGTCGGGTCCAATGGTTTGTACACCAAGGGCAGACCGTAGCGTAAACGATTCGTCATGTATCCAAAATGAGACCGATTGCGGGCCGGATAACGGAGGTGCCCGCGGACCGCGCAGAAAAGGAGGCTTCTGAACAGCATCGAGCATCCGGGAATCGGGAAGTCTTGCAAGGCTCAGCTCGACACACGCCGGACGTCGGCGGGATTGTTGTTGCGTTGTCTGAGCGCGTTCGCTTTCGACCCTGGACGCGTTCCTTTTGAGGAGGATGGGAGGACATGAACTGTAAGATCGGCAAGCTCACCGCGTTGGCCGCGGCCTTCGCCGTGTCGTTCGGCTTGGCCTCGACGGCGTCGGCGCAGGTCTTCACGGGCCGCATCGACGTGACGATCGAGGACACGACCGGCGGCCGGCTGCCGGGCGTCAGCGTGGACCTCACGGGGCCTGTGAACCAGTCGCAGGTTACCGACGCTCAGGGCGAGGCGCATTTCCTGAATCTGGCCGTAGGCACCTACACCATCAAAGCCAATCTATCCGGCTTCAATCCGTACACGAATAATCAGGTGGTGGTGGCAACCGGCGCGACGACGCCGCTCAATATCCGATTGGGCGTCGCCGGGACTCAGGAAACCGTGACGGTGACGGCGGCGACGCCGATCATCGACACCAAGAAGGAAACGACCACGACCAACGTGACGCTCGAGGAGCTGCAGAACATCCCGAGCGCCCGCGACCCGTGGGTCGTCATGCAGACGGTTCCGAGCATCTACGTCGACCGCGTCAACGTGGGCGGCTCGGAGTCGGGCCAGCAGTCCAACTACATCGGCAAGGGCTCCTACGGTGCTGACAACACGTGGAGCATCGACGGCGTGCCGGTCACCGACATGGGCGCGACCGGCTCGAGCCCGACGTACTACGACTTCGACATGTTCCAGGAGATGTCGGTGACGACGGGCGGCGCCGACGCGCAGAACCCGACGCCGGGCGTGCAGCTCAACATGGTGCTCAAGAAGGGCAGCAACACGCCGCACGGCGATGCGAACGTCTACTGGGAAGGCCAGAGCCTGCAGGGGTCGAACCTGCCGGCGGACCTCGCCGCGCGCCTCGGCGGCAAGAGCGGTAAAGGCAACCGCACCGACAAGTACCTCGACAGCGGCTTCGACCTCGGCGGCCCGATCCTCAAGGACCGGCTGTGGGGCTGGGGGCGCATCGGGCGGACCGACGTGCGGAACCTGATCCTCACGGGCGCGCCGGACGAGACGATCCTGAAGAACTACGCGCTGAAACTCGACGGCCAGGCGAGCAACTCCGTGCGCGGGAACTTCACGTTCTTCGAAGGCAACAAGGTCAAGAACGGCCGCGGCGTCAGTGCGACCCACCTGCTCGAAGCGGCCTGGGACCAGACGGGCCCGACCAAGCTGTACAAGGGCGAGGGCAACTTCGTCGTGGGGCAGAATCTGGTGCTGGCCGCTCGGTACGCCTACACGGCGGGCGGATTCCAGCTGGCGCCGATCGGCGGCATGACCACGTCGGCGTTCACCGACGATGCCGGCGTCACGCAGGGATCCTACGTGTTCTACAAGACCGACCGGCCGCAGTACTACGCTGGCGGCGACGGCAGCTACTTCATCGGGAAGCAGGAGATCAAGTTCGGCTTCTCCTGGCGGAAGACGCCCGTCAGCTCGCAGAGCATCTGGCCGGGTCCGAACAACACCTGGACGTTCTGGAACGGCTATCCGGACCTCCAGGGCCAGGTGACGCAGCCGTTATTCTCGTCAGCCACAGGCCGGTACGTGCAGGGGTTCCTCACGGACACGATCTCGCTCAATCGCCTCACGATCATCGCCGGCTTCCGGTACGACCACCAGACATCATCGCTCGATCCGTCGAGCGAGCCGGCCGTTCCGGGGTACGAGAGCATCCTGCCGGCGAAGACGGTGGCGGCCGTGAAAAACGCGTTTGATTTCAACACGGTGTCGCCGCGCGTCGGCTTCACGTACGCGCTCGACGAGGCCCGGCAGACGATCCTGCGCGCCAGCTATGCGATGTTCGCGTCGCAGCTGCCGGCCACGGCCGCGACCTTCATTTCGCCCGCCCAGTACTCGTACGCCGTTTACAACGGCGTCGATCTGAACGGCAACAAAGTGCTGGATCCGAACGAAGCCACCAGCCTGGCGTACACCGTCGGCTTCGACCCGACGAATCCCGCAAAGGTGACGACGAACAACCACATCGGGAGCATCAGCGCCCCGCGCACGCAGGAGGTTCTGGTCGGCGTCGACCGCGAGCTGATTCCGAACCTTGGCGTCAGCGCGACATTCACCTATCGGCACATGAACAACTTCCTGTGGGGGCCGCCGACAGGCGCGACGAGGGCGGACTACATCCAGACGGGCACATACACCGGCACGTTCGCGAACGTCGGCTCGGTCAGCGTCCCGTACTACGGCCTCGATCCGGCGGTCGCGGCGGCCGGCAACTATGGCTTCACCATGCAGAACCGACCGGACTACCACCAGCGCTACCTCGGCTTCGAGCTCAGCGCGACCAAGCGGATGTCGAACCGCTGGATGGCCCGGTTCGGATTCTCGTCGCAGACGTGGCGGGAGTACTTCGGTGCCCCCGACGCGGTTATGGACCCGACGCCGACGCGCAACGCCTCGGGCCAGTTCGGCTCGTTCACCTCGCCCGGGCCGAACATCGACGGCGGCTCCGTGGTCATTTCGTCGAGCGGCAGCGGCAAGAGCGGCATCTATCTGATCGCTCCCAAGTACACGATCTCGGCCAACGGCCTCTACCAGGGTCCGTGGGGGATCGACTTCGGCGCCAACCTCTCGGCGCGCCAGGGCTACGGCGAGCCGTGGTACCACAGCCGCGTTGACGCGCAGGATCCCGTGGCGGGCTCCAAGAACCTGCTGCTGGCCAGTGCGCCAGACGCCACGCGGCTCCCCGGCGTCGTCGAGCTCGACGTCCGTCTCGAGAAGATGTTCAAGATCCAGCGCGCGAACATCGCGTTCGACTTCGACGTGTTCAACGTGCTGAACCGCGCCACCACGCTCGGCATCCAGTACGACGCGCGCGTTGGCACCTACAATCAGATCCTCGAGATCCAGAACCCGCGGATCGCGAGGCTCGGCCTCCGCTTCACGTTCTGAGTCGGTTTCTTCGGTAGGGCCGGCCCTTCAGGGCCGGCCGAGACTCCCCGGGTGCGCCGACGAGGCGCCCCGGGGCTTTTTTTTGCTACTCTCTCCTTATATGAAGCCACGAATCACAACCGTTCTCATCTTCGTTCTCTCGCTCCTCGTCGCCGGCGCAGCGTCAGCGCAGGACTGGCGCGGCGTCGGCCGCATCTCCGGCAAGGTCACCGACGAGGCCGGCCAGCCGCTGGAGGGTGTCGTCGTGACCGCACACCTGATGGGGTCGGAAGGCGGCCCCAAGGTGAAGACCAACAAGAAAGGCGAATGGGCCATCAACGGCATCAATGGCGGCCAGTGGGATCTCGACTTCGAGAAGGACGGGTACGAGGTCGCCAAGAAGTCCGCGTCGATCCAGGAGCATACGTTGATGCCGCCCATGACCGTCGCGATGAAGAAGGCCGCGGTGGATCCGAACGTCGCGATCCGCGCCGATCTGGAGAAGGCGGCGGAGCTCATCAAGGAGCAGAAGTTCGCCGAAGCCCGCGCCATCTACCAGGACATCCTCGCGAAGCACCCCGATGCGTACCAGGTGGAGCCGTACATCGCCCGCACGTACTACGCCGAGCACAACCTCGACGCCGCGGCGGAGCACCTTCGCGCGTCGCTCGCCAAGGAGCCGGACAACATCCAGGTCAAGACGCTGCTGGCGCAGGTGCTGGCCGAGAAGGGCGACGCCGAGGGCAGTCAGCAGATCATCGCATCGATCGACGAGTCGAAGATCACGAATCCCGACACGCTGCTCAACGTCGGCATCGGGATGCTGAACGCGAAGAAGCCGGCCGACGCGATGACCTGGTTCGACAAGACCATCGCGCGGTTTCCGCAGTACCCCGACGCCTATTACTACCGCGGGATCACCCAGCTGCAGGAAGGCAGGAACGACGCGGCGAAGGCGGATCTGGCGAAATACCTGGAGCTGGCGCCCGACGGCGCGGAGGCCGCGACGGCCAAGCAGATCCTGGAGAAGCTGAAATAGGGTACCTGTAGGGGACGGTCTTAAGACCGTCCTCTACTTCTCGGGTTCCCAGTTCAACCGCGCGAGCCCCTCGCGCGCCGAGTTCTCCAGCGGCCCGCCGATCTCGAGATAGCGCTTGTAGTTCAGGATCGCGTTCTCGAGGTCGGACTTGTTGCCCATCCAGGTGTGCGTGCGCTCCACGAACCGCCGGGTCCGCACGTACCGCAACTCCAGCGCCTTCGCCAGGTTGAAGTAGCCGACCGCGTCCTTCGGCGCGAGCGACACGGCCTTCTGGAACGACGCAATCGCGTCGTTGAGGGCGCCGCGCGTGGTCTGGACGACGCCGAGCGCCTCGTACACCTCCGCGTCGGCCGGCCAGCGGCTCTGAGCCGCGTGCATCGCGCCGATGGCCCTGTCGGGGTCGTGGAGCTGGATGTAGCCGTCCACGAGGTCGAAGTACACCGGCTGGAACTCGGGGGCGCCGGCGCGGACCGTCTCCCACTCGGCGACCGCATCCTGATACCGTCCGAGCGCATAGTCCGCCTGCCCGAGCGCGTAGTGCACCCACGGCCGCGCCGTCGGCCGAGCGGCGGCCGCCGCGAGCGACGCGCGGGCCGATTCCAGGTCGCCGCGCTGGTAGGCGGTCCAGCCTCTCTTCGCGTCGGCGTCCGGCGCATTTGCCGCCAGCTCTTCGACGTTCCTGGCGGCGTCCGGCCTGAGGTGCAGGGCTGCGCTGCCTGTGTCGGCCGCCTTCGGGACGACGGTGCCCGTGGCCGGTGCCGCCGGCGCCGCTGCGGGCGCCGGCCGTGAAGGCGCTTCCGCCGGCGCAGGCGCCGTGGATGAAGGGGTCGGCGCATCCGACGGAGCGCGAGGCGTATCGGAAGGCGCGCCCGGCTTCAGCCGGGCGCTCTCCGTCGTGGCCGCGGGCCTCGGGGCGGCCACGTACCCCTTCCGCGCGCGC
>JBLMXQ010000009.1:0-15430 GCA_050257855.1 Betaproteobacteria bacterium | reverse complement strand
GGGATCACCGGTCCCCAGCGTCTCGTCCTTCGCATCGTCAAGACACACCCCGGCATCTCGGCAGGCGAGCTGGCGCGGGTGGCCCGGCTGCATCCCAGCACCATCACCGGGATCGTGCAGCGGCTCGTGAAGAAGGGGCTCGTCAGCGCGGAGCGCGACTCGGGCGACAACCGCCGAGTGCGGCTGCATCTGCGGCCCGAAGGCAGACCGTACGCGCGCGGCATGAAAGGGACGGTCGAAGCGGCCGTGAAACGCACGCTCGATCAGATTCCGAAGCAGCAGCTGCTTCAGACGCGCGCCGTTCTGGCGGCGCTCGCCACCGCGCTCGAGACGTAGCGCCGGTCGGGCGCCGCTAGAAGCTGAACAGCAGCAGCAGGTCGATGCCTGCGCGCTCGATGCGGCGGAAGGGCGACATGATGTTCAACGACGCCGCGTCGGAGAACGTCGCGCGAATCTGGAGGATCCGCGACAGGTAGTACTCGATGGTGGCCTGGTCGTACGGGGTCGGCCCGAACTGGCGGCTGAACCGTGCGACCAGTCCGGGCGCCAGTTCCTGCCCGACCGTCACCCGGGGCCCGGTCCCGAAATCACCGGTCGGCTCGATCTCGAGGAGGTCGAGGCCGAGCGAGCTTTCGATCGCCGAGACGATTGGCGTTGCCAGGAACCCTGCGGCCAGCGCCCCTGCACGAACGGCCAGCTCCTGTTGCTGAATCCCGCTCAGCTGGTTCGTCGTCGTTCCGAAAACCACCAGCGCCAGCACATCGGAGGGATCGAGCGGCGGCGTGCTCGCCAGCTGCAGCTCGGGGTTGCGGAGCGGTCCGGTAATCGTCACGCGTGTCTGCACGCCCGTGATTTCGCGCGCGACGGTGACGTAGACCTCCGGCGTGAGGTCGCCTCGGAAGTTGATGGAGCTGCCAGGCTGGATATCGAACTGCCGGCTCTGGAAGGCATAGGTCCCGTTCACCGAGTCGAGCGACCCGTAGACACCGAGCGGCTGCCCGGCGTCCTTGATGAGCCACAAATCGCCGCCCGCGCGCAGGCTGATGCTGCCGACGCCGATCGGCGTGCCCGGCGAGATCTGAATGTCCTGGCCGGTCAGACGCAGCGTCTCGGGCACGCGCAGGTCTATTGCGAGCGCGAGCCGATCCCAGGGATTGAGCGCCGCGAGGGCGTCGAGCGGCGGCGCGGTCTTCGTTTCGGGTGACGGGCTCGCGGCCGGCAGCCCTTCGGCCTCCGTCGTCGAGTAGGGCTGGAACAGCAGCTGCTCGAGAATCTGATCGGCGTGCAAGGTGCCGTTCTGCAGCGACACGTCGCCGGACACCTGCGGAAGGTGCAGCGTGCCGCGCACGGCGAGCGTCGCATTCGTCTCGAGGTCGCCGAGCGCGTTGTGCAGCACGGACAGGTGCTGCGCGGTGATGTCGGCCGACACGGCGCCGGGCTTCAGCTGCCGCGTCGCGAGGCTGCCGGTGACGTCGAGCGGATCTCCTTCGTCGTCCTCGAGGTGCAGGCCCCGCACGGCGACCTGGTCCGGCGACAGCTGGAAGATCGCGCGCGCGTTCTTGTATCGGACCCCGGTCGCGGCGACCACGAAGCCGCCGTTGTCGACGGCGACCGAGCCGACGAACTGCGGGCTGTCGCTGGGCCCGGTGACGCGCACGTTCACGATCAGGCGACCGCCGACATTGCGGATGACGTCGGTGACCCCTTCGATGAGGCCGAGGTCGATCGGGCTCGACGTGATGGCCAGGTTGATGGGGCGCGGCGGGAGGCCCCGCGCGAACAGGGCCAGGGGCACCGTGCCGTCCGCGCGTATCCAGACGGCGGACGACTGATCGAGGCGGAACGCGACGTCGAACAGGCCGTCGCGGTAATCGACCTGGGCCACGACGTCGTTGTAGGTCAGCCGCCGGATCCGGCCGTCGCTGACGCGCAGCCGTCCGGTGACGATCGGCTGCTGGCGGCTGCCCCGGAGCGTCGCGTCGAGATTGACCACGCCGCCGTACCGCGCCGGCCCCGCGAACACCCCTTCGAGAGTCTCGAGGTGGACGTTTCGCGCCGTGACGTGCACGGCCGCGGCCGGCCCGCCCCACGTACCGGAGACCGTGATCTGCTGCTCGAGTGACGGCCCGCCGGCGAAGACGATCGGCGAGAACGACACGGTCGTGCCGCTCCAGCTGATGACGGGCGGGGTCGTGGAAGCGAGCCGCCAGGGCGCGCCGCCGAAGCCGACGCTCAGATCGGTCAGCTCGACCTGCTGGCGGGCCAGGCGCAGGACGGCAGCGCCGGCGAGCGTTCCGGAACGCCCCGCCGACTGCAACACGTCAAGGTCGAAGGTGACGCGCTCCTGATTGAGCGAGACCGTGCCGTGCGCGTTCTCGACCGGCACACCGGCCACGCGCGCGAACGTCAGGCTGCCCTGCAGCGCCGCTGCGGCGCGGCCGAAGTCCCCCCACGGTGCGGTCACGTCGTAGTGCGCCGACGCGCTGAGCGCGCTGAAATCCGTCGAGTCCGCGTTGCGGAGCGTGCCGTCGCCGGTCAGACGCAACGCCCCGGCCGTGCCGGTCAGACGCCCGGTCGTCGACATCGTGCCCGCCATCTGCCACCCTGCGAGCGGCGTGACCTTCGCGAGATCGACGGCGTTCAGCGCGTACTGGAAGTCGGACGGCCGGCGGTCGACGAAGGACACGACGCCGGAGCCGTGGCCGTCGACCATCGGGCCCGCGATCGCGGCGTCGGACAACGTCGCGACGCCGCCGGCCAGTTCGCCGGCCATCCGCCCGCTGGTCAGGTCGACGCCGCGAATCGTCGACGGCTGGAGCGCGAGGGATCCGCTGACGGTGTAATCGTGCAGGCCCGGCGAGCGGAGCAGGAGATCGGCGACCGTCGTGCGCACGTTCGCCGAACCACTGAGCGTGGCGCGGAAGCGCGGATCGCTGAGCGCGACGGCCGGATCGATCCCCGCGCAGTGTCCGTCGAAGGTCGTCGTCAGCGTGCCATGTGCGATGGCGAGCGACACGGCGGCGTCGCTGATCGTGCCCGAGAACAGGGTGGCCTTCGCGATACGTCCGCGTGCGTCGAGCGTCAGCGTCCGGCCGTCGGCGCCGGACGCCTGCACCTGGAAGTGTCCGGCGAGCGACCCCGCGTAGCGCGGATCCTGCATCCAGGCGACGTCGAGGCCGCGCCCGACGTGGTTGATGTCGAAGTCGCTGACGTCGCCCTCGCCGGCGTACTGCAGCGGCGTCGCCGACGTGTCGATGGTGCCGGTGGTGCCGGCACCAAGCCGCGCGCCGAGGAACACCGACGGATCGAAGCGGGCGCGCCCGGCGATGTAGGCATCCCTGAAGCGCCCGTGCACGTCGTACTGGAAGGCGAGCGTGCTCTCGACGTGCGGCACCGGGATCGACCGTGGCACGCGCCGGAGGTCGAGCGTCGTCATGGCGCCCGCAAAGCGATAGGGAAACGGCGCGTCGATGCCGATCGCCCCGTCCGTGATCGTCACGTCGGCGCCGTACGCGCGCGCCGTGGCCTGGCTCACCAGGGCCTCGGTCTGCGTGATGGTGCCGCGCGCCCGCACGTTGGTGGCGCCGTATCCCATGAACGACGCGCGCGCGCCGGCGAAGACGTAGGTGCCGCGCGGAAAATGCCGCCCGAGTTCGAGCGCCAGGTTGAACGTGACGGTCCCGGTGATGTCCGACGGCTTCTCCGGGTTTTTCAGCCAGCGCGCCAGATCGAGCCCCGCGACGTCCAGCGTCCCCTGGCCGTGCCAGCCAGGGACCGTCGTGTCCAGCACGACCCTCCCGCGCACCGATCCCCCGGTCGAGCGCAGATTCAGCGTCGTGTCGAGGCGGCCGGCCGGGCCGCGGAGTGTCGCGTCGAGGTCGGCCACGACGCCGATCGCCGAGAGCCCGTGGATGACGTCGCCCCACTGCGTGAAGTCGAAACGCGTGGCGTGCACGGTCAGGTCGAGCGTGGACGGTTTCGTGGTCCGATCGATCCGCCCGTCCAGGGTGAAGTCGCCGGCCGCCGTCTCGATCGAATAGCGGTTGAACGTCAGAGCCTGCGGCGTGTTGGAGATGCCGCCCGACATGTGCCTGATGGTCGGCATCGGATCCGCCGCCTGCCACGCGACGTGCTGCACCTGGACGCGCCACTCCGGCGGCGCGTACGAAACCGAAAGCGTCGCGTCCAGCTTGCTGAGATCCGGCGGCACGTGGACCGGGCCGAACGTGACCTCGTTCTCCATGTGGACGGTGGCATCAACCACCTCGAGCGACTGGATCTCGAGCGGCCGGGGAGAGCCGCCGGTCGATGGCTTCGGCGGGCGCGTGCGGAGCAGGCCTCCCAGATTCCAGCCGCCCTCGGCCGTGCGCGACGCCGTGAGGACCGGCCGCACGACGCGCAGGCGCCGGATTGTCGTCGCGCGCCCGGCCAGTTCGCGGATGCTGTAGTCGACCAGCACCTGGTCGATCGAGACGATCGTCCGGCCGTCCCGCGTCAGGCGCACGTCATCCAGCTCGACGCCCCGGAGGAGCGACCCGCCGAGGCGTCCGATCTCCAGCGACGCGTTCAGATACTGATTGGCCTGACTGACGATGACGCGCCGGACGCGGTCCTTTGCCCAGCCGGTCTGCAGCAGGAGGAGCGCAACGGCGACGATCGCCAGCACGGCAGCAATGACCGTCAGCACCGTCCGAACGACGATGCGGGCGATGCGGCGGGCGTGGCGGGGGAGGGACATCGGCCTCACCTTCGATCCTAGCAGCCTACGTGCCGCCGGGCTGGCGAACGCGTCCGGGGCGCGGGATTTCGGACAGGGCCGCGGTCCCCGCTCTTGACGGCGGACCGGGGACCGCTTATCGTGCGGCGGACACAGCCGTTTTCGCCCGGCTGCAGGTCCGTGAAGTGCGCGATTCTTGGGGGAGCCTACTGATGTCGCGATTAGTTCGTCGAACCGCGCCGGCGTCGCTCTTGGTGGCGATCGGCCTTCTTGCCTGGGGCTCGCCCCATCTGCGGGGCCAGAGGGGCCCGGGCGACTGGATGGCAGCGCACTCGACCGCGAAGGGCGAGTGGCCGACCTACGCCGGGGATCTGAACGGGACCCGCTACTCGCCGCTCGATCAGATCACCGCCGCGAACTTCAACAACCTGAAGATCGCCTGGCGCGTGAAGACGGACAACTTCGGCAACCGTCCGGAGACCAAGCTGGAAGGAACACCGCTGATGGTCGGCGGTGTGTTGTACACGACGGCCGGCAACCGGCGCGCAGCGGTGGCGCTCGACGCGGCCACGGGCGAAGTGTTGTGGGTGCATGGCGAGCGGGAAGGCAACCGCGGCGCCACAGCCCCCCGGCAGCTCTCGGGCCGCGGGCTCGCGTACTGGAGCGATGGCCACGGCGACGACCGCATCCTCTATTTCACGCCCGGGTACCGGATGGTGGCGCTCAGTGCGAAGACCGGCCAGCCGGTGGCGAGCTTCGGGCACGACGGCGTCGTCGACCTGAAGCTGGACATGGACCAGGAGCTCGCGCTCGAGACGGGCGAGGGCAAGGGCGAAATCGGCATCCACGCGACGCCGGTCGTGGCCGGCGACGTGGTCCTCGTCGGCGCGTCGTTCCGCGAGGGGATGACCGTCCGGACGCACAACAACCCGAAGGGCTACGTGCGCGGGTACGACGTCCGGACCGGCAAGCGGCTGTGGATCTTCCACACGGTGCCGAAGAAGGGCGAGCCGGGCTACGACACGTGGCTGAAGGGGTCGGCGGAGGACAACGGCAACGCCGGCGTGTGGACGCAGATGTCGGCCGACACCGAGCTCGGCCTGGCGTACCTGCCGATCGAGGATCCGACCAGCGATTTCTACGGCGGGCTGCGCCCCGGCAACAACCTGTACGCCGACAGCATCGTCGCCGTCGACCTGCACACGGGGAAGCTGAAGTGGTACTTCCAGCAGGTGCACCATCCGATCTGGGACATGGACAACTCGTCGGCGCCGATCCTGGCCGACATCGTCGTCGACGGGAAACCGATCAAGGCGATCGCGCAGCTGTCGAAGCAGGGCTTCGTTTACGTCCTGGATCGCGCCACCGGCAAGCCGGTCTGGCCGATCGAGGAGAAGCCGGTGCCGCAGGGCAACGTGCCCGGCGAATGGTATTCGCCGACGCAGCCGTTCCCGACGAAGCCGCCCGCCTACTCGCGCAACGGCGTCACCGAGGACGAGCTGATCGACTTCACGCCGGAACTGCACGCGAAGGCGCTCGAGCTCGTCAAGCATTACAAGATCGGACCGGTGTTCACGCCGGGCGTGCTCAGCAACATCGACGGCCCGCTGGCGACGCTCACGCTGGGCACGGCGGGCGGCGGAACGAACTGGCCGGGAGGCGCGTACGATCCGGAGACGCACACGATCTATGCGTACGCCTGCAACGCCTGCATGACGCAGATCGGGCTCAGCCCGCCGCCGCCGGGATTTTCCGACCTGCCCTACATCCTCCACATCGCGGGCCAGCCGTTCCGGGTGGCGCTCGCTGCGGGCGATCGCACGGACGCCGACGCCGTCGTGACGCCGGCGCCGCCGCCCTTCAAGGTCCCGAACGAGCCGTCGGCCGCCCCGCGTCGCAGCTACACCACGACGGTAGACGGCCTGCCGCTGATCAAGCCGCCGTACGGGACGCTGACCGCGATCAATCTGGACAAGGGCGACATCACCTGGCAGATCGCGCACGGCGAGACGCCGGATTTCATCAAGAACAACCCGGCGCTCAAGGGGCTGAACATCCCGCGGACGGGCCAGTCGACGTGGAACGTGGCGCCGCTCGTCACCAAGACGCTGGTCATCATCGGCGAGGGCCAGGAGACGACCACGTCGACCGGAAAGCGCGGCGCGATGCTCCGGGCGTACGACAAGAGCACGGGGAAGGAAGTCGGCGCGGTCTACATGGACGCGCCCGAGAGCGGCTCGGCGATGACCTACATGCTCGACGGCAAGCAGTACATCGTCCTTGCGACGAGCGGGTTCGGGAACGCGGGCGAGTACGTCGCGCTGAGCCTGCCCGGACCGGCGACGAGGACGAACGAGCAGGGCAGGTAAGGGTTCATCTGGGCCACACGACCCCCTGATCCCGGGGTACGGTGGCCATTCCTTTGTACACGAACTTCTGCAGGCGCTTTCCCTCGTAGGTCTCGGTCGTGTAGATGTTCCCCCTGGAGTCGGTCGCGATGCTGTGGACCGCGTAGAACTCGCCCGGCTGGCGGCCGCCGTCGCCGAACTGCGTGACGATCTGCAGTGAGTTGCGATCGATGACGTAGATCTTCTCGTTGGCGCCGTCGGCCAGGTAGATGTACTTCTGCTGCGGGTCCTTCGAGAAGGCGATGTCCCAGACTGAGCCGTCGCCGAGCGTCCGCGGCGCGATCCGCTGTTCCTTGACGAACGTCCCGTCCTTCCTGAACACCTGGATGCGATCGTTCGGACGGTCGCAGACGTAGAGCAGGCCGTCGCTGGCGAGCTGGGCGCAGTGGACCGGGTTCCGGAACTGCTGGGCGATCGGGGCGTCCGGGTTGTAGCGACCAAGATTCGTGTCGTCCGGCCGGTGGCCGTAGGCGCCCCAGAGGCGCTTGAACTTGCCGGTGTTGGCGTCGAAGACGATGACGCGCTTGTTGCGGTAGCCGTCGGCGACGTACAGCTCGTCGGTCGCAGGATCGACGAACAGCTTGGCCGGCCCGCCGAGGTTCTCCTCGTCGAGGCTGCCCGTGCCCCGATCGTGATGGCCGATCTGCATCACGAACTTGCCGTCCTGAGTGAATTTGAGGACCTGCGCGTCGCCGCGGCCGTTCCCGCCGATCCACACGTAGCCCTTGTAGTCGACGGTGATCCCGTGGTTCGAGGCCGGCCACTCGTAGCCGTCACCCGGGCCGCCCCAGTGGCCGATCAGGTTGCCGGCCTGATCGAATTCGAGAACCGGGGGCGCGGGGAAGCAGCAGGTCGCGCCGGGCGGGTCCGTCGTGGCGTACTTTTCCTTCGCCTGCAGGGTGTCGGGACGATGGATGATCCAGACGTGATCCTGGGCGTCGACCGAGACGCCGATCGTCATGCCGATGCGCCAGTGATTGGGCAGGGGCTTGGGCCACAGCGGGTCGACCTCGAAGCGTGGAGCCTGCACCATTGGCTGCTTCTGCGCGGCCCGTCCGAGCACGACCTGCGCCACCGCGAGCGCAGCCAGTCCGGTGACGAAGGCCGTGCCGACGACGACGCTGCGCATGCGCTGCATGCCGATTCTCCCTTCTTCGTGTCCTTGGGCCGTCAAAGGCCTCAACTCCGAGCCCTTCGTTCGTTCCTTCCCCGCCGGGCGGGCGCCAGTATACACTCCGCGCCATGACCCGCGGAGCCCGTAGCGTCGCCGGCGCGTCGACCGCGGTGCTCCTCGCCTTCGCGCTGTTCCCCGTCGCTCTGGCGGCGCACGACATCCCCGCCGACGTCACCGTGCAGGCGCTCGTCAAACCGGAAGGATCGCGCCTCCGGGTCGTTCTGCGCGTGCCGCTCGTCGCAATGCGCGACTACGTGTTTCCGACCGACGCGCGGGGGTTCCTCGAGATTTCGAGGGCCGAGGCGCCGTTGCGCGAGGCGGCGCAACAGTGGATCGGCGACGAGATGGAGCTGTACGAAGGCAGCCGCCGGCTGCCGGCGCCGCGGCTCGTGGCCGTGCAGGTGTCGCTGCCGTCAGACCGTTCGCTCGAATCGTGGGAGCAGGCGCTGGCGCACGTCACCGGGCCGCCGCTCCCGGACCGCATCGGCCTGGTGCCGGCCCAGGCCATGCTCGACGCCCTGTTCGAGTATCCGATTGCGTCCGACCGCTCGAGGTTCTCCATTCACCCGGCGCTGGCGCGGCTCGGCATCCGGGTCGTCACGGTCCTGCGATTTCTGACCGCCGACGGTGCCGTGCGCGCGTTCGAATACGCCGGCGACCCTGGGCTCGTGCGCTTGGATCCGGAGTGGTATCAGGCGGCGCTCAACTTCGTGAGGCTCGGATTCGAGCACATCCTGAGCGGCGCCGACCACCTGCTGTTCCTCTGCGCGCTGGTCATTCCGTTCCGGCGTTTCCGGACGCTGGTGCCGGTCGTCACGGCCTTCACCGTCGCGCATTCCGTGACGCTCATCGCATCGGCATACAACCTGGCGCCGGACAGTCTGTGGTTCCCGCCGCTCGTCGAGTCGCTGATCGCGGCGTCGATCGTCTATATGGCGCTCGAGAACATCGTCGGCGGCACGCTCGATCGGCGATGGATCATCACATTCGGCTTCGGCCTCGTGCACGGATTCGGATTTTCGTTCGCGCTGCGGCGCAGCCTGCAGTTCGCCGGCGCGCACATGCTCACGTCGCTCCTGTCGTTCAACGTCGGAGTGGAGCTGGGACAGCTGCTGGTGCTCGTGGCGATGATTCCGGTGCTCGAGATCCTGTTCCGCTTCGTCGTGGCGGAGCGGATGGGGACGATCATCCTCTCGGCGTTCGTCGCCCACACCGGCTGGCACTGGCTGCTGGACCGCGGTGCGGTGCTGGCGCAGATGGACTGGCCTGCCTTCGACCTCGCGGCCGCTGCCGCGCTCGCGCGGTGGGCGTTCTACCTGATGCTGGCCGGCGGGGCTGCGTACCTCGCGCGGAGGGCGGCGAGCCGCGTCCGGGTGCCGAAAGTTACCGACAGTACTGGCGCACGAGCTCGAGCAGCCGATCGAAATCCAGCGGCTTCTTGAGGACGGCGTTCGCGCCGAGGTCGCGCGCTCTGGCCTGATCCAGCGCTGACACGACCACGACCGGCACGTCACGCAGCTGCCGGTCGCCGCGCTGGCGCCGGCGGAATTCCCAGCCGTCCATCACCGGCATCATCAGGTCGAGCAGGATGACCCCGGGCCGGGAACCGGTGCGCAGGTACTCCAGAGCTTCCTGTCCGTTGGCGGCGGTGGCTGCGGCGAAGCCCTCGAGCGTCAGCATCTGGGCCATCATGTCCCGGAGATCGCCGTCGTCTTCGACGATGAGTACCGGACAGCGGCCCGAAGCTCGGGAGAGCGAGAGCCGGGAGGGTGTCACACGCGTGCCCCGTCGTCCATAGAGTCCGGGATGGTTTTCGGTCCGGCGCCCGCCGCCCGATAGAGCTTCCGGCCGAGCCGGCATTCTTCTCCAGTTGTCATCGCCATCGGGTCGACGGACGCCTCTGCGGCGCCGGACAGTGCGGCCGGCGATGGTAGTACAATCGACCCCTCATCTGACAGCTTCTGCTGGAGAATCTCCTATGTCACGCATCTCACGTTCGGTGCTCTTGTGCGCAGCCGTCGTGTGCGCAGGCCTGCTCGCGCTCGAGCCCTCGGTATCCGCCCAGCGGCGGGGCGGCGGCTCGACGGCATCCGAGCAGCACGGGCCGTTCGGCGCGCTCGACTGGCGCAGTATCGGGCCGCTGCGGGGTGGCCGGTCGATCGCTGTCGCAGGCAGCGCGGCGCGCCCGCTCGAGTACTACTTCGGCGCCACGGGCGGGGGCCTGTGGAAGTCGACCGACGGCGGCACGACCTGGCGTCCGGTGACCGACCATCAGATCACGAGCTCGTCGGTCGGCGCCGTCGCCGTGGCGCCCTCCAATCCCGACGTCGTCTACATCGGCACGGGGGAGAGCGAGATCCGCGGCAACATCGCCCCGGGCGACGGCGTCTACAAGTCGACCGACGGCGGCAAGACGTGGACCCACGTCGGCCTCGAGCAGGCCGGCAACATCGCGAAGATCCGCGTCAATCCGACCAACCCCGATATCGCCTTCGTGGCGGCGTTCGGCAACTACTCGACGCCGAATCCCGACCGCGGCATCTACCGCACCAGGGACGGAGGCAAGACCTGGGAGAAGGTGCTCTACCGCGATCCGAAGACGGCCGGCATCGAGGTCAACTTCGATCCGAACAACCCGAACATCGTGTACGCCTCGCTGTGGGAGGCCTTCCGCAACACGTACATGATGTCGAGCGGCGGACCGGGCAGCGGGCTGTTCAAGTCCACCGACGGCGGCGACCACTGGACCGAGCTGTCGCACAACCCGGGGCTGCCGAAAGGCGTGCTCGGCAAGATCGGCTTCGCCGTGTCGCCGGCCGACAGCAACCGGATCATGGCGCAGGTCGAAGCCGAGGACGGCGGCACGTTCCTGTCCGACGACGCGGGCGCGACCTGGCAGAAGGTGAGCGAGAACCGCGACGTGCGGCAGCGCGCGTTCTACTACACGCGCGTGTACGCGGATCCGAAGGACAAGAACACGTTCTACGAGCCGAACGTCGGCTTCATGAAGACGACCGACGCCGGCAAGACGTGGAAGCAGCTCCGGCCGCCGCACGGCGACAACCACGACATGTGGATCGACCCGACGAACCCGGAGCGGTTCATCGCGTCGAACGACGGCGGCGCCACGGTCACGACCAACGGCGGCCAGACCTGGACCGACCTCGACTTCCCGACTGCTCAGTTCTACCACGTGATCACGACGGCCGACGTGCCGTATCACGTGTGCGGCGCCCAGCAGGACAACTCGACGGCGTGCGTGGGCAGCGCGGCGGCGTTCGGATTCGGCGGCGGCGGCGGCGCGGGCGCGGCGGCCTCGCCGAACCAGGTGTTCTACACGGTCGGCGGCGGCGAGAGCGGCTACATCGCCGAAGACCCGAAGGCCCCCGACATCTTCTACGCCGGCAGCTACGGCGGCCTGATCACCCGGTTCAACCGCAAGACGCGCGAGCTGCGTGAGGTCAATCCGTACCCGGACAACCCGATGGGCTACGCGACCAAGGACATCGCGGAGCGCTTCCAGTGGACGTTCCCGATCATCTTCTCGCCGACCGACCCGAGCGTCCTGTACGTCGGGTCACAGCACCTCTGGAAGACGACGAACGGCGGCGACAGCTGGACGAAAATGAGCCCTGACCTGACACGGCACGACCCGAAGACGATGGGCGATTCGGGCGGGCCGATCACGCGCGACGAGACCGGCGTCGAGACCTACGCCACCATCTTCACGATCGCGCCTTCGCCGAAGGATGGGAACCTGATCTGGACCGGGTCCGACGACGGCTACGTGTTCGTCACGCGCGACGGCGGCAAGAACTGGACGAACGTGACGCCGAAGGGCATGCCCGACTTCTCCCGGATCAGCCTGATCGAAGCCTCGCCGTTCCGGGCGGGCACCGCGTACGTGGCGGCGAACCACTACCAGTTCGACGACCTCGCCCCGTATGTGTACCGCACGGACGACTACGGCCAGACCTGGACCAAGATCGTCAACGGGGTCAAGCCGCGCGACTACGCGCGCGCGATTCGCGAGGACACGCAGCGCGCGAAGATGCTGTATCTCGGAACCGAGCACGGCATCTACATCTCGTTCGACGACGGCGCCAACTGGCAGTCGCTCGATCAGAACCTGCCCGACACGCCGGTGCACGACATCAAGGTGGCGGATCGCGACCTCGTCATCGCGACGCACGGCCGCGGCTTCTACATCATGGACGACATCTCGCCGCTGCGGCAGTGGGGGATCCAGACGTCGGACAACGAGCTGACCCTGTTCAGGCCGCAGGATGCGCTGCGCGGCCTCGATCGGACGCTCTCGATCGACTATCAGCTCAAGCAGCCGGCGCAGAAGGTCACGATGGACTTCCTCGACGCGCACGGGAACGTGATCCGCAGCTTCAGCGGGACCGCCGAGGATGAGAAGAAGCCGGCCGGGCCGCCTTCGCCCGAGGACTTCCGCCGGCCGCGCGATCCCAAGCCGCCGGTCGCCGCCGGCCTGCACCGCGTCAACTGGGACCTGCGCTACACGGGCGCAGTCGACTTCCCGGGAATGATCATGTGGGCCGCCAGCACGCGCGGTCCGATTGCGCCTCCGGGAACCTACTCGGTGCGCGTGACGGCCGACGGCCAGACGGCGACGCAGCCGTTCGCCATCAGGCGCGAGCCGCACGTGCTGGCCGACGTCACCGACGCCGATCTGCAGAAACAATTCGACCTCGCCATGCAGATCAGCAAGAAGACGAGCGAGGCGAACGAGGCGGTGCTCCTGGTCCGCGGCATCCGGCCGCAGATCGAGGACCGGACCAACAAGCTCGACAGCAAGACCGGTCCGACCGCCAAGGCGCTCGACGATCTGAAGCAGAAGCTGACCACCGTCGAGACAGCGATCTACCAGACGAAGCTCCAGAGCGGCGAGGACCCGCTGAACTTCCCGATCATGCTGAACAACAAGATCGCGGCGATTCAGGGTGTCGTCGAGTCGGCCGACGACGCGCCGACCGAGCAGAGCTACGAGGTGTTCCAGACGCTCTCCGGGCAGCTGAACCAGCAGCTGAACACGCTGGATTCGACCGTGAAGACGGAGTTGCCGAAGGTCAATCAGCTCCTGGAACGGCAGAAGCTCGAGCCGATCAAGGCCGAGCCGCTCAAGCCGGAGGAGAAGAAGTAAGCCTCAGGGCGGAGAACTGAAGGGGTTGCAGAGAGGGCGATGAGGGCCCCTCTGCAATCCCGTCGCGAGCAGGATGGCAACCCTTCCGGCTATAATCACCCGCCCGGAATGAGAACAGCGCGACGCTTCGTGATCGGCGGACGTGTGCAGGGCGTCGGCTTCCGTTTCTTCGCGGAAGACGCCGCGCGGCGGGAGAACCTGCACGGCTGGGTTCGGAACCGCCCCGACGGCCGCGTCGAGATCGCCGTCGAGGGCGACGTCGAGGCGCTCCTGCGGTTCGAAGGCGCGGTGCGCCACGGGCCGCCGGCCGCGCGCGTGGACGAGGTCGAAGTCGAACACTCCGCGCCCACAGGGCGCGACACAGGATTCAGGATTCGGTGAGACGCCTGCCCGACATGGATCAACTGAAGACGAAAATCCGCAGCATCCCGGACTTTCCGAAGCCGGGGATCCTCTTCTACGACATCACGACATTGCTGCAGGACGCGGCCGGCTTCCGCGCCGCCATCGACAGCCTGAGCATCCCGTTCGAGGGTCAGGGCATCGACGTCGTCGTCGGCATCGAGAGCCGAGGGTTCATCTTCGGCTCCGCCGTGGCCGACCGCATCGGCGCCGGCTTCACGCCCGTCCGGAAGCCCGGGAAGCTCCCGTCGACGACCGTGCGGGCCACCTACGACCTCGAGTACGGTTCCGACGCGCTCGAGATGCACGACGACGCCGTGCGGAAGGGACAGCGGGTCCTGATCGTCGACGACCTGCTCGCCACCGGCGGCACCGCGCGCGCGACGACGGATCTCGTCCGGAAGCTCGGCGGGGAGGTGCACGCGCTGGCGTTCCTCATCGAGCTCGTCGCGCTGAACGGCCGGCAGCGTCTCGGCGCCGAGCACATCCACACGGTGCTGAAATACTGAATGTGGTGAAGTGGTGAAGTGGTGACATGGTGAAGTGGTAACGGGGAGATGGCGACGTGCAGCTGATTGCGGGCGCGGTCATCGTGGCGGCGGCGATCGGCGGCGCCGGATGGCTCCTGGCGGCACGGATCAGCGCCCGTCATCGGGACGCCGCCGTCCACGCCATGCTGCGACTGTTTGCTCCCGCCATCGCCGAGACCGCGCACGATCCGCGCGCGCTGCTGATCTGGTACCCGCTGGCCACCCTCTGCCGGTCGCTTGATCCGGACTCCTTCGCGCGCCTCGATCGCGCCGGCGCCGCGCCGTTCCCGTTTACGCGCGACGCGCTGGAGCGCGCGCACGCGCGGTGGACGGCCGACTGGCTGGCATGGGAGCGCACGCACGACGAGGAGTACAGACTCAAGGCGGCGGCGGCGGAGGAAGCGCTCGCCGCCTCGGGTGGTTCGCCGGTCCTGCGCGGACGCCTCGAGGCGGTGGAGCGCGAGAAGCTCGAGACCTACCAGCGGCGCTATCAGGAGTACGTGCAGGTGGCCAGGGCGCTGCAGCAGCTGGGGGCCGGAGGCTGAGCCCTCCTCCGACCGCGCTCACCTCGCCGGCGCGAACCTGACCGTGATGTCGATGCCGGTTTCGACCGGCTGACCGTCGAGGCGCGTCGGCTCGAACTGCCACTGGCTCACTGCGGCCATCGCCGCGCTGGCCACATCGCCCGGAATCGCATCCGCGGTGACCTCCAGGTCGTGAATGAAGCCATCGACGCCGATCACGCCGTGCATGGTCACCGTCTGATCGGCGCGGCTGCCCGCGAGCGATGGCGGGAACACCGGCCTGACGTCCTTCAGCTTGATCGGCGCCTCGAGGCACGCGCTGGCCGGCGCCTGCCCGCAGCGGTCGGCCATCTCCTGCCTGAATTCGCGCTGCCGCCTCTGACGGTCGGGCCCCGGCGCGGGCGGCGCGGGCGGCGGCAGTTCCGTCACCCGGATCATCTCCTGCACCCTCGCGATTGCGAGTGGCAGCGTCTGCTGCATGGTGCGGCCGCTGAGCGTCACCGCTTCG
>JBLMXQ010000008.1:0-76788 GCA_050257855.1 Betaproteobacteria bacterium | reverse complement strand
GGATCGGCCACGCGACTCCCTTTGTGCCGCCGGTGCCGCAGGAGCTCACGGACGAAGAGCTCCTCGGCGCGCTGGGGCGGCTTCCTGTGCCGTTTCAAGAAGTCATCGTCCTTTGTGACGTGGAGGAGCTGACGTACAAGGAGACTGCCGACGCGCTTGCGATTCCGCTGGGAACGGTGATGTCGCGGCTCCACCGCGGCCGCGCGTTGCTCCGCGCGGAGCTCGCGCATCGACGGCAGGCCATCGTCAGCGGGCCGTGAGGCCACCCATGGAATGCCGCGACGTTCGTGAAATGGCAGATTCGTTTCTCGGCGAGGAGCTCCTCACCGAAACGAACCATGAGATTCTGCGTCACCTGGACACGTGTCCGGCGTGTCGCGCCGATCTCGCAGGCCGTCGCGCGTTGCGCGAGGGCGTGCAGCGGGCCTTTCACCGCGCACGCGACCTCGGCCCAAGCCACGAGTTCATCGCGCAGTTGCGGACCGTGCTGCGGGACACGGCCCATCGGGGCTCCGCCCGTCGTGGCGTCAGATTCGGTGGCTGGTGGGCATTGGCTGCGACGGTGGCGTTGGCCGTGACGATCGGCCTCGCGTATCGTGGCCGCGACCGGATCACGGCGACCGGTGCGCTCGCGCGCGCCGCTGTCGGCGATCATCGATATTGCGCGCTGCAATTCCGGTTGGCGGAGAAACCGATCTCGCTCGAAGACGCCGTACGGCGCTACGGCGCCGCCTATCGTGTTCTCGAACGCCTGCCGCCGGACGATGTCATGACTGCCGCCGGTCCGGCACACGTCCTGGAACGGCATGCGTGCGTGTACGAAGGGCGGCGATTCGCGCACATCGTGTTCACGTATCTCGGCGAGCGGGTGTCATTGCTCGTGACGGCGGCCGATGGGGGTGTCCCCCCCGCGCGTCCGGGAGAGACACTTCCGCATCTCACCTCGCCGAGTCGGATCGACGGGATGTCGGTCGTGTCCTTTCGCGCGCCGCATCAGATGGTCTTCTTCGCCGGGGACGTCGTCCGAAACGACCTGTTGAAGCTGGCCGAGGCCGTCGGCGAGCCGCTCTATCGCGGGCTGGCGGCGACCGGGAGCACTGATGCCCGGCGCCGATCCTCGACGAGTGCGGCCGAGGATATCTACGCGCTCGATCTCGGAATCGGGAACGGCCCTGTCAGCGTTCGCGCACTGGTGCTCGATAGTCGCCGTCCATGAGGATTCTTGGCATCTGCGGCAGCCTCCAGAGGAAGTCCGGGAACCTGGCGCTTCTCAACATCGCCGCCGCCTCCACCCCGCCGGGCATCGAGATGGCGCTGTTTGACGGCCTTCTGGATCTCCCCCACTTCAATCCCGACATCGAGGCGAGCGGAGCGCCGGAGAGCGTCATCCGGTGGAGGCGCGCGCTGTCGGAATGCGATGCTCTTCTCATCGCATCGCCTGAATATGGTTTCAGCCTGCCTGGCGTCCTGAAGAACGGCATCGACTGGGTGATCGGCTCTGGCGAGCTCGAAGGGAAAGTCGTCGCGATCACGGCCGCGGTGCCCGGACCGGACCGCGGTCGTCGCGGGCTGCAGGCGCTCCGCGACACGCTGTCCGCGGTCCGCGCCACGATCGTCGGCGGAGAACCGATCCCCAAAGGGCCGGAGCACGACCGCCGCGTGGCGGAACTCGTGCGGGCTCTGATCGCAGCGGCCGCTCGGTAAGGGACATCCGATGACGGTGACAGGTCCTGCAACCCGCCCTGTGTACACGTTTGCACCTGCCCGGCCCGGGGATCTCGCCGTGCTGCCGGCGATCGAGCTCGCGGCTGCCAGACTCCTTGCTGGTCACGCACCGGAGTCGGTTCTCAGCGAGACGACCAGCGACGAAGTCCTGAACACCGCCCAACGTCGCGGCCACCTCTGGGTCGCCCTCGCGGACGATGTTCCCGTGGGGTTTGCGCACATCGAGGTCATCGAGCCAACCGTGGCTCATCTCGAGGAGATCGATGTTCACCCCCGACACGGGCGCCGCGGCCTCGGGACGACGCTCGTCAGAGCCGTCTGCGCCTGGGCGGCCGCTGCGGGCTGCCACGCGGTGACGCTCACGACGTTCCGAGACGTCCCGTGGAACATGCCGTTCTACGCGCGGCTTGGATTCGAGACGATCCCGTCGGAGGCGCTCAGTCCTGCCTTGCGTGCGGTCGTCCAGGACGAAACCCGTCGAGGCCTCGATCCCGCGCGACGGGTGGTCATGCGCCGTTTGTGCGACGGCGCGGACGTTTGGGGCGTCGCCGACAGGATCCCTTCATCGCCGGTATCTCGCCCGTTCCCACAATGATATCGTGAAGGCGATGGCGTGCTCGCGATGGACCACCACGTCGACGGGCTGATGCCGGGCGCTGAAGAGAGACTCAGCGGCGCCGAGGCGGCGCGGCGCCTGGCCGTGTACGGTCCGAACGAGGCGGCCCCGGTGCGCCGTCTCTCCGCCGTCGTTCAGCTGGTCCACCTGTTCGCGAATCCCCTCGTCCGTTTCGCAGTCGGCCGAGCCGGTCGCTGACGGTGACCACTCTCCTGATCGTCGCCGTCGGTGTGGCGCCGCCGGTGACGCTGATGGCCGCCTTCTGGGCTTCACGAGGCTGCCCGTCTCGTACTTCGCGTTTCTGATTGGCGTCACCCTCACGTACCTCGCCCTCGTCGACGCGGCGAAACGACAACTCGCGCGACGACTGGGACTCTGAGTGGACGCACACGTCGACAGCCCCGCGTCTGATGAGGTGACCGGAGGCGCTCCCGTGCCGGCACACGGCGGATGCGTCAGTCCTGGAGAACGACGCTCAGCAAAGAACTGTTGATCCTCAGCGGGAGCTCGCCATCGTATTCGATGAAGCCGAGCTTCTTGAACCTGTTCAGAAAGAAGTTCACGCGCGAGCGCGTCGTCCCGATCATCTCAGCGAGCGTTTCCTGCGAGACCTTCGGGACCACGCGCATCGGCCGCTCCTGCTTGCCATAGCGGGCCAACAGCAGCAGCGCGCGCGCCAATCGCTTCTCGCTCGAGCTGAAGAGCTGATCGATCAGGTCCTCTTCCATTCCAATGTTGCGCGCCAGCATATGTGCGATGAACCAGTCGGACATGGCATGCTGCTTGTGCAGCAAGCCGACCATCCTGGCCTTGGCAACGACCAGGATCGTACTCCGCGTGATCGACGACGCGTTCCCCATGCGAACCGGCTGGCCCGCCAGACAGCCCTCGCCAAAGAACTCTCCCGGGCCGAGCATCGCCACGACGGCCTCTCTGCCGGCCTTCGACACCACCGAGAGCTTGACGCCGCCCGCTTGAATGTACATGACGTGATCGCAGGCGTCCCCCTGCGTGAAGATGACCTCGCCTCGCGCGTAATGAACGATGGTGCTCGCCACGCCCGCCGACTCGAGAAAGGTCTGCGCGTCGAACGCGGCGGGCTGCGCGACGCCATTGAAGCGCGCTCTGGTCTTTCTTCTAGGCTCCACACGCCCACCATGCCACACGGGGAAGGTAGTTCGCGTTGTCGTCGGCTGCCTGTTCGAAATTGCACAAAGCGAAGGCGGGGTGCCGGCGCGTCATCGATGGTCATGTGCAAAATGAGACAGCGTGCCCTTGCCGGGCCGGGGTACATTCGTCTTTCGCTGGAGAGATCACCGCATCGGGCGAGACACGGTGGTCGAGGAGGTACTCGATGATCGCTGCGGCCACAACAGACGCCTCGCTGATGGCTCCGTACCAGGCGGAATGGCGAACCTTGCGCGCGCACCGGCACAATGTGCTTCTCGAGGGACCGGTCGCTGCAACGAGCACCGTACTGCGTCTGCTGCAGCCGCACATGCGCGGGCCGACTCTATGGCACCGGCACGGACCGCTCAGTCTTCCGAGCGGAGAGGCAGGCGCGCTGATTCTTGCGGATGTCGCGGCGCTGGACGCCGACGATCAAACGCGCTTGCTCGAGTGGCTCGTGGGCACTGGTGCGCATACGCAAATCGTGTCGATGACGGAGCGCCCCCTGTTTGCGCTCGTCATGTTGGGGCTTTTCGACGCCGCGCTGTATTACCGCCTGAATGTCGTGCTGCTGTATGTCGGATCAGGGCATCCGCCCGGATTGCACGACGACGATGCTGAACCCGCGCACGGTTGCGTCGACAGCCCGACGAGCGTCGCGACACGCTGACGCTCAGACGAGTCGCAACTCACCAAACCCGGGAATCTCCTCGCGGAGGATGTCGGCGAGCCCCGTGTGTACCGTCAGCGGGGCGGCGCCGCATCGGGGACACAATCCGGTAAAGCGGACACTGGCGCCGTCCTCTCGCACCTGGACGAGCTCGACGTCCGCGCCATCCGCCTGCAGCAGCGGCCGGATGCGATTCAGGACGGCTTCAATGCGTGCGCGTTCGATCATGGTTCTCTCCTGGCCGTTCTCGGCGATTGTGAATGTGGGTAGCACAGCGCGCCAGCCCTGGAACGCGGGGACGCGGGTCGCTCGGATCCCCGGAAGCCGACCAGGAGGGTGAACTCGTTCGTGGCCCCGTGAAGCCACCGTGGCGTCTGGATTCGACCGCAGATCGAAGAGGCGGAAGTCAAGTCGGGCGACGGTTCGAGTCCGGCGCTATGATCCCGTGACGGCGGACGATGACGGATTCTGCGTGGCGCGAAGCCTGTGAGCCCGTTCTGATCGCGAAATGGAGTTGCTCAGTGGCACCGACACAACCCCGACACGATGACATCATCATTCGCCGCCGGTTTGGCGAGCACGCGTCGACGCACGCGGTCAAACAGATCTACGACGTCACCTATCCTGGGCATACCGACCAGGGTACAGAACACGAAAATTACGGGGAAGCCGAGGAGGTGGCGCTCGGGTTGGCGGAAGGACGAGGGCGCTCGGTGTGGTACGAGGAGAATCCTCAGAGCGGGAGGAGAACGCTCGTGAAGAGCTTCAGAGACTCCGACTGAACCGTCCTCTCTGAAGCGAAGGACCGTGGAGGCACCTGATGGCAGTTCGCAAGGCCGCCCGGAAAGGCCAATCCCAAGCAACGGAGAAGGAGACAGCAACCGCCCGCAGCCGCGGACCGGTCGGCGCGCCGGGGAAGCGTCATCGGACACCGCCGCCCCAAGAGCCGATCGACAAACGGATGGGCGAACCGCGAGGCAAACAGATGGGACAGAAGAGCGTGAAGGCGGGCTGGCGCGGCGGACGAGGCTAGCACCGGGTCGCCGATGCGGGTCGCGCGTCACGAACTCGCGCTAGAATCGACCGGCCATGATCACCGTCACCGTCCTGGGCGACCGCGCCGTGTTCGACGTCGAAGGCCTGCACCAGCTGTGGGCGCTGCGCACGCGGCTCGAAATTCCGCTGACGCACATCACGGACGTGGAGTTCGATCCCGAAAGCGTCGGACGCTGGTGGCACGGATGGAAGATCATGGGCACCGACGTTCCCGGACTGTTCGCCGCGGGCACCTTCTACTACCACGGCGAGCTGGTGTTCTGGGACGTCCACGACCCGGCCAGGACCATCGTCGTCTCGCTGGATCATGAGCGATACAAGAAGCTGATCGTCGAAGTCGAAGATCCGGAATCGGTCGTGAGGAGTCTCCGGGCATCGCTGCGCAGGTGACCGCTCTCGCCGCCGTCGTCGAGGATTCCTGAATGACCGGCCGCGGGCGCGAAGTGGTCGTCGTCGGCGCGGGGCCGAACGGGTTGTCGGCGGCGGTCGCACTCGCTCGCGCCGGGCTTCACGTCACCGTGCACGAGGCGGCCGGCACGATTGGCGGCGGCGCGAAGACCGAGGAGCTGACGCTGCCAGGATTCCGCCACGACGTCTGCTCGGCCGTGCACCCGATGGGTGCGGCCTCGCCGTTCTTCCGGCAACTGCCGCTTGCGGAGTTCGGCCTGGACTGGATCGCCCCGCCCGTCCCGATGGCCCACCCCTTCGACGACGGCACTGCGGCGGTGCTGGTGCCGTCGGTCGACGCCACCGCCGACAGCCTCGGCGCCGCCGACGCGCGCGCGTACCGGCGGCTGATGAATCCCTTCGTGCGCCACTGGGAGGCGGTGATCGCCGAGGCGCTCGCGCCGCCCCTCCGCATCCCGCGTCATCCGCTGCTGATGGCGCGGCTCGGCCTGACGGGGCTGCCGCCGGCCTCGCGGCTCGCACGGCGCTCGTTCAGCTCCGATCGGGCGCGCGCGTTCTTCCTCGGCATCGCGGCGCACGCCCTGATGCCGATGACGATGGCTCCTTCGGCGGGGTTCGGCATCATGCTGGCGCTGGCGGGACACGCGGTCGGATGGCCGATCGCCCGCGGTGGTTCGCAGGCCATCTCCGACGCGCTCGCCGGCGTGCTGCGCCGCCACGGCGGCGAGATCGTGACAGGCTCGCCGGTGCGCTCGGTGGCGGCTCTCTCGGACGCCGCCGCGGTGGTGCTGGACCTGACACCGCGCCAGGTGCTCGCGGTCGCACGGCTGCCCCTCCGGTATCGCCGTCAGCTGGCGCGGTATCGCTACGCGCCCGGCGTGTTCAAGGTCGACTGGGCGCTCGCCGAGCCGATCCCCTGGACTGCCGCGGAATGCCGCGCGGCCGGAACCATCCACATCGGCCAGACGTCCGCCGCGATCGAGTACTCCGCGTCAGCGGCGTGGACGGGAGGCCCCGACCACCAGCCCTGTCTGATCCTCAGCCAGCCGTCGCTGTTCGATCCATCGCGCGCGCCGGCCGGCCGGCATACGGCGTGGGCCTACTGCCACGTCCCGCACGGATCGACCGAGGATCGAACCGAAGCGATCGAGCGTCAGATCGAGCGCTTCGCGCCCGGCTTCAGAGAGATCGTGCTCGCGCGGCACACGATGAACACGCGCCAGCTCGAAACGCACAACGAGAACATGGTCGGGGGCGACGTCAACGGCGGCGTGCAGGACCTGCGGCAGTTCTTCTTCCGTCCGGCGCCCCGGCTGGATCCCTACGCCACGCCGGTCGAGGGGCTGTTCCTGTGTTCGGCGTCGACGCCTCCGGGCGGCGCGGTGCACGGTATGTGCGGGTTCAATGCCGCGGCGTCGGTTCTGCGGCGGATGAAATGAGGGGACGGCCTGAAGGCCGTCCCCTACCCGTCACTTCAGCCTGGCGGCGATGCCGCGCATCGTCTCGCCGAGCGCCTTCAGGCGCATGGCGTCGCGCCCGGTGGCGGAGCCGGCCTCGCGCTCGACCTCCGTGGACAGCGACTCGAGCCTGCCGGCGGCTTCGGCCGCGCCGGTCGCGCCGCGGCGCAGCTGGTCGGCGCTGTCGAGCGCGGCCTTGACGGCCGCCGCGCGCGCCTCCGGGATGGCGTGATCGCGATTGAGCTGATCGAGATAGGCGCGGCCCACGACCGGCACGGCCGGCCACGACACGCGCCTCTGCTCCTGCACGTTCTCCTCGTCCACGCGCACGAGGCTGGCGGCCTCGATCTCGTTCGCCGACAGGTATTCGCTCGGCAGCAGGCGGAACACGTCGAGGCCCCGTGCGATCTCGGATCCGTAGACGTAGCCGTCGTACCAGTACGCCGACCAGAAGCCGCCGGTGATCAGCTGCTTCGCGTCGATCGGGCCGCGGTCGAAATAGGCGATCTCGACCGGCTTCGCGCTGTCGGTGAAGTCGAACACCGACACGCCGCCCTGATACCACCCCTGCACCATGATGTCGCGCCCGGGCACCGGCACGAGCGATCCGTTGTGCGCCACGCAGTTCTCCTGGTCGGTCTGCGGCGCCGGCATCTTGTAGTAGCTCTCGAACTTCAGCTTGTGATCGACGATGTCGAAAACCGCGTCGGCGCCCCAGTTGGGCGGGTCCGTCGCGCGGCAGCGCGGCCGTGTGCCCCCGCCCCACTCGTCGGTGAACACCACCTTCGTCCCGTCGTTGTTGAACGTCGCCGAGTGCCAGTACGCGAAGTTCTTGTCGCTGACCGCGTCGATCCGGACCGGGTGGGCGGGATCGGAGATGTCGAGCAGCAGGCCGTTGCCGGCGCAGGCGCCGGCCGCGAGGCCGATCTCCGGATATGCGGTGATGTCGTGGCACTGGTTCGTCGCGCGCGCCGGCTGCGCGCCCTGGCCGCGATCGCCGCCCTTCTCGAGCCCCGCGATCGCGCCGGTCTTCTCGTCGGCGAAGATCCGCGGCCGGTTGACGACGGCCGCCTTCTCGGGCGCGTCCAGCGGCACCTTGATCACGTCGATGCTGAAGAGCGACGTGTTCGGATCGTCCTTCGGGTCCTTGCCGGAGCAGCCGGCGAGCTCGTCGCCGGAGCGGACGGTGCTCGTCCCCTGGCCGTAGACATAGATCGTGCCCGGATCCTTCGGGTCCGGCACGAGCGTGTGCGTGTGCGACCCGCGGCAGGTCTGAATCGCCGCCACCTGCTTCGGATTGCGGAGATCGCTGATGTCGAAGATGCGGACGCCGCGGAAGCGCTCCTTGCTCACCGGCTGGTCGACGCCCTCGGTGCCGCAGTCGATGCGGCCGCTCGTCTGCTCCACGGACATGAAGAGGAGATGGCCGTAGATCGAGACGTCACCCTGTCCGCCCGGGCAGACGATCGAAGCGACCAGCCGCGGGTGCCGCGCGCTGTCGACGTCGAAGGTGTTGAAGCCGTGAAAGTTCCCCTGGATGACATGGTTCTTGCTGAATGCGAGATCGGAGTTCGCGAAGTCGAGGCCGCTCGGCTTGCGCGGCGGCCGTGGCGCGCCAGCCGGTTCGCCCGCCTGACCCGCGGCGCCGGCGCCGGCCGCCTGCCCGGGCGGGCCCGGTCGCTCGCCCGGCTTGGGCTCGGGCGGCATCGGCGTGCCGGCCGGCGATTCGGCCAGGAAGAACCCCTTGGGCTTCGAGAGACTGGCGATCCGCTCCATGTTCTTCGCGGCTTCGCCGGCATCCTGGAAGCCGGCCTTGAGCCCGACGCGCGGGTCGTTCATCGCGGGCGCGGCCGGAATCTGCTGCGCCACCGCAACCGCCGCAAGCGCGGCCGACACGGCCGAGCAGCACAGCAACCTGACGGCAAGACGTCTCATTTCGTCAGCTCCTTGAGCATCGCATTCATCCGATCGATCTCCATCCGCTGGTCGGCGTCGACATCGGAGGCGAACCCGAAGATCTCGGAATCCTGGGCCGCCCCCGGCTGCGCGAACAGCTCCTTCACCATCGTCAGCGCGCCGCCGTGGTGCTTGATCATGCCCTCGAGGAAGAGGCGGTCGAACTCGGTGCCGTGCGCGGCCGCGAGGCGATCCATCTCCGGCGGGGTGAGCATGCCCGGCATCAGGTGCGCGCCGTGCATGTGCATCGCGTGCATGCCCGGCACCTGCTGGCCGCGCGCCTCGAGCCAGTGCTGCATGAAACTAATCTCGTCGACCTGCGACAGCGAGATGCGCTCGCCGAGCTTCTGCATGTCCGGGCTCGTCGTGTGCGTCCGCAGCAGGGCGACCATCTCCACCGCCTGCTCGTGGTGGCCGATCATGCCCTGCATGAACTTCACGTCGGCGGGGCTCGCGGTCAGCTTCGAGGTGTCGGCCGCCGCGTCGGGGGAGAGCACTTTGTTCGGCTGGCCGGGCGCGCCCGGCTGGACGATCGGCGGCGGCTGCTGCGCGCGGGCAGCGCCGGCCGCGCCGCCGGCGATGAGGATAAATGCCAGGAAACGGGTCGCGGAATGGCTGAACACGCGCGGAAGCATACACCAGCGGGGACCGAGACGGGATCCGAATCCCGTCGGCGCGTCCGCCACAGCCGGCCCGCGCCGGCGTCCGGCAGGAGACAGCCTTCCCCCGGCTCCGACCGTCCCTCCGTCCGGTGTACCATGACCGGCCGTGCTCACCTTCGACGAAGCGTGCACGCGCGTCGAGTCGGCGCTCACCGGATCGCTGCGCCGCGACCTCGTCGCCGACGCGGCGGCCGCCCCGGGGTTCGCGCGGGCGCTGCAGCACCTCCGCGAGGCGCTGCGCGCCCACGTCCTCGAGGCGGGCGCGTGCCGCGTCGATCTGAATCCCTTCGTCACGGCCTTCGATCGCCTGACGGTTGAGGACGGCTTCAACGCGCTGCACGACTGGGACGGCGTCGCCGGCCACGTCAACCCGGAGACGATTCCGATCGACGTGCTCGACTACCTGGTCGAGAAACGCGGAGACGAGGCGCCCGACGCCACGGCCATCGCCATCCTGCTGGACTACTACTTCCTCAACGTCCTCGCGCTCCTCTCGCTCCGCGTGTGGGACGAGGGCAGCGCCGACGAGAACCTCGGCCGGCTCGACCGCCTGCTGGAACTCCTGCAGGGTCCGGACGGGAGCGGCCAGCGCTTCGCCGACAACTCGAGCACGCTGATCCTCATTGCGACTGCCCATTACGAGCCGGCGGAGTGGGGCTACGACCGGCTGCTCGAGCGCACGCGCTCCCTCGACGAGCGGCATCGGACGCGGACCGCCCTCCTGCACGGCGCCGCGATGGGCAGCCACCTGCGCTTCGGGTTCGAGGCCACCTACGGGCGCGATACGCTCGTCATGCGCGACGACAACGTCGCCGACTACCCCTGGCTGTGCTTCGCCCTGGCGACGCTGATGGACGCGTACATGCGGATTCGCGATGCGGGGCAGCGAGACGAGGCGCGCGCGCGGGTGGTCGAGTCGATGCTGAACGGCCTGACCGCGGACCCGCGCGCGTTCGTCGGCCGCGCCGCGCCGGGCTCCCTGGCCGCGCACGAGGCCGAGCGGGCGTCGTTCGCGCGCCGGTTCCAGGCGGTCCGCGACGATCTGCTGGAGGAATTCCGCGCCTTCCGGCCGACCGCGGAGGCCTACTCGCCGCTCTCCTTCTTCTTCAACTTCTCCCACAACGTCGTGAAGGGCGCCGTCGTCGACGCGCTCATCTGGGGCGAGGCCTGGGACGTCGGGCTGGACGATCTGCTCACGGGCATCCCGCGGGGGGGACCGCGCCCCGAATCGAAGGAGGCGCTCGCGAAGACGCTGATGGCGTACGCCCGCGCCAACCCGCATCGTGTGAGGGGCCGGCTCATGCCCGTCATCGTGTACGACCCCGAGGCCGGCCATCGCGCGTTCGCTTTGACGCTGCGCAAGCTCGAGGAATAGGATTTTCCCGGTGCTCCACGAACCGGATCTCCGGTATCGGCAGACGCTCGACTGCCTCCTCGAAGGATTCCAGATCATCGGGCCCGACTGGCGGTACGTGTACGTGAATCCCGCGGCGGCCGCGCACGGCCGCCGCGCGCCGGACGAGCTGATTGGCAGCTTGATGTGGGAGGTCTATCCCAGCATACGGGAGACGCCGCTCTTCGCGCTGCTCGCACGCTGCATGGCCGAACGCACGGACGCGTCGCTCGAGAACCGGTTCACGTTTCCCGACGGCACGGAGCGCTGGTTCGAGCTGCGCGTCCAGCCGGTCCCCGAGGGCGTGTGCGTCCTGTCGGTCGACATCGAGGACCGGAAGGCGATCGAAGCGCGCCTGCGCGAGCAGGCGGCGCTCGCCACGCTCGGCGAGCTCGCCGCCGTGCTGGCGCACGAGCTGAAGAACCCGCTCGCGGGCGTTCGCGGCGCCATCCAGGTGATCGGACGCAAGCTCCCCGCCGACACGCCGGAGCGGGCGGTCATCGGCGAGATCATCACGCGTCTCGACGGCCTGAACGCGCTTCTGACCGAGCTGCTCCTCTTCGCGCGCCCGCCGACGCTGCGCAGAGCGCCGATCGAGCTGACAGGGCTCCTGCGTACGACAGCCGACATCCTGATGCAGGATCCCGGCCTGCGTTCGGCCGAGGTGACGATCGAAGGCGACGCCCCGCCGATCGCCGCCGACGGCGAGCTGCTGAAGAGCGTGTTCGTCAACCTGCTGCTGAACGCCGCACAGGCGATGAACGGCCGAGGGAAGATACGCGTCGCGGTGCGGCACGCCGGCCGACGCTGCGAGGTGGCGATCACCGACGCCGGACCGGGCATTCCTCGCGACGTGCGCGACAAGATCTTCACGCCGTTCTTCACGACCAAGTCGCGCGGCACCGGCCTCGGCCTGCCCACGGCGCGCCGCCTCGTCGAAGCGCACGGCGGCGAAGTCTCGGTCGACTGTCCGGCCGAGGGGGGCACCGTCGTGACCGTCCACCTTCCGCTGGACGAAAACGCGCAGCATCAGGCCGGCCGATGACCAGGGCCCTTCTCGCCGCCGCCGTGATCGTCGCCGGGGCCGGCGCCGCTACGGCGCCGCTCCCCCGCGCGCCGCGCGCGCACGTCGTCACGATTACGCCGCCGGGCCTGACCGGGAGCGAGCCGGCGATCGCCGTCAACCCGAACGATCCGAAGCAGGTGGTCGCCGCCGCCGGCGGCCGGTGGGCGGCGTACTCGACGGATGGCGGTATGACGTTCACGCCGGTGCAGCCGGCGGGCGATCAGGGGCGTTCGGGCGGCGACGTCTCGCTCGCCTTCGACGACAAGGGGCAGGTCTTCCTGTCCTTCCTGTCGATTCAGAAGAACGGTCTCCCGTCCTACTGGGGCCACGGTCCGGGCGCGAACGGCATCTGGGTCCGCCGCTCGCCCGACGGCGGCAGGACGTGGGACCGCGATCCGGTCGGCGTGAAGGTCTGGAAAGGCGACGAGCCGGACATCAAGCTGGAGGACATGCCGCGCATCTGGTCCGACACCCAGCCGGGGAGCCGCTATCGCGGTCACCTGTACATGGCGTGGATCGAGTGGCAGCTCGCGCAGTCGATCGTGCTCTTCAGCCGCTCGACCGACGGGGGCTCGACCTGGTCGTCACCGATGCGAATCAGCACGGTGGCCGGCTGGCCGCGCGACGACAACGGCGCGGTCGTCGGCATCATCGGCACCGTCGCGCCGGACGGCACGCAGTACGTCGTGTGGAACCAGGGCCTCAACGTGACGCTCGCCGTATCGCGCGACGGCGGGCGCACCTTCGAGCCCTCGCGGCCGGTGTTCGACGTCGGGCCGCCGTACTTCGGCGGGGCCGGCGGCATCCCCGGGGTCTCGCGCGCGATGGGATTTCCGCAGGTGGGCGTCGACGGCCGGCGCGGCACGCTGTACGTGACGTGGAGCGACTTCCGCAACGGCGACGTGGACGTGTTCCTGTCGCGTTCCGCCGACCGCGGCCGGACCTGGTCGCCGCCGCTGCGGGTCAACGACGACCCGGTGCACGACGGCGCCGATCAGTTCCTGCAGTGGATGGCGGTGGATCCGGCCGACGGCTCCGTGAACGTGCAGTTCTACGATCGCCGCGACGACCCCGGGAACCGGCTGACCCGCGTCACGCTCGCCCGCTCGACCGACGGCGGCCGGACGTTCACGAACTACGCGTGGTCGGACGAGCCGTTCGGCGGCGACAACGCGTTCCTCGGCGATTACGAGTGGCTCACGGCCGTCGGCGGCCGCGTGTTCGGCGTGTGGGCCGAGGCCGCGCCTGAGGGCTACGACCTGAAGGCGCCGAGCCGGCGCACACCGACGATCGTCCGCGTCGGCACCGCCGACTTCAACAAACCCTAACCCCCGGCCCCCGAGAGCGCCCGTCGCCGGTACACGACGGCAGACGCAGATCGCCACACCGGTTGATAGTCCCTGGCGATGAACTGCTGCAGGACCGGAAACTGCGCGATGGGCGTCAGCGCCCCGGGGCCCGCTTCCGTGTCGACGATGAATGCGGGGCGGTGACGGGCGAAATCCTGCTGCAGCGTCGACCACGCGCCCGGAAGGATGCGGCTCCGGAGATCGAGGCCCGGTACGGTACTGCCGAAGACGTACCCCGTCAGCGGGAATGTCGCCACGTAGCGGCATGCCGGCCGTCGCTCCGCGTCGTCGTAGATCCGCGGCGACTGGCCCCACACGAACACGCGGTCGGCGGACGAGGAATGCTGCCGCAGGTACAGCCCGGCCGGCGGCGTGCGCTGCGCACGCAGTCCCACGGACTGCGACACGGCGAACACCAGCATCGTCGCGATGAGCCATGCCGCCGTGGCGGTTCCCGCGAGCGACCAGCGTGGAGCTGCCTGCTGCCACAGGCGCGCGTACGCGGGCGCGGCCGCCACCGCCAGCGGCAGCACGAGCTGGATGTAGTAGTGAGGATAGAAGCGGGCGCTCGCCGACACCCCGATGCACGACGCCGCGATCCAGACGATCAGGCTGTCCCGTTCCGCGGCCCGTCCGCGCCAGAGGTCGCCGTTCCGCAGCGAGACGATCGCGCCGCCGACGAGCGGCAGACACGCCAGCAGGAAGCCGGTCGAATGCTCGACCGCCCTCAGCCAGAAGACGTGCGGCATGTCGTGATCGCCGACGCTCCAGTACCACGCGTCGCCGAGAATGCCCTGCGCGCGAAGCACGAGGCCGACCGTGACGAGCGCCGCGGCGAAGCCGACGCAGACGAGCGCCGCGTGACGGCGGGCGTCACTGACGCCGAGCCCCCGGCTCCCGCGGTACGCGCGCGTCAGCATGTACACGACTGCCGGCAGGATCGCGATGCCGGCCGGCTGCTTGAGCAGGCAGGCGACGGCGATGAGCGCGCCGGCGGCGAGCAGGCCGGGTCTGCTCCGCGGGCGTTCCCGCGCGAACAGGATCGCGAGCGCCCACGCGAGCGGCAGGTTCATGAGCAGCTCGCCGTTGAGCGCGAGGTTCTTCCACGTCATCCACGGCTGGAAGATGCTGTAGAGCAAAGCGGCGGCGAGCCCGGCCTCCGGGCCCGCGATCTCCCGGCCGGCGACGAACAGCCCGGCCATGGTTGCGAGGACCCAGAGCACCGCGAGCACGTGCAGGGCGCGCCAGTCGTACGGGCCGGCGAGGTCGAAGAGCGCGGCGTACGTCCAGAACAGCAGCGGCGGCTTGCGCTCGACCGCGTTCACGTAGGGACGGCCGCCGTGCACGATTTCGGTGGCCACGACCGAGTAGATGGCCTCGTCGTCGATCGGGTGCGGGTAGACGAGCGCCGGCAGGCGGGTGAGGACCGTCAGGAGCACGAGGCCCGCGGCCGCCCAGGCGAGCGATCCGCGGAAACGAGTGGATGCAATTCGCACAGCCGTAACCAGGTCCGCGCGCTGGCGATCCAGTATGACCGCCGGTCGGCTAAGGAATCCACCGTTGAGCAGTCAGTAACCATGTGGCTGCCGTTTCGCGGCCAACTTCCACCAGACACGGGTTCAGGCTTCTGCCGGGCGGCCGCCGATCACGACCGTCCACTCCTTGACGCGCCACGCCGTGACGAGACCGTTGAGCACGTAGGGGTCGGCCTTCGCAAAGGCCTCCACGTCCGCGGCCGAGGGCACGTCGAAGACGAGCAGCGCGCCGGACGGCTTGAGCGCGCCGGCAAGGACGAGGCGCCCGGCCTCGTGCTCGCGCCTCGCCAGCGCGAGGTGCCGGTCGCGGAACATCGGCCGGCGCTCGAGGTAGTCGGCGGCGGTCTCGTAGAAGAGCGCGTAGTACATGAGTCCCCCCGGGACCGAGCGTACGCGACTTAATTGACTCAGTCAACGATTTCGTTGACTTCGCCCGGCCGGTCTGGTACACCTGCCGCCGTGCCCAGCTCGCGCCCGGTCGATCCGTCGGTCGTCGCCGAGATTCGCGCGTTCAACCGGTTCTTCACCAGGCGCATCGGCGTGCTGCGCCCGGGGCTGCTCGACTCGCCGTTCTCGCTCTCGGAGGCGCGCGTGCTCGTCGAGATCGCGGAGCGCGACGCGCCGTCGGCGCGCCAGATCGCGGCGGACCTCGGCCTCGACGCCGGCTACCTGAGCCGCACGCTGAAGGGCTTCGAGCGCCGCGGCCTGATCCGCCGCCGCCAGTCGACGACGGATCGCCGGCGCCTGCTGCTCGAGGTGACCGAGCGCGGGCGCCGCGTCTTCAACGACCTCAACCGGCGGGCCATCGAGGACGTCGAGCGTCTCGTCTCCCACCTGTCGGTCGCCGATCGACGGCGGCTGGTGAGGGCGATGACGGCCGTGCGCCGGCTGCTTGGCGACCCGGCCTCGCCCGTGCGGCCGGGAAGGAGATCGTCGTGATCGCCCGCGTCTGGAGAGGCACCGCGCGCGCCGACGCCGCGCCGGAGTATCTGGCACACCTGCGCGACACGGTCTTTCCCGAGATCGGAGCCATCGACGGCAACCGGGGCGCCCTCGTGCTGCAGCGCGTCGAGGATGGCACGATCGAGTTCACCGTGATCACGCTCTGGGATTCCATCGACGCGATCCGCCGGTTTGCCGGCCCCGACGCCGAAGCGGCCGTCGTCGCGCCGCGGGCGCAGGCGCTGCTCGCAACCTGGGAGCGCCGCGTTTCACACTACGAGGTGCCGCTGACCGCGCTCTGAATTGCGGGTTTGCAGAACGACAGGACCGCAGGAAGGGCAGAGGCTCCTGCACTACAATCTGCCGCATGAAGATCCTCCTGCCCTTTCTGATTGCCGCCTTCGCGCTGGTGACTGCCATGGCCCAGGCACCCGGTGATCGTCCCGCTTCGCATCCGCGCGGCACGCGCTCGGTCGTGATGGCGCGCCACGGCATGGTGGCGAGCAGCCAGCCGCTCGCGTCGGCGGCCGGACTGCGCGTCCTCGAGGAGGGCGGCAACGCGATCGACGCCGCGGTCACCGCCGCAGCGGTCCTCGCCGTCGTCGAGCCGAACATGAACGGCATCGGCGGCGATCTGTTCGCGATCGTGCACGACGGCCGGACGAACACGCTGCACGGCCTCAATTCGAGCGGACGCTCGGGCTACGCCGCAACGCCGGCGGCATTTGCCGCGCGCGGCCTGACGAAGGTTCCGGGCGCCGGCGTGCTCTCGGTGACCGTGCCGGGCGTCGTCGAGGGATGGTCGCAGCTGCTGCAGAAGTACGGCACCATCTCCCTCGCCCGCGCGCTGGCGCCGGCCATCCAGTACGCGCGGGAGGGATATCCGGTCTCGGAGATCATCGCGACCGACTGGGCGGTGGCCGCGCGCAAGCTCGCGCGCGACCCGGCGGCGGCGGCCACGTTCCTGCCGAACGGCCGCGCCCCGAAGCCGGGCGAGATCTTCTCCAACCCGCACCTCGCGGACTCTCTCGAGGAGATTGCGAAGGAGGGGCGCGACGCGTTCTACACGGGCGCGCTCGCGGGTCGGATCGTCGCCGACATCCGGAAGCGGGATGGCTTGCTGGCCGCGCGCGACTTCGCCGACTACCACGCCGACTGGGTCGATCCGATCACGACCTCGTACCGCGGCTACGACGTCTACGAGCTGCCACCGAACACGCAGGGGATCACGGCGCTCGAGATGCTGAACATCCTCGAGGGCTACGACATGAAAGCGCTCGGCCACAACACGGCCGAGTCGCTGCACCTGCTCGTCGAGGCGAAGCGGATCGCGTTCGCCGATCGCAACGCGTACGTCGCCGATCCCGAGTCGGTGCCGCCCTCCGTGCTGAAGACGCTGCTCTCGAAGGAGTACGCGGCCGCGCGCCGCAAGGAGATCGATCCGCTGCACGCGGCCGCGAAGTACCTGCCGGCGGCGATCGACGGCCGGACGCCGTCGGCCGGTCCCGATCCCGTCGAGGGCCGCGACCTCGGCGACACCGTGTACCTGACCGCTGCCGACGGGCACGGCAACATGGTCTCGCTCATCCAGTCGCTGTTCGACAGCTTCGGGTCCGGGATCGTCGCCGGCGACACCGGCATCACGCTGCAGAACCGCGGGAGCCTGTTCACGCTGGAGCCCGGACACCCCGATCGGATCGCGCCCCACAAGCGGCCGCTGCACACCCTGGTCCCGGCGATGGTCATGCACGGCGGCAAGCCATGGCTGACGTTCGGCGTGATGGGCGGCGACATGCAGCCGCAGGGACACGTGCAGGTGCTGATGAACCTGATCGACTACGGCATGGACATCCAGAGCGCGGGCGAAGCGGCGCGCGTGCGCGATCTGGCGGCCGGCGTCGCGCTCGAGACCGGCATCCCGGCCGAGACGGTCTTCGGCCTGAACCGCCGCGGCCACCGGCTCGTCTACGGCGTCGGCCTCTGGGGCGGCTTCCAGGGCATCATGATCGATCCGGCGACGGGCGTGCTCATGGGCGGCTCCGACCCGCGGAAGGACGGGCTCGCGATCGGATTCTGAGGAGAGGGCAGCGCGTCAATGCCGGTACGTGTACCGTCGATGCGGTGACGCGCCGGCCGCCGATTCAAGAACGATGTCGTCTGCCGTGTGATTGCGACCGTCCGGCCCGCTGCTCCAGATTCGGTACTCACCGCCCTGGTGCTCATAGTCGTACCAGTACTCGTTGAACGGATCGACCGGATCGGGATCGTTCGGGTGTGCCTTCTCCCAGCGCGCGTAGAGATCCCAGCCGTCCCACGGCAGATTGCGGCCGTGCCGGCGTTCGTCCTCGACGAACGCCTTCAGGCCTCTGAGGTCACGTTCGACCTGGCGTTCGGCGTCGGGACCGGGACTCGAGCGTGCTGACGACGGGCGGGGACGCGCGAGGCCCAGGCGCGGCAGGTAGGCCGATACCGCCGCGATTCCTCCCACGAGCACCAGCACCGCGGCGGCGGCCACCCGCAGACCGCGCAGGTTCGACCGCGGCTCGACGACGCCCGCGGGTTCGAGGTCCGGGGCGAGCGCCCGGATCCGTCTCGACAGCGGCGGATGCGATCCAAGCCATTCGCCGACGAGCATCAGCGCCCCACGAAGGTCGCGCCGCTGCCGGGCAAGCGCGGCCCGGTTCACGAGCGGGCCGAACCGTCCGCCTGCTGCAAGGATCGTCAGGCCCAGCAACGCACCATCGCGATCGCCGGCCGCTGCGCATCCGTACCGGTCGCAGGTGTATTCGCGGGCCCGCGACAGGGCGGAGCCGAGGAACGGCACGAACGAGGCCGGCATCAGCAGCCATCGCCCGCGCAAGTGGCCGGCCCGGATGTGTCCGAGCTCGTGTCCAATGATCATGTCACGCGCGGCCGCGTTGTCGCCGCAGGCCTCGAGCAGATCCGAGAGAAGCACGACCATGTGCGTGCGCACGAAGCGGGTCGCGAACGCGTTGAGGGCGCCATCCTGCTGCATCAGGTACACGTCGGGCGTACGCCGAAGCCCCATCCGGCGGGCGATCCCCTCGACGCGGCCGTAGAGCTCAGGGAACTGATCGGGACCGAGGCGGACGGCGCTTCCGCGGATCGACGCGATGAAGGCAAGGTTCATGACACCGAGAAAAACGGCCCAGGCGAACGCGATTGGCGCGGTCTGAAGCGAGCGGAAGAACAGGAACCATACCCCCGCCGACGCCAGGATGTTCAGGATGAGGAGAGGCCCCTCGGTCGGCCAGCGGCGCACGCGGATCGGCTCGAGCTGCGCTTCCGGAAACATGCGCGGCCCGCGGCAAGATGTGTACCGGACGTGCCCTTCCAGATTTGCCCGCCGCGGCCGCGCGCTATCGATCCGGCGCGCCCGTCAATTTCACGTGGAGATGGACAGAACTGTAAGGCCGACGTCGATCCTCGCGCGGTGACGCCTGCCGCATACGAAACGCCTAGCCAGACCGGGGCGAGGCGGCGAGCCTGGACCGGGCGAAGTCGCGCACGCTGGTCGGCGAGACGCCGTATCGCCGGCTCGTTTCCTCCATCGGAACCGGCGAGTCATACGCCTCGAGCGCGGCGGCAATTCCCCAGATCGGCTCCGGCACGCCGGGAATCGGCTCGCCGGGCGCCACGCGGCGCACGGGAATATGCCGCCCTGCAGCCTCCTCGTATGCACGCACGACGTCGGTGAACGTGAGCACCTCCGGCCCTCCGATGGCAACCGTCGCCCTGCGCGCGGCCGGAGTCTGCAGCGCCGCGATCGCGAACGCCGCGACGTCCTGTTCCGCCACGAACGAGTGGCGGCCTCGCGATTCGCCCACGAGCGTCACGTCGCGGCCCGCGAGCATCGGCGCCTCGATCAGCATCGGAAACCAGACGTCCATGAAGGCGTTCGCCTGGAGGATGGTCCAGGCCATCCGGCTCTCACGCAGCGCCGTCTCGGCCATGCCTTTCGCGTGGAACAACGGAACCGGACTGTCCACGGAGGCGCGCAGCGTCGAGACGAAGACGAAGTGCCGGACGCCGGCGGCGTCCGCCGCGGCGATCAGGTTCTGATTGCCGTGCAGGTCGACGTTTTCGACCGAGTCGTCGCCGGTCTTCGAGACGCTCGCGGTCGTGATGACGGCGGCGACGCCCTGGCACGCGCGGTCGAGGCTCGCCCGGTCCTTCAGGTCTCCGGGTACGACGTTCGCGCCGGCCCGTTCGAGCGGCCCGTACTGCGACCGGGGCCGCGCGAGCGCGCGGACGACCTTGCCGCGTTCGAGCAGCCCGTTCACGACCTTGCGACCCAGCGAGCCGGTCGCGCCAGCCACGAGTACCATCGTGCGACTCCTGTTCAGCGCTCGAGCCCCCGCCCCTAGTAATATCCAATCGGCGTCTCGTCGAGATTGATGTGCACCTGCTTGACCTGCAGGTACTCCTCGACGCCCCACCGTCCGAGCTCGCGGCCGAAGCCGCTCTGCTTGTAGCCGCCCCACGGCGCTTCGACGTAGGTCGGCTGCATGTGATTGACCCACACGATGCCGGCGCGCAGCGCCTTGACCGTGTTGAGCGCCCGGAAGATGTCTCGCGTCCACACGGCGGCGGCGAGGCCGAAGTAGGTGTCGTTCGCGATCCGGATCGCGTCGGCGTCGGTGTCGAACGGGATGACCGACGCGACCGGGCCGAAGATCTCCTCCTGCGCGATGCGCGCGCGGTTGTCGACGTCGTAGAAGATCGTCGGCTCCACGAAGTAGCCGCGCCCCTGGCCCGCCGCCTTCGCGTCGCCTCCTCCGGCGGCCAGCTTTGCCTCGCGCCGGCCGAGCTCCTGGTACCCGCGCACGCGATCGAACTGCTCGCGGCTGACGAGCGGTCCCATCTTCGTGCCGGGATCGAGCGGCGGGCCGATCCTGATGCGCCTCGTCTTCTCGACCATCGCGTCGAGCACGCGCCTGTACACGGATCGCTGCACCAGGATGCGGCTGCCCGCCGAGCAGACCTCGCCCTGATTGATGAAGAGCCCGAACAGCGCACCGTCCACGCTGGCCTCGAAGTCGGCGTCGGCGAAGATGATGTTCGGCGACTTCCCGCCGAGCTCGAGCGAGATCTTCTTCAGCGTGTCGGCCGCCGACCGCATGATCGTCTTGCCGACTTCGACGCTCCCGGTAAACGCGATCTTGTCCACGCCGCGGTGCGCCACGAGCGCGGCGCCCGCCTGCCCCGAGCCGGTCACGATGTTCACGACGCCGGGCGGCAGACCGGCCTCCTCGAAGTGTCGCGCCAGCTCGAGAACCGTGAGCGGCGTCTGCTCCGCCGGCTTGAGGACCGTGGTGCACCCGGCGCAGACCGCCGGCGCCAGCTTCCACGCCGCCATCAGCAGCGGGTAGTTCCACGGGATGATCTGCGCGGCGACGCCGATCGGCTCGCGGAGCGCGAGGCTGATCGCTCGATCCGGCACCGGCAGCACGTCCCCCTGTATTTTCGTCGCGAGCCCGCCGTAGTACTCGAAGCAGGTCGCCACGTCCTCGATGTCGCCTTCGGCCTCGGAGATCGGCTTCCCGCTGTTCACCGTCTCCAGCTCGGCAAGCGCCGGCGCCCGGCGGCGCACGATGTCCGCCAGCCGCAGGAGGATGCGCCCGCGCTCCTGGGCGGTGCTCTCCTTCCACGGCCCCTCGTCGAACGCCCGGCGCGCCGCGCCGACCGCCGCGTCGACATCGGAGGCATCGGCGTCGGGCACCCGCGCGATCACATCCTCGGTCGCGGGATTGACGACGTCGATCCGCGCGCTCGAGGACGAATCGACGAACTGGCCATCGACGAAATGCGTGTACTGCATCGAGACAGGATAGCGGAATTTGGTAATGTGGTGATGTGGTGATGTGGTGATGGTGGCGTGGCAGTCGGCCGATGGAGACGTGATGTCGATCGGCGACGTGCACGTGTGGATCCGGCGGACCGCCGGCATGGACGAGCGGGCCGTCCAGGAGGTGGTCGGCCTCCTCTCGGCCGATGAGCGGGCGCGGTACGAACGATTCCACTTCGCGCGCGACCGGCGCGACTACGCCGCCGCCCACGCGCTGCTTCGCACGGCCCTGTCGGAATACGCGAAGCGGCCGGCGGCGAGCGCGCCGGCCGACTGGCGCTTCGACACCATCGCCGGCGGCAAGCCGGTCCTCGCCCCCGAAACTCCGGCGCCTCTTGCCTTCAACCTGTCGCACACGCGCGGGTGCGTCGCCGTGGCCGTGACGGCCGGCGCTCCCGTCGGCATCGACGTGGAGGCGCTCGACCGCGAGCCGGACGTCGACGGGGTCGCCGACCGCTTCTTCGGCCCGGACGAGGTCGCGTGGCTGCGGCGGGCGGACGGTCGCGGGCGGAAGGAGCGCTTCTTCCGCTTGTGGACGCTGAAGGAGGCATACCTCAAGGCGACCGGAGAGGGGATCGCAAAATCGCTCCACGCAATCGGGTTCGACGTCGCACCCGACGGATCCGTCGCCAGTTTTCACGCCCCTCCGGGAATGGACGCCTCGCGATGGACGTTCGCGACCGAGCACGCCGCGCCCGGGTACCTGCTGTCGGTGGCCGTCGAAGGAATATCCGAACTTCGCCTTGTCATCTCGCGTATGTGATCGCATGCGCCTCGAGCACGTCCTCCGTCGGCTCGCGCAGCAGCCCACCTTCACGGCGATCGCCGTCCTGACGCTTGCCATCGGCATCGGCGCCAACAGCGCAATCTTCGCCGTCGTCGATGGCGTGCTGCTGAAGCCGCTGCCCTATCCCCAGCCGGAGCAGCTGGTGGACGTCAACCAGACGGCGCCGGGAGTCGGCATGGAACGGACCGGCGGCGCGCCGTTCCTGTACTTCACCTACCGCGACTCGTCGCGCACGTTCCAGCACGTCGGCCTCTGGACGAACGAGACGATGACGCTGACCGGCGTCGACGTCCCGGAGGAGATTCCGATCCTGGACGTCACCGACGGCGTGATGGAGGCGCTCGGCATCCAGCCGGTGCTCGGCAGGCCGCTCACGGCGGCGGACGACAGGCCCGGCGCGCCGGCGACGATCGTCCTGACGTACGGTTACTGGCAGTCGAAGTTCGGCGGCGATCGCGCGGTGATCGGCCGCCGCCTCGTCCTCGACGGCCGGCCGCGCGAAGTCGTGGCCGTGATGCCGGCGACGTTCCGCTTCCTCGACCTGAAGCCGTCCGGCATCGTGCCGCTTCAGCTGGATCCGGCGAAGACCTTCCTCGGCAACTTCAGCTACGACGCCATGGCGCGGCTGAAGCCCGGCGTCACGATGGCGCAGGCCGACGCCGACGTCGCGCGGATGATTCCGATGTCGCTCGACCGGTTTCCGGCGGCACCCGGCTTCCCGCGCAAGATGTTCGACCAGGCGCGCCTCGCGCCCGCGCTCCGGCCGCTCAAGGCGAGCATGGTCGGCGACGTCGGGGCGATGCTGTGGATCCTGATGGGCACGGTCGGCCTCGTGCTGCTCATCGCGTGCGCGAACGTCGCGAACCTGCTGCTGGTCCGCGCGGAAGGGCGGCAGCACGAGTTGTCGGTCCGCGCGGCGCTCGGCGCGAGCTGGCGCGATCTGGTCCGCGAGCTCCTCGTCGAGAGCACGGTGCTCGGCCTGCTCGGCGGCGCCGCAGGCCTGGTCCTCGCGTACGGCGGTCTGCGCATCCTGACGGCGCTCGCGCCGGCGAACCTCCCGCGCGCCGAGCAGATCGCGCTCGATCCGCAGGCGCTCGCGTTTACGTTCGTCATCGCGCTGGCGGCCGGCGTCCTCTTCGGCCTCATTCCGGCGCTCAAGTACGCGGGGCCGCGGGTCGGCCGCACGCTGCGGTCCGAAGGTCGCAGCCTGACGCTCAGCCGCGAGCGCCACCGCGCGCGGAACACGCTCGTCGTCGTGCAGGTGGCGCTGGCGCTGGTGCTGCTCGTCAGCGCCGGGCTGATGATCCGGACGTTCCAGGCGCTGCGCCGCGTCGATCCGGGCTTTACGCACCCCGAGTCGCTGCAGACCTTCCGCATCTCCATCCCCGAAGGCGCGGTAAAGGATCCCACGGCGGTCGTGCGGCTGTGGCAGGCGTTGACCGACAAGGTCGCCGCCGTGCCCGGCGTCTCGTCGGTCGGACTCACGAGCATCGTCCCGATGGACACCGGCGGCGGCTGGCACGATCCGATCTTCGCCGAGGACCACGCCTATGCCGAGGGGCAGCTCCCGCCCCTGCGGCTGTTCAAGGTGGTGTCGCCCGGCCTGCTCGCCACGATGGGCAACCGGCTCGTCGCCGGGCGCGACTTCACGTGGGCCGAGACATACGAGGCGCGTCCGGTCGCGATGGTGTCGGAGAATCTGGCGCGCGAGCTGTGGAGCTCGCCGGCCGCGGCGATCGGCAAGCGGATCCGGCCGTCGTCCCAAGCGGCGTACCGCGAAATCGTCGGCGTGGTGGCCGACGAGCACGACAGCGGCGTCAGCGAGAAAGCTCCGACGATCGCCTACTGGCCGATCCTGATGCGCGACTTCGAAGGCGGCGAGGTCTTCATTCGGCGCTACCTGGCGTTCGCGGTGCGCACGAATCGCGCCGGCTCGGCGTCGCTGCGCAGCGATCTCCAGAACGCGGTCTGGTCGGTCAACGCCAACCTGCCGCTCGCCAGCCCGCGGACGATGCAGGAGGTGTACGAGCGCTCGCTGGCGCGGACGTCGTTCGCGCTCGTGATGCTTGCCATCGCCGCCGTCATGGCGCTGCTGCTCGGCGTCACCGGCATCTACGGCGTGATTTCGTACTCCGTGTCGCAGCGGACGCGCGAGATCGGGATCCGCCGCGCCCTCGGCGCGCAGAACGAACAGGTCACCGGCATGTTCGTCCGTCACGGCGCGCGCCTCGCCGTCATCGGCATCGCCTGCGGCCTGGTCGCCGCGGCCGGGCTGGCGCGCGCGATGACCGCGCTGCTGTTCGAGATCCGTCCGCTCGATCCGTTGACCTACGCCGGCGTATCGCTCGGACTGGCCGCCGCCGCCATCCTCGCGAGCTACCTGCCGGCGCTTCGCGCGACGAGGGTCAATCCCGTCGAGGCGCTGAGGGCGGAATGATGCGTCGGCCGGTCTGAAGACCGGCCCCTACCAGACAGCCAAATCGCCGATCCGCTGGATGGTCACGTCGGCCGGCGGGTACTGCGAGACCAGCCGCTCGTTGAGCGCGTAGTGCCCCTGCCGCACGAACACGGTGGTCAGGCGATCCTGCCACTGATCCTTCATCGCCGTCAGGATCCGCACCTTGTCGTCCACCATCGTGTAGCGCTCCGCCGGGTACCGCCGCTCGACGTCGTCCAGCATCTGCTCCTTGTGGACGTAGATGAGGACCTCGCCGGCGACGGCTGCCCAGAGTCCTGACCGCTCCACCTTCCGCGGCTGGAAGACGACGTCGCCGTCGCTCAGGATGACGACCAGCGCCTGCCGGCGCAGCCGACCGACGACTTCGAGGGCATCGGCGTACAGGCGATCGGCGAACGGATAGTGCAGCAGGTAGAGCGAGATGCTCAGGACGTGCGGGGCGCGGGGATGCTCGACCCGGAAGCGCTGCAGGGCGCCCAGGTAGTCCGCGTAGCCCACCTCGGCCCGCCGCTCCTCGAAGATGTCCCAGTAGCGCTGCTGGCAGTCCTCGCCGAACGCGTCGGTCATGTGCCGGCGCAGGTCGCGCTCGACGGCGTCGTTGTCGAGCAGCGTGTTGTCCACGTCGAGCAGGACGACGTGGTCGACGCGCTCCGTCACGAGGCGGACCCGGCCGCCTCCTCCGGCGGGCACGGGGCGTTCGTGTAGCCGGACCGGAACGGCGTCACTTCGCCCGATTCGGGATCGAACCTGTGGCGCCAGACGCACGCCGTGTCGTTGGCGAGCAGGTGAATCGACACCGACGGCGTGTCGGACACCGTCCGGACGTAGTGGATGTCGTCGGCGGGCGGGAGCAGCGCGTAGCATTCGCCGCGCGCGAGCGTCTGCCGCTTCGCGACCTCCAGGCGCGCCCGTCCGGGGTCGCTCTCGTCGTCGAGGCGGCGGTACACGGTCTCGTCCTGCCTGCCGCGATAGATGCCGACGAGGCCCCACGCCAGATGATCGTGCACCGGGGTGGCGGCGCCGGCCGGAACGACGAGCGAGAAGAGACAGAGCGATCCGTCCGCGGCGCGATAGAGCGCATACTGGCCGATGCCGCCGCCCATCCCGCTCGCCTCGTCGGGACGCGCACATTCCTCGGGGAGCCAGCCTTCAGCGGCGAGCAGTGTCGCGAACGCCGGCTCGAGCGCCCGGACCCGGCCCGCGGCGTCTGGGACGTCGGCCGTCACCTGCCGCGCGCGCTCGATGAGCGCGCGAATTTCCGGACGATCGACGAGGAACCCGAATGCGTCATGGGAATGGGCATGGCCGAGATCGCACATCGCGCCCTCCTTCGCGGTCGGCCCCGAGGGCCCGTTCCGCCGCAGGGCGGACCTGAAGGTCCGCCCCTACCGATGATCAAGTTGAAGGTCCGCCCCTACTCCACCGCCGGGCGGACCTGAAGGTCCGCCCCTACCGATGAGGGGCCCGGGCCATGGCACTAATGCGCCGCGGCCGCGGCACCATGCGCCCGCTGCGTCGGACGCCGCATGAGCCACACGATCGGGGTCACGACAAGGAACATTATCCCGAGCACGTAGAACATGTCGACGAAGGACATCAGCATCGCCTGCTGCAGCATCTGACGGTACATCACGCCGAGCGCCTGATGCGAGGCGACCCCCGGCGGTGCGCCGCGGCCGGCCATCGCGCCGCCATACTGCTCGAGCCTCCGCTGCACGCCGGGGCTGTACACCGACACCGCGTCGGCGAGCCGCGCCTGATGGAACTGCGAGCGCCGCGCGACCATCGTCGTCACGAACGACACCCCCATGCTCGCCCCCATGTTCCTCATCAGGCTGTAGATGCTCGTCGCGTAGCCGGTCGAGGCGAGCGGGATCGGATCCATCGTAATCGTCGTCAACGGGACGAAGACGAGCGCCATCCCGATTCCCTGCACGAACTGCGGCACGAGGAAGTCGGTCGGGCCCGCCTGCAGGTCCAGTCCCGAATAGCCGAAGAACGCGAGGCTTGCGACGATCATCCCGACCGCGAGCATCCAGCGGGGATCCATCCGCCGTCCGAGCAGATATCCCGTGATCGGCATCATGATCCCGGTGGCGATGCCGCGCGGCGACATCCAGAAGCCGGCCTCCACGGCCGAGAACCCGAGCAGTTCCTGCATGAACAGCGGGAGCAGCACGAGGCTGCCGTACAGCACGAACCCGAGCACCGTCGCGACGCCGACGCCGGCGGCGTACGTGCGGAAGCGCAGCAGCCGGAAATCGACCAGCGGCTCGGACGTCCGCAGTTCGCGGACGACGAAGATCGCGAGCGTGACGAGCGCCACGACCGCCAGCGTGACGATGAAGTGCGACGCGAACCAGTCGTCCTCCTGCCCCTTGTCGAGCATCACCTGGAAGGACGCGATCCCGAGCGCCATCAGGCCGAGCCCCCACACGTCGACGCGGTTCGACGTGCGCTTCAGGTACGGCGGATCGACGACGTACAGGTAGATCATGACGAGGCTGAGGATCCCGACCGGCAGGTTGATGTAGAACACCCACCGCCATGAGTAGTTCTCGGTGAGCCACCCGCCGAGCGTGGGCCCGAGGATCGGCGCCGCGACGATGCCGAGCCCCCAGAACGCCATCGCCGTGCCGCGTTCCTCGAGCGGGAAGCCTTCGAGCAGCACCGCCTGCGACAGCGGCTGCAGCCCGCCGCCGGTCGTCCCCTGCATGACGCGGAAGAAGATCAGCGCCGGCAGGTTCGGCGCGACGCCGCACATCAGGCTCGAGACCGTGAAGCCCGTGACCACGGTCATCAGCAGGCGCTTCCGGCCGAAGTAGTTCGCCAGCCAGCCGCTGATCGGCAGGATGATCGCGTTGGCGACGATGTACGACGTCAGGACCCAGGTCGCTTCGTCGACGGTCGCCGACAGGCTGCCGGCGATGTGCGGCAGGCTGACATTGACGACGGAAGTGTCGAGGACCTCCATCACCGCGCTCAGCATGACGGCGATGGCAGGAATCCAGCGATTGACCGGCGGGCGTCCGGTTGCGGCGGGCACGGTGTCTGCGGCCAGGGCGCTACCCTCGGGTGTCCGGCGACACGGGGCGCCGCCCAGACTCGAGCCCATTTTGGCAGGCCCGGCTGGCACTGGCTACAGCGGGGCTGTCGCGGGGGCGGAAGAAAGGGGATTGAGGCAGTCCCTGGAACACGGCGCGGCAGAGGAAACGGGTTCCCGCCCGTTCCCTGCCGCACCGGCTCGGCCGGAGGGAGGCCGAGTCAGGCCGTGGCCATCACGCTCTGCGGCTCGTCGGGGACGGCGCCGACGGTCTCGGTGTGCCCCAGACCGCAGCGGTTGATCCGGTCGCCGAGCGTCGAGCGCTTGATCTGCAGCAGCTCGGCGGCGCGCGACTTGTTGCCGTTGCTCACCTTCAGCGCCCAGCTGATCAGGTTCGCTTCGAGCTCGCGCAGGCGGTCGTCGAGCGAGATCGGCGCCGCCTGCTGCGGCAGCGACGCGGGCACCGAGACGTCCGGCGGCTGCGCCCCGGCGCGGAACATGATGTTCGCCGACATGCACCCCACGCGGACGGTCCCGCAGGTGCAGGTCTGCGCGATCCGCTCGCAGGCGTTCTCGAGCTCACGCACGTTGCCCGGCCAGCCGTAGCGCATGAACGCCTGCTTGACGGCGTCCGACAACTGCGGCGGATCCTCGCCCCGGCGCCGGAAGTAGCGCTCGAGGAAATGCTCCATGAGCACCGGGATGTCCTCGCGGCGTTCGCGCAGCGGCGGCAGCGCCACCGGCAGCACGTTGAGCCGGTAGTACAGGTCCTCGCGGAACTTGCCCTCGGCGACCATCTGCTTCAGGTCGCGCTTGCTGCCGGCGATGATGCGCACGTTGACCGGGACCGTGCGGGTGCCGCCCAGGCGCTCGATGGTCCTGTTCTGGAGGACCCGCAGCAGCTTCACCTGCATCGACAGCGGCACGTCGTCGATGTCGTCGAGGAAGATCGTCCCGCCGTCGGCCAGCTCGAAGCGGCCCGGCCGATCCTTGATGGCGCCCGTGAAGGCCCCGCGCTCGTGGCCGAAGAGCTCCGATTCGATGAGCGTCTCCGAGAACAGCGCGCAGCTCACGGCCACGAACGGATGGTGCTTGCGACGGCTCGACTGGTGGATGAGCGTCGCGGTCACCTCCTTGCCGGTCCCGCTCTCGCCGGTGACCAGCACGGTGCTGTCGCTGTTGCCGATGACGCGCAGGAACTCGAACACTGCGCGCATCCGGGCGCTGCGCCCGACGACGACCGAATCCATCGAAAGCGGCGCGGGAGTGGTCATAGCTATGGTCCTTACAGCAGCCGCAGCGTCTCGAACTCCGGAATTTCCTCACGCAGCGCGGTTTCGACGCCCAGATAGAGCGTCATGTGCGCGCTCGGACACCCGGCGCACATGCCGGTCAGCCGAACGTCGGCGGAGTTGCCCTCCACATCGATCAGCTCGATGTCGCCGCCGTCGGCCTGCATGAACGGCCTGACGCGATCGAGCACGGCTTCGACCCTTTCCCTGGTCAGCATCGAGCCTCCTTTTGACCCTGTGCAGCATAAGGAAAGAGCAACGTATGTGCCGCCTGTGCCATCGCGGCGTCCGCCGATTTTCCGGAGGATTTGCGAGATCTCGACGCCAGGTACCGGCAGCAGCCGGTCGGCGATGGGGATTATTCCGCAGCCAGCCGGGGAAAAGCCGCGATTGGCCGCGGATTTGACCGCGTCTTACGAAGTGGTCCGCTCGAGCTTGAACTTCTCGATCCGGTACCGGATCTGGTCCCGGTTGAGACCTAGCAAACTCGCCGCCTTCGTCTGATTCCAGCCGCTGCGCTCGAGCGCCTGCACGACCAGCGATCGTTCGAGCTGCTCGAGATCGACGCCGTTGCCCGGCAGCTCGATCCGGTCCGACAGCCGCATGGCGCCGCCCTGCGCCAGCGGGAACTGATCGGCCGTGAGCGTGTTCCCATCGACCAGGAGCATGGCGCGTTCCACCGCGTTGCGCAGCTCGCGGACGTTGCCGGGCCACGGGTAGGTCTTCACCCGGGCCATCGCCTCCGGCGTCAGGCCGCGCACGCGCTTGCGAAACTCCGTGTTGTAGGCGTCGACGTAGTAATTCACGAGCAGCGGGATGTCCTCGGGCCGCTGCCTGAGCGGGGGCAGGACGATCGGCAGGACGTTCAGCCGGTAGTACAGATCTTCACGGAACCGCCCCTGACGCACTTCCTCCTCGAGCTGCCGGTTGGTCGCGGCGATCACGCGGACGTCCACGCGGATGTCGGACGCGCCGCCCACGCGCTTGAACGATTTCTCCTCGAGGAACCGCAGCAGCTTGGCCTGGAGGCCCGGCACCATCTCTCCGATCTCGTCGAGGAACACGGTGCCGCCGTCGGCTGATTCGAGCAGGCCGCGCTTCTGGCGATCGGCGCCGGTGAACGCGCCGCGCTCGTGCCCGAACAGCTCGCTCTCGAGCAGCGTCTCGGCCAGCGCCGAACAGGTGATGTTCATGAACGGCTTGCCGGCGCGGTCGCTCGCGTAGTGAATCACCTTCGCGGCAAGATCCTTCCCGGTGCCGCTCTCGCCCGTCAGGAGCACCGTCGACGCGGGGCTCGTGGCGATCTTCTGGAGCAGCGCCCGTACATTCACGATCGCCGTGCTCTCGCCCACGATGCGATCGATGCTGTAGGGCTGTGCCTGTGTCGCCCGAAGCGTCCGCACCTCGCGCCGCAACCGCGTCGTCTCGAGCGCCTTCTCTACGAGCATCGCGAGCTCGTCGAGGTTGAAGGGCTTGTTCGCGTAGTGATACGCGCCCTGCTTCATCGCCTCGACCGCCGTCTCCACGCTCGAATAGGCGGTCAGCAGGATGACGAGGGTCTCGGGATCGGCTTCCTTGAGCCGTTTCAGGACGGCGAGGCCATCCGAGTCGGGCAGCCGGTAGTCCAGCAGCACGAGGTCCACGCCTTCGCGATGCCGCTCCAGGGCTTCGGCCGCCGTTTCCGCCTCCAGGACGCGATAGCCCTCCTGACTGAGGCGGTTCGCAATCGACCAGCGGATCAGCTGTTCATCGTCGACGACGAGGACTGTAGGCGCCTGCATGGCGCCTTTCAGTATACAGGCGTGTCTAGTGCGGACGGGAATCGTAGGCCCTGGCGACCAGAGTGGCCAGGTCGTTCATTTCCAACGGTTTGTGCACAACCGAAAAGGCCCCGAGTTTCAGCGCCCCCTGCACCACTTCCGGCGTCCCGAAGGCGGTCATCAGGATGACGCGCGTTTCGGGCGACAGGCGCCGCAGGCTGGCCAGCAACCCGAGATCGTTCGAATCGGGCAGCCGATAATCGAGCAGGACGACGTCCACCGGGAAGGGGGCTTCACGAACGGCCTCGACCGCGCTGCGGGCATCGCCCGCTTCGAGAACCTCATGCCCGCTGTCGAGGAGCGTCTCGGCGAGCGACCAGCGGATCAGCGGCTCGTCGTCGACGACGAGCACTCTGAGAGCCGAGGATTTTTTCTCCATGTGGGAAAAATCCCTCAATGCCGCAGGCGAGTCCGACATGATTGAACCGCTTTCCCCAAGCCCGGAATCGGCTAGCATAACCGTAACGCCTACTATCACTTCAAAAGTCAGGCCAGATGATTAACGCGTCGCATGTCGCCCACGGCCATTCGCATGCCCGCCAGTGGGCGGCGCTCGTGGTCGCCGCCGTACTGGCGGGCGGCATCCTCGCCACCGACCTGGCCACCCGCAGTTCGATGGGGGTGTCGTCGCTGTACGTCGTCCCGCTGCTGCTGGCCGTACTGGCGCTGCCGCCGCAGACGGGCATCCTGTGCGCCTGGGCCACGACCATGCTCATCGCCGCCGGGCTCCTCAAATCGCCCTGGGACCTGATTCCCTGGACCGCCTGGCTGGACCGGACCTTTTCGGTCGTGGAAGTCTGGACGATTGCCCTGATCGCGCGGCGGTTCCGGGAGACCGGGGTCCGGCTCGAGCAGCGCACGCGCGACCTCGCCGACATCAACTACGCGATCGATCAGTCCGCGATCGTGGCGGTCACGAACACGAAGGGGACGATTACGTTCGTGAACGACAGGTTCTGCGAGATCTCGAAGTATCCGCGCGAGGAGCTGATCGGACAGGATCACCGCCTCGTCAACTCCGGCTACCACTCGAAGGACTTCATCCGCAACCTGTGGGTCACGATCGCCAACGGCCGCATCTGGCGCGGTGAGATCCGGAATCGCGCCAAGGACGGATCGATCTACTGGGTGGACACGACCATCGTGCCGTTCCTCGACGCGCACGGCAGGCCGTATCAGTACATGGCGATCCGGTACGAGATCACCGCGCGCAAACGGTCGGAAGAGCAGCTGCGCGAGCAGGCGGCGCTGGCGCGGCTCGGCGAAATGGCGGCCGTCGTCGCGCACGAGGTGAAGAACCCGATCGCGGGCATCCGGGGCGCGCTGCAGGTGATCCAGTCGCGCATGCCGGCCGGGCAGCGCGACAAGGCGATCGTCGGCGACATCATCGGCCGCCTCGACGCGCTGAACGCGATCGTCCAGGACCTGCTCGTGTTCGCACGACCGCGGCAGCTCCAGACCGAGCCGGTCGACGTGGCCGCGGTCATCGGGGACACGGCTGAACTGCTCCGGCGCGATCCGGCGCTCTCGGCGGTCGAACTGCGCCTGCACGGCTCGGTCCCGGCGATCGCCGCGGATCGCGAGCAGCTGCGCATCGCCTTTCAGAACGTCATCATCAACGCCGCGCAGGCGATGAGCGGCCAGGGCGCCATCGACGTCTCCCTCGCACAGCACGACGGCCGGGTCGAGGTGGCCATTGCCGACCACGGGCCGGGGATGCCGGCCGAGGTGCGCGAGAAGGCGTTCGATCCCTTTTTCACCACCAAGCATCGCGGGACCGGCCTCGGCCTGCCGACCGCCAAGCGCATCGTCGACGCTCATGGCGGCGCGATACGGATCGAGGTACCGCCGGCCGGCGGCACGATCATCTCCATTGACCTGCCCATCGAAGCGCACTCCTGACGGATTTCCGGCGCCGGACGCGAAGGGGTCCCGAAACGGCCCGCATTTCAATCGGTACACGAAGTGCTCCGTCGCCAGGCATGCACGAACGCACCTACGACGAAGAAGGAGAATACTCGTGGATCGTCTATGTCGCCGCCGTCCTGCTGGTCGGCGCCGTCACCGGCTACCTCATCACGACGACGACCGGCCGCGAGGCGTCGGCGGCCCCCGCGTCGCAGGCCGCGGCTGCGGCAGACGTCGCCGGCGTACCGCCGGCCGACGAGGCGACGGTCCAGGCGTATCGCAGCATCCTCGCGCGCGACCCGAGGAATCTGCAGGCGGCCGTTGGCCTGGCCAACCTGCTCTACGACGCGCGGCGGTATGCGGAGGCGATTCCGTTCTACCAGCAGGCGTTCGCGCTCGACTCCCACGACATCAACGTCAGCACCGATCTGGGCACGGCGCTCTGGTACACGGGCCGCGCCGACGAGGCGCTCCGTCAGTACGACAAGTCGCTCGCCATCGACCCGACGCACGCGCAGACGCTCTTCAACGTCGGCATCGTGCAGTCCGAGGGGCGGCACGACCGGTCCGCCGCGATCAAGGCGTGGGAAAAGCTGCTGGCGGCCCATCCCGACTACCCCGGCGCCGCCCGGGTCAGACAGCTGCTCGCCGACGCCCGGAGGTAGCGGGTCGGACCGACCCTCCTGGACCGCCCGGGACGCGCGCAGAGCCTGTCCCTCTGGACGGGCCTGCCCTCCGAGCCGGGTTACGTAGTGTGTCTGTGATTTACGGGAACTGCGGCGGGGAATCAGGCTTCGAGCGCGAAGATGCGAACGACGGCCTCGAGCTCCGGGTGCTTCGTCCCGTCGGCGAGCGCGCGGGCCGGCACGCTGGCGATCGCGCGGATGACGTCGGCAGTAATGGCTTCAACCGACTCGCGGTCCTCGTCGGAGAGCCCGCCCAGCTTCTTCTTCAACCGATCCAGCTCCGCACGGCGGATGGCCTCGAACCGATTCTGCAGCGCCTCGCTGACTTTCGATCCACTCATGCCCGGACGGGGTCTTCAAATCGAATGCCGGCCGGATTCCAGCCCGTTTTCCGGCGTCCGGCAGACGGCCCGCCGGATTCCCGGCATGCCGGGGAGGACCAGATCCGTCAGTGGCCGATCCGGCGCAGGAGCCGGAACTCGGCCCCGGCTGCGGCCTCGCGCGCCAGCAGGCACGCGTCGCTGCACGTGGGAGACACATCATAGGCGGGCCCGTCGCCCCGACCGCCAAACTCCTCCCACTCCTCGTCGAGCCCCATGATCGCGTTGGCCGCCGAGGCGATCTGATCGATCGACGCGCCCGGGAACCGCCGCGAGAGGACCGTCTCCAGCTTGTCACGGTCCAGCATTGCAACCTCCCCCCAGTAGTCGGCGAGTGGCATTTCGGCGGCCGGCGAATGGCCGACCATCGGACTCTGCGAGGGGTGACGCAAGGCCGATGCCTGGAATTTCGCCGAAAATTCGGTAGAAGGCGCTTCCCACCCTCCCGGCGGCCGGCGCGAAGCTCCGCGAACATCGCGAGGCGCGCCGGGGGGCATCTACGTCAGGGTCGCGGCGCCAGGATGTCGTCAAGGCGCGCAGGCGTCGCCGGATCGCGCTCCAGGTGCGGATAGCGCAGCCCGTCGTGATAGTCGAGGCTCACGGTCCGATAGCGATCGTCCGAGCGGATGACGAGCACGATCGGAGCGGCCGTCCCCTTCGCGGCCGCGATGGCATCCTCGAGGCGCGCGGCGTCGTAGGCCTCGCCGTTCACCGCCTGGATCCGCGCTCCTTCGGTCAGGCCCGCTTTGAACGCCGGCCCTTCCCACTGCACGTCGCTGACCGTGCCGTCGCTGGAAGCGGTCAGGCCGATCGAATACGTCAGGTCCGCCATCCTGCGCCGGCTCTCGTTCACGCGCCAGAACTCCGACGGTTTGTCGGTGTAGACGAGCCTGTACCCGCCGCGGGTGATCCCGTCGAGCGGCGCGCCGGGACCGTGGCCCTCCAGCCGTCTCTCCAGGAACGTCGCCCAGTCGTACGGCTGCACCGCGTTCAGCGCGTGCACGACGTCGTCGAACGTGTAGGTGACGGTGACGAAGCTGCCGGTGTCGATCCCGAAGAAGGCGCGCGCGAAGTCGTCGAGCGACTTGCGGCCGTGCGACAGGTCGCGGATCAGCGTGTCGGCGTCGAGCCAGACGAGCTGCCCCTCCGAGTAGTAGTCCTCGCTGCGCTGCCAGCTGCGCCAGGACTGCGGGCGCCGGTTGGCGATGATCGGATCGTTCGTCGTGTCCTCGAGCGCCCGCCACGTCCGCCCGATCCGGTGGTCGTAGGTCGCGGCCACCGACGCGAGCGCGTCGAGCGCCTCCTGCTTCGTCCACAACCCGGAGCGCGCCGCCAGCGTATAGCCCCAGTACTGCGTCTGGCCTTCGTAGACCCACAACAGGCTGTCGCGCATCGGCACGTTGAAGTTCGGCGTCCACAGATCCGCCGGACGCCGGAACTTGCCGTTCCACGAGTGCGTGTACTCGTGCGAGAGCAGGTCACGGACCGTGAAGCTCTTCGTCCAGTCCGAGAAATAGGTCGGGATCGTGCCGTCCTCGCTCGAGCGATGATGCTCGAGCCCGATGCCGCCCATCTCGCCGCTGAGCGACAGCAGGAAGTCGTAGTGGTCGTAGTGGTGCGAGCCGAACAGCCTGTACGCCTGCTGCACCAGTGCGCGATGCGCCGCCAGCCCGTCCGGCGGCGCTTCCACCAGGTCCGCCCGATCCGCGACGACGTCGAGGTGGACCGGCGCGGGGCCGCCGGGATCGAGATCGTAGCGCTTGAAATAGCGGCCGGCGTACACCGGCGAGTCGAGGAGCGTGTTGAACGTCACGGGCTTGAAGGTCGTCGTCGAGCCGCTCGTCGACGCGGTGTCGAGCGCCGTGGCGACCTGCCAGCCCTCCGGGACGCGCAGGGACGGCTCGACGCTGATGTCGCGCGAGAAGTACCCGGCCGGATACAGCGCGAGGGCGTTCCACTGCAGGTCGAGCATCTCCGTCGTGACGGTGACGCGCCCGACGCGCGCGTTGACCGGCGTCAACCACTGGAATTCCGCGTCGATGGCATGCGCGCCCGCCGGGACGTCGGCGTGAAACGCAAAGACGTCGACCGGATCGCGCCGCCACTCGATCCGCTGGCCGTTCGCGTGGAGGACCAGACCAGCCACCTCCTGCACCGGTCCGTTCGGCGAATGATGCCCCGGAATCCACCGCGGATACAGCAGCACGATCGGTCCGGGAGCCGAGACCGGAATGGTCTCGCGCACGCTGACGATGCGCCGCGCGGTGTCCGTTGCGTCGACGGCCAGGCGAATCGTGCCCGGATACGGCCGGTCCTGCGGCGCCGGCACCGGCGGCGGCATCGGCGAGGGTTGTGGACCGGGACTCTGGGCCGCCCGAAGGCCGGCGCCTGCGCCGGCCAGAACGGCACCGGCCAGGACGCAAACACTGAAGAAGAGGAAGCTGGTCTGGCGTGCGCGAGCGAGCATGCGGGGCATGCTCAAGACACTATCCGATTCGTCAGCCGCGGTCCAAACGACGCCCGCGGCTTCGAACGCGCCGTTCTCGTCGTCAGTCGGCGTCGGTGACGGCTTCGGTGACCATCAGCGAGAGCATCGTGCTCGCGATGCTGACGACGAGGGCGCCGAAGAAGGCGGCCCAGAAGCCGCTGACGTGGAATCCGAGCCCGAGGGCATCGGAAAGCCCGCTCGTCAGCCACAGCATCAGGCCGTTCACCACGAACGAGAACAGGCCGAGCGTGAGAAGGATGAACGGGAGGGTGAGGATCTTCGCGACCGGGCGGATGAAGGCGTTGACGACGCCGAACACCAGCGCCACGCCCAGGAACGGCACCCAGCCGCCGCTGAATGTCACGCCCGGCACCAGGCGAGTCGCGACCCAGAGCGCCGCAGCGTTGACCAGGAGCCGGACGATGAACATCACGCCGCGCCGTCCTTGCTCGCCGGCTCGGACGGCTGCGTCGTCCGCTCGACCTGGATCGTGCACTCGGTCAGCACGGCTGCGATCGCGCCGACGGCGGCGAGCATCGGCGCGATGACCGCACCGACGACGCCGACAGTCAGCGGGAACTCGACGATGGTGCGCTCGTCCTGCTTGATGGTCACGCGGCGGACGTTGCCCTCGTGCAGGAGGTTCTTCACCGCCTCCAGCAGCTGTGCGCCGCTGACCTTGAACGTCTCATAGAACGTCTGCTCGGGCACGGTCTCCCTCCCTGTCGATTACGCGGCCCGGCGCGGCTGGAGGCGATGCCGGAAGATCGGCCGTGCCGCCAGCCGGGCGAGTCGCCTGAACGCCTCGTAAGTGTAGAACGCGGGCGTCCGCGGCGCGAGCAGCGCCGCATCATCAGGGTTGACGACAAGACTGACCTCAATGTTCGGCGCCGCGCCGATCGGAATCCAGTGCCGGCGGCAGGCCTCGTAGACGTGGACCATCACCCGGCGCATCTCCTCGTAGTTCGGCGCCGGCCAGGCCTCCATGTCCGAGCCGATCGTCGGGCGGAAGATGCAGACGGTCGGGAAAGCGCCGAGGCTGGCGATCCGGTCGATCCCCTCGAGGGTCCGCTCGATCGGCTCGATGCCGGCGATGATCTCGCCCGACACCGCGCCGCGCGGCATCTGCTCGGCGCAGTACGCGAGCGCGTCGAAGAACAGCTGCTGGCCGTGGATTCGCGCCTTGCCGGGGCAGATCCGCTCGAACCACTCGGGGTCCATCAGCTCGACGCAGAACGACAGGTGGTCCACGCCGGCGGCGATGGCCTCGTCGTAGCGACCGAAGTCACGTTCGGGGGCGAGCTGCAGGCCGACCAGCATCCCGACCTGTTCCTTGATGGCGCGGATGTAGGGGAGCGCGAACTCGATGCCACGCGATCCGGCGTAGCCGCCGTTCAGGTGGACGAAGGTCACGTTCGATTCCTGGCGCGCCGCCCAGCACGTCTCCACCACGTCGGGAATGGCTTTCTCGAGCTCCTCGTTCGCGCCGATGTTGCGGCCGGTCGTGCAGAACTGGCAGTTGAGCGGCGGGGCGTAGTTCCAGAACGCGCAGACCATGTTGATGTAGATCCCGAGGTAGGTGCCCTGGAGCACGCCGATGCGGCTCATCGGCACGTCGCGTGACGTCATCCGCGAATACCACTCGGGCTCGGCCGCCAGCCGCGCGGGATAGGAGTGCCCGGTCCGGCCGTCGACGATCGCGTACCCCTCGGCCGGTCCCCCCGTGAGCCGGTAGGGCGAATCGAGCGCGAACTGCTCGACCACCGGAACGTTGACCCAGATCGCGTCCTTGAGGAGCGACCCGGTCGGCAGGATGACTTCGAGGCCCGACCCGAGGCCGGCCCGGGTGCGCGCGACGCCGCGTGCGCCCTCGAGCGAGATGTCGTCGGCTACGCGCATGCCGCGGCAGAACAGGTCGATTTCGAGCTCGCAGGCGTTCAGCGGCATGAGCAACCTCTTTGGACCGGAGATCCGTCGGACGCCCGCCGTTGCCGGATTTCCGGCGGATCGACGTCGACGCCGTGAGCCGATCCAACACGCGCGCCAACGGCCGGGAATCGGCAGGAACAGTATCGGCCGGCCTGGGGGCACGTGCCATGATCGGCGTCATACCGTCGAGACCGCATTGGCGCGATGCTGGCATGAGGAGGGCACTCATGGCCCGCTTCGACCCGTCGCTCGTGGATTTCAACCGCTCGCCGTTCCTGGTCATCTGGGAAGTGACTCGCGCCTGCGCCCTCGCGTGCGTCCACTGCCGCGCCGACGCCATCCCGCGGCGCGATCCGCGCGAACTGTCGACCGAAGAGGGCTTCCGGCTGATCGACGAGGTGCGCGCCTTCGGCCCGCAGCCGCCGCTGCTCGTGCTGACGGGCGGCGATCCGATGCGGCGCCCCGACCTCAAGGAGCTCGTCCGCTACGGCGCCGACCAGGGACTGACGGTCGCGCTGACGCCAAGCGGCACCGCGGCCGCCACCCGCAAGCGCCTCGAAGAGTTGAAAGAGGCCGGGTTGTCGCGCGTGGCCGTCAGCCTGGACGGTCCCGACCCGGAGTCGCACGACGCGTTCCGACGGGTCCGCGGTTCCTATGCCTGGACGATGCGCATCATCGAGGCGGCGATCGACCTGGAGCTGCCGCTCCAGATCAACACGACGATCAGCCGGCTGACGCTGCCGAACCTGGAAGCGATGGCGCGGCGCGTCGGGGAACTCCCCATCGCGCTCTGGGCGGTGTTCTTCCTGGTGCAGACGGGGCGCGGCGCGTCGCTCGACCAGGTGACGCCCGAGGAGTGCGAGCGCGTCCTCCAGTATCTCTACGACCTCTCGCTGACCGCGCCGTTCGGCATCAAGACCACCGAGGCGCCGCACTACCAGCGCGTCGTCTGGCAGCGCGAGCGCGACCGCGTCGAAGCCGGCCTGCCGACGACGGCGGTCGAACGGCGCCGCCAGCTTCGGGCGCCGCGCAGCGTCAACGACGGCAACGGCTTCGTCTTCATCGATCACGTCGGCCGAATCTGCCCGAGCGGGTTCCTGCCGGTCGCCCGCGGCAACGTCCGAACGGACGGGCTCGCCGCCGTGTACCGCCAGGACGAGGTGTTCCGCCGGCTGCGGAACGCGGACGCGCTGCTCGGCAAGTGCGGACGCTGCGAGTTCCGGGAGGTCTGCGGCGGATCCCGCTCGCGGGCGTTCGCGGCGACCGGTGCGCTGATGGCTTCGGACCTGCTGTGCGTGTACGACCCGGGCCCCGACGTCCGGCCGCCGCTGGATGTGCCAGCCGCGATAGCGGTGCGCTGAGGTTTCCCTCTCCTGGGGTCGGCCGCTATGGACCGCCTTCGTGCTTCCTTCGCGATGGTGGTCGCGGCCTCGTGATCCCGGCGCTCGGCGGCCCTTCTTCCTGCCGGATTTCCGGCACCGCGGTCGAAAAGCTCCCTGAATCCGGCCGCTCTCCCTGAGCACGCACGTTGCACCCCGGACAGGCATCATGGCGGACACGTGGACGACGGTGGACGGCAACGATGCCTGTGCGAACGTCGCGTATCAGTTGAGCGATGTCATTGCGATTTACCCGATTACGCCTTCGTCGAGCATGGCGGAGGCGTGCGACGCGTGGGCGGCGGTGAAACGGCCGAACCTCTGGGGCGTCGTGCCGACCGTCGCCGAGATGCAGAGCGAGGGCGGCGCGGCCGGCGCTGTGCACGGCGCGCTGCAGGGCGGCGGGCTGGCCACCACCTTCACGGCGAGCCAGGGGCTGCTCCTGATGATCCCCAACATGTTCAAGATCGCCGGCGAGCTGACGCCGACGGTGTTTCACGTCTCGGCGCGCGCCGTCGCGACGCACGCGCTCTCGATCTTCGGCGACCACAGCGACGTGATGGCCGTTCGCGGCACCGGGTTCGCCCTGCTCGCCTCGGCGTCGGTGCAGGAGGCGCAGGACCTCGCGCTCATCGCGCACGCGGCGACGCTCGAATCGCGCGTGCCGTTCCTCCACTTCTTCGACGGGTTCCGCACGTCGCACGAGCTGCAGAAGATCGCCGGGCTCGACGCGTCCGTCATCCGCGCCATCGTCAGCGAGCCGCACGTCGCCGCGCACCGCGCGCGCGGCCTGTCGCCCGACCGGCCGGTGCTCCGAGGCTCGGCGCAGAACCCGGACGTGTTCTTCCAGGGACGCGAGGCGGTCAATCCCTACTACGACGTCACCCCCTCGATCGTGCAGCGCACAATGGACCGTTTCGCCGCCCTCACGGGCCGCGCGTACAGGCTGTTCGAGTACCACGGCTCCCCGGATGCCGAGCGCGTCCTCGTCGTGATGGGCTCGGGCGCCGAGACGGCGGCCGCGACGGTCGACGCCCTCGGACCGTCGGCCAGAGTCGGTGTCGTGGTCGTGAAGCTGTTCAGGCCCTTCAGCGCGGAGGCGTTCGTCGCCGCGCTGCCGCCCACGGTGCGATCGATTGCCGTGCTCGACCGCACGAAGGAGCCGGGTGCGCTCGGCGAGCCGCTCTACCAGGACGTCGTGACGGCGCTCCGGGAAGTGCCGCTGAAGGGGCTGCCGGCAGGCGAGCTGCGCGTCATCGGCGGACGCTACGGGCTGGGGTCCAAGGAATTCTCGCCGGCGATGGTCGAGGCGATCTTCGACGAGCTCGCCAGGCCCGAGCCGAAGCGGCACTTCACCGTCGGCATCGTGGACGACGTGACCGGACTGTCGCTGCCGGTGGACGAGACGTTCGAGATCGAGGAGCCCGACACCGTGCGCGCGGTCTTCTTCGGGCTCGGCGCGGACGGCACGGTCGGCGCCAACAAGAACTCGATCAAGATCATCGGCGAGGGCACCGACAACTTCGCGCAGGGCTACTTCGTCTACGACTCGAAGAAGTCGGGGGCGGTGACGATTTCGCACCTGCGCTTCGGACCCAGGCCGATCCGCGCGCCGTACCTGGTCTCGCAGGCGTCGTTCGTCGGGTGCCATCAGTACAGCTTCCTCGAACGGTACGACGTCCTCTCCTACGCCGAGCCGGGCGGGGTGTTCCTGCTGAACGCCCCGTTCGGTCCGGACGTGATCTGGGACGAGCTGCCCTTCGAGGTGCAGGAAGCGATCGTCGCCAGGAAGCTGCGGTTCTTCGTGATCGACGCCTACGAGGTGGCGCACGCCGCCGGCATGGGCACGCGGATCAATACGATCATGCAGACCTGCTTCTTCGCGATTTCCGGCGTGCTCCCGCGTGAGCAGGCGATCGCGCAGATCAAGCACGCCATCGAGAAGACCTACCGCAAGCGCGGAGAGGCGGTCGTGCAGCGCAACTTCGAGGCGGTCGATTCGACGCTCGCGCACCTCCACGAGGTGAAGGTGCCCGGGTCGGCCTCGGCATCGCGCCGCGTGCCGCCGCTCATCCCGGCCGGGGCGCCCGACTTCGTGAAGCGCGTCACCGCGGTGATGCTCGCCAACCAGGGGGATCGGCTGCCGGTCAGCGCATTCCCCGTGGACGGCACCTGGCCGACCGGCACCGCGCAGTGGGAAAAGCGGAACATCGCGACCGAGATGCCGTTCTGGGATCCCGTGCTGTGCATCCAGTGCAACAAGTGCGCGCTCGTCTGCCCCCATGCCGCGATCCGCGTCAAGGTCTGGGACCCGGCCCGCCGGGCCGATGCGCCGTCCGCGTTCAAGTCGGTGCCGTACAGAGGGCCGGATTTCAGCGGTGAGTACACCGTGCAGGTCGCGCCCGAGGACTGCACGGGCTGCTCGCTCTGCGTGATGATGTGCCCGGCCAAGGACAAGGGCAATCCGCGCCACAAGGCGATCGACATGGCGCCGCAGGCGCCGCTGCGCGACCAGGAGCGCGCCAACTACGCCTTCTTCCTCGACCTGCCGGAGGCCGACCGCGCGAAGGTCAAGCCCGACGTCAAGAGCACGCAGTTCCTCCAGCCCCTGTTCGAGTACTCGGGCGCCTGCTCGGGCTGCGGCGAAACGCCGTACGTGAAGCTGATGACGCAGCTGTTCGGCGACCGTCTCCTCGTCGCGAACGCGACCGGCTGCTCGTCCATCTACGGCGGCAACCTGCCGACGACGCCCTACACCACGAACGCGGAGGGGCGCGGCCCGGCATGGTCGAACTCGCTGTTCGAGGACAACGCGGAGTTCGGCTTCGGCATGCGCCTGTCGCTCGACCAGCACGAACGGCGTGCCCGCGAACTGCTGCAGCGGCTGGCAGCCGATTTGCCGTCCGGTCTGGCAGAGGGGCTGCTCGCGGCCGACCAGGCGAGCGAGGCCGGCATTCGCGACCAGCGCGAACGGGTCGCGGCGCTGCGGTCCGCGCTGCGGACGATCGGCGCCGAGGGAGACGGCAACGGCAGCTGGGCCGAGAGTCTCGTCGAGGCGGGGCACGATGCCCACGTGCTTGCGAACGGCCGCGCTGCAGCCGTCCGCGAGCTCGACGCCCTGGCCGACTTCCTGGTGAAGAAGAGCGTGTGGATCGTCGGCGGCGACGGCTGGGCGTACGACATCGGCTACGGCGGCCTCGATCACGTGCTCGCCAGCGGCGCGAACGTCAACGTGCTCGTGCTCGACACCGAGGTGTACTCGAACACGGGCGGCCAGCAGTCCAAGGCGACGCCGACCGGCGCCGCAGCGAAGTTCGCCGTGGCCGGCAAGGCCGGCGGCAAGAAGGACCTCGGCCTGATGGCGATGGCCTACGGCCACGTCTACGTCGCGCAGGTGGCGTTCGGCGCGAAGGACGCGCAGACGCTCAAGGCGTTCCTCGAGGCCGAAGCCTATCCGGGTCCCTCGCTCATCATCGCCTACAGCCACTGCATCGCCCACGGCTACGACATGGCGTTCGGCATCGAGCACCAGAAGCTCGCCGCCGACTCCGGCTACTGGCCGCTCTACCGGTACGATCCGCGCCGCGCGGACCTCGGGGAGCCGCCGCTCGTGCTCGACTCGCCGCCGCCGAAGACCGACGTCGGCAGGCTCATGGCCAACGAGAGCCGCTTCCAGCTCACGGCGCAGCAGGACCCCAATCGCTACAAGGCGCTGCTCGCCGCCGCCGAGGAGCGGATCCGGCGCCGGCTGGCGCTCTACGACGAACTCGCGCGCCGCGCGGCGCGTCCAGCTACGGTGACGCACTGATGGATCTGTCGACCCGCTACCTCGGCCTCGAGCTCTCGAGCCCGTTCATGCCCGGCGCCTCTCCGCTCGCGGACGACCTCGACATGGTGCGCCGGCTCGAAGACGCCGGCGCCTCGGCGATCGTCATGCGCTCGCTGTTCGAGGAGCAGATCGTGCGCGAGCGGCTCGGGCTCACCCGCCAGCTCGAGCCGCACGAGTCCGCGTCGGCCGAGGCGTCGACGTACCTGCCGACACCCGCCGAGTTCGCCATGGGGCCGGATCGGTACCTGGAACAGCTCGCGCGGATCAAGGCGGCGGTCGGCGTGCCGGTCATCGCGTCGCTCAACGGCACGACGGCCGAGGGCTGGCTGCAATATGCCGGGCTCATCGCGCGCGCGGGCGCCGACGCGCTCGAGCTGAACTTCTACCACGTCGCGACGGATCTGCTCGAGGACGGCGCGCACGTCGAGCGCCGCGTGATGGACATCGTCGCGGTGCTGAAGGAGTCGGTGCGGATTCCGCTCGCGGTCAAGCTGTCGCCGTTCTATTCGTCGATCCCGAACCTCGCCTGGCAGCTCGATCGGCTCGGCGTCGCCGGACTCGTCCTCTTCAACCGGTTCTACCAGCCGGACATCGATCCCGAGGCGCTCGAGGCCATTCCCCGGCTGCGCTACTCCGATTCCTCCGAGCTGCTGCTGCGGGTGCGGTGGATCGCCGTGCTGTTCGGACGGCTCCGGGCGTCGCTGGCGGCGAGCGGCGGCGTGCACGAACCGATCGACGCGGTCAAGGCGGTGATGGCCGGCGCCGACGTCGTGCAGATCGTCTCGGCGCTGCTCGAGCACGGACCCGCGCGCCTGCGGGACGTGCGCCGGGACTTCGAGCGATGGATCGACGAGCACGAGTACGAGTCGCTCGACCAGCTGCGCGGGAGCATGAGCCACGCGCGCTGCCCCGACCCGGCGGCGTTCGAGCGGGGCAACTACATGCGCATCCTGCAGTCCTGGCACCGGCCGGCGACGTTCGTCTAGCCGGGGCGGGCGGCACGTCCGGCCCGCCCTTCCGGATTTCCGGCAGCCGCCCGGCCGACACCCCGGGCCTGCCGGCAACAGGCGCGAAAACATCAGCAAAATCGCACGTCTCCGGGCCGGCCCGACGGGCGGTCCGTGGCACAGCGCGTGCTCCGACCATGGCAGCAGCCGACGCGTTCGACGGCCGCTCACCTTGCGGAGGCGCGAACATGATCACCCTCAAGAACATCCTGGTCGCCACCGATTTCGGCGAGGCGTCCGACGCGGCCCTCGTCTACGGGCGCGCGCTCGCGCGGACCTTCGGGTCGACGCTGCACGTGCTGCACGTCGCCGAGAACCTGTTCACACGCGGCATCGGCGGCGAAGCCTACATCGCGGTGTTTCCCGACCTGCAGAAGGACGTCGAGGACGCGGCGCGCAGGCAGCTCCACGAGCTGATTCTCGACAACGACCCGGACCGGCCGCCGGTCAAGTCGGTCGTCCTCACCTCGAACACTCCGGCGATGGCGATCGTGGAGTACGCGGGCAGGGAGCACGTCGATCTCATCGTCATGGGCACGCACGGCCGCGGCGCCGTCGCGCACCTGCTGATGGGCAGCGTGGCCGAGCGCGTCGTCCGCACGTCGCCGTGTCCGGTGCTGACCGTCCGCCATCCCGAGCACGACTTCGTCGTGCCCGATACGCTGGTCGCGGTCCAGAAAGCCTGAATCGCATGCACCGCATCTCGCCCCCGCCATCTCCCGCCGGCGACGACGTCGACGCGCGCCGGCTCGTGCTGCGCGACGGGACGGTCGCTTCCATCAGGCCGGCGACGCCGGACGATGCGGCGGCGATGCGGCGGTTCTTCGACGCGCTGTCGCCCGAGTCGCTGCGGAGGCGTTTCCTCGGCACGCTCAGGCCGACCGAGGCGCTGATCGGAGCGCTCTGCGATTCGTCGTCGCCGTCCAAGGCGATGACGCTCGTCGTGCTGCGGCAGATCGGCGACGAGGAGCGGCTCATCGCGGTCGGCTCGTATCTGGCCCTCACGGCCGGCGTCGCAGAGGTCGCCTTCGCCGTGGACGATCAGTTTCAGGGCAGAGGTTTGGCGACGGCGCTGCTCGAGCGGCTCGCCGTGCTCGCCGCCGCCAACGGCTTCCGTCGCTTCCAGGCGACCACGCTTACCGACAACGCGGCGATGCTGGAGGTGTTCCGCGATTCCGGATTCGAGATCCGGTCGAGGTCGGGCGGCAGCTGCGTCGACGTGCAGCTGTCGCTGACGCCGTCGTTCGAGAGCGTCACCTCGTCGGAGGAACGGACACGCATCGCCACGGCCGCGTCGCTGCGCCCGATGCTCGAGCCGCGCACGGTCGCCATCGTCGGGGCGTCGCGCGACGAGAACAGCCTCGGCCGGCGCATCCTCGACAGCCTCGTGAATGCCGGCTTCAAAGGCCAGGTCTATCCGGTCAACGCCCGGGCGGCCGAGATCGCAGGGCTGACGTGCTACCGATCGGTCCGCGACCTGCCACACGGCGTCGATCTTGCCGTGATTGCCGTGCCGCGCGAAGCCGTGCTGGCCGTGGTCGACGACTGCGCCGCCGCGGGGGTGGCATCGGTCGTCGTCATCACCGCCGGGTTTGCCGAGGCCGATGCAGCCGGACGCGAGCTTCAGCAGCAGCTGGTCGACAAGGTGCGCGGCTACGGCATGCGCATGGTCGGCCCCAACTGCATGGGGCTGCTCAACGCGACGCCCGCCGTGCAGCTCAACGCCTCCTTCTCGCCGGTCTTCCCGCCGAGCGGGCACGTGGGCCTGTTGTCGCAGAGCGGCGCGCTCGGTCTGGCAATCCTCCAGCTTGCGGCCGAGCGCCACGTGGGACTGTCCACCTTCGTCAGCGTCGGCAACAAGGCGGACGTCTCGGGCAACGATCTCCTGCAGTACTGGGAGAGCGATCCGGCCACGCGCGTCATCCTGCTGTACCTCGAATCGTTCGGCAACCCGCGCCGCTTCGCGCGCCTCGCCCGGCGCATCGCGCGGACGAAGCCGATCGTGGTCGTCAAGAGCGGACGGACAAAAGCAGGCTGGCGCGCGGCCGGCAGCCATACGGCCGCGCTCGCGCAGAGCGACGTCGCCGTCGAGGCGCTGTTCCGCCAGTCCGGCGTGATTCGCGCCGACACGATCGACGAGATGTTCGACGTCGCGGCGTGCCTCGACGCGCAGCCGCTCCCCTCGGGCCGGCGCGTGACGATCGTCACCAACGCGGGGGGCCCGGGCATCCTCGCCGTGGACGCCTGCGAGGCGGCCGGCCTGACGATCACGGAATTCTCGGCCGCCACGCATGCGCGCCTCGCGCGCTTCCTGCCGCCGGTCGCCAGCCTCGGCAACCCGGTCGACATGGTGGCCTCCGCGGGGCCGGACGAATACCGCCAGGCGATCGAGGTCGCCCTGACGGCCGAGGAGACCGACGCGCTGATCGTGATCTACACGCCGGTGGACCGTCTGCACGCGAAGGAAGTCCACGAGGCGATCCGGCAGGGCATTGCCGCAGGCCGGCGGGCCGGCGCCTCGAAGAAGCCGATTCTGGCCTGCGTCATGGCCGAGCCGGGGCGCTCGGTGCCGCTCGAAATCGACGGCGAGCTGGTGCCCGCCTACGCGTTCCCCGAGAACGCCGCGCGCGCGCTCGGCAAGGTGGCAGCGTACGCGACGTGGCGCGCGCAGCCGCCGGGCCTGTTCTGGGCGTTCGACGACGTGCGCGCCGACGAGGCGCGGGCGATCTGCCGTGCCGCGCTCGAGTCGCACGGCGATTCGTGGCTCGGAGCCGACGAGGTCCGCGGCGTCCTGAGCGCCTTCAACCTGCCGCTCGCCGTGGCGGCGATCGCCCACACGGCCGACGAAGCGGCGGCGCTCGCATCGGTGGTCGGATTTCCGGTGGCGGCCAAGCTCTCGTCGCGCCGCGTCCAGCACAAGAGCGACATCGGCGCGGTCCGTCTCAACCTGACGAGCGAGCAGGCGGTGCGGAAGGCGTTCAACGACATCGTGGCGCGCGCCCGCCAGTTCGTGCCCGTCGACGGCATCGACGGCATCCTGATCCAGCCGATGATCGCCGGAGGCGTCGAGACCATGATCGGCCTCACCGAGGATCCGCTCTTCGGACCGCTCGTGGCGTTCGGCCTCGGCGGCGTCCACGTGGAGATTCTCGGCGACGTGCGGTTCCGGATCGCGCCGCTCACGGACCGCGATGCCGACGAGCTGCTGCACGAGATTCACGGATTCCGGCTGCTGCAGGGCTACCGCGGCCATCCGCCCGCCGACGTCGAGGCGCTGCGCGAGATCCTGATGCGGCTGTCGCGCCTGGCCGAGGAAGTGCCGGAGATCGCGGAGCTCGACCTGAACCCGGTGATCGCGCTGCCGCCCGGCAACGGGTGCCGGATCGTGGACGCGCGGATCAAGGTCAGTCAGGGACGGCGCGTCGCGGTGGCGGCGGCGACGCCGCTCGGCGTGGCGGTCGGCGCGTGAACGGCCCGGGCGAGGCGGCCCTGGCCATGCAGGTCTTCTGGGCTGCGCTCGCGACCGACTTCGCGACCGGCCTCGGCGCGCTCCCCTTCGCGTTCCTGAAGGAGACGAGCGCCCGATGGCAGGGGTTCGCCGCAGCCGGCGCCGGCGGCATGATGCTCTCGGCCTCGGTATTCGCGCTCGCCGACAAGGCGCTGCGCGCCGGCAACGCGCTCGAGGTCATCGCCGGGATGCTCGCCGGCGCGCTGTTCTTCGCCGTCAGCGCGAAGCTGCTGGCCGAAACCGGCTGGTGCATCCGAGGCTTGAGCGCGTCCGATTCACGCAAGTCCGTGCTCCTCATCACGACGATGTTCGTGCACAGCATCCCGGAAGGCATCGCCATCGGCGTCGGCTACGCCACGGGCGAGCTGCGGTTCGGCGTGCTGCTCGCCACGGCGATCGCCGTGCACAACGTGCCCGAGGGCACCGCCGTGTCGCTGCCGCTGCGCGCGAAGGGGGCGTCGGTGAACACCTGCTTCTGGTACTCGGTGCTGACGAGCGTGCCGCAGCCGCTGCTCGCCGTTCCCGCGTTTCTGCTGATCGCCGTCTTCCGGCCGCTGCTGCCCGCGAGCCTCGGCTTCGCGGGCGGCTCGATGATCTTCCTCGTCACCTCCGAGCTGATACCCGACAGCCTGGCGCACTGCACCAGGTCGGAGGCCGCCTGGGGCGTGACGCTTGGGCTCGTCGCCATGCTCGGGTTCATGGCGGCGCTCGCGCTCTAACCGACGGAGGCCTTATGGCTCGCCTCGTTCGTCGTCTTCTTCCGCTCGCGCTGCTCCTGGCGCCTGCGCTCGTCCATGCGCAGGCCGCCGCCGAGAACGTCTGGGCTCGCGGCACCGAGCTCGGCGTGGTCGCCGGCGCCGCCACCAACGCAGCCGCCACCGGACCGGTCCTCGGCGGCACCGCCGGCTGGGAGGTGACGCGCTGGTTCGCCGTCGAGGGACGCGGATCCTGGTTCTGGCGCGGCAGCGGCGCCGAGGGCTTCGGCGCCGACATCGGCGCGCTCGTCAACGTGATCCCGAAGCAGCGCGCGACGCCGTTCGTCACCGCCGCCTTCGGCCTGTACCGCGCGTCGTTCGATTCGCCGGCGGCGATGGTGCCGGCGTTCTACGGGCGCCGGATGGGCTCGCCCGGTTCGCCCGTGCGCGCGGGACACTACAGCTTCACGGATCCGGCGCTGCGGCTCGGCGGCGGCATCGATCTGATTGTCCGCCGCTACTTCTCGCTTCGCCCGGAGGTGTCGGTACTTCTGATTCGCCGGGGCGGCGCGGGCACGACGCTCACGACGTTCGGAGCGCGGCTGGCGTACCGCTTCGAGGATCATCCGGTGACGCCGAACACGCGGTAGGATGGCGTGGTGGATACCACCTGCACGTACCTCGGACTGCGCCTCGCCCATCCGTTCATGGCCGGGGCATCACCGCTCGGCGCGCACCTGGACTCGGTGAAGCGGCTCGAAGACGGCGGCTGCGCGGCCATCGTGCTGCCGTCGCTCTTCGAAGAGCAGATCACGCTGGCGGCCTCCGGCCGCATTCACCACGTCGATCCGCTCGACGCGGAGTTCGCCGCGCTCGTGGCCGACTTCCCGCCGCCGTCGGCGTACCGGTTCGGCCCCGACGAGTACCTCGAGCACCTGCGGAAGGTGAAGGCCGCGGTTTCGATCCCGGTGATCGCGTCGCTGAACGGCGCGTCGGCGGAGACGTGGCTCGAGTTCTCGACCCGCATCGAAGAGGCGGGCGCCGACGCGCTCGAGCTGAACCTGTACGAGGTCGTCACGGATCTCAACATCCCGAGCGTCGCCGTCGAAGAACAGCTCCGGACGGTGGTCGCCAACCTGAAACAGACGCTGAAGTGCCCGCTCGCCGTGAAGCTGTCGCCGTACTTCAGCGCGGTCGGGAACCTGGCGCGGCGGCTCGACGAGGCGGGCACCGACGGCCTCGTGATGTTCAACCGCTTCTACCAGCCGGACATCGACATCCGGGCGATGACCGTGGCGCCGACGCTCCAGCTCTCGACCAGCGCCGAGCTCCGCCTGCGGCTGCGCTGGCTGGCCATCCTGTTCGGGCGGCTCCGCACGTCGCTCGCGGTCACCGGTGGCGTGGCGACGCCGACCGACGGCATCAAGGCGGTGCTCGCGGGCGCCGACGCGGTCCAGATGGTGTCAGCCCTCCTCACGCACGGCGCCGCCTACTTCCGTCCGATGCGAGAGGCGCTCGTCAACTGGATGGAATGGCAGAAGATGGACAGCCTCGAGCAGGTCCGCGGCCGCATGAGCCTGCAGCACGCGCCCAACCCCGAAGCCTTCGAACGCGCCCACTACATCAGGACGCTCCAGAGCTGGAAGCCTTAGGAATTGCAGATTGCCGATTTGTCGCCGAGTGCGCACCGAACGGACACTCATCGGCAATCGGCAATCTGCAATTTCATCGTGTCTGTCTATCCAGTTCGTCCGCCCGCTGGCGCGCCAGGCGCAGCCGTTCGGCCACGGTCGTGAAGTCGAACGAGTGGAACGCCTCGGCTGCGCCGTTCAGCGTGGCGATGGCGAGCGTCTGCTGCGCCCAGAGGCGCTGCCGCGCTTCCGGATCCTTCATCTTCTGAAGCCGGTACTGCACGTGCTCGAGCGTGGTGCGGACCTCGGCGATCTGCTCGACGGCGAGGCGCGCGAGAACAGGATACGCCGCGCGGGGCGAGCTTGCGGTGTGACACCCGGCGCACTCGTTCTCGAGCGCCGCCGGCGACGGGACCCGCGCCCGCATCGCGCCGTGGCAGGACGAGCAGGTCGGCGCGCGCCGATCGTCGCCCTGGCTCAGCAGGGTGTTGTGGAAGCTGCGCGCGAAGGCCTGCGTCTCGCCCGCGTGGCACGGCGCGCAGGTGCGCGGCAGGTTGGATCGGTACACCCAGCTGGCGGCGTTGCCGCTGCCGACGACGCCCTTGTGCGCGTCGGCCGGCACGAACGTCGAGGCGTCGCCGCCGTGGCACCATTCGCATCCGACGCCGTGCTTCGCGTGCGCCGACTGCGCCCAGTCGCCGAGGTGCTCACGCGCCGGCACGTCGGAGAAGTTCGCGAAGTGACATTCGACGCAGCGGCTCTGCGGCGCCGCGCCGGCAGGCGGCGGCAGCGCCAGCAGCGCCGCCCCAACGACGACCATTACGGCGCGGTTCATGGCGGTCTCCCTCGCTACCAGACGCCGGAGGGCGCGGCCTGCTTCCGGTGCGCCACCCGATGCTTGAGCGTCCAACGCTTCGCCCTCGCAACGCCCCGGTCGGCGCCGCGGCCGACGAGCTCGAGCAGATCCGACACCGTCAGGATGCCGACGACGCGCCGGCGATCCAGGACGAGCAGGGATCCCACCGTCCGGCCGCGCATCAGGTTCGCCGCGCGACGCAGCGTCGCCGCCGGCGACACGGTGATGACGTCGCGCGACATGTGGGCGTCGACGGTCCCTTCGGGCGGCGTGCCGCGGCGGCCGCCGAGATCCTGCAGCGAGACGACGCCCACAATCGTCCCCCGCTCGATGACGACGAGATGATGCGTGTGACGAGTGCGCATCAGCTCGCGCGCGTCCTCGACCGGCGTATCGGGCGGAACTGTATCGACCCGCGTAGTCATCACGTCAGAGACCCGCATGACGAACCTCCCAGATGCCGGCATCCCGTCGTCGCATCGCGTCGGCGACGGATACCCGGCATGCCGCGCGCCTGCCGGCGCGTAGTGGCGCGTCGGAAGAACGGGTTGCAGCGCCAGCCGGCTCGCGTACATGAAGAAACTGCAAACCATCTGCCCGCGCCCGGACGCGGCTTCCGCGGGCCCTGCGTGGCACGCGCCCTGCTCCTGACAGAGACGAGAACGTGGAGCGCGCGCGTCCCGCGCGGCTTTGATGCACGAGCCCCTCCCGGTCGCCCGCTACTACGACGCGTCCGCGGTCCGTGCGCGCATGCGCGAATATTGCGGCGAGACGCACGCGCACGCGATGAGCTGCGTCTACCTCGCCGCGATGGCTTCGCCCGCCGATGCCTGGCGCGACTGGGAGCATGCGCCGCCGCACCCGCCCTCCGAGTTCGACGCGCTCGTCGCGCACGGGGCCGATCTCGCAAGGTCGTTGTGGGACCGCGAATCGCTGCTCGTCCACCTGGATCTCGACTATCTGAACGTGGACGAACCCGGGGAGCCGTTCCACCATCCCGTCGAGACGTTCTACAAGCTCGAACCGACGCTGCAGGCGGTGCGCTCCGTCATGCGGGAACTGGATCTCCGCCTCTTCACGCTGATGACCGGCCGCGGCTACCACTTCACCGGCCGCGTGCCGCTGAATGCGCCCGCTGTATCCGCGCTCGCGGCGCTCGCGCCGGAGGCGCCGGGCTGGTTCGCCACGAGGTCGTCACGGCTCCCGCCGTGGCTGGCCGACGGCATGGACGAACGGACCGCGCGCGCCTACATCGGCCACGGCCTGGTCACCGAGTGGCTCGGACATCTGGTGATGCGCCGCGCCGTCCCCCGGTCGCCGATCCCGGTCGTCTTCAACGGCACGATCGTGGGCACCGGCGTCGCCGGGCGCGAGTGCGTATCCATCGATCTTTCGGCCTCCGGCGACCCGATGGACACGCGGCACATCCGCCTCGCGTACAGCACCTACCAGCGCCACCGGTTCCGCCCGGACGTCTTCGGTCCGCGGGCTGCCGGGCTCGTGGGCCCGCTCGCGTCCCTGCCGCGCGACGACGACGACTCGACGTGGGACTTCCTCGCGCGCGGGCGTGATCTGGCGACCGCAGCGGAGCTGGCGGCGGCGTCGCACTCGCGGCTGCCCGAGGTCACCGCCGGCCTCGCGCGCGCGATCGCCGCGTACGAGGAGTCGCCGCTCGCCGCCTTCCACCGGCGCTTCTTCGCCGAGCCGCCCGACACGAACGCGGCGGCCGCCGCGCGCTTTTCCGAGGCGAATCCCGAATCGCTGCCGCCCTGCGTCGTCGCGTCGCTCGTGAGGCCGAACGATCTGCTGCTGCAGCCTGCGCACATCCAGCATGTCACGCGCTACCTGCTCGCCGAAGGATGGCACCCGCGGCACGTGGCCGGTCTGGTGTTCGGCCGGTACTCGGCGCCGTTCGGGTGGGGCGATCGATGGGAGCGGCTCGATGCCAGGACCCGGGCCGAATTCGACGTGCGCGTGTTCGCCGGGATGATCGAGACGGGCCTGGACCGCGGGGTGGACTTCAACTGCCGGTCCGCGCAGGAGAAAGACCTCTGCCCGCGTGAGTCCTGCGCGCACGACCTGCGCCTGGACCGCGAGCACCTGCTGCAAAGGACAACGTCATGAGCTGGTCGATCGGCGCGTCGAGCGGGTGCTGCCTCGAGCACGGCATCCTCGATGTGCTCAGCGCCATCCGCGCCGCCGGAATCGCCGGCGTCGAGCTGGGCACGCCGCCCAATCACTTCGACCCCTTCAACCCGGCTGCCGTGCGCGACGTCGTCGAGCGGCTGAAGCGGCTGCAGCTTCGCGCCGTGTCCATTCACGCGCCGTTCGGCGGCGGGCTGGAGTTGTCGGCCGCCGACGCGCGCGAGCGACACGGGGCGATCGGCCGCATCGCGGTGGCTGCTTCGGCCCTCGCGCAGGCCGGCGGCTCGCTCGTGGTCGTTCACCCGACCGACATCCCGCGCCACGAAGCCGACGTCGAGCGCCGGCTCGATTTCTGCGCCGACTCGCTGAACGCCCTCGCGGCGATCTGCCGGTCCATGGGCCTGCGGCTGGCGGTCGAGAGCCCGCTGCCGCATCTGATCGGCGGAACTCCCGAGGAGTTCGCCTGGATTCTTCAGCGACTCGATCCCTCCGCGGGGGTCTGCCTGGACACGGCGCACACGACGCTCGGCCACTGCTGGGACCAGTTCCTCGCGATCGCCGGCGCGCGCCTCGCGCACGTCCACGCCAGCGACCATCACGGCCGCTTCGACGATCACCTGCCGCCGGGCGACGGCGTCATCGACTGGGCGCACATCGCCGGGTCGCTGCGCGCCGCCGGGTACTCGGGGTGGATCATGCTGGAGCTGAAGTGCTGCGATCTGTCGCACGCGGAGCACTACGCCCGGGCACACGCTCAGGCCGGGAGGCTGCTCGATGGGTGACAGGGTGATCTGGTGATGTGGTGATCTGGTGATGTGGTGATGTGGTGATCCGATCGCAGTTGCGGCGGCCGTGCCGTCCCCCAGGCCGGCACGGCCGCCGGACGGCCTACGCGGCGTGTTTGCTCTTCTCGCCGGCGGCCGCTTCCTTGATCTCGAGGCGCTTCGTCTTCACCTCGGCCTTCGGGACCGGAACCGTCACTTCGAGCACGCCGTCACGCATGACGGCTTTCGCCTGATCGAGCTTCGCCCCCTCGGGCATCGGAATCGTGCGGCAGAAGCTGCCGTAGCTCCGCTCGGATCGGTAGAACCCTTCCCTCTTCTCTTCTTCCTCACGCTTGCGCTCGCCCTTGAGGATGATCGAGGCCTCGGTCATCTCCACCGTGATCTCGTCCTTCTTCAGGCCCGGGAGATCCGCGCGGACCACGAGGTCGTTGCCCCGCTCGAACACCTCGATCTCCGGCGTCCACAGCGCCGGCATCGGCTCCAGGCCGAACGTCCGGCCGCGGCCGAAGCGATCGAAGAACCAGTCGAAGTCGCGCGCCATCCGGCGCATCATCTGGAACGGGAAAGCGACATCCAGCTCGGTCGCGGGCTCCAGCTTCGCGAGTTTCTTGGTTTCCATACGCGCCTCCTGCACTTCATGAATGGTCAGCACTGGTCGTCGAGCGCACCCACCGCGACGCGGTTGAACCGGTCGAAGGTGTGCACGGGATGCAGCGCCACTTTCAGCACGCCATCGCGCTGGCGGCTGAACAGCTCGAATGCCTCGTCGATGTCGTCGAGAGAGAACTGGTGGGTGATGAGCGGCGTCAGGTCGACGCGGCGATGCTCGACCATGGCCATCAGCCGCCGCATCCGCTCCTTCCCGCCCGGGCAGAGCGTCGTCACGATCTTCTGATCGGCGAGGCCGGCGTGGAGCAGCTCCGACGATGCCTGCACCTTGCCGGAGTAGACGCCGAGGCTCGAGAGCGTACCGCCCGGCCTCAGCGAGGCCAGCGCGTGCTCGAACGTCTCCTGGCGGCCGAGCGCCTCGATCGCGACGTCGACGCCCCGCCCGCCCGTCAGCCGCCGGATTTCGGGAATCGGATCGCCGTCGCGGATGTTCAGCGTCACCGTGACGCCGAAGCGGCGCGCCACCTCGAGCCGCTGTCCGATCGGATCCACCCCGACGATGAGCGCCGCACCGCGAAGCTTCGCCCCGAGCGCCGCGGCAAGACCCACGGGACCCTGGCCGAACACGGCGACGGCGTCGCCAACCCGGACGTCGCCGCTCTCGGCGCCGGCGAGGCCGGCCGAGAAGACGTCCGCGCACGGCAGCACCGCCTCGTCCGTCAGGCCGGCGGGAATCGGCGCCAGGTTCGCGCGTGCGTCCGGCACGCGCACGTATTCGGCCCACGCCCCGTTGATGGTGTGGCCGATCCGCCAGCCGCCTGCAGCCCCGCCGCACTGCGCGTGCGCACCGTTCAGGCAGTCGTAGCACTGCCCGCATGGCGTGACGGCGCCGACCAGGACGCGCTGGCCGATCGTGTACAGGTCGCCGAGCCCGGCGCCGAGCTCCTCGATGACGCCGACCGGCTCGTGCCCGAGGATGAGCCCGGGCGCGACGGGATACTCGCCCCTGACGATGCGGACATCGGTGCCGCAGATGCTCGTGAGGGTGACGCGGACGATCGCCTCACCCGGGCCGGCCGTCGGCTTGGGCACCTCCTCGACGGCGAGGCGATTGGTCCCTTTCAGTACGACGGCCTTCATCAATTTCATCGGTCCGCTCCCGTAGATTGTGAACCCATTCACATGCCGCAAGCATAAGCTGCGCCCGGGCAGGCGCCCGGACACGCGCGCTTAATGGCTGTCGAATCAGAATGTTGCAGGAATGAGCCGGCTGGCGGCTTCCCGACCCGCCGTCCGGGCGTAGCGGATTCCCGTGGACGCGTCGGCAACCCGCCAACCGGTCAATCGATCGCCGCTCACCCGATCGCGGGCTTCAGCGGAATCGTGCGCTCATCGAGATCCGGCCGGTACGTGCAGAACGGCTCTTCCGCCAGGAAGCTGCCGGTCGCCGCGTACGCCCGCGCGCGGCAGCCGCCGCAGATCGCGTCGAACCGGCACTCGCCGCACTTCCCCTCGAGCTGATCGAGATCGCGCAGCTGCGCGAAGACCGGCGACCCGTTCCAGATCTCGGCGAAGGAACGCTCGCGCGTGCTGCCGGCGCTGACAGGGAGGTACCCGCACGGGTAGACCTCGCCCTCGTTCGAGATGAAGCAGACGCTCGTGCCGGCGAGGCAGCCGCGCGTCATCGCCGACAGGTGCTGACCGTGGTGGCCGCCGGCCATGAGCTGCGGCGCCGCCTTCGCCCGCGTACCGGGCGCGATGAAGGTGCCGCTCGAATCGCCGCGGCGGCGGTCCTCCTCGAGCCGCTGCGCGCGAATCCGGTAGTAGTGCGGCGCGCAGGTCGCCTTGAGATCGATCGGGCACGTCTTCGACTGATCGTCGAACCAGTGCAGGACGCGCTCGTATTCGTCGCCCGGCAGCATTTCGGTCGGCGCAATCTCGACCCCGCATCCGACCGGCACCAGCATGAAGAGGTGCAGCGCGTCGGCATCGAGGTCGAGCGCGAGCCCCAGCAGGTCCGGCAGCTCGGTCACGTTGTGCTTGGCAATGGTCGAATTGATCTGCACCGAGACGCCGGCGCGCCGGAGCGCCCGGATGCCGCCGATGGCGCGCGCGTGCGAGCCGGGCAGGTTCCGGAACCGGTCGTGGGTCGCCGGGCGCGCCCCGTCGAGGCTGATCGCCACACGCGAGAAACCGGTTTCAGCGATGCGATCCGCGATCCGCTGATCGATGAGCGTGCCGTTGGTCGCCAGCGCCATCCGGAAGCCAAGGGCGACGCCGTGGGCGCCGAGCTCGAACAGGTCGGGCCGGAACAGCGGCTCGCCGCCGGAGAGCACCAGCACCGGCTTGGCGACCTCCGCGATCTGGTCCATCAGCGCGAGCGCCTCGGGCGTCCGCATCTCGGTCGGTCCGATTGAGGTCTGCGGCACCGCACGGCAGTGCTTGCAGCTCAGATTGCACGCCTTGGTCGTCTCCCAGAAGACGAGCCGCAGCGCCGAACTCACGGGTTCGCTCATCATGATCGTCCCTCCACCGGCCGCACGAGAATCGCGTCCGCGACGCCGCGCTCGACCGCGAGCTCCGTTTGATCGCAGAGAAACACCACGCTCGGAAAGCTCTGGAGCATGGTGACGCGCGCGCCGGGCGTCACGCCGAGCGCGAGCAGGCGGTCGGCGCGCTCGGCGCTGTCGCCCGAAACGGTCACGACCACGGCGGCGTGACGCTCGCCGAGCGCGGTCAGCGGCCGGACGCCGTCAGAACTGAACACCAAATGTGCGGAGGACATAGTTCAACCCGGCGCCGGTGAAGATCGCCACCGGCGTGATGACCGCGAGGATGGCGAGCCCGGTCCGGAGGCCGCGCTCGCGCACCATCATCAGGAAGTTGGCGACGCAGGGCACGAACAGCGTCATCACCGTCAGCGCCACCACCGCCTGCACCCCGGTGAGCTGGCCGGAGCGCGCGAGCTGGAACAGCCCGGCGGCGCCGTAGTCGCGCCGCAGGAACCCCATCAAAAACACCTGCGACGCCGAAGCCGGCAGGCCGAGCAGGCCGGTCACCACCGGCTGGCCGGCGCGGGCGATCCACACGAGCGCCCCGAGGCGATCGAGCGTGAACAGGAGGACGGTGCCGACGAGGAAGAGCGGAACGGCTTCTCCGAGGTACCACCAGATCCGCAGGCGCGTCTTCGTGAGGAGGTTGCCGAGACGCGGCCAGCGGATCGGCGGCAGCTCCAGGATGAACTCCGAACGCTCGCCCGTGAGGACGCGCGCGGCCAGCCAGCCGACGAGGAACATCTGTCCGAGCACGACGGCGAACAACGTCGTGAGCGCGGCGAAGGAGATGCCGCCGAGGATTCCCATGATCGTCGCCAGCTGCGCCGAGCACGGGATGCCGAGCGCCAGCAGCAGGATCGCGATCAGGCGCTCCTTCGGCGTCCCGAGGATCCGCGTCGTCATCGTCGCCATCGTGTCGCATCCGAGGCCGAGCACCATCGGAAGGACGGCCTTGCCGTTGAGCCCCATGAGGCGGAAGATGCGGTCGCAGAAGATCGCGAGGCGGGGGATGTAGCCGCTGTCCTCGAGGAACCCGAAGATCAGGAAGAAGGTGGCGACCACTGGCAGCACGATCGCGATCGAATAAGTCACTCCCATCGTGATCAATCCGTACTGTCCGACGAGGAAGTCGCGGACGAGCGGGATGGGGATGAATCGATCGGCCAGCCACGTGGCCGCCGGATTGACGCCCCTGCCGAAGACGCCGTGCTCGAGGAATCCGACGAGCGTCTGCGCGCCGAAGACGCCGACGAACAGGTACAGCGCGTAGAGGACGACGACGAGGATCGGCAGGCCGGTGAGCGGCCGCCTGGTCGCGCGGGCCAGCGCCTCCTGGACGCGCGCCAGCGAGAGCGCGCTGACCCGGCGCACCTGGTCGGTCAGCTCGTGGGCCCACAGCGCGCGCTCGGCCGCGGTGCGGTGCCGCTCGAGGCGCGGCTCGACCGCCGAGGGCAGCGCCGCCCGCAACTCGGGCAGGCCGCGCCCTTCGATGGCGACCGTCTCGACGACCGGAATCTCCAGCCGGGCAGCGAGCGCGGCGCTGTCCACCGCGACGCCGTGCGCGAACGCCTCGTCGATCATGTTCAGGACGAGCACCATCGGCTTGCCGAACGCCGCGATCTGCGCCGTCAGCATCAGCGCGCGGCGGAGGTTGCGCGCGTCGGCGATCTGGACGACGAGGTCGACCGCGTCGCCCTGGAGCAGGTCGCGCGTCATCCGCTCGTCCTCGCTGAGCGTGCCCTCGAGCGCGTTCACGCCAGGCGTATCGATGACGTCGCAGACTTCGGCCCCGACCAGAGCGCGCCCTTTCGTGACCGCCACCGTGGTGCCCGGATAGTTCGAGACCGTCACGTAGCGTCCCGTCAGCCGGCCGAACACGACGCTCTTGCCGACGTTGGGCTGGCCGACGAGGGCGAGGCGCAGCGGGCGGGATCGGAGACGGAGAACGTGGGCGAGGTCGTGCTCGCGCACGACGTGACAGGCCATGACCGGGATGAGCAAGGGCAAGCGGGATGCCGGACGAAAACAGGCCGGATTCCACCGGCTTCGGGGCGGCCTGCCGGAAGTCCGGCGCCGATGGCGCGGGGATTTCCGCGCCCGGTTGGGGGAAATTCCACGAGCGGCGGAGCGCCCGATCCCTCGAGGACGCCTTCCGCGTCCCCTTGTATCGCGCCGAATTCAAAAAAAAGGGCCTGGCGAACGGTGCGGAGGGAGGACCATTCGCCAAGCCGCTCGAGTGAGCCGCTCGTGTTCGGCTCACTGGAGGTATGTAGGGGCGAACCCCGTGGTCCGCCCCTGCAACATCGCTACCAGAGGTATGTCAGACGCGCCATGAAGGTGTGCGCCGTGTACGGGATCCAGTTGTAGCCGAGCATCATGATCGTCGGGTTCGACACGGCCCCCAGCGCCAGGCTCGGCTGCGGCCCGAGCGCGAAATCGGAGACCGAATACGCGTCGTACCAGTAGGTGAACCCGGCGCCCACGTGCGGGGTGACGTGATAGAGGACGTCGGCGGTCCCGCGCTGGATCTTGTTCGTCACCGGGGGCAGCTGCCTGGGCGCCGCCATCGGGCTGCCGGCCGGAATGGCGTAGACGTAGGTCGAATCGGCCTTGCTGTAGTCGTAGCCGAACTTCACGTCGGCCTTCGGGATGACTTTCGTGATCTCGACCGACGCGTTGGCCGTGTGGACCTTGTCGGCGCTGCTGTCGCTCCAGTCGTAGAGCGGGTTGAAGAAAGTGGGCGGCAGACCGCTCGTCACGTGCCCGGCGAGGCGCGACTGCTGGAGCGCCGTGTATTTCTCGTAGCCGTAGGTGGCGCCGAGAATCACCTTGTCCTCGACCGGGACCAGGTCGAAGCCGATCGAGTAGATGCGGTTGTCGTTGTTCAAGAGACCGAACTGGTTCACCGCCGTGATGCCTGCCGGCGCCGGATAGTCGTCCTTGCCGGCGGCCGCCGACCCGGTGATCGAGAACATCGACACGGGCGTGACGGTCACGATGGCCGAGAAGCGATCCCGGTTCCGGTTCGAGATGTCGTACATCCCCTGCCCCGGCTGCTGGCTCTCGGCGATGAGCTCCTCCGCCGTGATCGAGTTGGCGCCGGTGCGCTTCGAGTGCTCGTAGACGCCCCGGACGGTCACCCAGCTGATGCCGGTCAGGTCGATCGAGGTGCGGGCGACGTCTTCTGTCGTCGCTTCGATCCAACGGAACGTCCGGTCCACCTGCTCCCGCGTGTAGCCGCCGCGGATGCCGACATAGCGGATCGGGCTGAACGACGCGTCGGCGTCGAACGTGTGGCGCGTGTAGCCGAACAGCTCGCTCTCGGCGTTCAGCGTCGTGAGGCTCGAGTCGTAGCCCACGCCCTGCGTCACGACGAACGGGTTGGAGCGGTTGTCGAACTGATACTGCCGATACCGCGCGCTGAGCCAGAGCATCGTCACCGGCCGCGACGTGAAGGTGAAGTTCATCGCGGTGACGCGGGCGGTCAGGTCGGCCGTCGAGCGCGAGAGCGTCGGCGAAGCCAGGGCGGTGTTGATCGTGAACGGGATCAGCTGGGAGTTGTTCGTCAGGTTGCCGACCGACAGGTACGCGTTGGCGTGGCTGCGGCCCGGAAGGTTGACCCCGCCCGAGGCGCTGACCGTGTTCTGGTTGGTATCCGGCCAGAGTGCCAGGCGCCCCTGCGTCGGGCTGCCGGACGCGTCGACGGCGCGCATCGGGTTCGCCCACGTCAGGCTCTGGATGTTGTTGCGGAAGAACGACCCGTCGTACGCCAGCTTGGCGAAGCCGCGGTTGTTGCCCCACTCGAGCGAGGTGCCGAATTCCGTCGTGCGGGTGTCGATCGGCGCCGCGAGCTCGTCGGTCGCCATGCTGAACCCGAAGCCGGCGGTCATCGGCTGGCTGCCGTTGCGGCTCGTGTTCTTCACGCGCACGTTCAGGTCGAGCTGGCGCGTGGCGCTGTACGTGAGGTTGAAATCCGCGACGTCGCGCCGCGTCTGCAGGTCGAATGCCGAGGCGCCGGCCATGGCCGTCGCGAGCGTCAGCGACTTGTTCGCGATGCCCGACTGGATGCCCGACGGCAGCGTCAGCACCCCGGGCGACGACTGCGTGTAGAGCGTGCGCGTGGTCTCGCTGTAGAACAGCGGCGTCTGGTTCCACTGGAACGACGCCTTCACCTTGCCGTAGTCGTTGAAGGCCCCCGAGAAGCGCTGATCGCGATAGCCGACGTGGTCGGCCTGCGCGTTGAACAGCCAGCTGTCGGTGCTCCTGGAGAAGCGGAACTTGTCCAGCGTCGCACCGTCACGCAGGTCCTGATAGCGCTGGAAGCGCGCCTTGTCGGACCCCGTGTCGAAGCTGGTGGCACGTCCGCCGAAGTCGATCTCGTTGACGAACCCGAACTCCTGGATGCTCGGGGCGGGCGTCTTCGGGACGTCCTGCTGCGCCGTGGGCGCTTCCTGGGCCCCCGCTCCTGCGGAGACCAGCAGAAGCGCGGCAGCCATTCCGATGAATCTGGTGCGCATCTTCATTCTCCTGCAGGTTAACGAAGGAACGTGTTGCCGGCCGGGCTGTTGGAGCCGTGAATCTGCGAGTGGCAGTTCACGCATCCGCGGCCGACGACACGGTTGCTGCCCGCGGCGAGCTGCGTCGCGTCGTAGATGGTCGGCGGGTGCCCGGTGCCCACGTGGCAGCGCTGGCAGAGCATCGGAACCTTGGCGACGAGCATGCGGTCGTTGTTCGAGCCGTGCGGGTCGTGGCAGGTCGTGCAGCTCTCGCGCACCGCCGCGTGCTCCCACAGGAACGGCCCGCGCTTCTCGGCGTGGCAGCTCGTGCACTCCTCGTTGATCGTGTTGCCGGTCTTGAGCATGCGCACGTTGTTCGATCCGTGCGGGTTATGGCAGGAGGTGCACTCCATCTTGCCTTCGCGCAGCGGCATGTGCCCCGAGCGCTGGACCTTCATGGCCTCGGTCTTGTGGCAGCCGATGCAGGTCTGTGACGCGCTCGCAGTCTTCAGCTGCGCTTCGGCCGACTTGGGGCTGTGCACGCTGTGGCAGGTCGTGCACGACACGTTGCGGGCGTCGTGCATGCTGCCCTGCCATTCGGCGTGCGTGCCTTTGGCGTGGCAGGACAGGCAGGTCTCGTCGATGTCACGCGCCGACATCGCCGTGAACCGCTTGATCTTCGTCTTGTCTCCGGAGTCGACGTGCGCCTGTCCCGGGCCGTGGCAGGTCTCGCAGCTCCGACCAGTGGCGGCCGGAGTGCGCTCGTTCTGGGCCTTGCCGTGCATCGTGGCGCCCAGGCCCTTGCCTTCGGCTTCGTGGCAGGTCGTGCAGGTCTCGTCGCCGACGTACCCGCTCGCCTGAGCCGCCGACGCGGGGCTCGCGGCCGGCGCGCTCTTGACGGTGGCTCCCGCCTGTTGTCCCTGGGCAGGACCAGCGGCCGAAACGCCAACCGCCAGTCCGCAGGCGAGAACAAGCGCGGTCACCAGCGTTCGTGCCGGAAAACCGTCACTGTGTCGAATCATTGTCATCAACCTTCTGATATCTATGCCGCCGAGAATCCGGCAGGACCGCCGGACTTGCCCACGCAGGCTGCACGAGCCGTGCCTATTCGACCGAATGGCATGTGTCACAATCCTGACCAATTTTCCGGCCGTCTTTCGAGACATGGCTGTCGTCATGGCACCGGAAACAACCGGGCGAATCCATGTGGCCGATGTTGTTCGGATAGGTGCCGAAGCCGACCTGCATCGCCGGGAAGGCGTTTCGCCGATAGATCGCCTGCGTCGCCTGCACGGCCTTCTCCACGTCCTGCGGCCGCGATATCGCGACCTGCCCGTAGGAGGTCCGATAGAAGTCCCGGAGCGCCCTCGCGATGCCATCGGCGGCCGCATCCTGCGACGGATAGGCCACTTGCAGCGCCTTCACCGCCTCGCGGTGGACGAACGGCAGCGTCGCCGGAATCTCGCCGCGCGACATCGCGTCGTTGACCGCCCGCTCGGCGGTCGTCTCCATCGGGTGCGCCGGGCGGTTGTGACAATCCATGCAATCCATGACGCGGCGCTCGCCCTTCGCGAGCTCCCCGGGCTTGACGCCCTCCGCGTAGTACTCGGTGATCGTGCCGTCGCGGTCCTTGACGCGGACGTACGGAATGACCTGGCGCTTGTCGTCGGTGGCGATGTATTCGATCTCGGTCGCGCCGCTCACGTGCCAGTGGATGCCCGACACCGGCCCCTCGGACGGCGCGCCGCCGCCGACGTGCATCTGCAGCGTCGTCACCGACTCGGTGTTCTTCTCGTCGTCTCCGTACTCGTAGACCTTGCGCACGAGATCGCCGTGGAACTTGTCGGGCCAGTGGCACTGCTCGCAGGTGTCGCGCGCCGGCCGCAGGTTCGGGACCGGCGATGGAATCGGCCGCGAGTAGGTGTTGAACGCGACGGCAAACACCTGGCGCGTGCCCGACAGCTTCGACTTCGCGAACCAGGAGGCGCCAGAACCGATGTGGCACTCGACACACCGGACGCGGGAGTGGGCGCCGTCCTGGTACGCGGCGTACTCGGGCTGCATGACCTTGTGGCAGACCTGCCCGCAGAACTGCACCGAGTCCATGTACTCGATGCCGCGATAGGCGGCGAGCGACACGATGACGATGTTGGCCAGCGTCAGGGCGAACACCATGGCCGTGGCCGTGCGGAGCGCCGGATCGTTCAGGTCGAATCGCGGCCACCGCGATTCGTGCGCGACCTCCCGGCGCCGCCGCCGTTCGAGCCAGACGCCGGCCGGGATGAGTGCGAGCCCGAGCAGGAAGAAGCCGGGCAGGATCAGGAAGAACACGATCCCGATGTACGGGTTGGTGTGCATCCCGAACAGGTCGGCCAGGAAGACGACGAGGAAGAGCAGCGCGCTGAACGTCGTCAGGAACACCCCGGCGAGCGTCACGGTATTGCGCAGGGCCGTGCTCTTCAGCCACGCAGTCATGCGATTTGCCCCTCCCCTACGGCTGGCTGACGACGGTCAGCACAATCAGGAATACGATCGTGAAGCCGGTGGTCAGCGCCACGACCGCGACCACTCGCCCGAACGGCAGCAGCCATCCGGCCGCGGGCCCGACCGCCGCCGAATCGAGTCCGCCGCTCCGGCGCAGCAGCTCGTACTCGTCCGGTCGCTCCTCGCGCAGCTCGCGCTCGGTCAGGCGTCCCGTGAAGATCACGCGATCCATCGGGAACTTCTCCGGCCTCATGTGGGTGTTGAAGAAGTGCACGGTGAAGATGAAGACCACCGCCAGCAGCGCCTCCTCGCCGTGCACGAGCATCGCGACGTTGAACATCCACCCGGGCACGACGCGCGCGAACACCGTGGGGAACCAGAGCATCAGGCCCGAGGCGCCGATGATGCCCATCCCCCAGAACACGGCCCAGTAGTCGAACTTCTCCCAGTAGGTGTAGCGGCCGAACCGGGGCCGCGGACCGAGGCCGAGGAACCACTGCACGTGCTGGTACAGCTCGACGATGTCGCGCGGCTGCGGCACCATCGACGCCGGCCCCCAGAGGATGCCCAGATCGCCGCCGGCGAGCCGCTTCAGGACGCGGCCGAGGTGGATCAGGAACACGGTGATGAGGAGCGTCGCCGCCGCACGGTGGATGAGACCGGCCGCGTGGAAGCCGCCGAGCGCGTGCGCGATCCGGCTCGCCCAGTCCGACGTGCTGAAGAAGAGCGGCAGGCCCGTCAGGGCGAGGCCCAGGAAGCTGGCCATCAGGCCGATGTGCAGCGTCCGGTCGACGGCGTCGAACCGGCGGTAGAGTCGCGTGCCCGGCATCCGAACCGCCATCTCAGCGCTCCTGCCTCGAGGAACCGCGGCGCCGCTCTCTCAATCCCCGCGGCAGCCACAGCGCCGTGTGCAGCCCGAAGAAGCCGAACACCGCGAGCAGCAGCCCCTCCATGAACTTCGCGGCGTAGAACAGCGCGGGATCGCGCGCGCGGTCGTGCTTGTCGGCGTGCGGATCGAACTCGACGAAGTTCGCGTTCGCTCCGGCGTGGCACTGCCGGCACGTCTCGACGAGGTTCGCCTTCGCGACGCGCGACCGCGGATCCGACTTCTTCTGGATGTCGTGCGACCCGTGGCAGTCGGCGCAGGCCGCCACGCGGACGAATCCGAGCGAGGTCACCTGCCCGTGGAACGTGTCCCGATAGGTCCGGTTCGACTCGCTGTGGCACGTGCCGCACTCGCGGGTGACGCTCAGCTTCCAGCTTTCGGACTCGACGCGCTGAATGGCGTGCGCGGTGTGGCAGTCGGAACAGACCGCCGCCTTGAGATTGCCGGCCTTCACCGCCGTTCCGTGCACGCTGGCGTCGTAATGCTGCTCGATGCCGGCGTGGCATTTCCCACAGGTCGCGGGAATATTCGCGCGGAACACGCTGCTCGACGGGTCGGTCTTCCGCTTGATGTCGTGGTTGCCGTGGCAGTCGACGCACGACGGCGCGACGACGAGGCCGGCCTTCTCGAGCGCCCGGCCGTGTATGCTGTCGTGGTACTTCACGGCGACGTCGCCGATCTGGATGTGCCCCCGCCGGATGATGTCGGCGTTGCCGTGGCATTTGGCGCACGTCTGCGGCAGGTTCAGATGGTTGATCGGCGAGGCGGGATCGCTCGCGCCGCGGATGTCGTGCTTGCCGTGGCAGTCGCTGCAGGTCGCCGCGAGCATCTGCCCGTCCTTCCGCGCCTGCCCGTGCACGCCCTGCGCATACTGCTCCTGGGCCGTGTCGTGGCACGTCGAGCAGTCCACCTTCGCCAGCTTGTCGGGGTGCGGGAACTCCGTGACGCTCGCAAGATCCTGATGGCAGTCGACGCACGCCATCGGCCCGTGCTTGGAGGCGGCGAACGCGGCCTGGTCGACGTAGATTGTGCTGCCGTCCGCGCGCTTCGCGTCCTTGTCCCCGTGGCACGCGAGGCAGTCGTCGTTGGCCGGGGGTGTCGCCTGCGCCGCGCTCGCTACGATCGGGATGACACCGAGGATGAACAGAATCGTGAGCGAGACGCGGACGCAGGTGCGCATGAAACCGACTCCGGACGCCGCCTACTTCTTGAGGCCGCTCAGGTACGTCACGAGAGCGTCGACGTCATCCTTCGGCAGCGCGAACTGCTTCATCGGCGGCTTGCGTTCCGCCTTCGTCTTCGCCGTCATCCCCTTGGCATCGGTGATCCAGGCGCGGATCTCCTGAGGCGACAGCTTGGTGCCGACGCCGTCGAGCGGCCCCTTCTTGTTCCCCTTGCCGTCGATGGAATGGCACAACGTGCAGTGCTGAGCGGTGAAGAGCTGTTCGCCTTTTGCCTTGTCCTGCGCCGACGCGACGGTTGCGAGCCCCAGACACAGCAGTACCCCGACAACGATCGATCGCATATCGCCCCCTTGACGGAACATGTGCCAGTCGCTGGAGCAAAGGCACTGCCATGGACCGAAACGAGATTTCGCCCTGATTTGAACGGACGAACGCGGCGAGGGACGGATAGTCGCGATGAAGGCCGCCGGATTTCCGGCAGGCGCCCGGCGCCCAGGCTCCGGACGCTCGCGCCGGGCGACGCGGTCGCTCCGGCGCGCTCGGGCCGGCACGCGGGAACCGGAATGCGTCCGCGCTACTGGAGCGGGACGCCGTGGGCTTCGGCGTCGCCCGCGAACTGGTATTCGATCAGGCGACAACCGGAGCCGAGGTCTCGCAGGCGGCGCACGGTCAGCGTCAGCCGGCCGGCCACGTTCCTGAGCGCGGGGTGGCAGCGGAACGACACGACCGCTTCACGCGGACCGCGCACCGGGTCCCACCGGTAGATCGTGGTGCACGGCTCGCCGCGCTCCATCTTGATGTCGTCGTGGACGATCAGATACGTGCCGCTGAGGATGTCCGAGCCCACTCTGGTCGGCTCCACGAAATTGACCAGCGCCCACTGCTTCAGTGGCGCGACGCCGTCGCCGGACGTCGCGAGCGTGCCGGCGCCGAGCGATGCGACCAGGAGGAACACGCCGACGAGGACGCGCGTGCGCATGGAGCCCTCCCCCGGATGATGGATCGACGGGAATCCGTCGGTCGGCACCGGACGGCCCCTGCGGAGGCAAGCCCTGTGCCGGGACAGAAACTTGCAGGGCGGGACGTTCGAGGGATCGAAATGTCGCTGACCGCCCACGATCACATCATGTACGGCCCCGTCCAATCGCGCCGTCTCGGGCACTCGCTCGGCGTCAACCTGCTGCCCACCGGGATGAAGGTGTGCAACATGAACTGCGCCTACTGCCAGTACGGCTGGACGCGCAGCGAGCATCGCCCGCGGCGGGCAGCGGGCTGGCCGGCGCCCGCTCGCGTCGCCGCCGCGCTGGCCGCGCGCCTGCAGCGCGCAGCGGATGCCGACGAGCAGGTCGACCGCATCACCGTGGCCGGCCACGGCGAGCCGACCCTTCACCCGGAGTTCGAGGAGATCACCGACCGGATCCGGGCCGTGCGCGACCAGGTGGCGCCGGGCGTGCCCCTGGCGATCCTCTCCAATTCGACGACCGCCGGGTGGCCCGACGTCCAGCGGGCGCTCGCGCGCTTCGACGAGCGCTACATGAAGCTCGATGCCGGCGACCCGGTCACCTACGCGCGGATCAACGGCCCCGGGACGTCACTGTCCGGGATCGTCGACGCGCTGCGCGACCTGTCGTCTGTCGTCGTGCAGTCGATGTTCGTGTCGGACCGGGCGGGCCGCGTGGACAACACGACCGACGATGCGGTCGGCGACTGGCTGGTCGCGCTCGACAGCGTGGCGCCGGTCGGCGTCCACATCTACACCATCGACCGGCGGCCGGCGCTGGAGGAACTGCACCGCGTGCCCGCGAACCGGCTGTTCGAGATCGCGGAGCACGTACGGATCGCGGGGATCCCGACCGAGGTGTTCACGCAGTAACCGGGGACGGCCTCACGACCGTCCCCTACAGAAGATCGTCCAGAGCTCTGGAGATGTTCGCCAGGCCGCGGGCGAGTCGTCCCGGGGCGCAGCCGAAGCTGAATCGCACGTGCCGCGGCGCCTCGAAGAAGCGTCCCGGCACGACCAGCGTCGAGTACCGGTCGCGCAGGTGCGCCGCGAAGCGATCGCCGTCGAGCGCCCGCGGCAGGCGGGGAAACACGATGTTGCCGCCCTCGGGCGCCGTCGCCCGGAGACGCGGCTCCCCGGCCAGGAACGCCCGGACCCGCGCGAGGTTCGGGTCGAGAATCGCGTGCGCCCGCGCGTCGATCGCGCGGTGGCGGCGGAACGCGGCCAGCGACAACTGCTCGCCCGGCGCGACGCCGTTGTTCGTCGTCAGGTTGAGCACCTTCTCCGCGGCGCGCAGCACCTCGGGCGGCCCCAGGATCCAGCCGGCGCGCAGGCCGTCGAGGCCGTACGCCTTCGTCAGGCTGTTGGTCGCGATCACGTTCGGACCGGCATGGACGCTCGACTCCGGCCGCGCGCGGAACACGCACTCCAGGTACACCTCGTCGACCAGCAGATAGCCACCCACCCGCGACAGCATCGCGGCCATCGCGCCGAGCGTCCGGCGGTCGATGCGCGCGCCCGACGGGTTGTGCAGGTTGCTGACGATGGCCAGCCGGGTGCGGGCGTGCACGAGCGAGGCGAAGCGATCGAGATCGATTGCGTAACCATCCTCGAACCGCCGGTCGAAACGCCGCACGCGGTGTCCGAGCCACTGCGGAATCCGCAGCAGCGGCTCGTAGGTCGGGCGCTCGACGATGACCTCCGCCCCTCGTCCGCAGCCGTCGAGCGCCGCGGCGCAGGCGATCCAGTTCGCGAAGCTCGTTCCGCCGGAGACCGTGAAGACGCGCTCGGCCCGGACGCCGTATCGCCGCGCGATCGCCTCCTTGAGCGGTGCATAGCCGTACGCCCCGGGGAGCGTCGTCACGAGATCGCGCGCGTGCAGCCCGAGCAGGGACGCCGGGCACGGATCCACACCGCTGCGCGCCAGATTGACGTCCGCGCGCGGCAGCGCCTTCGCCCACCTGATGTACGACAGTTCGGGAACATTCATCGGAGAGTCCTCGCTCGCGTGCGCCACAGGAAATAGCCGGCCGCGGCCGACAGCAGGATGGCCGATCCGATTCCGGACTGAACCGGATACGCGACGAAGCTGTTGGCGACCACGCCCGCGGCCACCGCGACGAACGCGGCGGTGGTGACGGGGTGCCCCGGCGTCCGGGCGACGGCCGGGCCGCTCCCCTCCCGCCGCCGCACGAGAAAGATCCCGGCGGCGGTCAGCCCGAAGAAGAGCCAGTCAGCGAACACGACGTACGAGAGCAGCTGATCGTACGTGTTGGTCATGATCAACACCAGCGACACCGCCGCCTGGAACCACAGCGCGAATACCGGCGTTCGATAACGCGGGTGCAGGCGGCCGGCGCGCGCGAGAAAGAGGCCGTCCCGCGCCATCGCATAGTACAAACGCGGGCCGGTGAGGATGACGACGGCCATGAACCCGAGGCTCGAGATCACGATCAGCAGCGACACGAAGCGCGCGCCGCCCTCCCCCGCCGCCGCCCGCGCCATGTCGGCGGCGAGGGCCGGTGAGCCGGCCACCTGGGACGGGGTGAGGACCCACAAGTAGGCCACGTTGAGCGCGAGATACAGGGCGACGACGGCCAGCACGCCGAGGACGTTCGCCCGCGGCAGGTTGCGTGCAGGATCCTTGATTTCGGCCGCGATGCTCGCGCAGCTCTGCCAGCCGCCGTAAGCGAACAGGATCGGCACGAGCGCGGTCAGCACGAGACCTAGCGCGTGCGGTCCGCCGCCGAGGGCCGGCACGACGAAGCGGCTGGCCGGCGCCGATCCGCGGCCGAACGCGAGCGCGACGAGCGCGATCATGCCGCCCACCTTGGCCGCCATGAGCCCGTTGTTCGTCCATTTTCCCGCGCGCACGCCGACGGCATTCACCGCCGTCAGGCCGACGAGCGCCGCGGCGGCCGCCAGGTGGACGCCGACCGGTCCGAGCGGCACGAACGACGCGTCGACGTAGCTGGCGAACAGGATCGAGACGGCGGCGAGCGAACCGCCGTTGATGATGAAGAGGAGCGCCACCCCGTAAAGGAAACCCACGACCGGCGGATACGCCCGCTGCAGGTAGACGTACTCGCCGCCCACCTCCGGATAGCGCGACGCCAGCTCGGCCCAGATGAACGCTCCGGCGAGCGCCACCAGACCCCCGAGCGCCCATACCGCCAGGATGAGCACCGGGTCGTCGACGACCCGCGCGACGTTGGAGGGGTTCGCGAAGATGCCGACGCCCACGATGCCGCCGGCCACGACGACCGCGGCGTCGACGAGGCCGAGCTCTCGGCGGAACTCGGAGCCGGCGATGGATTCCGGCATCATGGCCAAAAGGAGAGATTCTACAGTGCGCCGCCGCCGGGAACCCGACCAATGGTCCGGCTGGGACGTCGAAGGAAGAAAATCTCATGACACGCCGCCGCGCGTCAGGTCGACCGGACTAGAATCGAGCCGTGCTGGACTCTCTGTTCCGGCTGCTGTTCAAGTACCGCCCGCTCGTCTTTCAGCAGGGCGACGTGGCGTTCGACGTGACGCGCCTGACGATCGGGGCCATCGTCGTGGCGGCGGCCGCGGGCGCGTATGCCTTGTTCACGTACCGCCTGCCGGGCGGCCGGCCGCGCGACCGCGCGCTGCTCGTCGCCCTTCGCGCGGCGGCGCTCGTCGTCGTGGTCGCGTGTCTGTTCCGGCCGACGCTCGTGCTCCGGGCGGCCGTGCCGCAGCAGAACTTCCTCGGCATCCTCGTGGACGACTCCCGGAGCATGCAGATTGCCGACGGCGGCGGGCCCCGAAGCGACTTCGTCCGGTCGGCGCTCGCACCGGACGGTCCGCTGGCGCGGGCGCTCGCGCAGAAGTTCGTCCTGCGCTACTTCCGGTTCTCGTCGGGCACGGACCGGATCGCGACGCCGGCACGGCTCGACTATACGGGCACGGCGACGCGCGTCGGTCAGGCGCTCGACCGCGCGCGCGACGAGCTCGCCGGCCTGCCGCTGGCCGGGCTCGTGCTGGTCAGCGACGGCGCCGACACGTCGACCACGACCCTGGACGCCTCGCTGGCGAGCCTCAAGGCGCGCTCGATTCCGGTCTTCACGGTCGGCGTCGGCCGGGAGCGCTTCGCGCGCGACATCCAGGTGTCCCGCGTGGACGCTCCGCGCACCACGCTCAAGGGGACCTCGCTCGTCGTCAACGCGGTCGTGACCGAGGTCGGCTACGGCGGCCAGACCGTCCCGCTGGTCGTGGAAGACGAGGGCCGGATCATCGGGACCGAGCAGGTGGCGCTGCCGCCGGACGGCGGGTCGGCGACCGTGCCGGTGCACGTGACCGCGTCGGAAGCGGGCGCGCGCACGTTCCGGTTCCGCGTGCCGCCGCAGCCCGGCGAGCAGGTGACCCAGAACAACGCGCGCGACGTGCTCGTCGAGGTGCGCGATCAGCGCGAGAAGATCCTCTATTACGAGGGTGAGCCGCGATTCGAGGCGAAATTCGTGCTGCGCGCCGTCGAGGACGACAAGAACCTGCAGGTGGTCCTGCTGGAGCGCACGGCAAAGGACAAGTACTACCGGCGGAACGTCGCGTCGGCCGACGAGCTCGCGGCGGGATTTCCAAAGACGCGCGAGGAGCTGTTCAAGTACCAGGGCGTCATCCTCGGCAGCGTCGAGGCCGACGCGTTCACGCCCGAGCAGATCCGGATGCTCGCCGATTTCGTCAGCCGCCGCGGCGGCGGCCTGCTGCTGCTCGGCGGACGCCGGTCGTTCGCCGAAGGCGGCTGGGCCGACACGCCGCTGGCCGACGTGATGCCGTTGACGATCGAGCGCGCAGCCCGGTCCACACCCTACTTCGCCGAGATGGGCGTCCGCCCGACGCGCGACGGCGCAGGCTTCCCGCTGACCCGCATCGCGGACACGGATGCCGCCTCCATGGCGCGCTGGCGGGATTTGCCGCCGCTCACGAGCGTCAACGCCGTTGGCGAACCGAAGCCGGGCGCGACGGTGCTGCTGACCGGCACGACCACGAACCGCGCGGCAGCCTCGCACCCGGTGCTCGCGTTCCAGCGGTACGGTCGCGGCACCGCGATCGCCTTCGCGGTGCAGGACTCATGGCTGTGGCAGATGAACCCAAAAACGCCGGCGTCCGACCCGACCTACGCCACGTTCTGGCGCCGGCTCGCGCGGTGGCTCGTGGACGGCGTCCCCGGCCGCGTGACGGTCACGACGACCGAGGACCGCGTCGACCCGGGACAGCCGATCGCATTGACCGCCAACGCCTCGGACGCGTCCTATCTGGAGGAGAACGACAGCCAGTTGATCGCGCACGTGACGGCGCCCTCCGGCCGGACGTCCGACGTGCCTCTCGAGTGGTCGGTCGTTCGCAACGGCGAGTACCGCGGCAGCTTCGTGCCGGACGAGACCGGCACGTACGACGTGCGCGTCACCGCGACGCGCGCCGGCAAGGAGGAGGGCCGCGCCGAACTGCACGTCCGCGCCGTGCCGGGCGCCGCCGAGTACTTCGATGCGGCAATGCGCGCGCCGCTGCTGCGCCGGATCGCCGACGACACCGGCGGACGCTTCTTCACGCCGGCGGACGTGAGCCGGCTGCCCGAGGCCATCAGCTACGGCGGCCGCGGGGTGACGGTGGTCGAGGAGCGGGAGTTGTGGGACATGCCGGTCGTGCTGCTGCTGCTCGTCGCGCTGACCGGCGCCGAATGGGCGTACCGACGCGCGCGGGGCCTGGCATGATCCGGCGGCTGGGAATTGCGGTCGCTGCGCTGTCGTGTCTCGCCGCCACGCCGGCCTTCGCGCAGGCCGCGCACCTCGTGGTGATTACCGGCGTCGAAGCAGGACCGGAATACCGCCAGCAGTTCCATCAGTGGGCCTCGGCGGTGATCGACGCCGCTTCGAAAGGCGGTGTGCCGGCCGCAAACGTCGTCTACCTGGCCGAACAGGGCGACCGCGATCCGCGCGTCACGGGACGCTCCACGAAGGACGGCATCGAGCGTGCGTTCGACACGCTCGCCGCGGCCGTGCAGCCGTCCGATTCGGTGTTCATCGTGCTGTTCGGCCACGGCAGCTACGACGGGCAGCGGGCCGCCCTCAACCTGCCCGGGCCGGATTTGACCGCGGCCGACTGGGCGCGACTGCTCGGCCGTCTCAAGGATCAGCGAGTGGTGTTCGTGAACACGGCCAGCTCGAGCGGCGCGTTCCTCGAGCCGCTCGCGACGCCCGGACGCGTGATCGTGACCGCCACGAAGACCGGCGGCGAGCGCAACGAAACGCGCTTCCCGGCATACTTCGTGGAGGCGCTCACGTCGCCGGAGGCCGACCAGAACCACGACGGACGGGTGTCGGTGCTCGAAGCGTTCCAGTACGCGAAGACGCAGGTCGAGGACGCGTACAAGAAGGAGGGGCTGCTGCTGACCGAACACGCCGCGCTCGAGGACGGCGGCGGCGTCCTGGCCGCGACGCTGGCCCTCGGCGCGAGCGGCGGCGCGGCAGCCGACGCCGACGCGGCCGCGTCGGACCCGCAGATGCGCGCGCTGCTCGAAGAGCGGCATGCCCTCGAGCAGCAGGTTGACGCGCTCAAGCTGCGGAAGGCCTCGATGCCGGAGGCCGACTACGAGGCGCAGCTCGAGAAGCTGCTGACGGCGCTGGCGTTGAAGTCGAGGGAGATCGAACAGGCCAAAGCGAAGAAATGAGCCGGGGGGCCGGGCTGGAGGCTGGGATCGAGAAATCATGGCGCAACATCGCCGACTGACCACGACGCTCGCCGTCTTCGCCGTGCTCGCCGTGACCGCGACCGGATGGGCGCAGTTCCGCGGCTTCAGGTTCGGCCGCCAGCCCGCGCCGTTCAGCCCGCCGGAGAACCCGGCCTACGACGGCCGGTTCACGTTCGCGCGGCTGAAGTACGAGACGGCGCCGGGCGGCTACTACTACATGGGGCTGCCGGCGTGGGCGCACGGCTATCCGCGCGCCGAGCGCAACCTCATGAAGATCATGAACGAGGTGAGCAACCTCCAGCCGCGCCTCGAGGAGTCGGTGATCGAGAACCTCGACGATCCCCAGCTGTTCAAGTATCCGCTGTGCTACATGACGGAGGCCGGTTTCTGGACGTTGACGGACAGCGAGGCCGCCGCGTTCCGCACGTATCTCCAGAAGGGCGGCTTCGTCATCTTCGACGACTTCCGCGGCGATTTCCGGGGCGGCGGCGGCTGGGACACCTTCGAGGCCAACATGCGCCGCATCCTGCCGGACGCCCGCTTCGTCGACCTCGAGGCCTCGCACCCGATCTTTCATTCGTTCTTCGAGATCGACTCGCTCGACATCATCCCGCAGGATTACGATCGCGGACGGCCGGTTCTGCGCGGGCTGTACGAGAACAACGACCCGAACAAGCGCCTGATCGCGATGATCAACTACAACACCGACGTCTCGAACTTCTGGGAGTTCTCCGGCATCGGATTCCGTCCCGTCGAGGAGTCGAACGAGGCGTACAAGCTCGGCGTGAACTACATCATTTATGGGATGACCCACTGACAGCTGACAGCTCTCGGCGGTCGGCTCTCGGCTTGGCTCTCGGCTATCGGCTTCTGGCTCTCAGTGTCGAACCGGAGACGAGGGCCACGAGGCGAGCCCGGAGTCGAACCGGAGACGAGGGCCACGAGGCGAGCCCGGAGTCGAACCGAAGGCGAGGGCCACGAAGCGAGCTCGGAGCCGACCGAAGGCAAGGGCACGAAGCGAGCTCGGAGCCGACCGAGCACCGAGAGCGTGGAGGCGAGAAACGAAGCCAGAGCCCGAGCGCCGGCTCTGAGCCGATAGCTGAGAGCCGAGAGCCGGAAGCTGAGAGCCGAACGCCGAGAGCTGACAGCGAAGCCGAGAGCCGATAGCTGACAGCCGAAAGCGGAAGAGGACCCGAATGCCTGATCTGACGCAGACGATCGATCTCGCCGGCGACGACGTTGCGCTCGCGGATCGGATGAACGAGGGACGGCGGCGGATCGTCGCCGAGTTGCGCAAGCGCATCATCGGGCAGGACGATGTGATCGATCTGGTGCTGCTGACGCTCTTCGTCGGCGGCAACAGCCTCATCGTCGGCGTGCCGGGGCTGGCGAAGACGCTGCTCGTGCAGACGCTGGCGCGCGTCCTCGACCTGAAGTTCACGCGGATCCAGTTCACGCCCGACCTGATGCCATCGGACATCACCGGGACGGACATCATCCAGGAGGACGCGACGGGCCGGCGTCAGATGGTGTTCGCGCCCGGGCCGATCTTCAGCAACATCGTGCTGGCGGACGAGATCAACCGGACGCCGCCCAAGACCCAATCCGCGCTGCTCGAGGCGATGCAGGAGCACCGCGTCACGATTCAGGGGCGCACCTATGAGCTCGACGAGCCGTTCTTCGTCTTCGCGACGCAGAACCCCATCGAGCTCGAGGGCACCTACCCCCTTCCGGAGGCGCAGCTCGATCGCTTCATGTTCCATATCGTCATCGACCATCCGCCGGAGGACGAGGAGTTCGAGGTCGTCCGCGCGACGACGGCCATCGTCGATCCGCATTTCGAGCGCACGGTGACGGGCGGGGATCTCATCGCGTTCCAGCGGCTGGTCCGGCGCGTGCCGGTCGCCGAGCCGGTGATGCGCTACGCGCTGAGCCTGGTGCGCACCAGCCGGCCGAAGTCGAAGGACGCGCCCGAGTCGGTCAGGAAGTTCGTCGCCTTCGGCGCGAGCGTCCGCGCCGCCCAGTACCTGGTGCTCGGCGCCAAGGCGCGCGCGCTGACGAGCGGGCGGTATCACGTCAGCTTCGACGACATTCGCGCCCTGGCGCATCCGGTGCTGCGCCACCGGGTCCTGACGAACTTCCGCGCCGAATCCGAGGGGGTCACCACCGACGCGATCATCGACGAGCTGCTCGCGATGGTCGCGATGCCAAGCTCGGGAATGTAGCGCCTGCGGCCATGCGAGCCCGAGGACCGTGAATCCGAGGGCGAGTATCAGCGTGAGTTCGCGGCGGGGGTGGGGCCCCGCCGCCCGTGAGAGATGAAGCGCCTGCGGACATGCGAGCCCGAGAAGACTGATGACCAACG
>JBLMXQ010000007.1:0-3101 GCA_050257855.1 Betaproteobacteria bacterium | reverse complement strand
GCGGAAGCGCCTCCGACCTCGCGAAGGCTGTCGAATACGGCCGGCGGCACAAGCTGTACCCGCTGTCTGCGGCCGCCACAAGATCGACGCCGACCACGTTCGTGGATGCGAACGACGTCCTGTTCGACTCGACGATCCCTTACGACGAGCGCTACTACGAGCACCTCGATCGCGTGATCCAGAAGGAACCATGGCTGCAACGCGACCGAGCGATGATCGACACGCTGCGCACGATCGGCATCGAGAAGGGCAAGTCCTTCGCGCCAGACGATGCGCAACGCCAGAAGCTCGACGCTGCGGCGGCGCGGGCACACGCAATGCTCGATGATCAGTTCGAACGCCTGTTCGACAATCCGTTCTGGCCTGGCACTCGTTGGGCCTTCGTGGCCTCGCAGGACCTGGCGACCGAGTTGACGCAGGACTTTCCGGACTCGAACCGCTATGCGCGGGACGAGCGCGGACTGCTTTTCACGTACATCTTCTTCGCGCCGCGGCGGCTGGGCAGGGGCCAGTTCTGGTTGATGAGTCACCAGGACTCCACGGGTGCCGCGCTCGAGGGCGGCAAGAGCTACCGCCTGCGCGTTCCGCCCAACGTTCCGATCCGACAGTACTGGTCGATGACGGCCTACGATCGGCAGACGCATGCATTCATTCGCGAGGTGTCCGCGACGAGCCGCTCGTCGCAGACGCCCGGCTTGCGCGTCAACCGTGACGGCTCCGTCGACCTCATGCTCGGCCCGACGGCGCGGAAGGGTTGGGAACGCAACTGGCTGCCGACCGACCCTAACCGACGGTTCGAACTGATGGCACGCTTCTACGGCCCGGAGCCGGCGCTATTCGATCAGAGCTGGAGGCTGCTGGACGTCGAGCGCATGGGCTAGGAACCGTCGGCGGCCTCTGTTCACACGCCAATCACACGCGAGATTGTCGCCGCTTGTAAGTGATTGATCCGGCGAACTACGCGGGGCGCCTCACGTGGGTTCGATTCCCATCACCCGCTCCACTCTCCAGCCAGGCTGAGAACACGTCAGCCAAGTCCAGCCAGATCACACTCGAGAATCGCACGGCGTTCGGCTGCGCCCAACGCTGGCCGGCGCTGGCCGATGCTGGTGCGGCACTCACACGCATTAGCGGCCGCTCACGACTCCAGCGGGCTCGACATCGCCATGGAAGCGGACGTTCGCGAACGCGTAAGATCGGCCAATAGCCGACGGATGCCGTTCCTAAGCTCCTCGTGTCGATATCCGGTCGGCATGACGCCGGCAAACCCTGAATTTGAGCATGTCGATGCGTGGCAATCTGCGGCGTCCTGAGAGGGCGGTGCCCATTTTGGGCGCACGCAGCCCGTAATGTCATTGACCACTGTGCGCTCCTCTGTGAGCGTTGATAGACCGTCATGCCCCGGGGACTCACTGTGCCAAGACTCAGAACTCTGTTGCCCGTCCTGGTCGCGTTAAACGCCTTACTGCCGCATGCAATGGCAGCTGACACGGCCTCTGCACCGACTCCTGTGGCGGCAACGGTCGATGAGGAAGAACAGGTGGACGAAGGCCTGAAACGCTTCGGCTATCTTGCCGGATTGGCGCGCGGCTGCGTGGTCGAGAGCCAGCGTGCTGCCCTCGAGCGCGAAGCGCTCGACCTGAATGCGGCTATTGGTCGGTTGCTGGGCATCGACCGCGCGTTCCTGTTCGCATCCTCGTTCGGTTACGGAACTACCGTGGTCGTCGAGACCAAGGACTGTCCCGACGTGCTCAAGGCCTACGAATCTCGCGTCGACAAGTACCGGGCAAGCCGGGGAGGCGCGCAATGATGCGGCCGACGGCCGCGTGGACGCTTATCGCCACCAGCATCGTGACCCTGGCCGGCCTCGCGCCGGCTGCCGCGCTAGCAGATCGCTGGGAAGTCCGGCGCGAGGCCCGCGAGGGGTACTACGAGGTGGAGCGCGAAAAGCGAGAGGCGGCGCGTGAGTTGCGTCGCTGCCAGACCCGCGAGTGCGCTCGCCGGGAGATTCGTGAAGGCTATCGCGAGGTCGAGCGCGAGAAACGCGAAGCGAGGCGCGAGATTCGCCGGGAACTGCGCGAGGACTACTACCGCGACCAGTACTATCGCGGCGACGAACGGTGGTACCGCGACGGTCGCTACTGGGGCCGGGACGAGTACGAGCGGCGCTACTACCGCAAGCGCGACAAGGACGACAACGACTTCCTGAAGGGGGCCGTGGTCGGCGCGGCGGCGGTCGGCATCGGCGTGGCCATCGCCAAGTCCAACGACGACTGATGAGCCGCGCTCTCAGGTCGGGACGAGTGGTCCGACGGCTCTTCGCAGCGGCTGCCGCCGCATTTTTACTGGCAGGCTGTGCCTCGGCACCGCTGCGGGCGCCACTCCCGCAGGCGATGGCGGACCATGCCGAGGTGCCGGGCATCCCGATGGCCCGCTACTGGGCGGACCAGGCCCCGCCCGGGTTCCGGGAGTGGTTGGACCTGCCGGAGGACGCGCTCGTCGCCCGCTTCGGCGGCATCATGAACCAGCCGCACCATTACCTGCTCGTGTCCGGAGGCGGGGGTGACGGTGCATTCGGCGCCGGGCTGCTGGTGGGCTGGACGTCGACCGGGCGGAGGCCACATTTCCAGATCGTCACCGGGATCAGCACGGGAGCGATCATCGCGCCTTTCGCGTTTCTCGGTCCCGCATACGACACGACCTTGCGCGAGCTCTACACGAGTTTCGGATCGGATGATCTCGTGCGACGCCGCGGCCTGTTCGAGGTGCTTCGCGGCGACTCGGCCTTCAGCACCGAGCCATTCGCACGATTGCTCGAGCGATACCTGGGCGATGCCGAGATCGCGGCCATCGCTGCAGAGGGCCGGAAGGGGCGCTCGCTGCTGATCGGCACTACCAACCTCGACGCCGCGCGACCCGTCATCTGGGACATCACCCGCATCGCCATGAGCGGAGCGCCGGGCGCCAAGCGCCTGATCCACGACGTCATCCGTGCCTCGACGGCGATCCCCGGCGCGTTTCCGCCGGTCTTCATCGAGGTCGAGGCGAAGGGTGTGCGCTACGACGAGATGCACGTCGACGGCGGCGTGACGTCACAACTG
>JBLMXQ010000006.1:0-15507 GCA_050257855.1 Betaproteobacteria bacterium | reverse complement strand
CAAGCAGAGTTTCGAATCGGCGGTCATCGCGCTGGCGCACGACTGCGCCGGCGTCGCGTAGGAGACTTACAATGAAGATCCAGATCATCAAGAAGGCGACCAAGAACGCGAAGCCGCAGGGAATTTGCGCATTCATGGTCGAGCAGCCGATGGAGAAGAGATAGGCCGCGAATGGGCCGATCCGGAAGAAGAATCTCAGCGCGAGGCAATACCCTCCGCTATGGCCTGCGGGTTCTTCTTCCGGCTCTCGTTCTGTCCGGCTGTTCCGGGAATAGTGAAAGATCGCACAAGAGTGAGGTTCGGCCGACTCTGCGCATGGGGGTCGGACAGTTCACGTCGGCAGATGCCCTCGCGGGCCTGCGCCCAATCGTCCAGCTTCTCACAGTGGAGTCTTTGGCAAGATTTGGCGAGGACGGGCGTATGCGGCCGTGGCTGGCGAAGAGTTGGACGACTTCGCCTGATCGTCTGACCGTCACGGTCAATCTGAGACCAGGCACCGCATTCCACGACGGGTCAAAACTGACGGGACAGATCGTGGCACAGATCCTCAACGGAACTCTGCCCAGAACGATGGGACCCATTTTCGAGGACGTTTCGAGTCTGTCGGCGAGCGCGGACGAAGTGAGAATCGTTCTGCGACGGCCATCGCCGCTCGTCCTCGAGGCACTGGATGGAGACGCGCCAATAGTCAAACCGGGAAATCCGACGATCGGAACAGGTCCTTTCAAAGACGTTGGAAAACCACCCGAAATCCAGCTGAGGGCGAACGACGATTACTACCTGGGCCGCCCGTCGATTGCCGGGCTGACGATAGAGCAGTACCCGTCTGTTCGGGCCGCATGGGCCGACCTGCTTCGGAACAGGGTTGACGCTCTCTTTGAGGTACCGACCGACGCACTCGATTCGCTGGAGGCCTCGTCAAACGTATCAGTCTTCGCTGTGTCGCGGGCGTACCAGTACGCAATACTGCTGAACACTTCGTCTCCCGCTCTGCGCTCGGCCGCCGTGCGTCGGGGTCTGAATGCGGCGATCGACCGATCGGCACTCGTGGATCGAGCGCTTGGCGGCCACGGGATCGAGTCCGTTGGACCAGTCTGGGTCAAGAACTGGGCCTTCGACTCCAAGTTGCCGACGACCCACCTGGATTACTCCCAAGCGAAGGCGGATCTGTCGACATTTCCCCGAGCTGCAGACGGTCGTGGGAAGCTGACGATTCGCTGCCTAGTTCCGGCCGATTCTGTGTACGAGCGTATTGCGCTCGTGGCCAAGCAGCAGCTCGAAGCGTTCGGAGTAGAGCTCAGCCTTGAGGAGCAGCCTCCCGCGCGTATCGCTGAAACCGTGGAAAAGCACGAATTTGAGGCGGTGCTCCTCGATTTCGTGAGCGGGCCCAGTCTATTTCGCCCTTACCAGTGGTGGCACACGGGCGGGCCGTTCAATTTCGCCCGCTTCTCCAGCCCGGCCGTCGACGCGGCGCTGGATCGCATCCGCCACGCCGCCAGCGACGACGAGTACCGCGCCGGCGTCGCGGCCTTCCAGCGCGCGATGCTCGACGACCCCCCGGCCATCTTCCTGGCCTGGAGCCAGCGCGCCCGCGCCGTCAGCAACCGCTTCCTCGTGCCGCCGCCCGAATCCGGGCGCGACATCCTGTCCACGATATGGCAATGGCGACTGCGCCCGGACGCGGCAGACGCCGATAAGAGCCGCTAGAGCGGCCCATCGATGCGCCTGCGATTCCGGCATCTCTCGACGCGGTTCGCGGCGCTGCTCGCCGCCGCCGCCGTGGTGCCCCTGCTCGCCTACGGCATCGTCTCGCTCATCTCGCTCCAGCGCGGCACCCGCGAGTCGATCGTCGCGGGCAACCTGAACGTCGCCACCCGGGCCGCCGACGAGATCCGCCGCTACCTCGTCACCAACGCCGAGATCCTCAAGGCCCTCGCCGCCGACCTGCAGAACACCGGGCTGCAGCAGTGGCAGCAGGACCGCGTCCTCAAGAACTACGTCCTGCAGTTCCGTGAATTCCGCGAGATCAGCCTGTTCGCGGAAGACGGCACGCCGGTCGCCACGAGCCGGATCGGCCTTCCGCGCGTCGCGATCCCCCGCGATGCCCCGGTCGTGGCCGACGGCGTGACGATGACGCGCATGCACCTGGACCCCGAGGGGCTGCCCACCACGACCTTCGCCGTCCGCCTGCGCCGCCTCGATCAGCCGGCCGGCTGGCTGGTCGGGGAGTTCAGCCTCGAAGAAATGTGGCGGATGGTCGACCAGATCCGCATCGGCGCGCACGGCTATGCCATGGTCGTGACCCGGAGCGGGCGGCTGGTGGCCCATGGCGATCCCGACAAGAAGGCGCTCGTCGCGCAGGAGCGCGACATGTCGGACCATCCGCTCGTGCAGGCGGCGCTCGCGAAGTCCGGCGCCGGGCCGATTTCCCGCGAGTACGTTGGCGCCGACGGCCGGCGCGCGCTCGGCGTGGCCGCGCACATCCCGTCGCTCGGCTGGACCGTGGCCGTCGAGCAGCCGACGGCGGAGGCCTACGCCAGCGCGACCCAGCTCGGGCGCCAGCTCACGGTCGCAATCGCCGTCGCGCTGCTGGTCATGATCTCGCTGGGGTACCTGTTCGGCCGGTCGTTCATCGACCCGATCCTCGAGCTGCAGCGGGCGACGCACGCCGTCGCCCAGGGACGGCTGGAGACGCGCGTCCACATCGACACGACCGACGAATTCGCCGCGCTCGGCGCCGACTTCAACACGATGGCGGACCGCCTGGCCGACCTGCAGGAAGACGTCAAGCGGAAGGAACGGCAGGCGATGTTCGGGCGCGTGGCGGCCGGTCTCGTGCACGATCTGTCCCATCCCATCCAGAACATCGGCAACAGCACGCGCCTGCTGCTGCGCGACGACGTGGACCCCGAGTCGCGCGATCTCTTCCGGCGGACCATCGAGCGGGAGCTGGAGACGCTCAAGCGCTTCATGGAGGATCTCCGCAACATCGTCAAGCCGAAGCCGATCGAGCGGTTTGCGCTCGACGTCAACCATTCGGTGGCCGAGATCCTGGACTCCATGCGCCCGGAGGGCGAGCGCAACGGGGTGGCGGTCGAGGCGCGCTACGCGGAGACGCCGCTCGTCATCGAGGGCGACCGCTTCGCGCTCGGGCGCGTCTATCGGAACCTGATCACGAACGCGATTCAGGCGACGGCGGCCGGAGGCCGCGTGGAAGTGGCCACCGCGCGCGTCGGCGATCAGGTGGAGGTCAGCGTCAGCGACACGGGATCGGGCATTCCGGCCGATCGGCTGGGGGCCATCTTCGAGGACTTCGTCACGACCAAGCGCCGCGGGCTGGGTCTCGGGCTGGCGATCTCGAAGCGGATTGTGGAGCAGCTGGACGGCACCATCACGGTGACGAGCGAGGTCGGGCGCGGCACCACGTTCACGATGCGGTTCCCCGCACGAGACGATCGCGCGGTACCGGTCGCGAGTTGAGTCGGCGCGGAATTCGACGGAGCACGTGCTCCAGTACGGACGCAGGGGGAAGACACGACATGATCCGAAGACTCGTGAAGACCGACAGGCTGGAGATCGACGCGCACTCGTACCCGGTGCGCTACTTCGAGCTGCGGACGGGACGCGGCGCGCGACGCTACAGCGCCGAGGTGCTGCTCGGGCCGGGCGACCGCATCATCCTGGACGACGACTCGATGCCGAACCTGGAGGCGAGAGCGATGCGGCTGGTGCCGGCGACGCTCGACAGCCGGCGGCTGGCCGCCCGCGCTCCGGCGGCCTGAGCGGGCGGGTCCGAACGACCCGCCCTCGCTCATGCTGGGGAAACCGCGCGCGTCAAGTGTGGGGGAGCGCGCGGGCCGCAGGGGCCCGCGCAGAACGGCGATCCGGCGCTACTTGCGCGGGAGGACCGCGTCCTTCAGCTGCTTCGCGATCCGGGCCTTGACGACCGTCTTGGCCGGGATCTTGATGGCCTCACCCGTCGCCGGATTGCGGCCCATGCGCGCCTTGCGCTTCTGAACCACGAGCTTGACCATCCCGGGCAGCACGAACTCGCCCGAGCGCTTCAGCTCCTTTTCGGACAACGCCGTCAGCTCGTCGAAGAACTCGCGAGCCTGCGTGCGCTTCATCTCGAAGCGCTCGGCGAAGTGCGAAAAGAGCTCGGATTTGCCCATCCTGCGGGCGTCTGCCATCGTCGTTCCCCTCACTTGACGCGCGAATGATGTTCACCGCCAATCGTCGCGCGCGCTGGGACGATCGCGGTTTTGCCGCGTGAAAATCGAGGTATCCTAGCGCGCGCCTCTCGCCAGTGTCAACGACGGGACCCTTCGGATCGGCCGGATTCCGGGCCGAAGTCGGCGGTCCGCCCGCGCGTGAATGCTAGAATCCGGCTGATGTCAAGCCCGACGCTCGAAACGTTCCCGAACCCGCGCCCGGAGCGCGAGTACGAAATTCACATCAGCTGTCCCGAGTTCACGTCCGTGTGTCCGAAGACCGGACTGCCCGATTTCGGCGAAATCCGCATCACTTACGTGCCGGATCAGCGCTGCATCGAGCTGAAGGCCCTCAAGTACTACCTCATCGAGTTCCGCAACCGCGGGATCTACTACGAGCAGGTCACGAACCAGATCCTCGACGATCTCGTCGCCGCGTGCGGCCCCCGGCGGATGACGGTGGTCGGCGACTTCTCGGTGCGCGGCGGCATCAAGACCTCCGTTACGGCGTCCTACACCGCCGCCTAGCGCGTATGGCGGACGAGCCGGTCCGCGTGCCGATCGAGCCCGAACTGGACCTGCACGCGTTCGCGCCGCGCGACATCCCGTCGGTCGTCGACGAGTACATCGATGCGGCTGCCGCGGCCGGATTCCGCGAAGTGCGTCTGGTGCACGGGCGCGGCCGAGGAGTGCAACGGGGCATCGTGCAGTCCGCCCTCGATCGGCATCCGCGCGTCGAGGCGTTCTGGGACGATCCGCGCGCACACCTCGGAGCAACCATCGCGGCGCTGATCGTCGAGGACAGCACCTGAGCACCCTCGAGCACCCGGGCACCTCAAAGGGCCGGCATCCTCGTTGCCTCCTCTTCTGTCGTCATCCAGCCCCTCCGCAACAACGGCCCGAATTTCGTGACTGTGGCGATCGACGCCGCAGTTTCCGCGCGGGGCGGCCGGACGCGCGATGCAGATTTCTCCACCCGCGCCTCCTTCCAACCCTCTGCCCGGTCCGTCCGGCGGCGACGAAGTCGTCGTCCGCCAACAGCGCTGGCGGGTGCAGCGCATCCGCGCGTACGGCGGGTGTCTGGTGATGTCGCTCGCGGGGATCGGCGCCGAGAATCTCGGAGCCGAGCGCCAGTTTCTCTCGCCGTTCGACCGCGTCGAGCTGGCGCGGCGCCCTCGCGTCCTGCGCCAGGTGCGCGCGGCCACGTGGCGGCGCGCATGCCGTGCGGCGCTCGCCGCAGCCGTGCCGCCGGGCGCCCTGCGCGCCGCGGCCGACGCGGTCATCGACCTGCTGCCGCACCAGCTCGAACCGGCGCTGGCTGTCGTCGCCGGACGCGGCACGCGCGTCCTCCTGGCGGATGCCGTCGGGCTTGGAAAGACAATCCAGGCGGGCCTCGTCATCGCCGAACTGCGGGCGCGCGACGCGGCCGAGCGCGTGCTGATCGTGACGCCGGCCGGAGTGCGCGATCAATGGCGCGACGAACTGGCGCGGCGCTTTCAGATTGAGGCGGTCGTCGTCGACGCGTTCGACGTGCGGCGCCGCGCCGCCGCCCTTCCTCCGGACATCAGCCCGTGGGCGACGGTCACGACCGCCATCGCCTCGATTGACTACGTCAAGCGGCCGGAGACGACGCCTGCGGTCGCCGAGTGCCGGTGGGACGTGGTGGTCGTGGACGAGGCGCACGGCGTTGGCGACGCCACCGATCGGCACGGCGCGATTGCGGCGCTCGCCGGACGCGCGGCATACGTCCTCCTGCTCACGGCAACGCCCCACAGCGGCGACCGCCGTGCCTTCCTGTCGCTCTGCCGGACCGGCTCGCACGGGGAGCCGCTGCTCGTCTTCCGCCGTGCGAGAGCGGCCGTTCGAGGAGCCGCGGCCCGCCGCATCCATCGCCTGCACGTACGTCCGACCGCGGCGGAGGCGCGTATGCATCGTCTGCTCGAGCAGTTCGCGCGCGCCGTTCGCGCCGAGCACGGCGACGGCGGCCGCGACGTGTGGCTCGCGCTCGCGGTCCTGCACAAGCGGGCGCTGTCGTCGCCGCGGTCGCTCGAAGTCTCCGTGGCACGGCGACTCTCGGTCCTGGAGTCGGGCGGCGATGCCCGGGAGGCCCAGCTGGCGTTGCCGCTCGATTCGACCGGCGAACTGGACGAGGCCGATGCGGCGCCCTGGTGGCCGACGCCACTGGCGCTCGGCGATCGACAGCGCGAGCGGCGACTCCTCGATTCGCTGGCCGCGGCCGCCCACGCGGCCGCGAAGCACGAAACAAAAACTGCGGCGCTCGTCCGCCTGCTCCGTCGCGTGGGCGAGCCGGTGATCGTGTTCACCGAATATCGCGACACGCTCTTGCACCTCGCGCGCCGCCTTCCGGGCCCGGCGGCCATCGTTCACGGCGGGCTGTCACGGCGGGAGCGTCAGTCCGCGCTCGACGACTTCACTGCCGGCCGCCGCCGCTGGCTGGTCGCGACCGATGCCGCCGGCCAGGGGCTGAATCTGCACGCCCGCTGCCGCACGATCGTCAACCTCGAGCTGCCGTGGAATCCGGTCCGTCTCGAGCAGCGAATCGGCCGGGTCGACCGCATCGGCCAGACGCGCACCGTCCACGCCTTTCATCTCGTCGGCCGCGGCACCGCGGAAGAAGCGATTCTCGATCGACTGCGGACGCGCGTGGCGGCGGCGCACATCGACATCGGAACGACCGATCCGGTCGGGATGGAGGACGAGGTGATGCTCGCCCGGCAGGTGATCGGGGGCCTCCCTTCCGCGACAGTTGCCGTGGCGCGATCGCCGGCGGATTCCGCCCCGCGGATGTCGCTCGACCTGTCCTTCGAAGCACAGCGCGAGGCGGCGCGCCTCGCGGCCGTCCGAAACACGGTGGGCGTGCGTGAACGCCGCCTGCTGCAGTTGCTCGAGGTCGAATCGCCGTGGTTCGCGCGGGCCGGCAGCCGCCGGACACGGCAGGAGATCGCCTCGCGGGTGATCCTCCTGATCCGCTCGGTGCTCGAGGACCCGGCCGGCCGGGTTGTCGCAGACCGCATGACGCCGGTGGCGATCGGCTGCGGTCACGCCGCGACGCGCCCGATGCGACGCGACATCGAAATCCTCTGGCGCCTCGCCCGCCAGGAGGTCGTCGAGCGAGTCAACGCCGCCACGCGCACGTGGCATGCCGAGACGGCCCGGATGGCTCAGGCGTTCGCGCAGGCGCGTCTCGCGCGCCTGCAGGCGATCCTGGCGGTGCTCGACCAGCCGAACGGCCTGTTCCAGCCAGGGCTGTTCGATCGGCGCGCCATCGCGGAGCGGTCCACCGTGGAAGCTCTGGCCGCCCTTCTCAGAGAGGACATCGCGGCCCGGCTCGACGAGGCGAGGCTGCGCGCCGCGGTCAGGCTCCGGGAGCCGGAGCTGTGGCTCGTGGTGGCCCGCTGACCGTGGTGCCGGGATACAGCGGTCAGCTCGTCTCCGAGCTGTTCCTCGAATCGCAGCTGGCGGAGCCGACCGGATCGATGACCGACACCGAGCGGCGCCTGGCGGAATGGCGGCGCGCCGCGCGATCGTTCGGGCCCGCGGCCGCCGTCCGCGGCCTGTTCGAGGGCGCCGCGGTGCCGCTGCTGAACGTCCTCGGCCTGAATCAGACGAGTGGCGTCCGCCTCGAAGGAAACGTGCTCCTCGCCCGCGTTGGACCGGACGCGGCCTCCGATTCCCGCGATCCGGCTGCGCCTGCATGTCCACTCACGCTCGTCGTCGTTCCATACGGCCAGCGCCTCGATCGCTTCTGGCGGATCGCAGTTGTCGATGCGCTGGCAGCCGGCGCGCCATGGGCGGTCCTCTTCAACGGAGTCGCCATCAGGATCGTGGACGCGGGCCGACTGTATGCCCGACGCTTCGCGGAGTTCGATCTCGACCAGGCCGTCGAGAGTGCGCGGGGCGCCGCCGCTCTCGGCCTGCTGGCGCACTCCGCGATCGGGCCGGGCGATCGGCCGGGCACGACGCTGCTGCATGCGCTCGTCGCTGACTCGGATCGCCATGCCGCCGGCGTCTGCCGGTCGCTGCGCGTCGGCGTCCTGTCGGCGTCCACCGACGTCCTCGTCGCGCTGGCCGGTCGCCGCGCCCGCGTCCCTCTGGCCGACGCCTTCGAGCAGTCGCTGACGATCGTGTATCGCCTTCTGTTTCTCCTGTTCGCCGAGGCGCGGGGCCTGGTGCCGCTGTGGCATCCGATCTACCGTCAGAGCTACAGCGTCGAGGCGCTCCGCGCGGTGGCGGAGCGGCCGGCTCGCGCGGTCGGGCTCTGGGAGGCGCTCAGCGCGATGGCACGCCTGGCGCACGCCGGCTGCCGCGCCGCCGATCTTCGCGTGACGGCTTTCAACGGCCGCCTGTTCGCGCCGTCCGGCGCGTCGCTCGCCGAACGGCGCGGCCTCGACGACGACGCGGCGCGGCGCGCGATTCTCGCGCTGTCGACCCGCATCGCGCCCGGCGGCGGACGCGAGCGGATTTCGTACCGGGATCTCGGGGTCGAGCAGCTCGGCGCGGTGTACGAGACGCTGCTCGACTACGAGCCGCGCGCCGACGTCCGCGGGCCGGCCGCCGCACGTCGACCAGGTGCGGTCCGCCTCGAGCCCGGCTCGGGCGTGCGCAAGGCGACCGGCTCGTTCTACACGCCGCAGCCGATCGCCGAGTATCTCGTCCGCCGAACGCTTGGTCCGCTCGTCCGCCGCGCTTCGCCCGATCGCATACTCGCCTTGCGCGTCGTCGACCCGGCGATGGGGAGCGGCGCGTTCCTCGTGGCGGCGTGCCGCTTCCTCGCTGCCGCGTACGAAAACGCGCTGGTCGAATCGGGCGCCTGTCAGCACGCCGACGTGGACGAGCCGGCCCGCGCCACGATGCGCCGCACTGTCGCGGAACGCTGCCTGTACGGCGTCGACCTGAACCCGATGGCCGTGCAGCTCGCGCGCCTCTCGTTGTGGCTCGCCACGCTCGCCGCCGACCGCCCGTTGACGTTCCTCGACCATCACCTGCGGGTCGGCGACAGCCTGATCGGCGCCTCGATACCGCACCTCTCACGGCCGCCGGTCGGGCGGCGCGCCCGCCGCGGGTCGGATGCGCTTCCCCTGTTCGGCGAGGACGACATCCGACGCGCGATCACGACCATGCTTCCGGTTCGCCTTCTTCTGGAAGAAACGCCCGACGACACCATCGAGCAGGTGCGTTCGAAAGAGCGTGCGCTCGCGGACCTGAACCGGCGCGGCGCCCCGCTGGCCGAGTGGAAGCGCGTGGCCGACGCGTGGTGCGCGCCCTGGTTCGCGCAGCGCGATCAGCCGGTTCCGGCGGCGGCGTTCACCGCCATCGCCGATGCGATCCTTGCCGGCCGCGGAGCGCTGCCGCCGGCAACGACGGAAATCCTGATCGGCCGCGTATCCGACATCGCTGCGCGGCGTCGCTGGTTTCACTGGGAGCTGGAATTTCCCGAGGTGTTCTTCGACCGCGGCGGCGAACGCTCGACCGAATGCGGCTTCGACGCCGTCCTCGGCAATCCACCGTGGGACATGATCCGCGCCGATGGTTCGGCATCGCGCGAGGACGTGTCGGCCGTCCTGCGGTTCACGCGCGACGCGGGCCTCTACTCGTCGCAGTCAGACGGTCACGCGAACCGTTATCAGCTGTTCCTGGAGCGGGCGATCGCCCTCACGAAGCGGGGCGGCCGCCTCGGACTGGTGCTGCCATCGGGGCTCGCCACCGACTGCGGAAGCGCCGCCCTGCGCCGCCGGCTGCTCGGCGAGTGCGACGTCGACGCGCTCGTCGGCCTCGACAACCGCGAGGGTGTCTTTCCGATCCACCGCAGCGTGAAGTTCCTCCTGCTGACCGCATCGGCCGGCCCGGCGACGAAGGTGATCGCCTGCCGCTTCGGCGAGCGCAATCCATCGACGCTCGCTTCCGCCGAAGAGCCCGACGCGGGCGGCTCGACATGGTTTCCCGTACGCGTGACGCCCGCCCTGCTCCGGAAGATCTCCGGCGAGGCGCTTTCGATTCCCGACCTTCGATCCCCGATCGACCTCGCGATTCTCGAGCGCGCGGCGTCGCTGTTTCCCGGGCTCGGCAGCCCCGCCGGCTGGAAGGTGCGCTTCGGCCGCGAGCTGAACGCCACCGATGATCGCGGGCACCTGCGGGCCGGCGGCGCCGGGCTGCCAGTCGTCGAAGGCAAGCAGCTTCGGCCGTTCGGCGTCGACCTCGCGGCAGCCGCTCTCCGCATCGCCGACGGCACCGCCGGACGCCTGCTCCCCGCGCGGGGATTCGAGCGGCCGCGGCTCGCCTATCGCGACGTCGCGAGCGCGACGAACCGCCGGACGCTCATCGCCGCCGTCCTCCCGGCCGGCTGCGTCTCGACGCACACGGTCTCCTGCCTTCGCACGCCGCTGCCGCTCGCCGATCAGCACCTGCTTTGCGGCCTCTTCAACAGCCTGGTCGTGAACTACCTGGTTCGGCTTCGCGTCACGACGCACGTGACGACGGCCGTGGTGGAAGGATTGCCGGTCCCGCGCAGGGACGACGCTCCGCGGAGGTGCCGCCGGATCGAAGCGCTCGCGCGCCGGCTGGCGCGGCGGCCGGATCCGTCCGCCGCCGCCGAGATCGATTTGATCGTCGCGGGGCTGTATCAGCTCTCGGGCCGCGAGCTCGAGCACGTGTTGAGCACGTTCCCGCTCGTGCCGGCCGCAGACCGCGAGACCGTCTGGAGACGGTTCACCGCCCGGAGCTGAGAGCCGCGGGTCGAGACCCGAGAGCTGGCTTGCGTCAGGAGTGCTCGGCGCCTTCGAGCTGCTGCGTCAGGTAGCGCTCGTACCCGAGCTGCTTGATCTGGTGCATCTGCACCTCGAGGAAGTCGACGTGCTCTTCCTCGTCCTTCAGGAGCTTCGCGAAGAGATCGCGCGACGCATTGTCGCCCGCGTCGACCGCGACCTTGATCGCCTCGTTGTACATCACGACGGCCTTCAGCTCCAGGTCGAGGTCGTTCTGGAGCTGCATCTTGACGTCGTGGCCGATCGTCAGAGGAAGCGGCTCCATCGTCGGCATGCCGTCGAGGAAGATGATGCGCTCGAGCAGTTCTTCGGCGTGCTTCATCTCGCCGATCGACTGCTTCTGGATGTAGCTGCCCAGGCGGTGGTACCCCCAGTTGTGGCACATCTCCGCGTGCACGAAATACTGGTTGATGGCGGTCAGCTCTTCGCGGAGCGCCTCGTTCAGCTTCGCAATCACCTTGTCGTTGCCGCGCACGTCTCCTCCTTTGGGGCAGCCGGGCAGGCGTCAGGCCGAGACGACCCAGCCGTTGCCTTCGAAAGTCTCGCGCAGGCGGCCGGCGAATGTCACGGCCGCGCTCCGCTCGCCGAAGCGGTACGTCCCGTAGATCCTCGCGTTGCGCAGGACCTCGAGCACGTACTGCTCGTCGCCTACGCAGTGCACGCAGCACGCGAGGCGCGTCGATCCGCGGCCGCACACCCACAGGCAGTCGAGCGTCTCGGCGGATTCGCGGTCGGCAGAGCCGGGGGCGCCGGAGGGTGGGATTGTTCGCGGTGACATCGGACTTTTCGGCGCGCCCACGGGAATTTGCCGGGAAAAACCGCCTCGCCCGATGGCGCGCGGGGCCGATTCAGCAAGCGAGATGCCAGCGTCCCGCCTCGCTCGGGACCGGGATTCACTTTCATAGTATCGCAGTCCCTCTCTGGTATAGTCGGCTTTCGCCTCCGGATGCCCAACTACGGGTTCGCCATCGACCTTCGAAAATGCATCGGCTGCCACGCCTGCACGATCGCGTGCAAGGCCGAGCATCAGATTCCGGTCGGCGTCAACCGCTGCTGGGTCAAGACGGTCGAGAAGGGGACGTTCCCCTCGACGCGCCGGTTCTTCTTCCCGGTCCTCTGCAACCAGTGCGACGAGGCCCCGTGCGCGCGCATCTGCCCCACCAATGCGCTCTACAAACGCCGCGACGGCATCGTGGACCTGCATGGCGAGTCGTGCATCGGGTGCCGCGCCTGCATGGTGGCGTGTCCGTACGATCAGCTGTTCATCGATCCGAACACCCACACGGCCGAGAAGTGCAACTTCTGCGCGAACCGCATCGAGAACCGTCTCGAGCCGGCGTGCGTGAGCGTCTGCCCGACCGAATGCCGTATCTTCGGGGATCTCGACGATCCGGCGAGCGAGGTGGCGCGCATCGCACGGCACGAGGCGGTCACGGTGCGGAGGCCGGAGAAGGGAACGCTCCCGAAGGTGTTCTACATCGCCGCGGAAGAGAGCGCGATCCAGCCGGAGATCGCCGCGCGGCCGTTCATCTTCAAGGAAGGGCAGGTCCGGATGCGACCGCTCGCCGCGCCCGCGCCCGATCCGGAGCGCCCCGGCGATCCGCGCGTCGACTACGACGTCCCGCATCGCAAGCCATGGGGCATCGACATGGCGGTCTACCTGCTCACGAAGGGGATCGCGACCGGCTCGCTGCTGCTGAGCGCGCTGCTCTGGCTGGCCGGCATTCACGCGCCGATCACCTCGCTGGCAGGACCGGCGATCGGAGCAGGCTTCGTCGCGCTGACCGCGGCGATTCTCGTGTACGACCTCGAGCGGCCCGCGCGTTTCTACTACATCCTCGTCCGGCCGAACTGGCGATCGTGGATGGTCTGGGGCGCGTACTTCCTCACGGCGCACGGCGCCGTCGCTACGCTGTGGCTCGCGGCCGGCCGTCTCGGATTCGACGGTCTCCTGACCGCCCTCGCCGTTCCGGCGATCGTCGTCTCGGTGCTGGCGACGAGCTACACCGGACTCCTCTTCGCGCAAGGGCTCGCGCGCGACCTGTGGCAAGGTCCGCACGCGGCGTTCGACCTGCTGGCACAGGCCGTGGTGGAGGGCGCGGCGGCGCTGCTCGTCGCGCTGGCGCTCGCACCGTCGCTCGACGCTGGCCGCCGTGCCGCCGCCACGCTCGTCGCGGCGCTCGGCGTCGCGCTCGCCGTTCACCTGTTCTTCCTCGCGGTCGATCAATTGACGCCCAGCGCGACGCGCCATCACGAGCTGGCGGTCCGGGCGATCCGGCGCGGGCCGTTTGCCTCGATCTTCTGGGGCGGCGCCGTGCTGGCCGGCGGGGCGCTGCCGCTCGTCGTCTTCACGGCGGCCGCGGCCGCGCGGGTGCTGCCGTCGCCCGCGACGACCGCGATCATCGCGATGCTGGCGCTCGGCGGCAGCTTCGCGTGGGAATACGTCTGGGTGGAAGCCGGCCAGTCCGTGCCGATTTCCTAGACGCCATCGGATCTCGGGCTGTCGGCTGTCGCCTATGACCACGTTTCGTTCGCATCCCGACCCGGCGGAGTGGGACGACTACGTCGACTACGAGTCGACGAGCTGGCCGCGCAAGGACAGGCGCCGGTACTGGATCGTGCCGAGCGTGTGCTTCAACTGCGAATCGGCATGCGGCATCCTCGCGTACGTCGACAAGCAGCAGCTCACGGTGCGGAAGATCGAGGGCAACCCGCTGCATCCGGGCAGCCGCGGCCGGACGTGCGCCAAGGGCGTCGTCACGCCGAACCAGCTCGACGATCCTGACCGTATCCTGTACCCGCTCAAGCGCGAGGGCGCGCGCGGCGCGGGCAGATGGCGGCAGGTGTCGTGGGACGAGGCACTCGACGACATCGCCGGCCGGGTGCGCGCCGCGATCGTCGAGAATCGCCGGCACGAGATCATGTATCACGTCGGCCGGCCGGGCGAGGACGGCTTCGCGAACCGCGTCGTCCAGGCCTGGGGGCTCGACGGGCACAACAGCCATACCAACGTGTGCTCCTCGTCGGCGAGGCTCGGCCACTTCCTCTGGACCGGGAACGATCGGCCGTCGCCGGACTACGCGAACGCGCGGACCATCCTGCTGCTGTCGTCGCATCTCGAGACCGGGCACTACTTCAACCCGCACGCGCAGAGGATCGTCGAGGCTCAGGCCGGCGGGGCGACGCTCATCGTCGTCGATCCGCGCCTGTCGAACACGTCCGCGAAGGCGGACGTGTGGCTGCCGGCGTATTCGGGCACTGAAGGCGCGCTGCTGCTCGCGATGGCGAAGGTGCTGCTCGACGAGGAGCTGTACGATCGCGAGTTCGTCCGCACGTGGGTCGACTGGCGCGGCTACCTGCGCGGGGAGCGGCCGGAGCTGGCCGTCACGTTCGACAACTTCATCGCGGCGCTGCGCGAGCAGTACGCGGAGTTCACGCCGGAGTACGCGGCGTCGGAAACCGGCCTGGATCCGCAGGAGATCGTCCGGGCGGCCCGTGCGATCGGGCGCGCCGGCAGCCGGTTCTGCGCCCACAGCTGGCGTTCGGCGGCGGCCGGCAACCTGTGGGGATGGCAGATTACCCGCTGCCTCTACCTGCTGATCGTGCTGACGGGATCCGTGGGCACGCCGGGCGGCGTGAACCTGCACCTCTCCAACAAGTTCGTGCCGCAGCATCCGACGCCGCCCTCGCCGCCGGAGTACTGGAACGAACTGCTGTTCCCGAAGGAATATCCGCTCGCCTTCTTCGAGATGAGCTTCCTGCTGCCGCATTTCCTCAAGGAGAACCGCGGCCGGCTCGACGTGTACTTCACGCGCGTGTACAACCCGGTGTGGACGAACCCCGACGGCTTCTCGTGGATCGAGATGCTGACGGATCCGGAGAAGGTCGGGCTCCACGTCGCGCTCACGCCGACCTGGAGCGAGACGGCGTGGTTCGCCGACTACGTGCTCCCGATGGGGCTCGGCACCGAGCGGCACGACACGATGAGCCAGGAGACGCACGCCGCGCAGTGGCTCGGGTTCCGGCAGCCGGTGCTGCGCGTCGCGCGCGAGAAGCGCGGCGAGAAGATGCGCGCGACCTACGAGGCGAACCCCGGCGAGGTGTGGGAGGAGAACGAGCTGTGGATCGATCTCTCCGTGCGCATGGACCCCGACGGCAGCCTGGGCGTGCGGCAGTGGTTCGAGAGCCCCTACCGGCCCGGCGAGATCGTGACGGTCGAGGAGTATTACCGCTGGATCTTCGAGAACAGCGTGCCGGGGTTGCCCGCAGCGGCCGCGGCCGAGGGACTGTCGCCGCTGGCCTACATGCGCAAGTACGGCGCGTTCGAAGTGACGCGTGAGAACTACGTGCCCTACGCGCAGCCTGTCGCCGGCATCGACCCGGCGGCGCCGGAGGTCGACGAGAACGGGCGCGTGCTCAAGGCGGGCAAGGCGGCGGGCGTGCTGGTCGACGGCGCGGCGCTGGTGGGCTTCGACACGCCGAGTCGCAAGCTGGAGTTCTTCAGCCCGACGATG
>JBLMXQ010000005.1:0-3023 GCA_050257855.1 Betaproteobacteria bacterium | reverse complement strand
GGTTGATCCGAGAAGCGGCGTAAATCGCGACGTCTTGCCACTATTTCGCCCTCTTGCATCGCTCCGAAGACCTCCGAACCATCAATCCCGAGGGCGTCGACGTTTGATAGATGAACGCAGGACAGCGGCGGTTCACATCCTCGACGGCTGGCGTCCACGGCGCGGAGTCCGCAGCGTTCAAGATCCGAAAGAGATATGAGTGCTGTACATCCATGGACGCGTGTCACTCACGGACGAACGCGGATGATCGTCTTCCCCTTGCGTCGCTGGGTAGGGTTGAAGGCGGCGACGGCATCGTCGAGGGGCGAGACGTTGCCGATGTTCGTCCGCAGTCGTCCGTCTCGCACCCGCTGGACGATCTCACGCAGTTGGGCACGATCGGCCTCGACAACGAAGTCGACCGCGAGGCCGTCGGCGGGCCGCGCCTCGGGCGGCCCGACGATGGACACCAGTATTCCTCCGGCTCGAATCAGGCCCGCGGACCGCTTCCCGATGTCGCCGCCGATGACATCGAACACCAGATCGACTCGCCTGACGTCTTCGAGGACGTCGTTCTCGAGGTCGACGAACTCCTTCGCGCCGAAATCGAGCACCGTCTGACGGTCGGCACCGCGTCCGGTGCCGATGACGTAGGCGCCGGCCTCTCGTGCGAGTTGCGTCGCCATCGACCCGACGGCGCCGGCCGCGCCGTGCACAAGGACGCTCTGCCCCGCCTGAAGGCGACCGTGCTCGAACAGTCCTTGCCACGCGGTCAGGCCCGAGATCGGCAGGCTCGCGCCCACCGTGAAGTCGACGTCGCCCGGCAGTGGCGCGAGGTTGCGCGCCTCGACGGCCGCATACTCCGCCAAGGTGCCGTCGCGATACCAGTCCGTGAGGCCGAACACCCGCAGTCCCATCGACAGCCCCGTCGTGCCATAGCCGAGGGCGGCGACCACTCCGCCCAGCTCGTGCCCGGGGATCGAAGGTGTTCGGTCACGGCCGAGACGATCAGTCCAGGTCGAGGGCCACGTCAGCTCAGTCGGAACGAATCCCGACGCATGAACCTGAACGACGACGTCGTTTATCGCTGCCTGCGGCTCGGGCCGTTCCACCAGCGTCATCCCGGCCGTTCCCGCAGCCTGGCCCGCCACAACGATCGCCTTCATCGCCCGCCTCCTTGTGTCGAGTCCTCCAACTGGCTCATCCGTGAAGCTGCAGCGGGTCGCTAAACGCCGATCTGCCTCCCGGCCAGCCTTCGCCGGCTCAAGCAGTCTGCGTCGGCCGCTACACCGCCTGCGGCTCCTTTGCGGAGCTTGCCCTTTCTCTCCGCGCGGGTCGCCATGACGCCCATCGTCGTGAGGAGATCGGAGTCGCGATCCTGGCTCACGTACAGGAATCCGTGGCGCGCGCTGCAGATGCGCCTAATTGGCGTCGGGATCTCGCACGTGCTCACAGGTGACGCCCCCGGGGGCTGAAGCCGCAGGATTCTATCCGCTCCGGCACGCGCCGTCCGTCAGAAGTACCGCGCGAGCCGGACCCAGACCCGGGTGCCGGGCGCCAGATCGCCGGCGAAGCCTGGGATCGCGATGCCGCCGTACTCGGACCCGTGCGGCCCCAGGCCCACCTGCACGCCGGTATAGAGTGTCAGATTCTGCCGCCAGTCGTACTGGACCTGTGCCAGCGCGTACACGCTGCCGTCGGTGAGGTTGACCAGTGCGGTCGGCGAAACGGTGATGAGCGGCGTCCAGTCGAGCCGCACGCCGGACGCGAGCTCGTGGCGCCCGAGGCTGAACAGCTCGCCGCGCTGCAGTCGCGCCAGCAGCGCCGGATCGAGCACTGCCGCGCTCCCGCCGCCGTCGGCGAGGCCGAACCCGTTGCGGAAATACTCGGCGAACGCGTATAGCGTCCGGCCACCAGGCGACCACGCGCGGTCGTAATTGGCCACGAGCGACGTCACGCCGTCCGCGTTTACGCGGGTATGCGACAGGTCGATCCGCCAGACGCCGCCGGCCAGTCCGGCGCTCGCCCCGCCCCCGACCACGACGTCGCCATCGTGGCGTGCGGCCAGCGCATCGACGTCCACGCTACCGGCGGTATGGTGCCATTTCGCGGCCACCGAGCTCGCGTCCGCCGCCAGCGCGCCGCCGCCCTGCGGCCGGCCCGGCACGACGATGGCCTGCAGGTCGCCGCCCGGCAGCCGCCACTGCGTCGTCAGCATGTCCCGACCGGGCTTGTAGTCGGTATCGAGCACATTCGGCGGGAACGGGTTGAACAGGTCCAGCACCTGGAACACCAGGCCGTTGCCCCAGCTCAACGCCTGACGGCCGAGCCGCACGACGAGGCGATCCCCCGTGTAGCCGATCGACGCCCGGTCCAGCCGGCCGATCAGCTCCGCGCGGTCGCCCATCCACGTCCGCGCCGTCAGGTCGAACCATTGACTGACATCGTCGAGGCCCGGCGGCCCGATCAGATACGCGCCGTCGGTCCCGGCGGCCCCGCTCCGCGCGGCGGCAACCGTGTCGCCGGCCAGGAGGAAGAGCTGACCGTTCAGCGTGACGTCGATCCGCCCGCGGCGGTACGTCACGTTCAGGCGACCGTCGAGCGTCTGGTCCAGCGGCGTTGGCGCGATCACGTCCGCGCCGAACGTGGCGGGCGGAAAGTGTTGCAGCGAGAACTGGTACTTGACGTGTGCGTGCACGGTCCACTGCGCGTCGGCCCGCGCGGCCGGCGCGAGGACCAGGCACAGCAGCGCCACGGTCTTCACGCGCGCTCCCGGTCCTCGGCGATGCGGCCGTCCCGGAGGGTGACGAGGCGGCGGGCGAACTCCATCACCAGCGAATCGTGCGTCGAGATGAGAAACGTGATGCCGCGCGTCTCGTTGAGCGACTTCATCGTCCGCAGCAGGTCTGCGGCGGTGTGGGAGTCGAGGTTGGCCGTCGGCTCGTCGGCCAGCACGATGGCCGGCCGGGACGCAATGGCGCGCGCCACGGCGACGCGCTGCTGCTGCCCGCCGGAGAGCGCCGCGGGCCGGCGATCGGCGAGGT
>JBLMXQ010000004.1:0-16096 GCA_050257855.1 Betaproteobacteria bacterium | reverse complement strand
CTACCTCGTCGACGCGGGCACGGGCATCGTCCGGCGCGCCGCCGCGGCGCGGAACCGCGGGATCGCGGCGCTCGAGCCGAAGAACCTCCGGATCGCCTTTCTCACCCATCTCCACTCGGATCACACGCTGGGGCTGGCCGATCTCATCCTCACGCCCTGGACGATGGGACGCACCGAGCCGCTGGAGCTGTACGGGCCGCCCGGCACGCGCGCGATGGTGGACGCCGTCCTGCGGGCGTACGCCGTCGACATCCGGACGCGGACGGAGGGGCTCGAGGGGTCCAACCGCACGGGGTACCGCGTCAACGTGCACGAGATCTCGCCCGGCGTGGTGTTCAAAGACGCCTCCGTGACGGTGACCGCGTTCGACGCGCACCACGGGTCGATTCCGGCGTACGGCTACCGGTTCGACGCGCCGGGCCGCGCCATCGTCCTCACCGGTGACGGCAGCGCGCGCAACGAGGCGTCGGCGAGCTGCCGCGGCTGTGACCTGCTGGTGGAGGAGGGGTACACGCTGAAGTCGTTCGCGATGGTGCCGCCGTCATGGCAGGAGTACCGGCGGGCGTTTCACGTGTCCTCGACCGAGCTCGCGGCGATCGCGCGGCGCGAGCGGCCGGGCGTGCTGGTCCTGACGCACCGCGGCAACGCCGGGTGCGATCAGATCGGCACCCCGGCGTGCCGCGACGCCGGGAGCGAGGCGCAGCTGCTCGAGGAAGTCCGCGAGGGCTGTGGGTGCCGCGTCGTCGCCGCGCACGACCTCGACGTGTTCTGACGCGGCCCGGCGGCCGGCCTAGCGGCCGGCCACCATGCAGGCCCTGACGTACTCGCGCGTCATGCGCGCGATGTTGGAGATTGGTATCTCCTTCGGGCAGACGGCCTCGCACTCGCCCTCGTTCGAGCAGCTGCCGAAGCCTTCGGCATCCGCCCGGTCGATCATCGCCAGCACCCGGCGGTCCCGCTCCACCTGCCCCTGAGGCAGCAGCGCGAGTTGCGAGATCTTGGCGCTCATGAACAGGTGAGCCGAGGCGTTCTTGCAGGCCGCGACGCATGCGCCGCAGCCGATGCAGGCCGCCGAGTCCATGGCCGTCTCGGCGATTTCCTTGGGGATCGGAATGGCGTTGCCGTCGGGCGCTCCGCCGGTGTTCACCGAAACGTAGCCGCCGGCGGCGATGACGCGATCGAACGCGCTCCGGTCGACGATGAGGTCGCGGACGATGGGGAAGGCCTTTGCACGCCACGGCTCGATGACGACCGTATCGCCGTCCCTGAAGCGGCGCATGTGGAGCTGGCAGACGGTGGTGCCGCGATCCGGGCCGTGCGGCACGCCGTTCACGACCAGGCTGCACATCCCGCAGATCCCTTCCCGGCAGTCGGAGTCGAACGCGATCGCTTCCTGCCCGCTGCTCACGAGCCCTTCGTTGACGACGTCGAGCATCTCCAGGAAGGACATGTCGGGCGAGACGTCGTTCGCGGCGTAATCGACGAGGCGGCCCGGCTTGTCCGGCCCCGGCTGCCGCCAGATCTTCAGGTTGAGTTTCATCTATTTCTCTCTCGCGGGGCCCCCCCCCGCTCGCTGATGCCTCGCGCCGCGCTGCGCGCTTGCGGCCGCTGGTTGGCCGCAGGCGCTACTTGTAACTCCGCTGCGTCGGATGCACTTCTTCGAAGACGAGCGGCTCCTTGTGAAGCTCGGGCGGCTGCCCGACGCCCTTGAACTCCCAGGCCGCCGCATACGTGTAGTGCTCGTCGTCGCGCAGCGCTTCGCCTTCGGGCGTCTGGCTCTCCTCGCGGAAATGGCCGCCGCACGACTCGCGGCGTTGGAGCGCGTCGAGCGTGAGGAGCTCGGCGAACTCGAGGTAGTCGGCCACGCGGCCGGCGTACTCGAGGCTCTGATTCAGGTTGTCCGGCGAGCCGGGGACCGACACGTTGTGCCAGAAATCGTCGCGCAGCTTCGGAATCTCCTCGAGGGCGCGCCGCAGCCCCGCCTCGTTGCGCGACATGCCGACGTAGTCCCACAGCACCGCGCCGAGGGCGCGATGGATCGAGCGGATGGACTGGTTTCCCTTGACGGCCAGCAGCGCGTCGATCCGCTTCTGGACGGCGTCGGCGGCCCCCCTGAACGCCTCGTGGTCGGTCGTGACCTTTGCCAGCGGCGTGCCCGCCAGGTAGTTGCCGATCGTGTACGGGATGACGAAGTAACCGTCGGCCAGCCCCTGCATCAGGGCGCTGGCGCCCAGGCGGTTCGCGCCGTGGTCCGAGAAATTCGCCTCGCCGAGCACGTGCAGGCCCGGGATCGTGCTCATCAGGTTGTAGTCGACCCAGAGTCCGCCCATCGTGTAGTGGATGGCGGGATAGATGCGCATCGGCACCTTGTACGGGTCCTCGTCCGTGATCTTGTGGTACATGTGGAAGAGGTTCCCGTACTTCTCCTTGATCGCGTCGGCGCCGAGCCGCTCGATCGCGTCCCGGAAATCCAGGTACACGGCCAGCCCGCTGTCGCCGACGCCGCGGCCCTCGTCGCACACCTGCTTGGCGTTGCGCGACGCGACGTCGCGCGGGACGAGGTTGCCGAAGCTCGGATACTTGCGCTCGAGATAGTAGTCGCGCTCCTCTTCCGGGATCTGCTCCGGCGGCCGCGTGTCGCCCTTCTTCTTCGGCACCCAGACGCGTCCGTCGTTCCGGAGGCTCTCGCTCATCAGCGTGAGCTTCGACTGATGATGGCCGGTCACCGGGATGCACGTCGGATGAATCTGCGTGAAGCACGGGTTCGCGAAGAACGCGCCGCGCTTGTAGGCGCGGTAGGCGGCGGTCACGTTCGAGTTGACCGCATTCGTCGACAGGTAGTAGGCCGTGCCGTACCCGCCGGTCGCGAGGATGACGGCGTCTGCCGTGTAACGCTCGAGGACCCCGGTCACGAGATTGCGGACGATGATGCCGCGGGCCCTGCCGTCGACGACGACGAGGTCGAGCATTTCGCGGCGCGGGAACATCCGCACCTTGCCGGCGTGGACCTGCCGCATGAGCGCCTGATAGGCGCCGAGCAGCAGCTGCTGGCCGGTCTGCCCGCGCGCGTAGAACGTGCGCGAGACCTGCGCGCCGCCGAACGACCGGTTGTCGAGCAGGCCGCCGTACTCGCGGGCGAACGGCACCCCCTGCGCGACGCACTGATCGATGATGTTGACGCTCAGCTGCGCCAGCCGGTAGACGTTCGCTTCGCGCGACCGGTAGTCGCCGCCCTTGATCGTGTCGTAGAACAGGCGGTACACGCTGTCGCCGTCGTTCTGGTAGTTCTTCGCCGCGTTGATGCCGCCCTGCGCTGCGATGCTGTGCGCGCGGCGCGGGCTGTCCTGGATGCAGATGCTCAGGACGTTGTAGCCGAGCTCGCCGAGCGAGGCGGCGGCCGACGCGCCGGCCAGGCCGGTGCCGACGACGACGATCGTGTACTTGCGCTTGTTGGCCGGGTTGACCAGCTTCATCTCGAACTTGTGCCGGTCCCACTTCTCCGCGAGGGGTCCGGCCGGAATCTTCGCGTCCAGCGTCATGACCGTACGCCTCCGGTGAAGTAGGCCCACAACGCGATGACGATGAAGCCGCCGGCGATGAGCACGGCGATCGTCTTGGCGGCCGCCTGGGCGCGCGGCGCGCGGCTCGGATTCGGCGTGCCCAGCGACTGGAACCCGCTCAGGATCCCGTGCCACAGGTGCGAGCCGACCACGAGCATGCTGAGCACGTAGAACGCGACCGTCAGCGGGTTGCTGAAGTTCTCCATCTCGAGCCGATACAGGTCGCGTGTGCCGTTCGGCCCGACGTATTCCGGGCCGAACTTGAACCCGCGCACGTGGATGATCACGAACACGAGCAGCCACAGCCCCGAGAAGATCATCGTCGAGGAGGCGACGCTCTTGCGGCTCACCCAGCCGGCCGACTTCTTCCGGACGTAGGCGGCCGGCCGCGCCTGCTGGTTCGACAGGTAGTTCCGGACCGTCTTGTAGATGTGCACGAGGAAGATCAGAAGGAGACCGACTTCGACCGGATAAATGAGCGGGTTGCTGAGCAGGGCGTGCGAGTAGCCGTTGAAGATGGCCGGTCCGGCGAAGACGAGCAGGTTGCCCGCGATGTGAAGGAGGAGGTACAGGAACAGCGCGAGCCCCGTCAGACCGATCAGAATCTTCGTGCCCACCGACGAACTGAAGACACGCAATCGGGATGGCATCTAGGAAGCTCCGGGGAGAGCGTGACAGAGAGCAAGAGGCCTGGCGAACAACGGTTCGGCCAAGTTTACCGTCCGGTCCGCGGGTCGCGCAACTTCGCGGACCTCCGCTCCGGCGCGGCCACGATGCCGGAGGCGTGCGTGCGTCTCGTCGCGGCTTGACGCGTCCGCGCGATGCCGACTAGCATCAGTCGTTTCCGCCCGTCATGAAAATCCACGAGTATCAAGCCAAAGCCATCCTCGCGCGACACGGCGTCCCGGTCCCGCGGGGCGAAGTCGCATTCAATCCAACCGAAGCGGGCGAGATCGCCCGGCGTCTCGGCGGGGGCGTTGTCGTCGTCAAAGCGCAGATCCACGCGGGCGGCCGCGGCAAGGGCGGCGGCGTCAAGCTGGCGAAGTCCGCCGACCAGGCCGAGGAGATCGCGCGCGCCATGATCGGCATGACGCTCGTGACGCACCAGACCGGCGCCGAGGGGCGTGTCGTCGGACGCGTGCTCGTCGAGGAAGGGCTGCAGATGACGCGGGAGCTCTACCTGAGTCTCCTGCTGGACCGCGCGGCCGGCAAACCGGTGATGATGGCGAGCGCCGCCGGCGGCATGGACATCGAGGAGGTCGCCGCGACGACGCCCGAGAAGATCGTCCGCGCCTACATCGAGCCGGGCGTGGGCATCGTCCCGTTCCAGGCGCGGCAGCTCGGGTTCGCCATCGGGCTCGACGGCGCGCAGGTGAACAAGTTCGTCCGGCTCGCCGCCGCGCTCTACGACGCCTTCGTCGCGACCGACGCGTCGCTCGTCGAGATCAACCCGCTCGTCGTGACCGCGGCGGGCGACCTGCTCGCGCTCGACGCGAAGATGAACTTCGACGACAACGCGCTGTACCGGCACACCGACATCCGCGACCTGCGCGATCTCGGCGAGGAGGACCCGCTCGAGATCGAGGCGTCGAAGTACTCGCTCAACTACATCCATCTCGACGGCAACATCGGGTGCATGGTCAACGGCGCCGGGCTCGCCATGGCGACGATGGACATCATCAAGCTGGCGGGAGGGGAGCCGGCCAACTTCCTCGACGTCGGCGGCGGCGCCAACGCCGAACAGATCCGGAACGCCTTCAAGATCCTCATGTCCGACCGGAACGTGAAGGCCGTGCTCATCAATATCTTCGGCGGCATCCTCCGCTGCGACGTGCTCGCGGAGGGCGTCATCGCGGCCGTCCGGGAGCTCGGCGTCCCCGTGCCCATCGTCATCCGGATGGAGGGGACGAATGTCGACGAAGGCAAGCGCCTGCTGCGGGAGAGCGGGATGAAGCTCACGACGGCGGACTCGATGGACGAGGCCGCGAAGAAAGTCGTGCAGCTGGCGGGGTAGATTCGACAACCATGTCCGTACTTCTCGACAAATCGACGCGTCTCGTCGTTCAGGGATTGACCGGCCGCGAGGGCACCTTTCACGCGAAGCAGGCGGCCGCGTACGGCACGAACGTGGTCGGCGGCGTGACGCCCGGGAAGGGCGGCACGACGCACGAAGGCTGGCCGGTGTTCGACACCGTGCGGGACGCGGTGGAGAAGACCGGCGCCAACGCGTCGGTCGTGTTCGTCCCGCCGCCCTTTGCCGCCGATGCGGTGATGGAAGCCGCCGAAGCCGGCGTTGCGCTCGTCGTCTGCATCACGGAGGGGATCCCGACGCTCGACATGATGCGCGCGATGACGTTCCTCAGGACGCGGCCCGGCACGCGCCTGATCGGGCCGAACTGTCCCGGCATCATCTCGCCCGGGAAGGCGAAAGCCGGGATCATCCCCCACAACATCGTCAAGGAGGGGCGGATCGGGATCGTGTCGAAGAGCGGCACGCTCACCTACGAAGCCATCCACCAGCTCACGCGCCTCGGCCTCGGGCAGAGCACCTGCATCGGCATCGGGGGGGACCCGCTGATCGGCACGACACACATCGACGCGCTGCGCCTGTTCGGCGAAGACCCGGACACCGACGCCGTGATCATGATCGGCGAGATCGGCGGCAGCGCCGAGGAGGATGCCGCGGCCTGGATCAGGACGACGGGCTACCGGAAGCCGGTCGTGGGCTTCATCGCGGGACAGACGGCGCCGCCCGGGCGCCGGATGGGTCACGCCGGAGCGATCATCGCCGGAGGAAAGGGCACGGCTGCCGAGAAGATGGCGGCGCTCGCCGCGGCCGGCGTCGAGGTGGTGAAGAGCCCTGCCGATATGGGCACGGCGATAAAAGCCGCCCTGTCATAAGTTGTCTTCCCCGGCGCGGGGCTCAACCGCGAAAAAACGGTGGTGATATACTCGAAAAGTTGCCCCACCTCGGCGACGGTCCGCCGGGAGATCCGCTATTTTTCTACGCTGTAAGGACTTGCGAATGTCATCGTCAGATCTTGCCGTTCAGGAACAGCAGACATCGTCCCATCGACAGCGGGTCGTCAACGACTTCAGCATCCAGGTGGCGACGGTCAACGGCTCGGGCAGCCAGACCGCGAACCTCGTCCTGCTGCGATCGATTCTCCTCTCCGGCGTGCCGGTGTCGGGGAAGAACATGTTCCCGTCCAACATCGCGGGCCTGCCCACCTGGTTCACCATCCGCGCGAGCAAGAAGGGATACATCGGCCGGAAGAAGGAAGTCGACTTCCTGGTTGCGATGAATCCGGAGACGGCGAAGGAAGACGTCCTGACGCTCGAGGCCGGTGCGGCGGTCGTCTACGACGAGCCGCTCAAGCTCAACACGCTGCGCGGCGACGTGACCTTCTACCCGGTGCCGTTCGACAAGCTGGTCGCGCCGGTGTGCCCGGACGCGAAGCTGCGCCGGCTCGTGCGCAACATGCTCTACGACGGCATCCTGGCGAAGCTGCTGGGCATCGACCTCGGTCTGATGGAGAAGGCGCTCCAGAAACAGCTGGGGCGGAAGGCCAAGGCGGTTGCGCTCAACCAGGGGGCGCTCAAGGCCGGATTCGACTGGGCGTCGGCGAACCTGGCCAAACAGGACCCGTTCGTCATCGAGCCGATGAACGAGACCGCCGGCAAGATTCTGATCGAGGGGAACGCGGCCGCGGCGATCGGCTGCATGATGGCCGGCGTCACGGTGGTCGCCTGGTATCCGATTACGCCCTCCTCGTCGCTCTGCGAGTCGCTCATCTCGTACATGAAGAAGTACCGGGTCGACAAGGCAACCGGGAAGGCGACGTTCGCCATCGTGCAGGCCGAGGACGAGATCGCCTCGCTCGGCATGGTGATCGGCGCGAGCTGGGCGGGCGCCCGCTCCATGACGGCGACGGCCGGGCCGGGCATCTCGCTCATGTCGGAGTTCACGGGCCTCGCGTACTATGCCGAGGCGCCGGCGGTGATCTTCGATGTGCAGCGCGTCGGCCCCTCCACGGGTCTCCCGACGCGGACGGCGCAGGGCGATCTGCTCTCGACCGCGTTCCTGTCGCACGGCGACACCAGGCACATCATGATCATTCCCTCGTCGGTCGGCGAGGCGTATTCGATGGCGATGGAGGCGTTCGATCTCGCCGAGCAGTTCCAGACGCCCGTCTTCGTGATGATGGACCTGGATCTCGGGATGAACTACTGGATGTCGGACTCGTTCGAGTACCCGACGAAGCCGATCAACCGCGGCAAGCTCCTCACCGAGGAGGTGCTCGCGCGCATCGGCGAGTGGGGCCGCTACAGGGACGTGGACGGGGACGGCATCCCGTATCGCACGATCCCGGGCGACAGCATGCCGTCCTCTTTCACGCGCGGATCGGGCCACAACGCGCGCGGCCAGTACAGCGAGCGTCCCGACGACTACGTCGACAACATGGATCGGCTCGCGCGCAAGTTCGACACCGCGCGGAAATCGGTGCCCAGACCGGAGGTCGACCAGGTCGCCGGCGCCAGGATCGGGCTCATCGCCTTCGGGACGTCGCACTGGGCGACGCTCGAGAGCCGGGACCAGCTCCGGGAGGAGGCGGACGTCAAGACGTCGTACCTCCGGATGCGCGCGTATCCCTTCACCGACGACCTCGGGAAGTTCGTCGATGCCCACGAGCGCGTCTATGTCATCGAGCAGAACCGCGACGCGCAGATGCTCCAGCTCATGAAGCTGGATCTCCCGCCGGAGCGGGTCGCCAAGCTGCGCAGCGTGCTGCATTACAACGGCCTGCCGATCGACGCCCGCAGCATCAGCGACGACGTGCTGTCGCAGGAAGGCTACGAGGTCGCGAAGAAGACGCCGGCTCGCGTCATCGGCGCGGGCATGACCGGCGGAGAATAATCGGTCGCTTTTCAGTCGCTGACAGCCGAGCGCTGTCAGCCGACAGCTGGGTGTATGGCTGGCAAAACGAATCGTATCGGTCTGGAAGCAATCACCTACAAGGGCAGCAAGACGACGTTGTGCGCCGGTTGCGGGCACAACGCCATCTCGGAGCGCATCATCGACGCGTTCTTCGAGATGGGGGTCGAGCCCCGTCAGGTCATCAAGCTGTCGGGCATCGGCTGCTCGAGCAAGAGCCCGGCGTACTTCCTCGGCGGCTCGCACGGCTTCAATGCGGTCCACGGGCGCATGCCGTCGGTCGGCACGGGAGCCATGCTGGCGAACAAGAAGCTCATCGCCATCGGCGTGAGCGGCGACGGCGACACCGGTGCGATCGGCATCGGGCAGTTCGTCCACCTGATGCGGCGCAACCTGCCGATCATCTACATCATCGAAGACAACGGCTGCTACGGTCTGACCAAGGGCCAGTTCTCGCCGACCGCCGACGTCGGCTCGAAGCTCAAGACCGGTGTCGTCAACGACCTGCCGCCGATCGACACCTGCGCGCTGGCGATCGAGCTCGGCGCCACGTTCGTGGGCCGCTCCTTCTCGGGTGACAAGAAGCAGCTGCTCTCGCTGCTCAAGGCTGCGCTCGCGCATCGCGGCACCGTGATGCTGGACGTCATCTCGCCGTGCGTGACGTTCAACGACCACGAAGGATCGACGAAGAGCTACGCCTACGCCAGGGAGCACGACGATCCGGTCGAGGACGTCACCTTCGTGCCGTACTTCGAGGACATCACCGTCGACTACGAGCCGGGCACGGCGCACGAAGTGACCATGCACGACGGATCTAAGCTGGTGCTGAAGAAGCTCGAACAGGACTACGACGCGACCGACAAGATCAGCGCGCTCCGGCGCCTGCACGAGACCGCCCGCCGCGGCGAGTTCGCGACCGGACTGATTTACATCGAGCCGGATCGCGACGATTTCCTGGAGCAGCTGAACCTGGTCGACGAGCCGCTCGCGACGCTGCCGCTCGACAAGGTCCGCCCGGGGCCGGAGGCGCTCGAAGAGATCATGGAAGGGCTCAGATAGTCCAACCAGGCGGCCGATATGGAACGGACATTGGCGATTATCAAGCCGGACGCCGTCGAACGCCGCATCGCCGGCCAGATCCTTCAGCGCATCGAGGAGGCAGGGTTCCAGATCCGTGCCATGCGGCGCGTGCAGTTGACGCCGGAGCAGGCGGCCGGTTTCTACGCCGTGCATCGGGCGCGTCCCTTTTTCGCCAGCCTGACGGCCTTCATGTCGTCGGGACCGGCCGTCGTCATGGTCCTCGAGGCGCCGGACGCGATCCGGAAGTGGCGGACGCTGATGGGCGCCACCGATCCCGCCATGGCGGAGGCCGGCACCATCCGCAAACAGTTCGCCCAGTCGATCGAGAAGAACGCGACGCACGGCTCCGATGCGCCGGAAACCGCAGCGTTCGAGATCGGGTACTTCTTCCCGGGGATGGAGCTGGTCTGAGACGCTGCGCCGGTCGCCGGAATTACCCGGCAAAGGACACGAGAAGTTGCTCGGCAAGACCCTCGTCCTGATCGGCCTCGCCGTCGCCGGCCTCGGGGTGGTCGTGATGCTCGGCGTACCGCTGTTCCGGCTGCCGGGCGATTTCTACGTCCGGCGAGGCCCCTTCAGCTTCTATTTTCCGTTGGCGACGTCGATCGTCTTGAGTATCCTGCTCACCTTGTTGTTCGCCCTGTTCCGACGGTGAGAACCGGCAACGGCGCTCGCAGAATCCAATGATCAAATCAGACACGTGGATCGCGCGGATGGCGCGCGAACACCGGATGATCGAGCCTTTCGTCGACGACCAGGTGCGCACCGGCGTCATCTCGTACGGCGTGTCGTCCTACGGCTACGACGTGCGCGTGGGCAACGAGTTCAAGGTTTTCACGAACGTGTTCAACACGGTCGTCGACCCGAAGAACTTCGATCCGAGGTCGTTCGTCGACATCACGGCGGAGGTCTGCATCATCCCGCCGAACTCCTTCGCGCTCGCCAGCACGGTGGAGTACTTCCGCATCCCCCGCGACATCCTGACGGTCTGCCTGGGCAAGTCGACGTACGCGCGGTGCGGCATCATCGTCAACGTGACGCCGTTCGAGCCCGAATGGGAGGGGCACGTGACGATCGAGATCTCCAACACGACGCCGCTGCCGGCGAAGATCTACGCCAACGAAGGCATCGCCCAGGTGCTCTTCTTCCAGAGCGACGAGGTCTGCGCCCGGTCCTACAAGGACAAGAAGGGGAAGTACCAGGCGCAGCGCGGCGTGACGCTGCCCCGGCTGTGATTGACACGGGAGGCAGGGACCGGTTCTAATGCTGCCGTTCCATGACGTGTGCGTTCTTCGTCCTTCGTGCCGCCGGCCGGGCCTGCCCGCGATTTTCGTACGCGTGCCGGTCGTTTACGGCCGGGACGCCGCCGGATGATGTGAGATCCTGAGACGCACGCGAGACCAGCCAGGGCCATCATCCGGACGCGGGTGATGGCCCTTTTTTTGTTTCGGGCCCTCCGCGCAAGGATGCCGCCGCAGGGGAGAGGAGCAGGACTGTGCGTATTGCCTTCCAGGGAGAAACGGGCTCGCCGGGAGAGGCCGCCGCCGAACGGGTGGACGCCGCGGCGGAGCGGCTGGCGTGTCGGACGTTCGAGGACGTGTTCGAGGCCGTGGAGCACCGGGCTGCGACCTGGGGCGTGCTGCCGCTCGAAAGCTCCATCGCGGGGACGATGTTCCGGCAGTACGACCTGCTGGTGCAGCACGCGCTGTCGATCGTGGGCGAAGTCGAGGTGCCGGGCGACGCGCTCGGCCTCGGGCCGCTCGCCCGGGCCGTCCGCGATGCCGACGACCCGCTGACCCGGTTCATCGTCGTTGGTCGCCAGCCGCTGCCGCATCGCGTGAGCGACAAGACGACCATCGTCTTCTCGCTGCGGAACGAACCGGGGGCGCTCTTCAGGGCGCTAGGCGCGTTCGCGCTCCGGGACGTGGACCTGGCGAAACTCGAGTCGCGACCGGTCAAAGGGCGCCCGTGGGAGTCCCTGTTCTACGCCGACCTTGCGGCCTCGCGCGACGAACTGGCGTGTGCGCATGCTCTCCAGCACCTCGCCGATCTCGCAGCGACCTTCCGCATCCTCGGGTCGTACCAGGCCTGGCGAGGGCGCGAGCTGCGGCCGGCCGATCCTTTCGAGGTGTGCGCGTAAGCTGGACGTTCCTGTCTCACGTGTTCCTTACGAAGCATGTACGGAACCTTACGGTCCGATGTGCCGGAATCCCGGCAGTCGCTGCCCCGCTTGACCCTAAACGGACAAATCTAGTAAAACTTGCGCGACCTCGGAGATCCGGGGTCGCGTTCGTCTCCCTAGGTTTCGAGGCAGCGTCCGTTCCCGGTTCCATGGACAAATTGATCGAGCGCGAAACCGCGACTCGAAGCCCACTGGTCGCCGCGCCCGCCCTCGCGGTTCAATTCTTCCTGATTCCGTTGGCCGTTGTTGCGGTGACGGTCGGCGTTTACGCCGGTTTCCGCGCGATGGTCACGGATCGGCGGACCGCGCAGGACTACCTGGCCGAGATCCAGAGCGGAGGCTCGGACCGGCGCTGGCCGGCTGCGTACGAGCTGTCACGGCTGATGGCGGACCCGAAAGTCCGGGCGGATCAGACGCTCGGTCCGGCGCTCGTGACGGCGTTCAAGGCGGCAGCCGCCGACGGCGACCCCCGCGTGCGCCAGTATCTGGCGCTCGCGATCGGCCGGATGGATCCGCCGATGCCAGGGGCGGCGGTCCAGGCGCTCAGCGCGGCGCTCGATGATGCGGACAGCGAGGCCCGCATCATGACCATCTGGGCGCTCGGCTCGTCCGGCGACGCCAACGTCGCGCCGAAGCTCCAGCCGCTCTACCAGTCCGACGACCCCGGGATCCGCAAGATGACCGTGTACGCGCTCGGTGCGCTGCCCGGCGACCGGCAGATCGTCACACTGCAGACGGCCCTCGAGGACCCGGTGGCCGACGTGCGGTGGAATGCGGCGGTCGCGCTGGCGCGGCACGGGAACGCGTCGGGCGTCCCGGTGATCGGGCAGATGCTCGACCGCGCCTATGTCACGCGGCGCGTGACGCGCGAGGTCCGTCAGGACGAAGACATCGATCCGATTGCCGACGTGATGATCAGCGGACTCCGGGCGACGGCCACCCTGAGGGCCCGGTCGCTGCGCGACACGGTCGCGGCGCTGAGCCAGCGGGATCCGAGCGTCAAGGTCCGCGAGGCTGCCCTCGAAGCGCTCAAGGTGATGGGGTAGGAGAACCATGGCTGAAGACACCAAATCCGGTTCGGCGCCCGGCGAAGCAGAATCCGGGCCGGCAGGGGCCGCCCCTGCCGCATCGACGCCGGGCGGCCACGCGGCGCGTCCCGCCGCCCCGCGGCCGCCTGCCGTCATTCCGGACCTCGCCGGCAAGACGACTACCGCGGCGTCCGCCGGCGGCGGCGCCGCCGCCAGAATCCCGGCCGCTCCCAAGCTCGCTACCGCCGCTGCCGCCGGCCGCGACCCCGACGACACGTCGCCGCTCCTGACCCGCCGCGCGTGGATTGGCCTGGCCTGGGGCGCGTTCGCGGCCGCGTCGGCCGCGGCGCTGGCCGCAACCGGCCGGTTCATGTTCCCGAACGTCCTGAACGAGCCGCCGCAGCAGTTCAAGGCCGGCTTCCCGTCCGAATACGGAATGGGCGTGGACGAACGCTGGAAGGACAAGTTCGGGATCTGGATCGTCCGGACGCCCGACGACATCGTCCAGCACGCGAGCGGGTTCTACGCGCTCATCACGGTCTGCACGCACCTGGGCTGCACGCCCAACTACCTGCCGGCAGAGAACAAGTTCAAGTGCCCGTGCCACGGCAGCGGGTATCACTTGACCGGCATCAACTTCGAGGGCCCGGCGCCGCGTCCGCTCGAGCGCGCCCGCATCGTGCTGGCCGACGACGGGCAGATCCTCGTGGACAAGTCCAAGCACTTCCAGTACGAGCTCGGTCAGTGGACGGACCCCGAGGCGTTCTTGAAAGCGTGACTTCAGGTTTCTTATGGACACCAAGACCGTCGAACCCAGGGAAGGTGCGCTCGTCCGGTTCTGGAACTGGCTGACCGAGACGCAGGCGTGGACGTCCGTCTTCAGGCACGGACGTCCGACGAACGACCGCAACCGCGTGCTGGTGATGCTCTCGAACGTCTTCCTGCACCTGCATCCGGTGCGGATCCGGAAGTCGGGCGTGAAGCTGCGCTACACGTGGTGCATGGGCGGCCTGAGCTTCTTCCTGTTCCTCGTGCTCACGTTCACCGGCCTGCTCCTGATGTTCTACTACCGGCCGACGCTCGAGTACGCCTACACGGACATCGTCGGCCTGCGCGAGCACGTGCCGCTGGGGATCATGCGCGAGATGCACCGCTGGGGCGCCCACGCGATGGTCATCACCGTGTGGCTGCACATGTTCCGCGTCTTCATGACCGGCAGCTACAAGCCGCCCCGCGAGTTCAACTGGTCGGTCGGCGTCGTGATGCTCGTGCTGACGCTGCTCCTGTCGTTCACCGGCTACCTGCTGCCGTGGGATCAGCTGGCCATCTGGGCGATCACGGTCGGCTCGAACATGGCGCGCGCGACGCCGTTCCTCGGGCACGAAGGGCCGGGGGCGGCGCTGCTCAAGCTGGGCAGCGTCCCGCTCATCCACGCCCAGGACGACGCGCGCTTCGCGCTGCTCGGAGGAACCTTCGTGGGCGAGGGCGCGCTGCTCCGGTTCTACGTCCTGCACTGCGTGGGGCTGCCGCTGGCGATCGCGGTACTGATGGCGGTCCACTTCTGGCGCGTGCGCAAGGACGGCGGCATCAGCGGGCCCATGTGATTGCGAATTACCGGTTGCTGATTGATTCGCGTGACAGCCGACAGCCGACAGCCGACAGCTGAGAGCCGACAGCCGAGCTGATAGCCGATAGCCGATAGCTGTCAGCTGTGAGGAGCCATCTTCGATGGGTGCATTGAAAGCGCTCGTGGACGCGGTCGCCGACCCGCGGCTCTATTTCCTGCTCGCGGTGTCCGCGCTGTTCGTGGCGGTCTGGCAGCGGGAGCGGATCGCGTCGAACGCGTTCGGATACGGAGCGCTCGGTCTGCTGGGCGCGTTCTTCGTGGTGGGCTCGTTCGATCCCAACTTCCGGCTCATCGTGACCAAGCCGGACAACGTGCCGATCGTCGGCCTGATCTTCCTCCTCGTGTTCTTCGTCTGGTATTCGCTGCGCGAGGGGGTGCTGAACGACCGCCGGATTACGGCCGGCCTCGGGCCGATCGAAAAAGAGGAATCGGATCGCGTATGGGTCTGGCCGGACCTCGTGTACACGGAGCTGATCGCGCTGATTCTCTGTTCGGTGGTGCTGATCGTCTGGTCGATCTTCCTGAAGGCGCCGCTCGAGCAGCCCGCGAACCCGGCGAACACGCCGAACCCCTCGAAGGCGCCGTGGTACTTCCTGGGCCTGCAGGAGATGCTGGTCTACTTCGACCCCTGGCTCGCGGGCGTCGTGCTGCCGGGCCTCATCATCGTCGGCCTGATCTGCATCCCGTACCTGGACAAGAACCCGAAGGGGAACGGCTACTACACGTTCACCGAGCGGAAGGTCGAGATCATGATCTTCCTCTTCGGCTTCGGCGTGCTCTGGTCGTCGCTGATCGTGCTCGGCACGTTCCTCCGGGGGCCGAACTGGAATTTCTTCGGCCCCTTCGAGAAGTGGGACATCCACAAGCTCGTTCCGCTGACCAACGTCGATCTCTCGGAGTACATCTGGGTGCGGTGGCTCGGCCGCGGGCTCCCGTCCGAGTGGTACATCCGCGAGATCTTCGGGATCCTGATCGTACTCTTCTATGTCTTCGCCCTGCCGGTGATCCTGGCGCGGTCGCTGTTCAAGCGGTACTACGAGAAGCTCGGCCCGCCGCGGTACTACGTGGGGACGTTCCTGTTCCTCATGATGATGGCGCTGCCGACGAAGATGCTGCTGCGCTGGATCTTCAACCTGAAGTACATCGTGCACATCTCCGAGTACTTCTTCAACATCTGAGCCATGGCTGAAAAGAAGGGTGTCGGGCACGCCTACAACATCGACTTCCTGAACGTCGTCTTTGCGGCGTCCAGCGTGTTCCTGCTCCTGTCGGTCATCTGGATGGTCTGGGATGACTACGACCGCGAGTGGAAGAACACGCAGCGGCGCTTCGAGGAGCTGCAGTACCAGGTCGCGCAGGCGCAGCTGCAGCAGGCGACGCGCGGCCTCAATCGAAGCCGCCTCGCACAGCTCGAGGCCGAGCTGAAGGCGGCGCAGCAGAACGTCGTGGCGAACCAGAAGAGGGTCGACGACCTCGAGGCCAGGCACGACGAGGCGACGACCCGCCTCAACCGGGCGACGCTCGACTACCAGTACGCCAAGGCCACCTACGACGCCGACAAGTACGATTTCGAGTCGGCGCGGGCCGCCCGCGCCGCCAATCTGCCGGCGCTGCAGAAGGCGATCGATGCCGAGGAGCAGCACCTGAACGACCTGAACCTGGCGGTCGAGCGGGCGACGGCCG
>JBLMXQ010000003.1:0-4084 GCA_050257855.1 Betaproteobacteria bacterium | reverse complement strand
GCGGAGCCCGCGCCGCCGAGGGCGCCGGCGCCGACGAGCATCGACAGATCGTCCGACGCGGACACGACGACGTTGCCGTCAGCGTCGATCACCGTGCCGCTTCCGAGGTAGGCCATCGTCGTGTTGTGGGTCACGTGCACCGCGATCGAGCCGTTGATGTTGGTGCTTCCAGCACCGCCGCCGCTCACGGTCGCGGAGGAAATGTCCACCTTCGAATCCGCCTCGACCTCCACGCTGCCCGTCGCGGTCACCGTCGAGTCCGAGATATAAGCCTTCGTGGTGTCGGCCGTGTCGTCGCTCGCGATCGCCGCGCCGATCGCGGTCGAGCCCGCGCCCGCGAAGCCGCCCGCGCCGGCAAGAATCGACGTGCGGTCGGTCGCCCCTACCAGCGTGTCGCCCGCGGCGGTGACATCCGAACCCTCGATGTGCGCGTCGATGCCGTTCTTCACGATATTGATCGACACCGACCCGCCCAATGCGAAGCTGCCCGCGCCCGCGCCGCCCAAAGTGAGCGAGCGCACGGTCGCGTCGGAAGTCGCCTCGATGGACACGTCGCCGCCCGTCGTTTCGATCGTCGACGCGTCGACGTACGCGCGGGTGGAATCGAAAATGTCATTGGTCGCCAGCGCCGCGCCCACCCCGTTGCTGCCCGCGAATCCGATTCCACCAGTGATAGCGCCGCTCGTGGACGCATCCGACGCATCCAGGACGACCCCGCCACCCGCAATCAAGGTCGAATTCCCGGAAACGTGCGCGTCGATCGTGTCGCGGATGAAGTTGATCGAGAGCGCGCCCCCCGTCGCCGTCTTGCCGGACCCGGCGGCGCCGACCGCGGCCGAGCGGATCTTCTCGCCGAGCGTCGGGCTCGATCCGGCCGATTCCGCCGTGAGCGCGACGTGTCCCGCAGTGATGACCTGCGCATCGTCGATCCTCGCTGCGACGGTGCCCGACACCTGGTTCCACGCCAGCGCCGCGCCGAAACCGAGCTTCTCGCCGCCCACACCGAGTGCGCCCGCCACGGAATGGATGTACGCGTCATCCTGCGATACGAGCGCAACGTCCCCGCTCGCATAGACGTCGGCGTTCGAAATGGACGCGACGGTCTGGTTCTTCGTGCCCGTGAATGGATCGTCTTCGATGAGGTTGAGCGCCAGCGTGACCGCGGCGCCGGTCTGCTGCGACGCCCCGGCCGAAATGGCCCAGGACTGAATGGTGGAGTCGCCATGCGCCTCGATATCCACGGTGCCGACCGGCGCCGCCTCGCTGCCGATCGTGGCGCGCGCATCGGTGCCGAGGATCGCCGCCTGCGTGTCGCTCGCGATGCCGTTGAGCGCGATCGAAGCGCCGACGCCGAGCTTGCCGCCGTAGCTGCCGCCGCCGGCGATCGCGAATATCTCGGCGTTGTCCGTGGCGCTCAGGCCGATGTCGCCGGCGCTCGTCACCTGCGCGCCGTCGAGCAGTGCCTGGGTGCTGTCGATGATGCGGTTGACGGACACCGAGCCGGCGCCCGCCTTGCCGTTCTCGGTGGGCGCGCCGGCCCCGCCGGCGCTGAATGAGAAGAGATATCCGCCGTGCTCGGCGTCGATCGTCAGCCGGGAGGTCGCGTCGGCGGACGGAGTCGTGAGCTGTGCACCGACGACGATCGCGTGCGTCTCGATGTCCAGCTGATTGATGCTGAAGGCGCCGGCGAGCGAGCTCGAGGTCTGGCTGCCTTGCGTGTTGACGATCGACGCCGCGCCGGAAATCGCGAAGATGTCGGTGTCGTCCTTGCTCGTCAGCGCGATGTCGTGCGCCGCGATGGTGCCGGTATCGTTGATGAGCGCGCGCGTGTGGTCGGTGACCCAGTTCGACGATGCGCTGCCCGCGACGCCGAGCCCAGTCTTGGCCGGCTCTTCGAGCGGCGCCATCTCGCCGAACAGGATTGGGAGCGAGACGCCGTCGAGCGGGTCGACGGGATCGCCCGCCATCGGCTTGTTGCTCTCGAACGCGCCGGCCAGCGAAATCCCCCACACGTCGCCGGTCGCCTGGGCGTCCAGCGTCACACTGCCGGCGACGTCGATCGAGGTACCTGCCGTTGCGGCCGGGTCGCCTTCATCGCTTCCGATGTAAGCGGCAGTCTCGCGCGTGAGCCAGTTGACGGCCACCGAGACGCCGACGCCTTTCGCCTCGCCCTTGATGAATCCCCCGGCCCCGTTGACGATCGTGACGTCGTCGTGCGACGAGACGTTGACGTCGCCGCCCGTCACGGTCGCGCCGCCCTCGATGTGAGCGAGCGTCGTGCGATGGCCTACGACGACGGCGAAGCTCCCCGCGAGGCCGAGCTCGCCGCCACCCTTCCCGCCCGACGCCACGAAATTGAGGTCGAGCAACTTTGCGTCCGACTTCACGTCGAGCCTGCCCTGGGCGCCGGTACGGATGGCCGCGCCCTGCCCAACCTCGGCGACGGTCCGGTCGTCGCTCTGCAATATCAGGGCGGACCCGCCGATGCCTTTCTGCCCGCCTACCGAACCGAGCAGATTGCCCAGGCTGTCGTGGAACAGGATGAGAGATGCCAGCTTCTCCGGGCTGATATCGAAGTCGAAGACTCCCGACATGTTGACGAGCTGCACCGCGGCATCCGCTTCCACCGACACGGACTGGGCGTCGGTTTGGTAGTCGACGTCCTGATTGATCTGAGCGCCGGACCCGATTCTGGCGTGGGTGTCGTTGGTGAAATTCAGGTAGTCGACGCTCCCGGCGCGGGCGGACTCGTCCGCGTTGGCCGAGCTTCGCGTCCAGGAATTGAAGAGGCTTTCCTGAACGTTCAGTTTTTCGGTCACCAGTGTCTTGATGTTGCCGAGGCCCGAAACATCGTCTTTGCCAAGTTCGAGGCGCAACGGCGTGGAAAACTCCGCCTGGACCTGTATCGCGCCCGTGGCGTCGAGCGCAGCTCGATGGACGAGCGATTGTCCCGAAAGCTGCTCCTCGGTCTGGTCCTGGATGGTCGCGTGGACGTGGTTCTGGATGATGCCGACCCCCACGGCGATGCTCGTGGCGGCCTTCTTGCTGGGGTTCGCCCCTTCCTCGGCGTCGATGGACGACTGCGCCGAGAGGTGTGGCTCGGCCGTCTGGTGCGCGCTCACCAGAATGTCCGCGCGCGACTTGAGCGAAGCCGTGTTGCCTACCGTCGCGCTGACATGGTGGTTTGCATAAGTGACGGCAAGGGCGCCGTTGTAGCTCGTGTCGCTCTGATCCGTGAACTTCACCGGCCCGCTGAACCGGAGTGCCGCGAAGCGGTCGCTGATGAAATTCTGGATCTTCGGAAACCTCACCAGGCTGTCTGTGAGCGCCCGCACGGGTTTGGCCAGGACGATTCCCGCCACCTTCTTGCCGAGCGACGTGTTGGTATCGCCGATCCCGGATTCTGCCGTGGACGTGTCGCCGCTTTCCAACTCGGCCGCGACGGCGATACCGTGCTGCGATCGCTCGAGGCTGTTGTTCGACACGTCGACCCCTGCCGGCAGCTTGAGATCGATTGCCTTGCCTTGCAGGGCGTCTGCGCGCTTCTCGGCAAGCTTGATCGTCGAGGGGTCGTCGGTGGATACGACGTAGTAGGTCTGCCCGCCCTCCAAGCCGCCGATTTGTGCCCCGCCATTCTCGCGGTAGACGACCGCCTCGCCTTGCGCGTAGCCCGCGTTCCCGACACCGAGCGCGATCGTGTTGGCATCGCCGTCGACCGAAGCGAAGCTCGAAGGATGCGCTGTGGCGTCAGCGATCAGGCTGCCGTCTACCTGTGCGACGACGTCCGAATTCGCGATTCCGATCGACAGCGAAGCGTCGGCCTTGCCATCCAGGAAGATCACGACCTTCGATCCGGCCTCGTTGGTGCTGACGCCGTTCGCCAGCACGCCGATGTCGCCCCCGGCCGCGATGCTTGCGCCGTCTGCGACCGTGGCATGCGCGGTGGTTTCGGATTCGGTGAAAGCCAGCGAGCCCGACCAGCGCGACAGGCTGACCGTGTCCTTCGGGCTGCCGTTGATCTGGGTGCTCGCATCCACCTTGGCGATCGACAGCGCATTGGCGGCGACCGTGACGCTGCCCGTGG
>JBLMXQ010000002.1:0-21609 GCA_050257855.1 Betaproteobacteria bacterium | reverse complement strand
CATCGATGCGGCGGAGACGAGCGAGCACGGGCTGACGATCCCGCTGGCGAGCGGCCCGATTCGCGCGCGGCTCTACGAACCGGTGACGCGGCCCCACCGGACCGTGCTCCTCGTCTCGGGCCTGCACCCGGCCGGCATCAACGAGCCGCGTCTCGTCGGCCTCGCGCGGGAGCTCGCCGCCAGCGATCTGGCGGTGGTGACGCCCGACATCCCCGAGCTCACGCGGTTCCAGATCACGCCGGCGATCACCGACGCGATCGAGGAATCGGCGCTGTGGCTGGCCGGCCCGTCGGGGCTCTCGGGCAACAGGCGCATCGCCCTGCTCGGCATCAGCTTCAGCGGCGGCCTGGCGATCGTCGCGGCCGGGCGTCCGGCGCTCGCGCCGCACGTGGCATACACGTTCGCGTACGGCGGGTACGACGACCTGCCGCGCGTGCTGCGCTATCTCTGCACCGGCGAAGAGCCGTCGCTGCAGCCCGGCGCGCCGCCGATTGCGCTTCCGCCGCACGACTACGGCGTCGCCGTGATCCTGCTGAACGTCGCGGATCGGATCGTGCCGGCCGATCAGGCCGGGCCGCTTCGCGAGGGCGTGCGGCGATACCTCCTGGCGTCGGCCCTCGACAGCGTCAACCCGGCCGAGGCCGCGCCCGAGTTCGCGGCGCTGCGCGAACTGGCCGCGCAGATGCCGGAGCCGTCGGCCACGCTGATGCGGTACGTCAACGCCCGCGACGTGGCACATCTCGGCCGACGGCTGCTGCCGCTCATCGACGAGTTCGGCCGCGCGGCGGCGCTGTCGCCGTCGAAGTCGCCGAAGCCTGTCGCGCCGGTGTTCCTGCTGCACGGCTCCGACGACAATGTCATCCCGCCCGAAGAGTCCGAGTTCCTGGCGCACGATCTCGCCGGCCATGCGCCCGTGCGCCTGCTGCTCAGCGATGCCGTATCGCACGCGCAGGCCGACCGGGCGCTCCATCTGCTGTCCGCCTGGAAGCTGGCCGCCTTCTGGGCGGACCTGCTGCGGCGCTGAATCGCCGGAACGGGGATATGGAACGACTGCAGAAGATCCTCTCGCGGGCCGGCGTCGCCTCGCGGCGCGCGGCCGAGCAGCTGATGCTCGAGGGGCGTGTCACGGTGAACGGGATCACCGTGCGCGAGCTCGGCACGAAAGCGGACCCTGGGAATGACGACATCCGTGTCGACGGCCGTCGCGTCAGGGCGGTCGAACGCCGGCGCTACCTGCTGCTGAACAAACCGCGCGGCTATGTCACGACCCGATCGGATCCCCAGCGGCGGCCGACCGTCATGGATCTGATCGCCGGCGTCCGGGAGTACGTATATCCGGTCGGGCGTCTCGATTTCGATTCCGAAGGGCTGCTGCTGCTGACGAACGACGGCGAGCTCGCGTCGCGCCTGACGCACCCCCGGCACGGCGTGCCGCGGATCTACGAAGCGTGGGTACTGGGCGTGCCGGACGACCACGATCGCGGCCGCCTCGTCCGCGGCGTCACGATTGACGGCCGCCATTCGGCGGCGACGGACGTCAAGACGCTGGGTCCGTCACATCTGCAGATTACCATTCGTGAAGGCCGCAATCGTCAGGTCCGGAAGATGTGCGAGGCCATCGGGCACCCGGTCGATCGCCTTCGGCGCGTCGCGATCGGGCCGATCCGGGACGCGAAGCTGAAGCCCGGGCACTGGCGGGACCTGCGGGAGGAGGAAGTCGACCGGCTGCGCAACGCTGTATCGGCGGCCGCCGCAAGTCGACAGACGTAGTCGCAGGAATTTCGTTCCTTTGGAGCCGCCGCTTCGGCACATTCTGCAGACGCGGCCGGCTGACCTCGACCGGACGCTCGCGCTGCCGGGCCTTTTCGAACAACCGGCCGCAGGCACATTCCGTGCTCAGGGACGATGCTAGACTGTCATCGACTGCAATGGCCGAAGCCCCTGAAACACTCGAAACGCTTGGAGCGAAGATCATCGCCCTGGGGCTGGCCATCGACAGGCGGTTCGAGCAGGTCGACAAGCGGTTCGAGCAGGTCGACAGGCGGTTCGAGCAGGTCGACAAGCGGTTCGAGCAGGTCGACAAGCGGTTCGAGCAGGTCGACAAGCGGTTCGAGCAGGTCGACAGGCGGTTGGACGAAGTGAAAGCTCACCTGAGGATCGAGATTGAGGCGCTGGGCACGCGGCTGACGGCCGCGTTCGACGGGGTCATCGCGGCGGTGCAGTACGAAGCAGCGAATCGCGCCGCCCACGCAGCCTTCGAAAAGCGGCTCGACGACCACGACCTCCGGCTGACGGCTCTGGAGCGGGGCAGCCACCCGAATCAGTAGCCGTTCCCCGCCTGTATCGCGAAAGGACTACCCTTCCTCGTCCTGCGGCTCTTCGAGCGGCAGCATCTCCTCCGGCGGCGTCTGCTCGACGAGCAGCGCCGGGGGCTCGAACCCCAGCGCCTCGGCCATGTCCTCCACCTTCGGAAGATCGCCGAGCTCGTTGAGGCCGAACCGAATCAGGAACTCCCTGGTCGTCGCGTACAGGAACGGCCGTCCAACGACCTGCTTCCGTCCGACAATCTTGATCAGGTGACGCTCGAGCAGCGTGTTGAGCACGCCCGAGGTGTTCACGCCGCGAATCTCCGTGACTTCGAGCGCGGTCACCGGCTGCCGGTACGCGATGACGGCGAGCGTCTCGAGCGCCTGCACCGAGAGCTTCTGCGTCGTCCGCTCGTGGAACAGCCGCCGCACCCATTCGTGCAGGTCGGGGCGGGTCACGATCTGATAGCCGCCGGCGACCTCAACCAGTTGCAGTCCGCCCGGACGCTCGTAGTCCCGTCTCAGCTCGGCGAGGGCGGCCAGCACGTCCTCCCTGGGCTCGGTGTCGAGCAGCTTGAAGATTGCCTTGGGCGTGAGCGGCTCCGGCGACGCGAAGATCAGCGCTTCAAGAATCGCCTTCACTTCGGCCGAACCACGCACCGGCGCCTCGCCCTCCGCGACTGCGGCTTCGCTGCTCCCTGCCCGCTCTTCGTCAGCCACGATCTGCCTCCGGTTCCTCAATCGGATGCGGCGCGTCGGCCGGGCGCGCCCGCTTGTAGACGCGAATCGGCCCGAAGGCGCCGGACTGGAAGACGCGCACCAGCCGGAGCCGGATCATCTCCAGCAGCGCGAGAAACGTCACGATGAGCCCGCCGCGGTCGCCCACGTCGGCGAACAGCTCCTCGAACCCGCACGCGTCCGTTTCGGAGAGGCGTTCGAGCAACTGCTCGATTCGCACCTCCACGGGAATCTGCTCGGGCGGGAGCAGGACTTTCGGCCGCTGCCTGGCGCGCTGCAGCACCGCCTGGAAGGCGTTCAGCAGGCTGAAGAGATCGGCTTCGAGCTCCGGCTCGTACTCGTCGCCGGCGATCTCGGCGACGCGCTCGTCGGGGCGCTGCCACTGCGCCGACCGCCACGTCTCGCGCTCGTGCAGCAGTTCCGCGGCCGCCTTGAACTTCTGGTGCTCGAGCAGGCGCCGAACGAGCGCGTCGCGCGGATCCTCCTCGTCGCCGTCGACGCCGGCCGCGGTCTCCGGCCGCGGGAGCAGCATCCTCGACTTGATGTGGATGAGGGTGGCGGCCATCACGATGAACTCGCCGGCGATGTCGAGGTTCAGTTCCTGCATCAGCTCGAGCATCTGCAGGTATTGCTGCGTGACGAGCGCGATCGGAATGTCGTAGATATTGAGCTCGTGCTTGCGGATCAGGTGCAGCAGCAGGTCGAGCGGCCCCTCGAAGCTGGCCAGCTTGATGGGATACGCCTCGAGTTGCGATTCGAATTCAGGCTGCTGATCGGCCATCGGCCTACGCGTACGAAATCTTCATCGCCTCGCGCACCCGGGCGAGCGTCCCGGCGGCGATCCCGCGGGCGCGCCTCGAGCCTTCGAAGAGAATCTCCCGGAGCCGTTCCGGCTTCGCGAGGACGTCCGCGCGCCGCTCGCGGATCGGATCCAGGTGGGCGTTGAGCGCGTTCGCCAGCTTCGTCTTCACCTCGACGTCGCCAACCTTGCCCGCACGGTACCGCGCCTTGAGGTCCTCGACTTCCTCGCGGTCGGGGTTGAACGCGTCGTGATAGATGAACACCGGGTTCCCTTCGACGGTCCCGGGAATGTCGGCGCGCACCCGTTTGGGATCGGTGTACATCCTCATCACCTTCTTCTTCACTTCCCCGGCACTGTCGGAGAGGTCGATCGTGTTGCCGAGGCTCTTGCTCATCTTCCTCCCGCCGTCGAGCCCGGGAAGCCGCGCAAAGGTCGTCAGGAGCGGCAGCGGCTCGACGAGGACGTCGCCGAAGAAGTTGTTGAAGCGCCGGACGACCTCGCGCGTCAATTCGAGGTGCGCCACCTGATCGTCGCCGACCGGCACGAACTTCGCCCCGTACATGACGATGTCGGCCGCCTGAAGCAGCGGATACCCGAGAAAGCCGATCGAGGAGAGATCCTTGTCCTTGAGCGCCTCCTGCTGCTCCTTGTAGGTCGGCACCCGCTCGAGCCACGGAACCGGCACGACCATCGAGAGGAGCAGGTACAGCTCGGCGTGCTCGGGCACCAGCGACTGCACGAAGAAGGTGCTCTTCTCGGGGTCGAGGCCAGCGCCGATCCAGTCCGCGACATTGTCGTACGCGTACGCGGTGATCTGGCTCGTGTCCGCGTAGTCGCTCGTGAGCGCATGCCAGTCGGCGACGAAATAGAAGCACTCGTACTGCTGCTGCAGGGCCACCCAGTTGCCGAGCGCGCCGACGAGGTGACCGAGGTGCAGGCGGCCGGTCGGCCGCATGCCGGAAACGACACGGGCTTGGCGAGTCACGGAAGCCAGGATACGAGAAGCCGATACGGCGGCGCGACCAGATAACCGAGCGCGCCGGTCAGCATCAGCGCGTACAGCACGATGAACCCGTACGGCCGCAGCGCGTCGACCGGCCCGGCGAACCGCGGCGGCAGCAGGCCGCCGACGATGTTGCCGCCGTCGAGCGGCGGAATCGGCAGCATGTTGAAGACGGCGAGCAGCACGTTGATCTGCATCGCCTGGCTGAGCAGCGACGCCACGGGCACCGAGACGTTCGGCTCACCCAGCGTGACGGGCGACACCGGCGTCGCGCGGAGCGCGAGCGCCGAGGCGACGGCGAGCAGGAGATTCGACACGGGACCGGCCGCCGCGACGAGCACGTAATCGCGCCGCGGCCGCCGCAGGCGACCGGCAGCAACCGGCACCGGCTTCGCCCATCCGATGAGCGGTACTCCGCCGAGCGCCGCGACCAGCGGGAAGACCACCGTCCCGATCAGGTCGGCGTGAACGATCGGGTTGAGCGACACGCGTCCGCGCAGCCGCGCCGTGGAATCGCCCAGCCGATCCGCGGTCCACGCGTGGGCGCTCTCGTGGACCGTCAGCGAAAACAGGAGCACGATGAACCCGATGACGATCTGCGCGAAGTTGATGTCCAGCAAGGAGTAACAGGTTAAGGCCGACTCGCGAAAAACGCAAGGACGCGATCCGCGGCTCTGGGCCCGACAACGGCCGCCAGCTCTTCGCGCGTCGCTCTGCGCACGCCCGCGACGCTGCCGAAGGTCGTCAGCAGCGTGCGCCGCCGGCGCGGACCGATGCCCGGCACTTCGTCGAGCGCCGATCGCAGGTCCCGCATCGTGCGCGCGCGGCGGTGAAACGTGACGGCGAAGCGATGCGCCTCGTCACGGATTCGCTGGATGAGGAGCAGCGCGGGATCGTCCACGGCCAGCGCGATTGGATCCTCGCGATCGCGCGTGAACAGCAGCTCCTCCTTCTTCGCGATCCCTGCCGCGACGAGGTTGGCGAGCCCCAGCTCCTCGAGCGCGGCGTAGGCTGCCGACAACTGCCCCTTGCCGCCGTCGATCAGCACGAGATCGGGAAAGGGCCCGCCTTCCTCGAGCAGCTTGCGGTAGTGCCGCTGCACGACCTCGTGCATCGCTTGGAAGTCGTTATTGGCCGCGGACACCGGCGAGCCCCCGGTCCCCCCCGGCGAGGAGCCCCTGATTCGGAACTTCCGGTAGTCCGCGCGTTTCATCCGGCCGTCCTCACAGACGACCATCGACGCGACGGTTTCGCTGCCCTGGATCGTCGAGATGTCGAAGCACTCGATCCGTCTCGGCAGCGCCGGCAGCGCGAGGATGCTCTGCAGCGTCTCGAGCGCGTCGTGCTGCGCGGCCGTCGCCGGGTTGAACCGCGTCTCGTACGCGAGCGCAGCATTCCGGTTCGCCAGCTCCACGAGCCCACGCTTCTCGCCGCGCTGCGGCACGACCAGCCGCACGCGCCGGCCCGCACGCCCGGATAGCCAGCTCTCGAGCGCCTCGCGTTCGTCCGGCTCGGACGGCGCGTGCACCTCGGGCGGGGCGGCGCGCAGCTCGTAGAACTGCTGGAGCGCCGCGGCCAGCACCGCGCCCTCGCGTGTGCCGGCGATCCCCTGGCCGCCTCCGAGCTCGACGCGCTCCACGACGCGTCCGCGCCGGACCTCGAACACCTGGACGACCACGCCCGCCGGTCCGAGCTTGACGCCGAAAACATCGCGGTGGCCCAGCTCGGCCGTGGCCATCTTCTGCTGCCGGTCGTGCAGCGTCTGCACCGTCCGGAGCGCGTCGCGATGCTGCGCGGCCTCCTCGAATCGCTCGCCTTCGGCCGCCTCGGCCATGCGCGACTTCAGCGTGCGAATCAGCTCGTCGTTCTTGCCCTCGAGGAACATCTGCGTGAGCTCGACCGAGCGCCCGTATTCTCCGGCGGAGCAGATCGCATCCACACAGGGCGCGAGGCACCGTTTGATGTCGTATTCCAGGCACGGCCGACCGCGCTTGCCGGTGATCACCTCGTTGCACGACCGGATGCCGAACAGCCGGTGAGTCAGTGCCATCGTCTTGCGCGCGAACGTCGCCGGCAGGAACGGCCCGGCGTAGAAGCTGCCATCACGCTCGACCCTGCGCGCGACGAGGACGCGCGGGAATGCTTCGCCCGTCGTCAGCTGCAGGTACGGATAGCTCTTGTCGTCGCGGAGCAGGATGTTGTACTTGGGCGATCGCTGCTTGATCAGGTTGTTTTCGAGCGCGAGCGCCTCGACGACGGAGTCGGTGAGGATCACCTCGAGCCGGACCACCTCGTCGAGGAGGGCGTTCGTCTTCGGATCCGATCCGTACGCGCCGAGATAGTTACGGACGCGGTCACGCAGCGCCCGCGCCTTCCCGACGTAGATCGTTTCGCCCTCCGCGTTGAAGTACAGATAGACGCCCGGTTGCTCGGGCAGGCGGGCGATCTGCTCCTTGAGTTCGTGGATGGGCATACGCTACTATGGCGCGTCTTTCGGCTGGTGCCTGAACCCTCCATTATACGTCGCCGCGTGCCGACGACCGCTTCGGTCGGCGTCCCGCCGGTCGTCTCGCCGGGTCAAAACGGCGACTCGCGGCCGCGGATGACCTTCACCGGGTTCATTGGCCTGGTGTGCATGATTCCGCTGCGCGCGATCATCGCCGCCTGCGTGAAGCTCCGGATCCACCCGAACGTGCTGACGTTCGTCGGCGTCGTGGTGAACGTCGGCGCCGCCTGGGCGCTCGGGCTCGGCCGTTTCCTGCTGGCCGGCGTCATCATGATCGCGGCGAACATCTTCGACTTCATCGACGGCAAGGTGGCGCACCAGCTGCAGCTCCAGTCGGAGTTCGGCGCCTTCTGGGATTCGACGCTCGACCGCTTCTCCGATCTCGCCCTCCTCGTGGGCCTGATCTACCTCTACTCGACGCTCGGCCGCACCGACTACGTGATGGTGGCGGCGCTGACGCTCATCTTCTCGATCATGACGAGCTACGCCCGGGCGCGCGCGGAGTCGCTCGTCGAGAAGTGCAAGGTCGGGTTCATGGAGCGCCCCGAGCGGATCGTGCTGTTCATGATCGGGGCGTTCACGAACCGGATGGCCGGCGTGCTGTGGGTGATCCTGGCGCTCTCGATCCTGACGGTGGCGAACCGGATCTACTACACGTATCTGAGGCTGAACGGCCTGCCGCTGCCGTCGCGCCAGGGGCTGCGCGGCGCCTTCAACCGCGCGTTCTTCTGGACCGACGAGCGCACGACCGTCCCGTACGACATCTGGGTGATCGCCATCCTCGCGTTCGTGTGGCTGCTGCCGCCCGCGTGGCTCGGCGACCCCATGGCGCACGACGCCGGCCTGATCGCCTGGATCGGTTCCAGATTCTGATTCACGCGCGTTTCCGCTTCGCCGCCGGCTTCGCGACGGCCGCCTTCGCCGGCTTCTTCTTCTGAGTGCTGACCGCGTCGAGGCTCTTCCTGAGCGCCTCCATCAGGTTCACGACCTTCGGCGGCGCCTCCTCGGCCGGCGCCACGATCTCCTCGCCCGCAATCTTGGCGTCGATGATCCGCTGCAGCCCTTCGCGGTATTCGTCCTTGTAGTCGGCCAGGTCGAGCGGACCTTCGAAGGTCTGGATCACCTGCTTCGCCAGCTTGATTTCCTCGGGCCTGACGGTCGCGGGCACGGAGCCGAGATCCTCGATTGCGTCGATCGCGCGCATCTCGGCCGCGTGATGAAGCGTGTGCATCACGATGCCGCGTTCGTGAGGCCGGACGGCCACCAGGTACTCGCGGCCGTAGAGCGCCAGCTTGCCCACGCCGACCTTGCCTCGCATCCCTTCGCGCATCACCGCGAACGCCTCCGCGGCCATGCCCCCGTCGGGCGCGAGATAGTACGTGCGGTCCACGAACATCGGGTCGATCGCCGAGTCGTCGGCGAACTGCACGAGGTCGATGACGCGCGTGGACTCCGGCCGCACCTTGTCGAAGTCCTCGTCGGAGACGATCACGTAATGGCCTTTCTCGAACTCGTAGCCTTTCACGATGTCCGAGTTCGGCACCTCGCGGTTGCACCGGGGGCACCAGCGCTTCTGCTGGATGCGCGTCCGGCACTCGCCGTGGAGCTGGTTGAACGAGATCGTCCCGTTCGACTCGGTCGCCGGAAACACCTTGATCGGGATGTTGACCAGGCTGACCTTCAGGAATCCTTTCCACGTTGGTCGCGCTGCCATGACCCCCTCTTATCGGCTCGAACGCGTCACGTCCATCGTCCCGTCGTACCCGTCGCGCCCTGCGGGCGGGCGCGCGACGCGCGCCCTAGGCTTCGTCGCGTTCGTCGTGCTGGTCCAGATCGAGACCGGTCCCCGTGAAGTGAATCTCGTGAGCAGCGATCTTATCGCGCAGAATGCGTCGCGCGGCGCCATAACGGTCGCCCGGAACCGTGAGACGCCGTGCAAGATTGCGCAATCGCGAGATGAGAATCAGTGCGACCTGGTGTTCCCCCTCCCGCCAGCTGATGCCGCCGATCTCGTGATACGGGAGGAATCCGCCGTCGGTCCAGATGCCTTCGCCGTAGAAGCCGCGGCGGATCCGGCGGCTGAGCGGCAGCATGTAGGCGTAGTACAGGAACATCATCGTTTCGCCGAACACCTGGGTATGGAGCACGACGAGCTTGTAGAAGATGAGGAAACCGAGCGCGACTCCGATCGCGAGCCCGAGACCGTAGTACGGCGGGGTCGGCGCCGGCCAGACGAGCAGCGCCGAGCGGCTTCGCCGCTGGAAGCGGACGTATTCGAGAACGAGACGGGCGTTGGCGACGAGAAAGCCGACGCCGAGCACGATCAGCACGCCCTGCAGGATCGACTGCACGCTCACGGATAGATTGTATGCCGGCCGGAAACGCCCGGCAGCGATCGGGCGCGTGCGCCAGTCACCCGAGGGACGCCGACTCGGGCGCGCCGGCCAGCATTGGATCGAAACAGTGGCGGCAGCGCGCTTCGTACAGGCCCTGCGCTCCGACCAGCACGCGATCGCTGCTCGCCACGAGCCGCTGCGTGTGGTTGGCCGGGTTGCCGCAGACCACGCAGATCGCGAGCGTCTTGGTGATGTACTCCGCGATCGCGAGCAGCTGCGGCATCGGCTCGAACGGCCGCCCGAGATAGTCCTGATCCAGCCCGGCGACGATGACCCGCTTGCCGCGATCCGCCAGCGTGTTGCAGGCGGCCGGCAGGCCGGCGTCGAAGAACTGCCCTTCGTCGATGCCGACGACCTCCGTGTCGGCATCGACCAGCGCGACGAGATCGGCCGAATCACGGACGTTGCGCGAGGGTATGCGCATGTCGCTGTGCGACACGATGTGATCGTCGCTGTAGCGGTTGTCGACGACCGGCTTGAAGATCTGGACCTTCTGTCGGGCGATCTGGGCGCGGCGCAGCCGGCGGATGAGCTCCTCGCTCTTGCCGCTGAACATGCTGCCGGTCACGACCTCGATCCAGCCGTGGGTCGGCGCTTTCCTGATGACATCCATGACGATCCCCGCCCCCGGGCCGTCAGACGCGCGCCTGATATTCGCCCGTTTCGGTGTTCACGCGGATCCGATCGCCCTCGTTGATGAACGGCGGGACCTGCACGACCAGGCCGGTCTCGAGCGTCGCCGGCTTCACCTGCGCGCTGGCGGTCGCACCCTTGATGCCGGGAACCGTCTCCTTGACGACGAGATCGACCGTCTGCGGCAGCTCGATGCCGACCGGTTCCGCGTCGTAGAACTCCACCTTGATCACCGAGTCGGGCATCAGATAGTTGACGGTGTCGGCGAGCGCTTCGCTGGAGATGTGGATCTGCTCGAACGTCGTCGTGTCCATGAAGTAGTAGCTGTCCGCGTCGTTGTAGAGGTACTGCATCTCGCGCTCGTCCAGCGTGGCGCGCTCGACGTCCTCCTCGGCGCGGAACTTGTGGTCGGCGAGCGTCGCCGTCCGGATGTTGCGCATGCGCGCCTGGATGTGCGCGCGCTTGTTGCCGGGCGTCAGGTGGTGCAGGTCGAGGATGCGGTACAGGTCGTCGCCCAGCTTGATGAGCATCCCCTTCCGGAGCCGGGTCGCTTGAACGAAGCTCATGGATCGTCTGCGGGCCTCTCTTGATGGCTAAAACCTTTCGATACTAGCACATATGGCCGAGCCCCACCAAACGTGCTACGATGCCGAAGTGGCCTTCACGCGGTGGGATCCGTTGCGCGACCTGCTTGCGCTCCACGAGCAGATCGGGCAGCTCGTCGGAACCGATGCGCCCGGCTGGACGCCGCCCGTGGACCTGTACGAAACAGCTGCCGAGTACGTCCTGACGGCGGAGCTGGCTGGCCTGTCGCGCGACCAGATCGAGATCCACGCAGAGGACAACCGCATCACGCTGCGGGGCGAGCGCGCCAGCGGACCGGGCGGCGCCGGTCACGCGATCCCGTGCGAGCAGTATCATCGCGTCGAGCGCGGGCACGGCCGCTTTTCGCGTGCGTTCGTTCTGCCCGAGGCCGTGCAGGTCGATGCGGTTCGCGCGGACCTGAAGGACGGCGTGCTGACGGTGACGATCCCCAAGGCGGCCGATCGGAGCACCCGCAAGATCGACGTATCGTGAAGATGTTCAAGCGCACCGCGTGGTCCCTGACCCTGGTCGTCGCGGGGTTCGTGGGCGGCCTCGTGATGACCGGGCGCCTGCGCACGGCGACCGATTCGCGCGCCGAGAGCCCGGCGGCGGCCGCGCCCGTATCGCATGCGGCGCCAGTCACGCCTGCCGTCCCCGCCTCACCCGCCGCTTCGGCGGTGCCGGCGGCGGGTGGCCCCGACTTCACCGGCATCGCCAGCGAGGCCGTGAAGGGGGTCGCCAACATCTCGTCGCTGCACGTGGTGCGGACGCCCAACTCGCCGTTCGGCGACGACCCGTTCTTCCGGTATTTCTTCGGCGACAACGACGACGTGTTCGGGTCGCGGGATCGCCGATCGCTCAGCCTCGGCTCGGGCGTCGTCATCTCGCCGGACGGCTACATCGTCACGAACAACCACGTCGTCGGCGAGAACGTGCGCGAGATCACCATCTCGCTGCCCGGCAAGCACGACGTCCGGGGAAAGGTCATCGGCACGGACCCGGCGACTGACATCGCGCTGCTGAAGATCGACGCGAGCGGCCTGCCGGTGGTGCCCTGGGGCGATTCGAGCCGGCTGAAGGTCGGCGAATGGGTGCTGGCGATCGGCAGCCCGTTCCAGCTCAGTCAGACCGTGACGGCCGGCATCGTGAGCGCGACGGGTCGCGCGAACATGGGATTCGCGCAGTACGAGGATTTCATCCAGACCGACGCGGCGATCAATCCGGGCAACTCCGGCGGCGCGCTGATCGACAGCCGCGGCGAGCTGGTCGGCATCAATACGGGCATCTACAGCGAGAGCGGCGGATACCAGGGCATCGGATTCGCCGTGCCCAGCAACTTGGCGCGGCGCGTGATCACCGACCTGATGAAGTACGGCGAGGTGCGGCGCGGCTCGATCGGTTATCTCGGGATCGAGCCGCTGACGAGCGAGCTCGCCGAAGAAGTCGGCGCGAGCGGGACGCAGGGCGCGCTCGTCTCCCGCATGCGGCGTGGGACGCCGGCGTACGACGCCGGCATCCGGCCCGGCGACGTCATCGTCGGTTTCAACGGCCAGCGCGTCGACGACCCGTCGCAGTTCTTCCGTCTCGTCGCGGACGCGAAGATCGGCAGCACGGCGACCCTCACGCTCACACGCCAGGGGCGACGGTTCGAGGTGAAGATGCAGGTGCTGTCGAGCGCCGGCGCTCGAGCCACGACTCGAAGCCACTGAAGGAGCGGCCGAGCCGGACGGGCTCGGCGAGCCGGCCGCGCAGCACCTCCCCGGTCTTGTAGCCGTTGCCCGTGACGCACACCACCACCGACTCGTCGCGACCAATGATGCCGCGGCGCACGAGATCGACGGTCGCCGCGAGCGTCGTTCCGCCCGCCGGCTCCGTGAAAATCCCCTCGGTTTCCGCCAGCAGCCTGATGCCGTCGACGATCTGATCGTCGCTGACCGCCGCCCCCGCGCCGCCCGTCTCCCGCACCGATCGAAGCACCTGATAACCGTCGGCCGGGTTGCCGATCGCAATCGACCTGGCGATCGTGTCCGGCCGCACCGGCTCGGGATGCTCGAGGCCGGCCTCGAGGGCGGCGACGACCGGCGCGCATCCGGCCGCCTGCGCCGCGTGGATGCGGGGCAGGTCGCCGTCGGCGAGCCCGAGCTGCTTCAGCTCCCGGAAGGCCCGCAGGATCCGCGGCAAGAGCGTCCCTCCCGCCACCGGCGACACGACGTGATCCGGAAAGCGCCACCCGAGCTGCTCGACGATCTCGAACCCGTACGTCTTGGCGCCTTCGGCATAGTACGAACGAAGGTTGACGTTGACGAAAGCCCACTGGCAGCGGTCCGCCACCTGCGTGCACAGACGATTGACGTCGTCGTACGTGCCGGCAATCGCGAGCACCGTCGGCGCATAGACGAGGGAACCCAGGATCTTGCCCGCCTCGAGGTCGTCCGGGATGAAGACATAGCAGTCGAGGCCGAGGCGCGCTGCGTGCGCGGAGACGCTGTTGGCGAGGTTGCCGGTCGAGGCGCACGCCAGCACGCGAAAGCCGAGCTCGACGGCACGCGTCGCGGCCACCGACACCACGCGGTCCTTGTACGACAGCGTTGGGTGATTGACCGAGTCGTCCTTCACGTATACCTCGCCGACGCCCAGCCGCTCGGCCAGCCTTGAACAGCGGACGAGCGGCGTGAACCCGGAATGGAAGCCGGTGAGCGGGTCGCCTTCGACGGGCAGCAGCTCACGATAGCGCCAGAGGTTCTTCGGCCGGGCCGCGATCGTCTCGCGAGTGAGCCGGATGGCGCCGTAGTCGTAGACGGGCTCGAGCGGACCGAGGCACCGGTCGCACACGTAGCGCGCGTCAGCAGGAAATGGCGTTCCGCAGAGATGGCATTGCAGTCCGGCGAGTGTGCTCACAGAGCCTCCACGATGTCAATGTCGGGATCCAAGCCGGCGATGAGCGCCGGCGGGCGCAGCGCCGGCGCCGGCACGACCGCGGCCGGATCGCGCGCGATGGCCAGCAGATCGGCCACGACAGCGGCCGCCGTCGGCTCGCCGCCGGCACCCGGTCCGAAGAGGCCGATCTCGCCTGCGTGCCGCGTGCAGACGAGCGCGGCGTTGGCCGGGCCCGTCGTGCGCGCAAACAGTGAGTCCGGTGAAACGAGGGCAGGCGCGACCCACGCGGTCAGGCGCGAATGCTCCTCGTCGTACGAGGCGTGCGCGAGCTGGCGCAGCACCGCGCCGCGGCGGCGTGCCCGCGCGTGGTGCGACGGTCCAATCGCAGCGATCGATCGCGCATCGATGGCGTCGGGATCGACGCGCAGCCCGAACGCCAGCGCGCACAGAATCGCCAGCTTCGCCTGCGCGTCGGCGCCGTCGAGATCGGCCGACGGGTCGGCTTCGGCCAGGCCGTCGGCGCGCGCGGCCTCCAGCGCCTCGTTCAGCGTGCACGCGCGCGACTCCATGCGCGACAGCACGGCATTGCAGGTGCCGTTCAGGATGCCGGTGATGTGCGTCACGCCGGCCGCCGTCAACCCTTCCCCGAGGGCGCGGACGATCGGCATCGCGCCGCCGACGGCGGCTTCGAACCGCAACTGACGGCCCTGGTGCTCGGCCAGACGCAGGAGCGCCGGGCCATGGCGCGCGATCACCTGCTTGTTGGCCGTCACGACCGACTTGCCGGCCGCCAGCGCCGCACGGACCCACTCCGCCGCCGGCTCGACGCCGCCGATTGCCTCGACGACGATATCGGCGTCGCTCGTGAGGACGACGTCGATGGAATCGGTCCACGTCAGAGGAACGCCCGGAAAGGCAGAGGCCTTCTCGCGGGGGCGCCGGTCGAGGACGTGAGTGAGCTGAAGACCGGGAACGGGCGCGTCGAGGAGGCGCCGCGCGACCGCGGAGCCGACGGTCCCGCAGCCGACCAGGGCGACATGACACGAACGGACGAACGCCGAGCGCATGGCCATCTCATCTCTCCCCGCACGCGGCGGGGCTGGAATTGGCACCTGCCCGCGAGCGGCCAGGCTCGCGCGGTTGCCGTGGCGTCATCGGGCCAGTCCCTCAGCCACTCTCGATAAGAGCCGGTTCAGTTGTCCCGCCGACTATAGCAGGCCGGCCGCGGCCGCTGCAACAAGAAACATCTTCACATCGATATGCATTGATTTATGTAGCGCACTCACCATCGAGCACCACCGGGGCGAACGTTCCGGTATCCCCGAGATCGACGAGGTCCTCGTCGCGGACGTCCGGGGCTTCCAGGCGCTCCAGATCGGCCAGCGCCTGCCGCACGCGCGCCGCGTCCACCCGCCCGAAGAACGCCGACGCGCCTTCACCAGGCGCGCGCCCGGCCGCGTACAGCGCGACGAGCCGCTCCACCGCCTCGGGCACGCGCCGGGCCGGGACCTTCGCCGCGAGGCGGGCGAATCGAGCGCCCTCCGGCCCGACCCCGCCCCCGACCATGACGAAGTACTGCGGCACCGCGCGGCCGCCGACGCGCCGCACGCTGCCCTGGAATCCGATCGTCGCGATGTGGTGCTGCCCGCAGCCGTTCGGGCAGCCGCTGATCCTGATCCGGGCGTCGCCCGCATTCTCGACGAGATCCGGCCGGGCGCGCAGCCGGTCCTCGAGCAGCCGCCCGAGCCCGCGCGACTGCGTCACCGCGAGCCGGCACGACTCGGCGCCCGGACAGCTGACGACGTCCGCGACCGTACCCGCGCCGGACAGACCGAGCCCCGCCGCAGCGAGCCGTCGATACAGCTGTCGCACGTTCAATGCGTCGATCCACCGGAGCACGAGATCCTGCTCCGGCGTCACGCGAACCGTCCCGTCGCCGTACGCGCGCGCCAGTTCGCCCAGAACGCGCAGCTGCGCGCTCGTCAGGTCGCCGAGCGGAACGGTCGCAACCGCCATCGCGTACCCGACCTGCCTCTGCGCGCGTACGTTTGTCGCGCGCCATCGGACGAACCCTTCGTCCGTCGTCCGGAGCACCGGGACGACGACCGGCGGAAGACCGGGTCCGCGTGCGCGCCCTGCCGCCACGCGGTTGCCAACGTGATCGGGCGACGGCGACGACAGTCCCGGATGACCGGGCAGCGCCGCCGCATCCGGCGGCTCGACGTTCAGCGCCGGCACCCGGCTGCGCGCAGCGGCGAGCTCCGCGCCGTACTCTTCGCGCCACCGGTCCCAGCCGAGCGCGCGGATGAGGAACTTCATGCGATTGCGCTGCTTGTGCTCGTAGTCGCCGAATCGATGGAAGACCTGCAGGACGGCCTCGGCGGCCCGCGCCACGTCAGCCGCCGGCAGAAAGTCGTGCAGCGCCGCGCCCGACGCGCACAGGATCGAGGTTCCGCCTCCGGCGGTCACGAAGAAGCCACGCGTCCCGTCCGGAGCGATCCGCGCATGGAAACCCAGGTCGTTGATCGCCGCCGCGACGTGATCGTCCGGACAGCCTTCGAATGCAATCTTGAACTTGCGCGGCAGGGTCGCGCCGAGCGGGTGCCGCAGCAGGAAGCGCGTGAGCGCCTCGGCGTACGGCGTGACGTCGAACAACTCGTCGGCGGCGACGCCCGCATACGGGCACGCCGTGATGTTCCGCACCGAGTTGCCGCACGCCTCGCGCGTCGTCAGGCCGGCGTCGGCGAGGCGGCGCATCGCCGGTTCGACGTCGTGGAGGCGCACGAAGTGGAACTGGACGTTCTGCCTCGTCGTGATGTGGCCAAACCCGCGGGAATAGCGTTCTGCGACGTCGGCGAGCGCGTCGAGCTGCCCGGCGGTCAGCAGCCCCTGCGGGACCTTGACGCGGAGCATCTGGGCGTCGTCTGTCTGGCGCTGGCCGTAGGTGCCGTGGACGAGCCGGAACTGCCGCCACTGGTCGGCCGAGATCTCGCCGCGCTCGTAGCGCTCCAGCATCGCGACGAAGCGGTCGATCTCGGCGGTGTCGGCGAACGACAGCCGCCCGACGGGCGTGGAATCATCGGCTGCAGGCATGGCAGGTCTCCATTGAAGCGGCTCCGGACGGAACGCGGCACTCGAGCGCCGCCACGCCGCCGACAACGATCGTGCCGGGAGCGCCGTCGGATGGCGGATCGACATCGGCCAGGCGCGCCAGCGTGCCTCGCCAATCGCGCTGGCGTGAAGTGGACGCCGCGGTGATCACCGCCGCTGGCGTCCCCTGCGACCACCCGGCAGCGATCAGACAACGCGCGATCGCGCGCGATCGCGCGAGGCCCATCAGCACGACCAGCGTGACGCGGTGCGGCGTCAGGGACGCAACCATCGAGGCGAACGCCGCCTCGTCGCGGCCGCTCAGCACGACGAACCCGGCTGCAAGGCCGCGGTGCGTCACCGGAATGCCGGCCAGCGCCGCTGCGGCGACCGCGCTCGTCACGCCGGGTACGACGTCGAACGGAATGCCGGCAGCGGCGAGCGCGAGCGCCTCCTCGCCGCCGCGGCCGAACACGAACGGATCGCCGCCCTTGAGCCGGACGACGCGGCGGCCCCGGCGAGCGGCTCGGATCATGACGCCGTGAATGGACGCCTGCGTAATCTCGTGGTTGCCGGCGCGCTTCCCGACGAAGAACCGCTGGGCGCGACGCGCCAGGCGCAGGACCTGCGGATCGACGAGCGCGTCGTACAGGACGAGATCGGCGGCGCGCAGCCGCGCCACGGCCCTGCGAGTCAGCAGGTCCGGATCGCCTGGCCCCGCGCCCACCAGGGAAACATGTCCTTTCACAGCCATCAGTCCTCCGGCCCGTGCAGCCACGAACGGGCGGGCGCGTCAGGCCCGATGTCCTCGGCGCTCGCGGGCCCCCACCCCCGCTCGCTGGCGCCGCGCTCGCTCTGCCCGCGCCGGCCGCAGGCGCTTCCGCCCGGCCCGCCGTCATACAGCGCATTCAACGCGTCGAGGAGCAGGGGCCGGCGCTGCGCGACGGGCACGCCGTCACGACGCCAGTAATCCCGCTGGCGCCGCGCCTCGTCGACCCAGCGCGCCAGATCGCGGGGCAGCACCTCGTCGAGCGCTTCGCGCAGCAGGCCGGCGAGCGCCGGGGCCACGCCGCCGGTCGAGATCGCGACGGTCACGCCGTCGCGGCGCAGCACCCCGCCGAGGTACGCACTCGCGTGCGCGGGATCGTCCACCGCGTTGACGAAGACGCGTCGACTGGCCGCCGCCGTCGCGACCTGCCGGTTGACGTCCGGCGGCGCCGCGGCAATGACCAGCCAGGCCTCATCGAGATCGGTGTCGACGAAGGCGCGCCTGACGATGGCCACACCCGCGCGCGCGATCTCCGCGTCCACGTCCGGTGCGACGACCAGCACGTCGGCGCGCGCGGCGAGCAGATGTTGGAGCTTGCCGGCCGCAACGCGACCGGCGCCGACGAGGACGACGCGGCGGCCGGAGAGGTCGACGAAGACGGGTAATCTCTGCAGCATGGGCGTACAAAACAAAAGGCCCGGGAAGCGGCGAGCCTCCCGGGCCTTGGTCTGGAAACGCTGTGAATCAGATCACGTGAGATCGGGACACATGCGTGGACCGTTGGCGCGAGGGCTCGCAGGAGCCGCGCAGCGACAACAACAACACATGCATGCGGCGTAACCGATCACGATGCTCCTACTAGTACTCCGGTTCGACGGTCGCGGTCAAGGGACCGGCCGGGCCGGACGACTGCGACGCGCGCCCGGACACCGCCGGGTGGCCCGCAATCGACGCACGCCAGGGATGCTCCGTGCCGACGTTGATACCGATCCGGCGGCTCCAGACGATGCAGCCGGCGTCGATGCCGCGATCCTCGACGAACAATCGTCCGCCGAGCAGGTCCAGGCGGTTCTCCGCCAGCGTAATCCCCATCGCCATCGTCAGATTGCCGGGACCGCGGCAGAGCTCGTGCGCGGCGAGCTCCACAGGTCCTGGCCGCCTCCCCTTCGCGCGTCTGGCGCGACGGCGCCGCATGACCGCCGCGCCCTCGAGCGGATCGAGCGCGCGAATCAGCACCGCGGCGGGACATCCTTCGGGCTCGGTGACGACGTTCATCAGGGCGTGGATCCCGTAGTTGAGATACACGTACGCGTGGCCGGGAACGCCATAGAGCGGCTGATTGCGCGCGGTCGGGCCGGGCGCCGCATGGCAGGCCGGATCCGATTCGCCGATATAGGCCTCCACTTCGACGATGACCCCGCTCGTCCGCACGCCGCGGCGCTCGTGCACGAGCACCTTGCCGAGCAGATCGGCGGCAACGTCGAGCGTCGGCCGTTCGTAGAACGCTCGCGGAAGCACGGAGGCGATCGAGCGGCGCGGCCGCGGGCGCGGCGCCGGCGGCGCGGCGCCCGCGCCGGACGGGACAATCGAGACGCTAACGGCCCGCCGCGTAGGCATGGGAACGGCCCTCGGCCAGCGTGGTCCGGAGGTACCGGCCGGTGTAGGACTCGTCGTTCCGCGCCACCTGTTCGGGCGTTCCGACGGCGACGACGCGCCCGCCGTCCTCCCCGCCCTCCGGCCCGAGATCGATCACCATGTCCGCGGTCTTGATGACGTCGAGGTTGTGCTCGATGACGAGCAGGGTGTGCCCCGCTTCGAGCAGCTTGCGGAAGGCGGTCAGCAGCTTCGAGATGTCGTCGAAGTGCAGCCCGGTGGTCGGCTCGTCGAGGATGTAGAGCAGCCGCTCGCCCGTGTGCGACGAGAGGTGCGCCGCGATCTTGATCCGCTGCGCCTCGCCGCCCGACAGCGTCGTCGCCGGCTGGCCGAGACGGAGGTAGCCGAGTCCGATCTCGTCGAGCACCTGCAGGCGGCGCAGCACCTTCGGCGAGCTGCCGAAGAAAGTCAGGGCCTCGCGCACGGTGAGGTCGAGCACCTGGTGGATGGTGCGCCCGCGATACCGCACGTCGAGCACCTGAGGCTTGAAGCGCTTGCCGTCGCATTGATCGCAGGGGACGAACACGTCGGCGAGGAACTGCATCTCGACGCGGACCTCGCCCTCCCCCTGGCACGCCTCGCAGCGCCCGCCGGGGACGTTGAACGAGAAATGGCTCGCCGTCAGCCCGCGCGAGCGCGCGTCCTTGGTCGCCGCGAACAGCTCGCGAATCGGATCGAATGCCTTCAGGTACGTGACCGGATTCGAGCGCGGCGTCCGGCCGATGGGCGCCTGGTCGACGAGAACGGCGTCGGTGATGAACTCGGCGCCTTCGAGCCGCCGGAGGGCCCCGACGCGCTTGTCCCACCCGCCCTTCGCGCGCTTGACGGCCGCGTACAGGACGTCGTGCACGAGCGTCGACTTTCCCGAGCCGCTCACGCCGGTGACGCACGTCAGCGTGTTGAGCGGCACGGCGACGTCCACGTTCTTCAGGTTGTGCTCGCTCGCGCCGAGCAGCCGCAGCATCTGGCCGGTCCCGCGGCGGCGCGTCGTCGGAACCGGAATCGCAAGCTCCTGCCGCAGGTACTTCGACGTCAGCGAGCGCGCCTCGAGGAGCAGTCCGTCGTAGGTGCCGGAATACACGACGCGGCCGCCCTGCTCGCCGGCGCCGAGCCCGAGATCGACGATGTGATCGGCGACCTTGATCATGTCCGCGTCGTGCTCGACGACGAGCACGGTGTTGCCCTGATCGCGAAGCTGCTTGAGGATGGCGATGAGCCGCAGGTTGTCGCGGGGATGCAGGCCGATCGAGGGCTCGTCGAGCACGTACAGCGTTCCGACGAGCGCGGAACCGAGCGACGTCGCCAGGTTGATGCGCTGCGCCTCGCCGCCGGACAGCGTGGAGGACAGCCGATCGAGCGTCAGGTAGTCGAGTCCCACGTCGCTCAGGAACGAAAGCCGGCGGCGGATCTCCTTGAGCACCTTTTCGGCGATCGCCGCCTCTTTCGGCGAGAGCTGCAGGCCGTCGAAGAACGCCTGCGCCGTCCGGACGGTCAGCGCCGACACCTTGTCGATGGTGCGCCCGGCCACCTGCACGTCGCGCGCTTCGCGCCGCAGCCGCGCGCCGCCGCAGTCGGGGCACGTCAGGTAGCCGCGGTAGCGGCTCAGGAACACGCGCACGTGCACCTTGTACTTCTTGCGTTCGAGCCAGCGGAAGAAGCCGCGGATGCCCTCGTACTCCTCGTCGCCGTCGACGATGAACTCGCGCTCGGCCTCGGTGAGCGACGCCCACGGCACGTCGAGCCGCACTTTCTGTTTCTTCGCCGCGCGCTTCAATTCCGCGAGCTGCGCGCGGTAGTGCGGCTTGCTCCACGGCTCGATGGCGCCCTGGGCGACCGATTTCGTCGCATCGGGCACGACCAGGTCCATGTCGAGCTCGATGATGTTGCCGAAGCCGTGGCACGTCGGGCACGCGCCGAACGGGTTGTTGAACGAGAAGAGACGCGGCTGCGGGTCCTCGTACGCGATGCCGCACGGGCGGCACTCGAAGCGCTCGGAGAACTGATACGTGATGGGATTCGCGGTTTGGGATTCGGGATTCGAGTGGGATTCGGGATTCGGCAGCTCGACGGCCCACGCCGCGCCGCCGCCCTCGAGATACGCGGTCTCGATCGAGTCGGTCAGCCGCTGGCGCTGCTCGTCGGCCGACTCCGCGCTGCCGATCTGCAGGCGATCGACGACGACCTGGAGACCGGTGCGGTCGGCGAGGGACGCAGGGTCGATCTCGTCGAACGCCGCGGCGCGGCCGTCGAC
>JBLMXQ010000001.1:0-41305 GCA_050257855.1 Betaproteobacteria bacterium | reverse complement strand
CCTACCAGTCCATCGAGGGTCGGGACGGGGTGAAGGGCCGTCCCCTCCCAGTCCAACGAGGGTCGGGACGGGGTGAAGGCCGTCCCCTACCAGTCCATCGGGGTTGTAGGGGACGGCCTTGAGGCCGTCCCCTGGCGCCGCTACGGTTTCGGGTCGGCGTTCCACCAGTACTGCGCGTCCAGCTTCTTCGGATCGGGCCACACGCGGTCCAGCGTGTTCCCGTCGAACAGTTCGCCGTTCTTCATCACGTACCTGATCGACAGCGTGTTGTGGATGTCGACCAGCGGATCCTTGTCGAGGACAATCAGATCCGCCAGCTTGCCGGACTCGATGGAACCGAGATCGCGCTCGAGGCCGAGCGACTCGGCGCCGAACAGCGTCGCGACCCGCAGGGTCTCGTGCGGGGTCAGCCCGCCCGACTGGAGATCCCAGATCTCCCAGTGGGCGCCGAGCCCCTGGAACTGCCCGTGGCTGCCGAGGCCCGCGCGCCCGCCGGCGTGCACGATGTCGGCGATGCCCTTCGCAATCCCCTTGTAGCCGTACTCGTCCGGCATGAACCACTGCTCGCGCCGGCGCACCATCGTGTCGTACAGCTCGTGCGGGATGAACCGCCGCATCTTCGGATCGTCGTGCAGCTTCGCCGTGTTCTCGAAGTAGTAGTTCTCGGTCCACGGGGCGCCGTACGCCACGAGCGTCGTCGGCGTATAGAACGTCTGCGTCTTGGCCACGAATTCGGTGATGTCCTTGTAGAGCGGCTGGATCGGCAGGCTGTGCTCGGAGCCGGTGTAGCCGTCGATCATCTGCGAGAGATCGAGCTTCATGTCGAGCGCGCCCTCGGTGGTCGGCATCAGGTGATGGTTGCGCGCGGCGAGAATCACCCACTGCCGCACGATGCGATCGCCCGCGACGTACTCCTTGATCGTGTCGGTCTTGTACGACTCCTTGTAGCGCTTGATGAACGCGTCGGTCGCGTCCTTGTCGTCGAGGCCCGAACTGCTGAAGACGCCCGGACCGGTCGCCAGGATGCGCGGCCCGAGGATGTCGCCGGTCTCCACCAGATCGGCGTACGCGAACACGTCGTCGGTCGACGTCTGCGGGTCGCGCGTCGTCGTCACGCCGTAGGCGAGGTTGGCAAGGTACTGCCAGACCTGCGTCTGGTGCACGCCGCGCGGCGGCCACATGTGCGAGTGGACGTCGACGAACCCCGGGATGATCGTCTTGCCCGAGACGTCGATGACCTTCGCGCCGGCCGGACGCTTCACGCGCCCGCTCGGGCCGACCTCCGCGATCCGGTTGTCGGTGATGACGATGTCGCCCTTCGCGATCACCTCGTCGCCCTTCATCGTCACGATGCGGGCGCCGGTCAGCACGGTCGTGCCGTGCGGCTTCGCGCGCGGCGCCTCGACGATCGGATGGAACTCCTCGGGCGCGTCCGCGGTGAGCCCCTGACGGTAGATCGTATTGCCGAGCGCCCAGATCACGGCCTTGCCGTCGGCGCTCCACGACAGGTACCTGCCGCCCTCGCGGGAGAGCCGCTTGACCGGCACGACCGAATCACCGGCGCCATGGACGCTGATCTTGACGACTTCGTTCCCCACCCGAGGGATGCCGACGACGACGTGCTTGTTCTGGAGGCTGACGAACGCGCGGGTGCCGTCTGGCGAAACGCGGATCTCCGCTGCCGCCGGCGGATTCGGTCCGGGGCCGGTTCCCGTGATCTTGACCAGCTCGCGCCGGTCCAGACCGTCGATGCGAATCGAGCTCAGCCCCTTGTCCGACGTCAGATAGATGTGCGTGCTGTCGTCGGCGAAGTGCGGCGCGTGCCCGCCCTGCGTGGACGCAATCAGCGTGGGGTCGCCGCCGCCGGCCGGCATCCACATCAGATCGGCTTCGGAGTCGGGCGCGATCCCCTCGATCTCGGCCGGGTCGGCGTCGGGCAGGACGTCGGCGCGCTCGCCGCGCTCGAGCAGGTGCAGGTCGGCATACAGCTGATCGGTCCGGGGCTCGGTCGTGAACACGATCTTCGATCCGTCCGGCGTGTAGACCGGCTCGCCGTAGTACGCGGCGTAGCGCGACAGGCGTTCGGGCTGGGCGCCGGGCGCCACACGGTACAGCTGCCCGCCCTCCTTCGACCAGGTGACGAACGCAACGTAACGGCCGTCGGGCGACCAGGCCGGCATGAACTCGCCGTCGGCGAGCGACGTCAGTCGCCTCGGCGTGCCGTTCGGCAGGTCCATGATCCAGAGGTGGTTGAGCGCGCTGAACGCGACTCGCCTGCCGTCGGGCGAGATCGCCGGCCACCGGACGAGGCGTGCCTGCACCGTCGGGCCATCGGGAATCCTGTTCTCGAAGCGCAACTGCCCCGCCGTGTCCACGTCCACCTTTGCCGTGAACGGGATGACGGTCTTCGCGCCCGTGGCCACGTCGACGCGCGCGATCTTGCCGTCGATCGGCACGACGAGCGACTTGCCGTCCGGCATGAACGCGTAGCCCGGCATGGTGTCGCGCGAGGCGACCGACTCCTGGTCGTCGCGCGTGACCGGATAGATCAGCCAGCGCTCGTCGCCGGTCTGCAGGTTGCGGATGCGCAGCCCGGTGCCGGTCTCGAATCGCGTCGCGTACACGAGCCACTTGCCGTCGGGCGAGAGCACCGGCCGCATCGCGCTCCCCTGCGCATTCGTGACGGTGGACGTGTCGCCGGTCAGCCGGTCGAAGCGGATGATCTGCCAGAGCGGAAAATGCACGTTGTAGCTGAACAGCCCCTTCCGCTCCGCGTAGTAGATGAAGCGGCCGTCGGGCGACGCCACGGCGCCCAGCTTGTTCGGCGCCAACCGCGCGGCCGGATTCGGACCGTCCTCGGTCGGCATCGGCGGCGCCTTGCCGACGCGGACGCCCGTGCCGCCGTCGCGGTCGTAGAGGAAGACGCTGTGCACCCTTTCCGGCGGACGCGCTTTCGACACGAGCAGGTAGCGACCGTCGGGCGTCCACGACGGCGAGATCATGCTCTGCGGGCCGGCCTGTGTCGGCTTGTCCGTGCTGACCGCGCGTGGATTGGATCCGTCGGCGTTCACGATCCACAGGTTCTCGACGCCGCTCCGGTCGCTGAGGAAGGCGATCGTCGTGCCGTCGGGCGAGAACTTCGGCTGGCTGTCGAACGACATGCCGCCGACGATCCGCGTCGCGGCGCCGCCCTCGATCGGCAGCGTGTACAAATCGCCGAGCAGGTCGAAGACGATCGTCTTGCCGTCGGGCGACACGTCGAGCGACATCCACGTGCCTTCGTCGGTCGTGAACGACACGGTGTTGGCGCGCTCGAGGATCAGGCCGGCGTCCTTCTTCTCGCCGGCTTTCTGCTCCTGAGCGACGACCGCGGCCGACGCGGCGAACGCCGCAAGGCACGCGGTCGCCAGGACGGTCGATCGGAAGCGGAATGAGGGCATCGCGGTCTCCTTGGCAGCGGCATTATAGTGCCGGGGCCGGAGGACTGCCGGGTCCAGGACCCGGCGTGCGCTCATCCCGCCCGCTTCATGAGGCGGTCGCGGAGGGCCGCGTCGCGCGCGATGTCGACGACGGTCCAGGCCATGGCGAGGGCGCCGTCGAACACCGCCTGGTCCGCGTCCGGCGTCGCGCAGCGGGCGGTGAACTCGGGCTGGTGATTGACGGCCGGCAGCGAATTGATGCCGATCAGGGGATGGATCGAAGGCACGACCTGCGAGACGTTGCCCATGTCGGTCGACGCCGCCAACCGATCGGCCTGCGGCCCGAGATCCGGAAACACGCGTCCGGCGGCTTCCGCATTGCGGCGGTAGATGGCCGCGAGCGCCGCGTCGTGCTTTACCTCGGCGTACGGCTTGTCGCCGCCGAGGACCGCCATCGACGCGCCGGTCGCCACGGCCCCGGCCTCGAAGCAGCGCAGCACCTTCTGCCGCAGCCGCGACAGGTCGGCGATCGTCTCCGAGCGGATGATGTAGCGGCAGCACGTGTGCGCCGGGACGACGTTCGGAGCGTCGCCGCCTCTGGTCACGATGCCGTGGATGCGGTCGGTCTGCTGGATGTGCTGACGGATGAGACCGATGGCCGTCTGCGCGACCGTGAGTGCGTCGGCGGCGTTGACGCCGAGCTCGGGGAACGCGGCGGCGTGCGCTTCCTTGCCCCGATACTCGACCTCGAACATGGAGGCGGCAATCAGCTTCGGCGCGACGAAGTCGAACGGCGCCGGGTGGACCATCATCGAGCAGTGGACTCCCTTGAACGCGCCGCCCTCGAGCAGCCGGATCTTGCCCGAGTCGTTGCCGACCTCCTCGGCCGGCGTGCCGAGCACCTCCACCGTGAGCCCGGCTTCGTCGGCGACGCGGGCCGCGGCGACCGCGGCGCCGAGCGACATGGCGGCGATCATGTTGTGGCCGCAGGCGTGGCCGATGGCAGGCAGGCAATCGTACTCGGCGCAGATCGCGATCCGGAGCGGACCGCTGCCCTTCCGCGCGCGGAACGCCGTCGGCACGCCACAGATGCCCCGCTCGACGGCAAAGCCCGCGTCGGCGAGCGCCTCGCAGAGCCACGCCGACGCCCGCTCCTCCTCGAAGCCGAGCTCCGGATGCGCGTGAATCCGGTGGCTCATGGCGACCAGTGCCTCACGCTGTCTCGTACAGGATTCCCTGACCGCTGCTTTTTCGTCCATGACCCCCAGCCTCTCAACCCTTCAACCCAATACCCTGAGCCCTCGGCAACACGCCGGGACACGAGGGCGCGCTCGGCGCTGTTCGCGCGGCTCGAGAGCGACGGCAGGCACGACGACCTTCACTTCAGGAAGTCCCGCACGAGGCGGTTGAACACCTCGGGTTTCTCGAGCTGCGGCATGTGGCCGCAGTCGTCCACCATCACCTTCTTCGCGCCGGGAATCGCCCGCTCGAGGCGATCGGCGCCGGCCGGATTGGCCAGCTCGTCGTATCTGCCCCACACGATGAGCGTCGGCGCCTTGACGCCGCGGACCTCGGCCTCCGTGAGGCTGCCCAGCCCCTTCTCGCCGGCCTCCTGGATCTTCGAGATCGCGAACGCCGACCGGAGCCGCATCGGGAGCTGCGCGTCGACCATCTGATCGGTCACGAGATCCTTGTTGTGGAACAAGACGCGGAAGAATTCCTTCGTCTCCTCGTGCGTCACACCGTTCTGGATCTGGCGGCGATGGATGTCGGCGGCCGTCGGCGCGCGCCGCGGGGCCGCAGGTCCCGGCGACCGATACCCGCCGCCGTCGGCGAGCACGATCCTGTCCACGAGCTGCGGGTAGTGCACCGCCATGTAGAGCGCGACACTGGCACCCATCGAGTTGCCGACGAGCGACGCCTTCGGCAGGTTCACCGCCTTCATGAAGCCGGCGAGGAAGTCGGCGAGCATGCCGGTGTGGTAGTTCGCGAGCGGCTTGTCCGACTGGCCGAAGCCAATCTGGTCGAGCGCGAAGACGTGAAAATCCTTCGCGAGCGGCGTGATGTTGGGCCCCCAGCGCGATCCGTCGCCGCCCAGCCCGTGCAGCAGGATGACCGGCGGTCCCTGCCCGGCTTCGAGGTAGTGCAGCTTGAACGTGTAGACGGTGACGTCCTTCGCGGTCACACCCGGCATCTGCTGAGCGGAGGCGGCGACGGCCACGAGAAGGAGAGCGCCCGCAAGCGAGAGTCTGATCGGCATGGGCAGATTCTACTCGTTCGGCAGGAGATCCTCCTCCTGTCTCCCGACCTCCTGTGGAGCACCGGCGGAGCGGTACAATGCGGGCATGAAACGCCTGTTTCCGTTCGTGCTCGCGGCCTCTCTCGCGATGGCCGGCTGCTTCCAGTCGTCCACGCTGATCAACGTCCATGCGGACGGCTCCGGCACGATCGAGCAGACCACGACGATGACGGCCGCCGCGCTCGCGCAGCTCAAGCAGCTCGCCGCCTCGTTCGGGGGCAAGAACGCCGGCGCCGTGGACCCGTTCTCGGAAGACCAGCAGCGCGCCGCGGCGTCGAAGATGGGCGAAGGGGTCGCCTTCGTCTCGTCGACACCGATCAAGAGCGACGCGGGCGAAGGACGCCGGACGATCTACGCGTTCAGGGACATCAACACGCTGTCGCTCAGCCAGCAGCCGGACGTGCCCGGCGGAATGGATGCGGGCGGCGCGGCCGGCCGGACGGAGAAGCTCGACTTCCACCTGACGCACCAGCCGAACGGGGACGCGCTGCTCCGCATCCACTTCCCGGCACCGAAGATGCCGCCCGGCACGACCGCGCCGGACGCGCCCGGCGGGGCGGCCATGGCGCCCGATGCCGGCCAGCTCGCGATGATGAAGCAGATGCTCGGCGGCCTGAAGATCTCGATCGCGGTCCGGCCGATCGGCACACTGGTCCACACCAACGGCGCATTCGTCGAGAACGACACGGTCACGCTGCTCGAGATGGACTTCGATCGGCTGCTGGCCAACCCGGACGCGATGGCAAAGCTCCGGCAGCTCAAGACACTCGACGGCGCGAACGGGGCGCTCGAGGGCATCGACGGCCTGAAGGTGAACCCGACGCGCGATCTCGACATCGAATTCAAGCCGGCCAGATGACCGTCACGCCAGCGACACGATCCGGACGTCGGCTGCTGCGCCCGCGATCGTCAGAATCGCAACGCTCGGCTGCAGGTCGAAGCGGCGCGGTCCGGCCGCGCCGGGGTTGACCGCGAGTCGTCCCCGCTGGTCGCGCGCGGCCACCGCGCGGTGCGTATGGCCGAAGACGACGACGTCGCCGGCGTAGGTAGCGAGGACGCGCTCCGGCGACGGGCTTCGGAGCTCGTGTCCGTGGCTCACGTGGATGCTGATCCCGCCGAGGGTCACGACGCGCTCGCGCGCGAGCGACGGGTCGTGCGGGTCGTCGACGTTGCCGAACACCGCCTCGACCGGCGCGATCGCCGACAGCTTCCGCAGCACCGCCGTCCCCCCGACGTCGCCCGCGTGCAGAATGAGATCGACGCCGTCCAGCACGCGCGCGACCTCGGGGCGCACCAGGCCGTGGGTGTCCGACACCAGGCCGACGTAGATCGTCGCACGCGAGTGGGTTCCGCTCGTTATTGGCTGCTCCCCTGCATCGCCGGCGGCGCGACGGTCGAATCTTCGCCCGACGCGGGCGCGTGAATCGCGGTCGGGTCGGATGCCCGATACGCTCTCAGTGCGGGCGTCGTCGCGGCCACCCACGCGGTGGCGAGGAGGCACCCGACCCCGCCGCTGACGACCGAGAACGTTGGGCCGATCCAGTTGGCCACCGCGCCGGCCTCGAGCTCGCCGAGCTGCGGGCCGCCCATGAAGAACACCATGTTGACGCCGGTCATCCGCCCGCGCAGGCGATCGGGCGTCTCGAGCTGCCGCACGACGTTGCGGATGATCATGCTGACGGTGTCGGTGGCGCCCGTCACGGCGAGGCAGGCGAACGTCAGCCAGAACGATCGCGAGATTCCGAACACGACGGTCGAGATGCCGAACCCGATCACGGCCCAGATGAGAGTCGCGCCGCGCCGGTCGATGCGATCGGTCAGCGGCACCATGGCGGCGCTCATGACGAGGGCGCCGACCGACGGCGCCGCGTAGAGCCATCCGTATCCCTCCGCTCCGACGTGGAGGATGTCCTGCGCGAAAATCGGCAGCAGGCTGATCGCCGACGAGAAGAACGTCGCGAAGAAGTCCAGCAGCATCGTGGAGCGGATGAGCGGCGAGCGGAAAACGAACCGGAGCCCCTCCAGCGCGGCATGCCACGAAATCTCGTCGCGCGATCCGGTCCTGGAGGGCCCGCGCGCCGGGACGTCGCGCATCATGAGCAGGGCGACGATGACGGCGCCGAACGAGATGGCGTTGGCGGCATACGCCCAGGCCACGCCGCGTGCGGCAATCAGGAGCCCACCGGCCGAGGGGCCGCCGACCGCCGCCACCTGCAGCATGATGGCGTTCAGGCTGATCGCGTTCGGCAGGTGCTCGCGTGGGACCAGCATCGGCACCAGTGCCTGGCGGGCCGGGAGGTCGAAGGCGCCCGCCGCGGCGCCGAGTCCGGCCAGCACGTAGACCGACGCCAGCGTCGCCGCGCCGCGGAATGTCAGATACGCCAGCGCCAGCGCTATGGCGGCCGACGCCGTCTGGGTGACGAGCATCAGGCGGCGCCGATCCCAGGCATCGGCGACCACGCCGCTGACCATCGAGAACACGACAATCGGAACCACCTTGACGAGCCCGACCATGCCGAGCGCCAGGGCCTTGTGGTCGGGCGGAGCGAGCAGCGACACGTGCCACAGCAGCGCCGCGTTCTGCATGAACGAGCCGGTGAACGATAGAAGCAGGCCGATCCAGATCAGCCTGAAGTTGCGGTGGCGGAGGGCGACGATCGACGCGCGCACGTTCGGGAGATTGTACGGTATGGAGGGCGGGGCTTCGGCGGATCGCCAGCCCTGGCGGGCACTACGAATGCCCCAGCACGCGGTGCGGCTCGTACCGGTCCTCGAGGGACTTCAGCTCGTCCGCGGTCAGCCGGACGTCGAGCGCCTCGACCGCGGATTCGAGATGAGAGAGCCTGGTCGCGCCGACGATCGGCGCGGTGACGCCGGGCTGCGCCAGCAGCCAGGCGAGCGCAATCTGGGTCGGCTGCACGTCGCGGCGTCTCGCCAGTTCGACGACGCGATCGGCGACGGCGAAGTCGACATCGGCGTAGTACAGCTGGTGCGCGAAATCGTCGGCCTTCGCGCGCGCGGTTTCGCCCCTGTCTGCCTTCCGCCGGTTCCCGGCCAGGAACCCGCGGGCCAGCGGGCTCCAGGGGATGACGCCGATGCCCTCCTCGCGGCAGAGCGGCATCATCTCGCGCTCCTCCTCGCGATACACCAGGTTGTAGTGGTTCTGCATCGAGACGAAGCGCGTCCACCCGTGGCGATCCGCGGTCGCGAGCATCTTCATGAACTGCCACGCGTGCATGCTCGACGCGCCGATGTAGCGCGCCTTGCCCGCCTTGACCACGTCGTGCAGCGCCTCGAGCGTCTCCTCGATAGGCGTCTCCGCGTCGAACCGATGGATCTGATAGAGATCGACGTGGTCGGTGCCGAGCCGGCGCAGCGACGCGTCGATCGCGTCCATGATGTGCTTGCGCGAGAGCCCCCGGTCGTTCGGGCCGTCGCCCATCGGGTTGAACACTTTCGTCGCGAGCACCACCTGATCCCGGCGGGCGAAGTCGCGCAGCGCGCGGCCTACGACCTCCTCGCTGGCGCCGAGCGAGTACATGTCGGCCGTGTCGAAGAAGTTGATGCCGAGCTCGAGCGCGCGCTTGATGAACGGCCGGCTCGCCTCCTCGTCGAGGACCCACGACCGCCACTGCGACGTGCCGTAGGTCATCGTGCCGAGACAGATCCTCGAGACTTTCAGGCCGGTACGGCCGAGACGGATGAATTCCATGGCTGTCGGCTATCGGCTTTTCGCCTTGACGTCGACCAGCTCGACGTCGAAGACGAGAGTCGCGTTCGGCGGGATGACGCCGCCGGCGCCGCGTGCGCCGTATCCAAGCTGCGGCGGGATGATGAGCGTCCTCGTGCCGCCCACTTTCATTCCCTCGACGCCATCGTCCCAGCCCTTGATCACCTGGCCGGCGCCGAGCGTGAACGTGAACGGCTCGCCGTGATCCCTGGAGCTGTCGAACTTCGTCCCATGGTGGTCCTGCGCCTTCGGATCGTAGAGCCAGCCGGTGTACTGCACGGTCACCCGGTCGCCCGCCCCGGCTTCGGCGCCGCCGCCCACTTTCGTATCCCAGGCGCGCAGGCTCGTGATGGTGTCCATCTTGTCGACCTCTCCGGATTGCCCGCAGGCGGCGACGAGCAGCACGCCGGCGACGAGTGCTGTTTGAAGAAGATGTGTACGCACGGGTGAAACACGTGATTGTACCTCACCCGCCGCAGCCGGCTACGGGATCAGAACGAGCTTGCCGATGTGCGCGCCAGATTCCATCACGCGATGGGCTTCAGCCGCCTGCGCCAGGGGGAACGTCCGGTCGACGATCGGCTTCACGCGTCCGAGCGAGAGCAGCGGCCACACGCGCTCGCGCAGGGCTGCCGCGATGGCGGCCTTTTCGGGCACGGATCGCGCGCGCAGCGTCGACCCGGTAATGGTGAGACGCCGCTGCAGCACGGGAATCATGTTGATCTGCGCCTTCGGCCCGCCCAGCGTCCCGATCTGGACGAGGCGGCCTTCCATCCCGAGCGCGTCGATGTTCCGCGGCAGGTACTCGCCGCCGACGATGTCCAGCACGACGTCGACGCCGCGGCCGCCGGTCAACTCCCCGACCGCGGCGACGAAGTCCATGTCCCTGTAATTGATGGCGCGCTCGGCGCCGAGCCGCTCGCAGGCCGCGCACTTCGCATCCGAACCGGCCGTCGCAAACACGCGCGCGCCGAACGCTGACGCGAGCTGGATGGCCGTCGTCCCGATGCCGCTCGTTCCGCCATGAATCAGAATCGTCTCGCCGGCGGCGAGCCGGCCCCGCTCGAACACGTTCGTCCAGACCGTAAAGAACGTTTCGGGGACCGCGCCGGCGTGCACCAGGTCGACGCCCGCGGGGACGGGCAGGCACTGCGGCGCCGGCGCGACGCAGTACTCCGCGTATCCGCCGCCGGCAACGAGCGCGCACACGCGATCGCCCGCCTCCCAGCCGTGCACGCCGCGGCCAATCGCGTCGACGATGCCGGCGACCTCGAGGCCCGGGATATCGGACGCACCCGGCGGCGGCGGGTACCTGCCCTGGCGCTGCATGACGTCGGGGCGATTGACGCCGGCGGCGGCGACCTTGATCAGGACCGAGTTCGGCCCCGGCGAGGGGGTCGGACGCTCGGCCGGCACGAGCACTTCGGGGCCGCCAGGCTCTCGAATCTCAATCACGCGCATCGTCGAACACCGAGTTCGTGGTCGCCGGCTCCATCAGGAATGCGGCGAGCGCCACGCCGAGAGCGAACGCCATCGTCAGCATGGCCCAGAGCGGTTGACCGGGGGCGAGGAGCAAGCCGTCGCCGAGGAGCCCGGCCGTAATCGCGAGATCTCCCAGGCGGGTCAGTGGAGACGCCCGACGCCGTTCGGTGGGGAGGCGCGCCCGGTTCGCCCACTCGGTGAACAGCATATGTCCGCGCGCAATGCCCGCGGCGGCTGAGGCGACGCCGACGCCGACGAACACCCAGGTGGCGGCGGCGCCGCCGACGCGCTGCTTGATCTCCCATGCAACGATTGTCGCGGCGACGTACAAGCCCATCGACGCGGCCTGGTGCGTCCGCCACCAGCCGACGATGGGCCGCGCGCGCGAGGCTCCTGCGGCCGCCGATGGCTCCCGCTCCCGATCGAGCTCCTGGAGGATCTCGCCCGCCGACGCGAATCGCTCCCCCGGATTCTTCCTCAGCGCGCGCTCGATGGTCGCAGCCACTCCGGCCGGAATCGTCACGCCGCGCTCGGCGAGCGGCTGCGGAGCGCTTTCCAGCACGCGCGCCGCGACGGCGAGTTCGTTCGGAGCCGCGAACGGGTGCTCGCCGCACGCGTACTCGTACATCAGCACGCCGAGCGCGAACACGTCAGCGCGCGCGTCGGCCGGCTGACCTCTGAGCTGTTCCGGCGCCATGTAGGCCGGCGTGCCGATCAGGAGCCCGGGGCGCGTGACCGCACTCGCCTCGGGACGCGTCGAATCGACGAGCTGCGCCAGACCGAAATCGAGCACCTTCAACCGGCCGTCCCGCGTCCGCATCACGTTCTCTGGCTTCAGATCGCGGTGGGCGATTCCGCGCGCGTGCGCCGCCGCGAGCGCGGCGGCGAGCTCACGAAACGTCCGCAGCACTCGATCGCCGCCTGGCCGGCCGGCGGCGATCTCCTCGCGGAGCGTGCAGCCATCGACGAACTCAGTAGCGATGTAGAGCGCGCCCTCGACTTCTTCGAGCGCATAGACGGTGCAGATCCCCGGATGACTGAGGGAGGCTGCCGCCCGGGCTTCGCGACGCAGGCGTTCGCGGTACGCCGGATCGCCGGTCAGGTGGGGCGCAAGCGCCTTGAGGGCGACGTCGCGGTCGAGCCGCACGTCGCGCGCCAGGTAGACGCGGCCCATTCCGCCCCGTCCGATCTCGCGCAGGATGGTGTAGCTGCCGACGACGGCGCCCTCGACGAGCGCCTCGTCTTCGCCGACGAGTTCGGGGTGGCGCTCGACGAGCGCCTGCGACAGGAACCGGCCCGCGCGCGAGTGCTGCGCCATGAGCGACCGCACCTCCTCGCGCACGGCATCGTCGACGCCGGTCTGGCCGGCGAGCCAGGCATCGAGATCGGCCGGCGCGACACCGAGCGCCTGCTCGAACAGATCGCGCACGCGGCGCCATTCACCGGATTTCATCCCGACCTGCGTCACGCGCTCAGCTCCCGCAGCAGCCACGCGCGGGCGAGGCTCCAGCGCCGCTTCAGTGTGGCCGGCGACATGCCGAGCGCGGCCGCGGCCTCCTCAACGCCAAGCCCGGCGAAATACCGCAACTCGACGATGCGCGCCTGCTCGGGGTCGAGCGCTTCCAATCGATCCAGCGCCTCGTCGAGCGCCGGCAGCATGTCGTCTTCATGGATGCCGGCGGGCAGCGAGTCGTGCAGCGACACGCGGTCGAGACCGGCCCACCGCTTGCGCGCGCCTCTGGCGCGCGCACGCTCGACCAGAATCTGCCGCATCGATCGCGCCGCGATGCCGACGAAGTGCCGCTCATCGGTCCACGGCGCGCCGGCCGCCGCGAGCCGCAGATAGGCCTCGTGCACGAGCGCCGTCGGCTGGAGCGTCTGTCCCGGACGCTCGCGCCGCATGTAGGCGGCAGCCAGGCGCCGCAACTCCGCATAGACGACCGGCAGCAGGTCGTCGGCAGGCGGGCGGCCGGATGAAGGGGAAGCCATGAGCCCGTGTGCGCGCCGTTCTGAATTATCCAGCGAAGGCGCACCGGCGCCAAATCCCGGGGCATGTTAGATTCGGACGCGTGGTCATCATCGTGATGGGCGCTGCGGGGGCTGGAAAGACGACCATCGGCCGCGCGCTCGCGACGGAGCTCGGCTGGCAGTTCGTGGACGCAGACGATCTGCACCCGGCGCACAGCGTCGAGAAGATGCGGGCCGGCGTGCCGCTCGACGATCGCGACCGCGCGCCATGGATCGCGCGCATCCATGCCGCCATCGCCCGTGCGCTCGATCGGCGCGAACATGCCGTCGTCGCCTGCTCGGCGCTGAAGGAACGGTATCGCCAGGCGTTGCGGAGCGACCTGCGCCCGGTCCGATTCGTGTACCTGAAGGCGAGCGCCGATGTCCTGAAGCAGCGGCTGGGGAGTCGCCACGGCCATCTCGCCGGGCCGGCGCTTGTCACGAGCCAGCTCGCCGATCTCGAAGAGCCGCACGACGAGGCTTCGCTGACGCTCGACGCCACGCTGCCGGCCGAGACGATCCTCGGCGCGATCCGCGAACAATTCGGCGTGTAGTCACCCATCGCCCCCGTAACATGCCGGAAATCCGATACCGACGGAAATCCGGCAGCAGTATTTTTTCTGTTGCGCGTCCGGGCAACACGTTTCACGTACACCCGTCTGTTACGATCGCGCGTCATGGTTCATTCGCACCACCGTCATCCCCGCGTCCTCCTCACGTCGGTGTTCGGTCCCTTCGCACGAGACGACGAGTTCGGCAGCCGCGCCATCAACCCGATGGAGCTGTACCACAACCAGGTCACGCGGGCGCAAGGGCCCTTCTCGCTCCGGATGCACCACCGCTCCTGGGGCATCATGCTGATCCAGGCGAACATCTCGGCACCGTCCACCGTGCTCGATTTTCCGACGCGCGAACGCTTCGTCCGGGAACTGCAGACTCATCGCTACGACATCGTTGGCATCTCCGCGATCATCGTCAACGTCGGGAAAGTGCGCGAGATGTGCCGGCTGGTGCGACAACATTCGCCGGGCTCGACGATCGTCGTCGGCGGCCACGTCGCCGCCATTCCAGGCGTCGAGCGTCTCGTCGACGCGGATCATATTGTCAAGGGCGAGGGAATCCGGTGGTTCCGCGAGTTCCTCGGCGAGCCGGTCGACGCCACGATCGCGCACCCGGCGATCCGGTCGTCGTTCGGATTCCGCCTGATGGGGCTGACCGCGCCGAGCGGGGGCGGCGATCCCGCCGCGACCGTCATCCCGTCGGTCGGCTGCCCGATGGGATGCAGCTTCTGCACGACCTCGGCGTTCTTCGGCGGCAAGGGACGGTTCGTCAACTTCTACGACACCGGGGCGCAGCTGTTCGACGTCATGCGCCATGCCGAGCAGCGCCTCGGCGTGCGGACGTTCTTCATGATGGACGAGAACTTCCTGCTGTACAAGAAGCGCGCGCTGGAGCTCCTCGACCAGATGAAGCGGCACGGCAAGGCGTGGTCGATGTTCGTCTTCTCGTCGGCGAACGCGATCCGCAAGTACGACATGCGCCAGCTCGTCGAGCTCGGCGTGTCGTGGGTGTGGATGGGCTTCGAGTCGCCCCGCGCCGGCTACAGCAAGTTGAAGGACGCCGACACGATCGCGCTCACGCGCGAACTGCAGTCGCACGGCATCCGGGTCCAGGGCTCGACGATCGTCGGCATGGAGCATCACACGCCCGATAACCTGCGCGGCGAGATCGCTCACGCCGTCGCCCACGACGCCGACTGCCACCAGTTCATGCTCTACACGCCGGTGCCCGGCACGCCGCTTCACGCGGAGATGACGACGCAGGGACGGATGCTCGACGATATCGACCTCGCGGACATCCACGGGCAGTACAAGTTCAACTTCCGTCACCCGCACATCGGCCGCGACGAATCGAAGTCGTGGCTCGACTGGGCCTTCGCGCACGATTTCGAGGTGAACGGTCCGAGCCTCTACCGCATGATGCGCACATCGTTCGAAGGGTGGAAGCGCTACGGGCGGGACGGCGACGCCCGGGTGCGCGCGCGATTTGCCGAAGAGGCCGGGAAGCTCCGCCGCGGATACGGCGCCGCGCTCTGGGCGATGGAAAAGTACCTGCGGGACTCGAACGGGCAGGTCAGCGCGCGTATCGCCGCGCTGCGCGGCCAGATCGAGCGCGAGCTCGGGGGCGCGTCGCGGCTGATCGATCGCGTCGTCGGCCCGGTGCTGCTGTGGTCGGCGCGCCGCGAGGCGCTGGCGCACCCGGAGGGCCGGCCGCTCGAGCCGCGGACGTTCGTGGAACGTCGGAACTGGTAGATCAGGCATGGCGCGACGCGTCGAGGGCCGCGCCGAGCGCCTCGGGCGTCGCGGCCAGGGGAAGGCGATGGAGCGGCCGCGCGAGCGCCGCCGCGAGCGCCTCCGGCAGGTCCACGGGCCGCCCGATGATCGGCTCGACGATCTCGCGGAACTTGGCCGGATGCGCGGTCGCGAGGAAGATTCCTTCGCCCTCCCCGCGCGGGCCAAGGGCGCGCCCTCCCAATCCCGCCCGCCCGACTATCCCCAGGTAGGCGATTGCGCTGTGCGGGTCGAGCAGGTACCCGCGCTCTCGATAGACCTGCGCGATGGTTGCGCGCACCTCGGCGTCCGTATGGACGCTGCCGTTCACCTCGGAGCGCATGGCGGCCACGTCGTTGCGGAACAGCCACCGCATGCGCTCGAAGTTGCTCGGGTTGCCGACGTCCATCGCGTTCGTCAGCGTCGTGAGCGAGGGCCGCGGCGTATAGACGCCGCTCAGCAGGTACGCGGGCACGACGTCGTTCACATTGGTCGCAGCGACGAACCGCTCGATCGGCGCCCCGGCGCGCTTCGCGAACAGGCCGGCCGTCAGGTTGCCGAAGTTACCGCTCGGCACGGACACGACGACGTTCGGGCCGGCCTGAAGGCCGGCCCCTACCGGCGTCTCGCTGACTGGGCTGGCCTGAAGGCCGGCCCCTACCGGCGTCTCGCTGACTGGGCTGGCCTGAAGGCCGGCCCCTACCGGCGTCTCGGTGACCGGGCTGGCCTGAAGGCCGGCCCCTACCGGCGTCTCGGTGACCGGGCTGGCCTGAAGGCCGGCCCCTACCGGCGTCTCGGTCACCGGGCCGGCTTGAAGGCCGGCCCCTGCCGTGAAGTAATAGATCATCTGCGGCAGCAGGCGGCCCAGGTTGATCGAGTTGGCCGAGGTCAGGCGCACACGCTCGCGCAGCGCGCGGTCGGCGAACGCAGTTTTCACGAGTCGCTGACAGTCGTCGAAGGTTCCGGCGATCGCGAACGCCCGCACGTTTCCTCGTCCATCGGGCGTGTTGAACATCGTCAACTGCGCCTCCTGCGTCGGGCTGACGCGTCCCTCCGGATACAGGACGACGACCCGTGCGCCCGTGCCGTGGAATGCGTGGGCAACGGCGCTGCCGGTGTCGCCCGAGGTCGCGACGAGGATGGTCGCCGGCTCTCCGCCCCTGTCGAGCGCCGCGATCAGCCGTGCCATGACGCGGGCGCCGATGTCCTTGAACGCCAGCGTCGGGCCGTGAAAGAGCTCGAGGGCCCGGACGCCGGGCTGGATTTCGACCAGCGGCACGGGAAAATCGAGGGCGTCGCGGACCAGCGCGGACACTTGCGAGCCGCTCAGCTCATCGCGGGCGAACGGCTGCAGGACGCGGGCGCCGATCTCGGCGATCGACATCGATGGGAGCCGTTCGAGGTCGCTGCGCGACCAGGGCTCGATCGACTCGGGCACGTACAGGCCGCCGTCGGGCGCGAGGCCGTCGGCGAGCGCGGCGGCGAGGGTGGCGGGCGGCGCCAGGCCGCGCGTGCTCACGAAGCGCATGAGGATACGAGGCGAGCGCCGCCGGCGATGGCCGAGACGTAGCGGTCCGGGTCCGAGCCGGTTGCCTCGCGCACGGCCGCGGCCATGGCGGACGCCACCTTCGCAGCGTGCGCGCGGGCGGCGCAGAGCGCGAAGAGCGCCGGGCCGGAGCCGGAGATGCCGGCGCCGAGCGCGCCCGCCTCGATCGCCGCACGTTTGATGGCGGCGAGCCCGGGAATGAGCGATGCGCGCCGCGGCTCCGCGATCGCATCCTCGAGCGTGCGTGAGAGCTGGGCGAAGTCGCTCCGGTGCAGCGCGTCGACCAGGGCACCGAGGTTCGCCGACTGCCGGATTGCTGCCGCGATCGGTACGGTGGCGCCGAGCATCGCGCGCGCGGCGGCGGTCTCGATCTCGAGGCGGGGGTGGACGACGACGGCTGTCAGGCCGGCCGGCACCGGGAGGCGGATCACGTCCGGCGGACTGGCCTGCCGCACCAGCACCAGGCCGCCGAAGATCGCCGGCGCGATGTTGTCGGCATGCACGGAGCCGGCCGTGAGCCGCTCGCCTTCGAGAGCGCAGGCGACCAGCAGTTCCGGAGTCGGGTGCGCGTCGACGAGCGCGCTGACGGCGACAACGGCCGCGGCCGCGCTCGCGGCGCTCCCGCCCAGGCCGCTTCCGAGCGGCAGGCCCTTGCGCACGGTCAGCGCCACGCCGCGGCGCTCGCCGAGCGCGTCGAGCAGCGCCCGGGCGGCGATGCCGGCCGCGTTCCTCGCCGCCGCGCGCGGCAGCCGTCCGTCATCGCCCACGATGTCGTCGATGGTCACCGGCTGCCCCGGGTCGAGCAGCCGCGCGTCCACCTCGTCGCCCGGCCCGTCGATCGCGAACCCGAGCACGTCGAACCCGCAGCCCACGTTCGACACGGTCGCAGGAGCGAACGCCGTTGCCGATGTCATGCCGACATTCATCTTAACGTGGCCGGTCGGGCGTTGCGACGCAGCGAACGCTCAGGCGCCGGCCCGCGCGTACCGCTGGCGGATGGTCGGAATCAGGTACTCGCTGAACGCGCGGTCGAAGTCGTACTCCGGCGCGAAGCCCCAGTCGCGGCGCGCGGCGCCGTCGTCGACGTCCGCCGGCCAGGAGTCGACGATCCCCTGGCGTTTCGCGTCCACCGCGAAGTCGATCGCGGCGGTCGGGAACGCCCGCCGGACGACCTCCCGGACGTCGGCCGCCGTGGGGTTGAACGCCGTCAGGTTGTACGCCGTACGCGTCAGCCGCCCGGCCGGCGATGCGGCGAGCGCGAGCAGCGCGCCCACCCCGTCCGGCATCGCCATGAACGGGATGCGGGTCTCCGGCCGGACGAAGCACGCGTACCGCTCGCCCCGGGCGGCGGCGTGGATCATCTCCGGCGCGTAGTCGGACGTCCCGCCCGACGGGACGGTCACCGCCGAGATCAGGCCGGGAAACCGCACGCATCGAAAGTCCACCCGGCGCGTGACGTCCGCCGACAGCTGTTTGTAGTGCCGTGCGTAGTACCGCCCGAGCTCCTCGCAATACAGCTTGTTGCAGCCGTACATCGTGACGGGGTGCGTGTAGTCGTCCTCCCGGACCCGTCCGGCGCGCGTCTTCGTCTCCAGATCGGGCAGCCCGTACACGGCAATCGACGACGGATAGACGAACACGACGGCGCGGCCGTGCGATTCGCCCTCGCGCTGCGCGAATTCCAGCAGGTTCAGCGTGCCCTCCACGTTCACCTGATGTGCGGTGACCGGCGTGAACTCCGCGCGCGTGGAGAGCAGCGCGGCCAGGTGAAACACGCGGTCCACCTCGAACTCCGCGAGAACGCGGTCGAGCAGCGCCGTGTCGGTGATCGACCCGGTGAACTCCCGCGCGACGAGCGGCGCCAGCGCGGCGTCGAGCGGCGCGACGTCGAGGGTGATCAGCGGTGTGCCTGACGAAGCGAGCCTGGTGACGAGGCCGTGGCCGATCTCGCCGCCTGCGCCGGTGATGAGCGTAACGGGTTTTCGCATGGTCACTTGACGGCGAGCCGCGACCCGGTAGCAAGCGCGGGAGCCGCTTCGGGCACGGCCTCCTCGTCACCCCGCGCGGTCGTCAGCATGTTGAACGCGGTGTAGACGACCACGGCGACGACCAGCCAGCGGACGGCGCCGAGGGGGAGCGACTTGATGACGAGCGCGGCAATCAGCACGGCCGGCACCGATCCGAGCGCGAGCCCGAGCGTCGGCCGGAGATCGAAGCTGCCGCTCCTGACGAACTTCATGCTGGCAATCGGCATGAGGAACGCGCACGAGCCCATCATGATCGGGAACGCCGCCGTCGGGTTCATGCCGAGCAGGCTGACGAGGATCATGCAGGGCGCATAGAGGCCGATGCCGAGCATCATCAGGACGCCAAGGACGAAGTTCCCGGCCAGCCCGATGCCGAGCCGCACGCCCGAGAGGCCGAGCGTGTCGCCGCCGCCGGGAAACAGATTGAGCTCGGTCATCAGCATGAGGACGGCGGCCCCGACCAGCGCCAGGCCCATCCCGATCTGAATCTTCCGCCGCGGCCACCGCACGACGACGCCCGCCCCGAGCCAGGAGCCGAGGCACGCCGACGCAATCATCAGCACGAGCGTCTTCGGGTCGACCGGGATGAGGCGTGTGTAGATGAACGCCTGCGTAATGGTCGGCAGCGTATGGCCGACATTCAGCGTCCCCGGAATGAGCTGGACCGGCACCATCTCCTTCAGCTTGAAGATGGACGTCGTGGTTGCGTACGAGCCGATCCCGAGCGTATCGAAGAAAGCGGTGACGAACCCGATCGCGGTCTGAAAGGGCGTCGGGACGATCGGTTGCCCGCCAGCGCCTTGTCCCGCGAGACGCCGCCGCCGCGCCTCCGCGATTCCGTACAGCAGCGCGCCGCCATAGATCAGGAGGACGATCCCGAGTCCGGCGAAGAGCAGGATACGTATCATCGCTTCAGCAGTTCGTTCGTGTATGTCTTCGTCAGATCGATCTTCGCGTTGCGCACGCTCGCCATCGACTCCGCCAGCAGCCGGTGCACGATCTCCGCGCCGTCGGCCGACATCACGCCGTCCGGAGAGTACATCGGCATGGCATGTCCGAGCGCGGCAATATACAGCGCGTCGTCGCCGCCGCGAAAGCTCTCCGGCATCTTCGCCGCGATTTCCGCGGGCGTGTGCGCCTGCATCCACTCGAGCGTCCGCCGGACGGCGCGGGCGAGACCGGCCGCCGTGTACCGGTGCCCGCGGATCCAGTCGCCGGTCGAGTACAGCACGGCGCCCGGATACATGCTGGTCCCGAACGCCGCTTTGACGCCGTCGCCGGTACGGAGATCGGCCAGGATCCGGAGATCGGCATGGCGCTGCTGGGCGAGCGTGAAGGCCGGCTCGGCCATCATGCCCGCCGCGACCGAGCCGTGCTCCATCGCCGCAATCGCCGTCGCGGACACGCCGATCGCCGTGACGGCCACGCCGTCCGGCGGGACGCCGTGCTTCTGCAGCAGATACGTGAGCATCATCTGCGTCGACGACCCGGCCGCGGTCACGCCGGCGATCCGGCCCTTCAGGTCCTCGATCCGCGACACGCCTCCGAGGGCCGCCGGCGGTGATGCCAGCACGAGGCCGGGGTATCGCAGCATCGTCACGAACGCGACGAGCTCGCGCCCCTCGGCCGCCATCTGGATGGTGTGGTCGTAGAAGCCGGAGACCACGTCGGCGCTGCCGCCGACGAGCGCTTCGAGCGCTTTCGAGCCGCCGGCGAAATCCTCGATGGTGACGTCGAGTCCCTCGTCCCGATAGAACCCGAGCTGCTGCGCCAAGGTCGTCGGCAGATACAGCAGCTGGTTCTGTCCGCCGACGGAGATGCGCACCGGTGCGCGGCCGGTCGCGGGCGCGCGGCCACAGGCCGCCGTCACGGCGAAGGCGACCGTCATCCCGACCACGAGCAGGCGCCGGCAGGTGCGTATCATTCTCCACTCTGTGCGCGGGTGCCCGCCCCCGCGTACCTGTCGCGGCTCGCCCCCTGCGCGGCGCGGCCATTCGTCACGCCTATCCGCTCAGTCAACAGTCTTCCAACGGAGCAACCAGCGCTCGAGACGGGTGACCCCGGCGCCCACCGTCACGACCACCAGACCGAGGACCGTCATGCCGGCGAACACGCCGGTGGTGTCGAACGTCCCTTCGGCCTGCGAGATCACATAGCCCAGGCCGTGCGCCGAGCCGAGATACTCTCCCACAACTGCGCCGACCATGGCGAATCCGAGGCTCGTATGGAGGCTGGAGAAGATCCACGTGAGGGCGCTCGGCACCAGCACGTGCCGCACGAGCTGACGCTCCGACGCCCCGAGCATCCGCGCGTTGTCCACCAGGACCCGGTCGACGTCGCGCACTCCTCGATAGGTGTTGAAGAACATCACGAAGAACACCAGCGTGACGGCGAGCGCGACCTTCGACCAGATCCCGAGGCCGAACCACAGCAGGAACAGGGGCGCGAGCACGACCCGCGGCACGGCGTTCAGCATCGTGATGTACGGATCGAACACGCGCGCGGCCATCGGCGAGCGGCCGAGCGCGAACCCGCAGCCGATTCCGAGTGCGCCTCCGATCACCAGACCCAGGAACGCCTCTTCGAGCGTGACGCCGAGGTCGCTCCAGAGCGCGCCCCGACCCGCCCACGTGACGATGCGCGCGGCGATTGCCGAGGGACGGCTGACGAAGAACGGATCGATCCAGCCGGCGCGCGCGCCCGCCTCCCATGCGGCGAGTACGGCCGCGGCGAGCGCCACACGCCAGATGTACACGCGCGTCATGCGAGGACGTCTCCGCCGCGCTGGCTCCGGAACACTTCTTCCCGCAGGCCGGCCCAGATCGTGCGATAGAGATCGACGAAGGCCGGCTGCGTGCGGAGTTCGAACAGGTCGCGCGGCCGCGGCAGCGGCACGTCGTGGCGGGCGACGACGTGGCTGGCCGGGCCGGCCGAGAGGACGACCACCTCGTCGGCGAGCGCAATCGCCTCTTCGAGATCGTGCGTGACGAACAGGACGGTCCGGCTCGATCCGCCCTGCTCCCAGATCGCCAGCAACTCGGTCTCCATGCGATGACGGGTATGGATGTCGAGCGCGCTGAACGGTTCGTCCATGAGCATGACGTCGCGCTCGACGATCCAGTGCTGCGCCATCGCGACGCGCTTGCGCATGCCGCCGCTCAGCTGCGCCGGGAAGTGCCGCGCGAACGATCCCAGGCCGAGGCGTTCCAGCCATGCGTCGGCGCGGCCGAACGCCTCGGCGCGCGGCATGCCGCCGAGCACGAGCCCCAGCGCCGCGTTCTCGCGCACCGTCTTCCACGGCAGGAGGGCGTCCTGCTGGAACATGTACGTCGCGCGCCGGTTGATGCCTGCGAGCGGCTGATCGAACACCCTCACCACGCCCGCATCCGGGACCAGCAGACCGGCCGCGAGGTTGAGCAGCGTCGACTTCCCGCAGCCGCTCGGCCCGACGATCGCCACGAACGCGCCGGCGCGCACCTCGAGCGAGACGTCCGCCAGCGCCTGATACCTACGCCCGTCGGGCGTCGCGAACTGGCGCGAGATACGGTCGAGGGCAAGGGCGATCATCGGAACGGGTCCACGGGGGTCATAGCGTTCCCTCGGGCGAGGAGGCCGCCAGGAATCGGGCGACGGTGTGCGTCACGCGATCCGCGGTCTCCCGGCTGTTGTGGGGACTGTGGCCGGCGTGCTTGAAGACGATCATCCGGGCGTCCGGTCCCGATGGACCGGGGCGGCAGAGCGCCGAGCGCAGGCGATCCAGCTCTCCGGGTTCGGTGCGCGGGTCGCGCGCGCCGTGGACGAGGAGCGTCGGCACGCGAAGCGATCCGAGGCTGCCGTCATACAGGTCCGCGCTGGACGACCCGGCCGTGTCGGCGAGTCGGAGCCAGACGTCGCCGTTCATCGCGATGACGCGCCTCCAGTCCGGACCGTGCTCGCGCTCGAACGCGTCGACGAAGCGTTCGCCGAGACGCTCGGGCGCGTGCGCGACGGTCTCGAAGAACCGGCGCGAGGCGGGCTTACGGCGCAGGAAGTGCGTGGCTTCGGCGACTATGGCCCCGATGCGCTCTGGCGCGAGCAGTCCGGCGAGCAGCGCGATGACGGCGCCGTCGCTGTGCCCCCAGAGAACGGCACGTTCGGAGCCGAGAGCGGCCAGCAGCGCGAGGGTCTCGACGGCGGCGCGCCGATGGAAATCGGTCGGCAGCATGTCGATCCGTCCCGAGGCGCCGTAGCCGGTGCGGCCGGCGATCAGGATCCGGTATCGATCGCCGAGCGCAGCGATCTGCCGGTCGAAGGGGTACGTCTCGTACCCCCACCCGCCGTGGAGGATCACGAGCAGCGGCCCGGAGCCGAACGCACGACAGCCGATTCGCGCCGACGACGCCCCTGGAGCGAGCGGCGACGCTTCTACTGCGACGCTGAATGCGCTCGCTTCCACGCGTCGTATCTCATGCGCAGCGTCTTCACCGGGTTCGCGTTCTCGGTCGGCTTGATGTCGTCGTTGGTCACGCTGAGGTACATCGCGTACCGGCCGTCGTTGAACGATGCGCCGTTCCGGTCGGCCCTGCCGGCCTGGAGGATGTACGCAACGTGCGCCGTCTTCGCGTCGCACGGGGCGTCGACCTTCGGCTCGCTGTCGCAGGTGCAGCGCCGGTCGCCCCCGCGGCCGTCGGCCGCCTCCATGGCAGCCATCACGCGATCGGCCAGCGTGCCGCGGGTCACCTCGAAGGCGGCCGCGGCGGCATGCACGACGTTGTCGCTCGCGAGGATGTTGCCCTGTATGGAGTACCAGATGCCGGTGCCGGGCACGTTCCCTACCTCGTGCAGCGAGGCGATGGAATTCTTCGCGCCGTCGAAGTTGGCGTGGCGCCCCTGCATGTCGAGAATGCCGAACTGGCGCGACTCGATGTCGGGATCCTGCCTGAGCATGTCGAGGATGCGCGCAGGGTCCGTGCCCTTCTCGAGCTCGGCGAAGATCAGCTTCTGGTTCGCCCGCGTCCGATCGACACCGGCTTGCGCGGCGGCGACTCCTTTTCCCGGCACGACGATCGCCTGGATGTCGCGCAGATCCTTCGCGGGGAAGCCGGCGATGTTCTTCTGCGCGACGCATGTCGCCGAGGCGATGATGACGGCGCCGGTCTTCTGGTCCAGCGCAATGACCGACCACGTGGCAGAAGCGGGCGTGCCGGCGCACAGGACGAACAGAATCGCGGCCCCGATGCGGCGCATGGGCGGCTCCTTTGGTCCCCTATGCTAAGGTACGTGGCCGCGGAGCGCGAAATGACCAGACAGATCGCCACCGTCGCCGCAGGGATCGTCCTGGCTGCGGCAACAGCTGCCGCCGCCGCGCCTCTGTCGCCGGCTCAGACGCTCGACCGGCGCACGATCGGCGAACCGACGTTCTCGCCCGATGGCGCGCGACTCGCCTTCACGGTGACCGAACCGCCCCGGGGCACGACGAGAGCCCGCCACGTCTGGATGCTGGACGTTGCGAGCGGACACGTCCGCCAGATGACCAGCTCCGGGAAGAGCGAGTGGTCGCCCGAGTGGTCGCCGGACGGCCGCACGCTGGCGATCCTGTCGGACCGGCGCGGCCCCGCCGAGGTCTATCTGCTGCCGCTGGCCGGCGGCGAAGCCGAACCGCTGGTGGCCTCCGCAACCGGCGGCACCACGGAAAAAGACCTGGATCGACGCGTGCCGGTTCGGCAGTTCCGGTGGTCTCCCGATGGCAAGCTCATCGCGCTGCTCAGGCCCGAGCCGAAATCCGACGCCGTCGTGCGGCGGCAGCGCGACAAAGACGACGAGCGCGTGGTGGACAGGACCGATCTTCGTCCGCGCGTGTGGACGGTCGACGTGATCACCGGGGCGATGCGGCAGATCACGCAGGGCGCGTGGGATATCAAGCAGATCGAGTGGCTGCCTTCCGGCGATCGCCTGGTCGCCGTCGCCAACAGCCAGCCGTCGTCCGATCGATGGATCGATCGTCTGTACACGATTGACGTCGCCGCCGGCCGCTTTACGGAAGTTGCCGCACCGCGCGGGCCGTTCGGCGGCCTGGCCGTGTCGCCGGACGGCAGGACGATCGCGTATGTCGGCGCGCGGGTGGACGGTCCCGAGCCGCACGACGTGTGGCTGCAGCCGCTCGCAGGCGGCAGGGCAATCAACGTCACCGGTACCGCCCGGTCGAACGCCCCGTTCGACCGCCCTGTCCGTCAGCTCCGCTGGGCCGACGCCTCGACCCTCGTCGCAATCGCGGAGAACGGCTTCAAGAGCAGCCTCGTGTCCATCGGGCAGCCGGGCGATCCCGTCACGGCTCTCGGCCCGCTCGAGGTCAACCCGACGAACTTCGCGCGTGCGGCGGACGGGACCCTGGCGTTCGTCGGCGAGACGGCGACGCGCGCGCCCGAGGTGTGGATCAAGCCCCCGGCCGGCGCGCCTGAGAAGGTCACGTCTCTCAACGCCCGGTGGGACACGATTCCGCTCGTCGCGCCGGAGTTCATCACCTACAAAAGCTTCGACGGCACGCCGATCGAGGCGGCGCTGCTGGTGCCGGAGAATCGCCCGGCCGCAGCCTCGCGGTCCACCCGCGCCTCGTCGTCCAGCGAGGGCGCGCGCCTGCCGCTGGTCGTGCTCGTGCACGGCGGCCCGACGGGACGATGGTCCGATTCGTTCGAGCCGTGGGGGCAGCTGCTCGTGTCGCGCGGCTACGCCGTGCTGTACCCCAACGTGCGCGGCTCGACCGGCTACGGCCAGCGCTTCATCGAGATGAACCGCGCCGACTGGGGCGGCGGCGACTTCAAGGACGTCATGGCCGGCGTCGACGCGATGATCGCCCGGGGGATCGCCGATCCGGACCGTCTCGGGATCGGCGGCTGGTCGTACGGCGGCTACATGGCGGCCTGGGCGGTCACGCAAACGACGCGCTTCAAGGCCGCGGTCTCGGGCGCGCCGGTCATCGACATGGCCAGCGAGTTCGGGACCGAGAACGGCCCGGCGTACGACCACTGGTTCTACGGTACGCCGTACGAGCAGCTCGACGCCTTCGTCAAGAGCTCGCCGATCACCTACGTCAAGAACGCGCGTACGCCAACGCTGCTCCTCCAGGGCGAAGACGACGTGACGGATCCGATCGGGCAGAGCCAGCAGTTCTATCGCGGGCTGAAGTGGTACGGCGTCGATAGCAGCCTGGTGCTGTACCCGCGCGAGGGCCATGGGCTCCGCGAGGAAAAACACCTGCTGGATCGCCTGAACCGCGTCGTCGCCTGGTTCGACAAGTACCTGAAGACCAGCGGCTCGCGATCGCAGCCGTAGCGCACCAGGCCGGTGACTCCAACGGATCTCGAGCGCGACCGTCCAGGCCCGATCTCGCGGGCCGCGCTCGCCCTCACCGCCTGGAGCGAGCGCTGGGTGCCGGACGCCTTCATCTTTGCGCTGGTCGCCACGCTCGTCGTTGTCGCCGCTGGCGTCCTCGCGACCGCGTCCACGCTGCCGCAGGTGGTGGATGCGTGGGGCGGCGGCTTCTGGGAGCTGATTCCGTTCACGCTGCAGATGGCCCTGGTGATCATCACGGGCCACGTGCTGGCGACGTCGCCGCCGGCGCAGCGCCTGATTCGGCGCATCGCCGCATGGCCCCGCTCGCCGCGCGCGGCGGTCGCGATGGTGACGGCGTTCGCGCTGGCCAGCGCCTGGATCAACTGGGGCTTCAGCCTGATCTTCAGCGCGGTGCTGGCGCTGGAAGTGGCGCGACGGGTCCGCGGCGTCGACTACCGCGCGCTCGCGGCCGCGAGCTTCCTCGGCCTGGGCAGCATCTGGGCACAGGGCCTGAGCGGATCGGCCGCGCTCCAGATGGCCACGCCCGGCGCGCTCCAGCCGCAGATCCGCGACATCGTCGCCCGCGGTGGCATCGTGCCAGGCGGCCTCATCAGCTTCGGCCACACGATCTTCCTCTGGCAGAGCTTCGTGTCCGTGCTCGTGGAAATCGCGGTCGTTACTGCGGTGATGTGGCTGGCCACGCCGCCGGCCGGACGCGCCCGCACCGCGGCAGATCTCGGAATCAACCTTTCCCCGGAGCCCTCGGCCCCGAACGCTGAGCCCCTGGGCCTGAGCCCTGAGACTTCCACTGTCCCGCCCGGCGCCTGGCTCGAGCACTCGCCGCTCCTGACGTGGCTCATCGCCGCGCTCGGCTTCGGCTACCTGGTGCGCTACTTCGTCGACGCGCGCGATCCGCTCAACGCGATCACGCTGAACACGCTCAATCTCGCGTTCCTGCTCGCCGGCTTCGTGTTGCACCGCACGCCGGCACGGCTGATGCGCGCCGTGCAGGACGCGACGCCGGCCGTGTGGGGCGTCATCCTGCAGTTCCCGTTCTACGCCGGCATCGCCGGCGTGATTACGGCGACGCACCTCAACGAACAGCTCGCGCGCGCGTTCGTGAGCGTCTCCACCCGCGCCACGTTTCCGACGGTCGTGGCGCTCTACTCGGCCGTGCTCGGCGTGTTCGTGCCGTCCGGCGGCTCGAAGTGGGTGATCGAGGCGCCCTACGTGATGGCGGCCGCGCACAGCCTGCGCGTGCACCTCGGGTGGGTCGTGTCGTCGTACGATCTCGGCGAAGCGCTCGCGAACCTGGTCCAGCCGTTCTGGATGCTGCCGATCCTCGGCCTGTTCCAGCTGCGCGCGCGCGACGTGATGGGCTACACGTTCGTCGTGTTCCTGGTCCTCGTGCCGATCGTCCTCGCTCTCGTCACGCTGCTCGGCATGACCCTGCCTTATCCGTTATAGATGCAGACGAGAAGCGCCTGCTAGCCTCCAGCCCTGAGCCCTTCCAGGCCTGCCCACGTCTCGGGGTCCTGGCTGAGGAGCGTGTCGAAATACAGCGCGACGTCTTCGGAGGGAAACCGCGCGGTCAGCTGCGAGGCAGCTTCAGCGAGCTTCGCCGGATCCGGCTTGACGTCTTCGTCCTGAATGAGTCCGTTCTCGTGCGCGATCCCGAGCGCGTCGAGAAACGCGCCCATCATCGGGCGCTGCTCGGCCAGGTGGTAGACGACCAGCGCACGGGCGGCCAGCGCGTCGGGGAGCGCCGCCATCGTCGCGAGGTGCCTGGCCTTTCGTTCCGGGTCGAGGCCGACGACGGTCTTCGGCCGGAACTTTTTCTGCTGAGCGATGAGCATGACCGCCTGGACCTGATCGTTCCTGGCCTCTTCGTCGGCCCAGAAGGCGAGCGCCACGCGCAGGCGCTGGTCGGACGTCATCTGTTTCCAGACTCGTGCGGGTGTGAGTGTCTGTTCCATACTATTCTTGATATTCCGTGCTCTTCACCGAACCGACATTCCTGTTCCTCTTCCTGCCGGTCCTCCTCGCGCTGTATTTTGCCACGTTCTCGCGGACGCACGGAGCGTACGGGAACTGGCTGCTGCTCGTCGCCAGCATCGTGTTCTACGTGAAGGGCGGCGGCGCGTTCACGTGGCTGATGCTCGGCTCCATCGCGTTCAACTACTGGATGGCGATTGCGGTCGACCGTCTGCGGGGCACGCCGCGCGGCAGGACGATTCTCGCGGCCGCGGTGGCGGTGGACCTTGGCGTGCTCGGCGTGTTCAAGTACGCGAACTTCTTCGCCGATAACGTCAACGCGCTGTTCCTCGTACTGCGCGTGCATCCGCTCGTCGTGCCCCGGGTGCTGCTGCCCATCGGCATCTCGTTCTTCACGTTCCACGCCATTTCGTACGTGGTCGACGTCTACCGCCGCGACGCAACGGCGCAGAAGAGCCCCGTGCACGCGGCGCTGTACCTGCTGCTGTTCCCACAGCTCATCGCGGGGCCCATCATCCGGTACCGCGACCTCGCCGACCAGCTCGCGCGGCGCGTCGTGAACCTCGACGACTTCGCGTACGGCGTACGCCGGTTCGTCGTCGGCCTCGCCAAGAAGGTCCTGATCGCGAACGTCGTCGCGGTTCCGGCGGACAGGATCTTCGCGATGCCGTTCGAGCAGCTGAGCGCCGGGCACGCTTGGCTCGGGCTCGTCTGCTACACGCTGCAGATCTACTTCGATTTCTCCGGCTACTCGGACATGGCGATCGGGCTGGGCCGGATGTTCGGATTTCGCTTTCCCGAGAACTTCCGGTATCCCTACATCGCGTCGAGCGTGCAGGACTTCTGGCGGCGATGGCACATCTCGCTGTCGACGTGGTTCCGCGACTATCTCTACGTGCCGCTCGGCGGCAACCGCGTCTCGCCCTGGCGCGTGTACCGGAACCTGGTGATCGTGTTCTTCCTGTGCGGCCTCTGGCACGGAGCGAGCTGGAACTTCGTCATCTGGGGCCTGTGGCACGGCATGTTCCTGGTCATCGAACGCGCCACGCGCGACCGGCGTCGCACCACACCGGCACACCTCCCCATCACCACTTCACCCCATCACCGCATCACCACTTCACCCCTTCACCCCATCACCACATTCACCCAGCACCTGTATGCGCTCGCCGTGGCGATGATCGGCTGGGTGTTCTTCCGCGCCGACACGCTGCCGGGCGCGCTGGCGTTTCTGAAAGCGATGGCCGGACTCGGTCCGGCGGCGCCGACCACCTACACCGTGTGGTGGTATCTGACGCCGGAGCTGTGGATCGCCCTGGCGGCGGGCGCGATCGGCTCGGCGCCGGTCGTGCCCGCTCTGGCGCGCTGGCGCGACTCGGCGATGGAAAAAGCGCCGGGTTCCGGGGCGGCGTGGGCGTTCGGGCTGGCTTCGACGGCGTCGCTCGCTGCGCTGCTCGTGGCGTCGGTCACCCAGATGGCCGCCCGCACCTACAACCCGTTCATCTATTTCAGGTTCTGATGCGCACCCACGCCGACGCCAGAGCCTCGCAGTCCCGCGCGCTCGATCTGCTGCTGGTCGTCCTCTTCCTTGCGGTCATCGCATTGCCGCTCGCAGCGAACCTCGCAGGAGACGATGGCGCGGACCCGCAGGCCGAGAACCGCGAGCTCGCTCCGATGCCGCGCTTCGACGGCTCGGTCAGATCCCTCGCGGATTTTCCGTCCGGATTCGGGAAGTGGTTCGAGGATCACTTCGGCTTCCGCGCGCGGCTCGTCCGCTGGTACGGTGAGTCGCGGCTGTGGTGTCTCGGCGTCTCGCCATCGACCGCGGTCGTCAAAGGCCGCGACGGCTGGCTCTTCTACAACGACGACGGCGGGATGGCGGACTACTCGAACGAGCAGCCACTCTCGCCCGGGGAACTGGAGGCGTGGCGCGCGACCGTCACACGCACGCGAGACTGGCTGAAGGCGCGCGGGATCGCATACGTATTCACCATCGCTCCGGACAAGCACGTCATCTATCCGGAGAAGGTCCCGGAGTCCATTCGGCGGGTGCACGCCACGTCCCGCACGGACCAGGTGCTGACGGCGCTCCGCGACGCCGGCGTGCCGGTCGTCGACCCGCGCGCGGCCCTGCTCGATGCGAGGCGCCGGGAGCGCGTCTATTTCGTCACCGACACGCACTGGAACGATCGCGGCGCATTCGTGGCCTACCGACAGATCGTCGATGCCATCCGCGCGCAGGTGCCGGCGGTACCGCGCGGCTGGACGCGCGAGGACTTCACGGCAACCGAGCGCGTCACCGAGGGCATGGACCTTGCGGGCATGATCGGCCTGACGCGTGTGCTGTCTGAAGTCGATCTCGGTCTCGCGCCGCTACGCCAGCGGCACGCCCGGGTCGTCGAACCGGCGGGCGGTGGGCCGACGGACGAGGAAGGGCGGCTCGTCACCGTGATTCCAGGCTCGACGCTGCCGCGCGCGCTCGTGTTCCGCGACTCGTTCATGTCGCGCGTGGTGCCCTACCTGAGCGAGCACTTCAGCCGCGCGGTGTACCTCTGGCAGAACGACTTCGATCCGGATCAGGTTCGGAGCGAGAAGCCGGACGTCGTCGTCCAGGAGATCGTCGGACGACATCTGTACACGTTCCTGCCGTCGCCGGAGCTGGTGCCGGCACCCTGAGCCTGCGCGCCTCTGCTCTCGAACTCCGCCTGGTCGTTCGCGATAGCCCTGCTCGTGACGGCGCACAGATCGCGGATGCGGGCCGCCGCGGCGAGGCGCTGGTCGTCTTGGATCCAGTAGCCGCCATGTGTGGACCCGAACATCTCGGCGGCCGAGCGCTGGCTCGCCATGAGCCCCCGCGGCGTGTGCCGCTTCGACGCGAACAGGTAGTGCCCGAGTTCGTGCGCGAGGGCCCGCCCCATCGCGCGTCCGAGCAGCACCTCTTCCTCGAGCCGCGGCATCCGTTCGCCTCCCGGGTCCTGCCGCATGAGCTGGAGCAGCCTGCGCGCATTCCGGCGGGAGACGTGCAGCTGCGGCTCGGGATCGTGGTCGCCGTCGAAGACGACCCAGCCGATCGGCAGCCCTCCGTCGCGCGGGCGCCCCACCTCGTCGTCGACGATCACGAGCAGCGGGCGCGCGTGGGGATCCGGATAGGCGACCATGGGCATCAGGTGCCAGTCGAACGTGATGCCCGCGTCGCGCCAGATGGCGGCGGCTTCGTCCAGGGTGCGCGTGATGAGCGCGGGATCGATGGTCGATGCTGCAGCCACCGCAATCGAAAGCGGCGGGAGCGCGGCGCCGACTGGACGCCGTGCTCCGTGATACTGACCTGTTTGCGCCGCGGCTGCGCTGGCGATCCCAAGAAACCAGAGCAAGGCCAGGCACCGGCGTTGAATAGCGATTCGCACGTCCGTGTCCCCGACTGCCGGCCTCTCGCCGGCATTCGCCGAATGCGGCGCGTTCGGGCCGCACGACGGCGGCCTGCTGTGAACGCGTCACATATATCGTTGGGACAAACGGACGAAAGTCTTTCCAGCCATGCGCGACGGCTACCGGTGCTCCTGGCCCGCACCTGCCGCGGCAATCCGCCAGCGGTCGACGATGCGCGCCGCCGCGAGGCGGCGCTGGTCGTCGCGGATCCAGTAGCCGTCGTGCGCAGCCGCGAACATCTCGGCGGCCGATCGCCGGCTCTCCATGAGTCCCCGCGGCGTGTGCTGCTTCGACGCGAACAGATAGTGCCCGAGCTCGTGCGCGAGCGCCCGCCCCATCGCACGACCGAGCAGCACCTCTTCCTCGAGCCGCGGCATCCATTCCCCTCCGCGGTCCTGCCGCGTCAGCGTCAGCAGCTCGCGTGCGTTCCTGTAGGAAACGTGCAACTGCGGCTCCGGGCTGCAGTCGTCGTCGAAGACGATCCATCCGATCGGCAGCTCGCCGTCGCGCGGGCGCCCTGGCTCGTCGTCGACGATCACGAGGAGCGATCGGGCGCGGGAATCCGCGTCGGCGCCGACGGGCGTCAGGCGCCAGTCGAAGGTGACGCCCGCCCTGCGCCAGATGGCGCCGGCCTCGTCGAGCATCCGCGCGACGAGCGAGGGCGTGATATCCGACGTCGCACGTACCGTCACGGAGAGCGGCGGGAGTGCGCTGGTGGAGGGACCGACAGGCGCGGGCCTGGAGTCGCCTGGCGCCGCTGATGCGGCGGTGGTGAAGAGCGTGAACGCGGCGGCAAGAGCAATCGCGGCCAGCATCATGTCGCGTTAGACGGATGCTGCGCGTCAAAGTTTGATGTTCGGATGTGGGACGATCGCACATCGTGCGATTGCGGACAGGTCAGAGCTGGAAGTCGACCGCCACGATGTGAGCGCTGATGGCGACGCCATGCTGCGCCACCGGCACGTGGCGCGGATGCTTCTGATACGCCTCGAGCGCCGCCCAATCCCGGAAGCGCGCGACGAGTGCGGTGTCGTACGAGCGCGCCGACCGCACGACGTCCGCGCCGACCAGAAGGTCCTCGACGCCTTCGACGTCGGAGAGCGCCCGCAGCTGCGCCCGGTGCGCCTCGCGCGCCGCCTCGTCGATTCCGGGGTTGTACTTGAAGCACACCACGTGCATCAGCATCAGAGCTCCTCCCCCTCGATGTCGTCGTCGCCGATGTCCACGACGACGTTGTGGAGATCGACGCGGAACCATTCGCGGAAGGTCTTCAGGTCCCGGGACGCGGGCCACGCCGACTCGTCCTCGGTCCAGGCGGCGAGCTGGAACTCGAACAGCCAGCCGGCGTTCTCCTCGATCCACTCCTGGATGTCCTCTTCGAGCTCCACTTCCGGCAGGAGGTAGGCGGTGCCGTACGTCTTCGCGCGGGCGACGGTGAGGGTGCCCCTGTTCGCGTCGGCGTCGGTCGACGCCGTCCAATCGAGGTAGGGCTGCGCGCCGATGACGGTCACGGCGGTACGGTTCACGACTCGCATGGGGCGATTGTACGCCAGCCGTTCGGGCGCGAACCCGGGCCAGCGGCCCGCTACTTCTGGAGCGACCGCAAATACTGCACGAGAGCCCAGACCCTGTGTGCGACCAGATCGTGCTTCTGCGGGTCGGCCATGCCGGCCGTGTCGAAGGCGAGCGCATCCGCGAACGACGGCATCGGCGAGCCGGTCATCCCGGTCGTCAGCGTGCGGAACAGATCACGGTCGTCGTTGCCGCACTTGAAGTTCTTCAGGACGACGAAGTTGTACGGCTTGATCGGACGCCCCCAGTCGTCGACCAGGGACCCCGCTGACGGGCCGTCGCCGCGTCCGCCCGTGCCGTGGCATTTGGCGCACTGCATCTTTTCGTACAGCTGTTTGCCTTCGGCCACCATCTCCGCCGACGCGGCCGGCGGCGGGGGCGGCGGCGCGCAGTCAGCAACGCTGGCCGTCTCGAACACCTTCGACAGGGTCTTGATGTACTGCACGACCGCGGCACGCTGCTCGTCGGTGAGCGTCTTGTTGGCGATCATCGGCGTGCCGGGCATCCCGTTGGTGACCGTCCGGAGCAGATCCGCGTCGGTCGGCGGCTGTCCGGTCGGCGTGCAGCGGCACTTGAACGCGCCGAGCGTGAAGTCGCGCGGGTGGAAACCGAGCTTGATCGAGTCCGGCCCGTCGCCCTTCCCGGAGCGGCCATGGCACTTCGCGCAGGTGTCCTCGAAGACCTTCTTCCCGAGCTGCAGCTGCGGCGCGGGCGCCTGCGCGCGAACCGCCGCAACGCCCACCGCGACCGCCACAGCCGCGCCGAGTACGAGCCACTTCGACGATGACGTCATGATTTCTCCCAGACAGGATGATCATCGAGATGCTACCAGCTTCTTGGCCGTCGGCGATCAGACCGCTGTCGGCCATCGGCTGCCCGGACCGGCACCAGGCCACCCACGCGCTTCGGCACCCGGCACCCGGTGCTCGGTTACGATAGGCGGATGCGTCCGCTCCTCCTTCTCGCCGTTCTCGCCGTCGCGGCAGCCGTCTCCGCGCAGCCGCCGCGACTGACGCTCGACTACGCGGCCATCGCTCAGCGCATCGTGCGGCAGCTGGCGCTCAGGCCGGGCGAGCGCGTCCTCGAGGTCGCGCACCCGGGACTCTGGGAGCCGCTTCTGCCCTTGATTCGGTACGAGGTCATGCGCGCCGGCGGCGTCGATCTCGGGACGATTGACGTCATGCCCGAACCGGTACCGGCCGCGTGGGATTCGGCGGTGCTCGCGAAGGCGGCGCCGCAGGCGCGCGCGGCGTACAGAGAGATGTTCCGCGACGTCGATGCGGCCATCATGATGCCTGGCGCCACGACCGCCCATCCGGCGTATCTGGCGATGCAGGACTGGCTGAAGCAGGACCTCGTCGATCACCGCGGCCGGCGGACGGTGCACTTCCACTGGGTGGAAAACGGCAGCGCGTACGCCGTTCCCGGCCAGCCGCTGCCGCCCCGCTTCGCGATCGACAGCCTCTATCAGCACGCGCTCCTCGAGACCGACTACGCTGCGCTCGCGGCGCGCGAGCGTCGTTTCGAGGAAGCGCTCCGCGGAGGCGAGGTGCACGTCACCTCGGACGCCGGCACCGACCTCCGGTTCCGCGTGGACGATCGGCCGGTCAACCTGCAGGACGGCGACGCCTCGGCCGCACGCGCCGCGCAGGGTCGTGTGCTCATCGACAAGGAGATCGAGCTGCCGGCCGGCGTCGTACGCGTGGCGCCCGTCGAGGACTCGGTCGACGGGGTGATTGCCTTTCCGCCTTCTCAGTGGGACGGACTCCCGGTCGAAGGACTGAAGCTGCGCTTCGCGAAGGGCCGCGTCGTCGAGGTGACGGCCGCACGCGGACGCGAGGCGGTCGAGGCCGAGATGCAGAAGGCCGGCGACGCCGGCCGCGCGTTCCGGGAATTCGCCCTCGGGCTGAACCCGCGGCTGGCGGTCCCGAATCGGGATCGATGGATTCCCTACTACGGGTACGGCGCCGGCGTCGTCCGCCTCTCGCTCGGGGACAACACCGAACTCGGCGGAACGGTGGGCGGCGGCTACGTGCGCTGGAACTTCTTCGCCGATCTCACCGTCGCCGTCGGCGGTCGGACCTGGGTGCGCGCCGGGAAGCTGGTCGTCGAGTAGCGTACAATACGGGGACATGGACGGGCCCGAACGGTTCGAGGAGCTGATCGCGTTCATCGAGGCGCACCTGGGGCAGCCGGTGCACCAGACGCCGGCGCCGGACGGCTCGGTCACCTTCACGAGCGGCGATCCGATCGAGGTGCACGTCCGACTCTCCGCCACGCGCGTGACCGTGTTCGAGCATCATGTGGTGTGGGAGGGCCCGACCACGCCGACCGCGCGCCCGCGGCAGGTCGGGTCGGTCAGCTGGCGCCGACTGTCCGACAACGCGGTGATGACCGTGATCAGCGCGCTGATCAAGGGCGCGCGCGAACGCCGGCTGGCGTCCTACGCCGCGTGCCAGGTCTGCGGACAGCCCACGCCGCCCGAGTGGCTGCTCGACGACGATGTCTGCCAGAACTGCGCAGAGCAGGATCTGAGCGGCGTCGTCCATTGACACCTACCGGCGATACACCACGCCCCCCTTGACGATTGTCTCGACGTGCGCGAGCGCGGTGATGTCGAACAGCGGATCGCCGTCGACGACGATCACGTCGGCGAGCTTGCCGGGCTCGATCGTGCCGACCTCCCGGCCGCGGCCGAGGATGTTCGCGTTGACGCGCGTCGCCGCGCCAATCGCCCGCAGCGGTGACATGCCCATGTCGACGTGCACCTTGATCTCGCGCCACAGCGCATCGGTGTGGAAGTTCATCGGCGTGCCGTTGTCGGTCCCCATGCCCATGACGGCGCCCGCCTCGATGAACTGCTTGATGCCGCGCTCGCGGAAGAGCATCTCGCGATCGGTCCGCGCGAAGTAGGCGAGCGCCGGCCAGTTCTTCAGCGAGTCGTGCACCTCGGCCCAGATCTCCGGCCCGAAGTCCTCCTTCAGCTGCGGGTCCTCCAGACGCTCAGGGAATGCGGCCGTGTCGGGATAGATCCAGCTGCGATGGGCCGCGGTCACGACGACCGGACGTCCGGCGTTGACGATGTCGCGGATCAATTCCGAGCTGTACGGCGGCGCGGTCCCCGCCGATCCGGCGTGCGTCAGGACGTCCACGCCCGCGTCGAGCGCGTGCCGCACGTCCCGCTCCGCATAGACGTGGGCGATCACCTTCAGATGGTGCCGGTGCGCGGCCGCCACGATTGCCTTGTAGTCGTCGAAGGTCAGGCCGGCGTGCGCCTTGATGACGTCGACCCCGGCGGCCGCGAGTTTCTCGGTCTCAGCGGCCGCCTGCTCGGGGCTGGTCACCTTGATCTGATAGTCGGCCGGAAAGATCGCCGGCGTGCGGGTCAGCCACGGGCCGCTCATCATCATCCGCGGCCCGGGGATTTCGCCCTTCGCGATGCGGTCCCGGATCGCCAGACTCTCCCGGAGCGGCCCGCCCAGATCCACGGCCGTGGTGATGCCCGCCATCAGCAGCTGCTTCGCCGAGATCGCCATGACGCGCGGGAGCATCGTGTCGCGCCCGTGCCGGTCGATCCAGGCGAACCAGCGCGTGTAGTCGCCGTCGCCGAGGATCACCAGGTGTGCATGCGACTCGATCAGCCCGGGCATCATCGTCCGCCCGCTGGTGTCGACGATCGTCGCGCCGGCGGGAATGCTGATCTCCGATGCGGGGCCGGCGGCGACAATCCGCTCGCCCTCGATGAGGACGGCCGCGTGATGCGTGGGCGGCACCTCGTAGCCGGTCAGCAGCATGCCGCCGACCAGAGCCAGCGGCTTGCCCGTGGTCTCGCGGCCCTGAACGGGCCGCGCCACGGCCGGGGACGGCGCAGCCGGCGCCGGGCGGCGGGTCGCGGAGACCTGGACGACGGCGAGGATCAGAGCGAGGCCAGCGAGTCGGACACGTGACATGCGGCGAATCATACACAACCCGCCGCACTCCCAGAACCCCGTGAACCCCGTGAACCGCGCGAACCCCGCCTCTGTCAGGCGCGCACGATCGACGCGCCCCAGGTCATGCCGGCGCCGAAACCGACGAGCAGCACGAGGTCGCCAGGCGCGAGGCGGCCCGTGCGCACGCACTCGTCCCAGAGCAGGGGGATGGTGGCCGAGGTGGTGTTGGCGTATTTCTGAATGTTGTGGAGGACCTTCTCGTCCGGCAGGTCCAGCATCCGCTGCACCAGCTCGTTGATCCGTCTGTTCGCCTGGTGCATCAGCACCATCTTGAGATCCGACGGCGCCAACCCGTTGCGTGCGAGCACCTGCCGCGCCGCCTCGGCCATCCTGGCCGTCGCCATCTTGAACACCGCATGCCCGTCCATGACCGGGACGTACTCGATGGCATCGATCTGCGCGTGGTCGACGTACGGCCGGCGTGCGAACCCCACGCCGGGAACGCACAGCTTGTCGGCGGCGCTTCCATCCGCGCCGAGCAGCGAATCGACGACGCCGCGACCCGGCGCGTCGCTCTGCTGCACGACCACGGCCGCCGCCGCGTCGCCGAAGAGGACGCTCAGGTGCCGCGTCTTCGTGTTGATCGCCCACTCCTCGTCCGAAATCGCGGCGTCCGCGTCGCCGTACAGGCGCGCCCAGCACGACGGCGACCACGGCATGAAGCCGGAGTGGACTTCCGATCCGACGAGCAGCACGGTTCGCGCTGCGCCGGCCCGGATCTGCGCGTCCGCCAGCTGCAGGCCGTACAGAAATCCGCTGCACTGCTGGCGGATGTCGAAGCACGGCACGGTGCGGAGCCCGAGGCGCGTCTGCAGCAGGCCGCCGCACCCGGGAAAATAGCGGTCAGGCGTCATGGTCGCGAACACGACCATGTCGACGTCCGATGGCGCGAGGGCGGCGGCCGCGAGCGCCTCGGCGGCCTCCAGCGCGCCGAGATCGGTCGTCGACGTGCCGGGGTCGACGAAGTACCGCGTCTCGACGCCGGTGCGCTCGCGGATCCACTGATCGCTCGTGTCCATGATGCGCGCGAGCATGTCGTTGGTGACGAGATTCGGCGCAATCGCCGATCCGGATCCGGTGATGGCGGAAGGCATGGCGGGGATTATAGAGATTGCCGACTGGTGGCTGCCAGTTGCTGGCTCGGCCGCCGGCTAGGAGCGATCGTCGAGCTCGTGCCAGCGCTCGTATGCCGCCGTCAGCTCGGCGTCGAGCACGTCGGCGCGTGCGAGGGCGTCCGCGATCTCCGCGGGCGCCTCCCTGTAGAAATCGGCGCTCGCGATCCGGTCGCCGAGCGCGCGCCGCTCGGCCTCGAGCTCGTCGATCCGGTCGGGGAGCGCGTCGAGCTCCCGCTGCTCGTTGTAGGTCAATTTCCTTCGGGCGGGCGGGGCGGGTCCTGCGGGCGCAGCAGGCAGGGCCGGCTGTCCGGCGAGGGTGGACGCGTCGGGCTGGCCGAAGGCCTGAGCCGCTGATCGCTGTCGCAGCCAGTCTTCGTACCCGCCGACGTATTCCTCCACCCGGCCGTCGCCCCCGAACACCAGCGTGCTGGTGACCACGTCGTCGAGAAACGCGCGATCGTGGCTGACGAGGAGCAGGGTGCCCGGCCAGTCCACGAGTTCCGCCTCGAGCAGCTCCAGGGTCTCGAGATCCAGATCGTTGGTCGGCTCGTCGAGCACGAGCACGTTGGCCGGACGCGTGAACAGACGCGCGAGGAGCAGACGATTGCGTTCACCGCCCGACAATGCCTTCACCGGAGAGCGCGCCCGCTCCGACGAGAACAGGAACTCGCGCAGGAAGGCCATCACGTGCCGCGACCGGCCGGCGACTTCCACGGTGTCGTTCCCCTCGCCCACTGTATCGAACACGGTGCGCTCGGGGTCGAGCTGCTCGCGCTGCTGGTCGTAGTACGCAATCCGGACGTTCGCCCCGCGGCGCACCTCCCCCTCGTCGGGCGTGATTTCACCGATCAGCAGTCGCAGCAACGTCGTCTTCCCGGCGCCGTTGGGCCCGATCAGCCCGACGCGGTCGCCGCGCATGATGCGGGTCGAGAAATCGCGGACGACGGCGCGGGGAAGCGCATCGGGGGCCCGTCCGGGATACACCTTCGAGATGTGCTCCGCCTCGAACACGAGGCGACCCGACGGATCCGCACGCTCGATTCTCACCCTCGCCTGGCCGATCTGAGCGCGGCGCTCGGCGCGCTCGGCGCGCATGGCCATCAGCGCGCGGACCCGCCCTTCGTTGCGCGTCCGCCGCGCCTTGATGCCGCGGCGCAGCCAGGCTTCTTCCTCCGCCAGCTTCCGGTCGAACTTGTCTTCCCGGGTCGCTTCGGCGTCGAGCTGCTCCTCCTTCCGACGCAAATAGGTCGCGTAGTCGCCAGGATATGAGCGAACCGCGCCGCGATCGAGCTCCACGATGCGCGTCGCCAGCCGCCGGAGGAATGCCCGATCGTGCGTGACGAACACGACCGCGCCGCCGTAGTCGGCCAGGAACTCCTCGAGCCAGACGATGGCCTCGACGTCGAGGTGGTTCGTCGGCTCGTCGAGGAGCAGCAGATCGGGCTGCGCGACGAGCGCGCGCGCCAGCAGCACGCGGCGGCGCCATCCGCCCGAGAGCGTGTCGACGATGGCGTCGCCCGGAAGCTCGAGGCGCGAGAGCACGAGGTCGACGTGATGGTCGCGCCGCCACGCCTCGGCCTCGTCCGGCTGATGCGGATATCCCTCGGCGACGGCCTCGAACACCGATCGACTGGACGACAGCGGTACGTCCTGCTCCAGCCGCGACACGCGCAGGCCGGGCTGCCGCCAGACAGTGCCGGAATCGGGCTCGAGCTCGCCGCTCATGATCTCGAGCAGCGTCGACTTGCCGGTGCCGTTGCGCCCGATTACCGACACCCGCTCGCGCGGCTCGATCTGAAGGGATATGGAGTCGAGCAGCGGCACGTGGCCGTACGCCATCGACACGCGGTCGAGCACGAGCAGGGGCATCCGATCAACGTACCACGTCCTCACTATAATGAGAGCCTCGTGCCCGGAGCCCGCCACGTTCAGGTTCGTCAGCCGCCGCCCGCCGCGTCCGCCAGCGCCGCGGTCGTCGTCGTCTTTCTGGCTCTCCTTGCCGTCCCGCGGATCGTCCGGATGGCGTATCCGCAGGTATGGATCGAAGACGAGTCGTACCTGAACGGAGCGTTCATGCTCGCGCGTGGATGGCTCCCGTATCGCGATTTCCCGCTCCCCCACTTCCCCGCGCTCGAGGCGCTGCTCGCGGCAGTGTTCCTGGTGGCGCCGATCTCGATTCGCACGGCCGAAGTCGTCACCGGGATCGCGGCCGTTCTCGGATCGGCGCTCGTGTTTCTCCTCGGCCGCGAGATCGAGCGCTCGGCGGACGCGCCGCGTCACATGTCGACCGTCGCCGCCATCGTGTTCGCCACGAGCGGGCTGCTCTTCCGGTACCACGTGTTCGAGCGCGAAGTGTTCGTCGTGCCGGCGGTCGTGGGCGCCGTGTGGATTCTGATGCGGGGAGACGCCCGGCTGAAGGCTCGTGATCCTTCGGGGACTCGTGCTGCTTCGGCGGTCGCGGGCGCCCTGCTCGCCCTGGCGATGGCTTTCAAGCTGACTGCGGTCGCCCCTCTGGTTGCCGTCGTGGCCGGTCTGCTCCTCGGCGGGCGCCGGCGGGACGCGATCGTAGTCGCCATCACGTCGCTCGGCCTCATCGCGCTCCTTGCACTCGCATTGACGGCGGCGTTCGGGACCGACTTCATCGTCCAGATCGCCCTCTTCCGCCTGGTCCATGCGACGTTCCCGTCGGTTGCGGTCAAGCTGGACGAGATGCGCTACACGCTGGATGTCGCTCTCGCGCTCGGCGGGATGGGCGTCGTGCTCCTGTTCTGGAGCGGCGCGTGGCGCCGGTGGACCGCGCCGCTCCTGCAGCTCGCCTCCGGCTTCGTCTTCCTGGTCGCGCTGAACCCGACGTACTGGGCACACACGGGAATCGAGCTGCTCCCGTGGCTCGCACTGCCGGCCGGCTATGCCGTCGCGTCGATCGGACGCCCCGCGACGCGCGCGCGCGCGCTCCTCTGCACGGCCGCGGCCGGTGCGCTGCTCTTCACGGCGGTGCCGGTCGTCAACCTGAACTGGGCGGCGGGGGTCGGCAGCACGTAGGGGTTCGGGTCCCGCCGC